>PBSL01000062.1 GCA_002726205.1 Planctomycetaceae bacterium | reverse complement strand
CAAGTAGCGGAGGAGGGACTCGAACCCCCGACACGCGGATTATGATTCCGCTGCTCTAACCAACTGAGCTACTCCGCCAGTTCCTCTCTGAGAGGGGGCCGACATTGTAGTCGCTCCGGTGACGGCTGAGAAGTTCTCGCAAAGCCCGCCGCGGCCTGAACAGGCCGTCGTCGTTTCACGGTCTCTTGCTCCGAAGAAAAAGTCCTCGTTGACAGATCGACCGGAAACGGTGATAGAATCAACGAGTTCCGATCTGACACGGCGGCAGAGGAGAACGGTATGGGGGTTGCCTATTACCGACGGTTCCGGATGGAGATCGATCTCGACGATATCGATCCGGAAGTTCCCGTGTTGCCCGAGGGATACAGCTTCGCGGCCTGGGATCCTCGCGACCTGGAACGTCATGCCCGTGTCAAGCTGCAGAGTTTCCACGACGAAATCGACTCGCGGGTCTTCCCCTGTCTCGGGGAATTCAGCGGCTGCCAGAGGTTGATGAAGGAAATCAGCCGGCAAAGCAGTTTCCTGTCGTCGGCCACGTGGTTGATCACCGGGTCCGACACCGACGTCGGCACGATCCAGGGACTGGCTCACAGCCAGACCCTGGGAGCCATTCAGAACGTGGGGATCATCCCCGAGCACCGCGGACAGGGACTGGGCCGGGCCCTGGTCCTGAAGAACCTGACCGGCTTTCGCGAAGCCGGCCTCCAGCGAGTCTACCTCGAGGTGACCGCCGAAAATCTGCCGGCCGTCCAGCTTTACGACTCGCTCGGCTTCCGGCTTGTCCGCACGATGTACAAGGCCGTCCAGGTGGAAGCGGCTCGCGTGTGATCCCGGCCCGCCGTCGCGTGGTCGTCGGAGACTGCAGGCGATAGACTCGGGGCTTCCCAACCGCGTCAAGCCTTGCTCCCATGTCCGCACCGGTTTCGATCCACACGCTCGCCAACGGACTGACCCTGATCGTCGAGCCGATGCGCGACGTTCGCTCGGCCGCCTTTTCCTTCCTCGTTCCGGCCGGCAGCGTTCATGACCCGGTCGGACAAAACGGCACCGCCGCGATTCTCAGCGACCTGATCACCCGCGGTGCCGGTGATCTGGACAGCCGTCAGCTCACCTCGGCCCTGGACAATCTCGGCCTGCAGCACAACGAAACCGTCGGTGTCAAGCACCTGGGTTTCTCGGCCGCCACGGTTGCCGACCGCCTGCCCCAGGCCCTGGTCCTCTACGGCGACATCCTCCGTCGACCTCACCTGCCCGCCGACCAGTTCGATGCCTGTTGCGACGGACTCGAGATGATGCTGCGGGCGATGGAGGACGAGCCACGGCAAAAGGCCATGGTCGAACTGCGTCGCCGCTGTTTTCCCGCCCCCTGGAGTTTTCCCACCGACGGCCATCTCGACGACCTGCCCTCGATTACCGCCGAGGGCGTTTGTGATCACTTCGCACGCCTGGCAATGCCCAACGGATCCATTCTTGGTGTCGCCGGCCACGTCGATCCCGAACAGATCCTCTCGGTTGTCGAGGAGGTCTTCGGCGACTGGGAAGCGGGGACCGAGGCGGAAGTCGTCGAGGGGTCGCGTGGACCGGCCGTTGACCACATCGCTTACGATTCGACGCAGACTCATATCGGGATCGCCTACGATGCGGTTCCCTACCGGCACGAGGATTACTATGCCGCCTGGGCCGCCGTCGGCGTGCTCAGCGGCGGCATGAGCGCCCGCCTGTTTACCGAGGTTCGCGAACGTCGAAGCCTCTGTTACGCGATCGCCGCGGTTCTCAACAGCCTGCCGCACGACGGTCGTGTCCTGTGTTATGCCGGCACCACCGCCAAACGCGCCCAGGAAACCCTCGAAGTCACGCTTGGCGAAATGATCCGCCTGGGCGAGGGCATCGAGCCCGGTGAACTGGAACGCTGCCAGGCGCGGGCCAAGAGTTCGCTGATCATGCAGCAGGAATCGACCGTCGCCCGTGCCGGTTCGCTGGCCCGCGACTGGTTCCACCTGGGCCGCATCACCACGCTCGACGAGGTGCGTCAGAAGATCGAAGCACTGACCGTCGAGACGGTCCTCGAGTACATCGATGCACACCCGGCCGGTGATTTCACCGTACTGACGATCGGTCCCGAACCGCTGGAGGTGCCCAGTGGAGTTTCATGAAATCACGCTCGAGAACGGGCTGCACGTGATTGCCGAACTCAATCCGAACGCGCAGAGTGTCGGAGTGGGGGCCTTTGTGCGAACCGGGGCGCGGGACGAAACCGAAAGTCTCTCGGGCGTGAGCCACTTCCTGGAACACATGGCCTTCAAGGGCAACGGCGTCTACACGGCCGACGACGTCAACCGGATCTTCGACGAACTTGGTGCCCACTACAACGCCTCGACCAGCGAAGAAGTCACGCAGTTTTACGCCGCCATCCTGCCGGAGTACCTGCCCACGGTCGTGGAACTGCTTGCGGCGCTGCTGTTCCCGTCGCTGCGGCAGGATGACTTCGAGATGGAGAAGAAGGTCATCCTCGAAGAAATCGGCATGTACGACGACCAGCCGACCTTCACCGCCTACGAAACCGTGATGCAGGCGCACTTCGACGGGCACCCGCTCGGCCGCAAGATCCTCGGCACCACCGACAGCGTCTCGGCCCTGACCGCCGAGGCCATGCGGGATTACCATGCCCGGCAGTACCGGACGGGAAACATGGTGCTGGCCGTGGCCGGGCGAGCCGACTGGGACAGCGTCGTTGATCTTGCCCGGACCCACTGCAGCAACTTCCCCACCGGGCGAACCGATCGCGACACGTCCGAACCGGTCATCAAGGGAACGACACGGTTCGTGACCCGGCCCGCGGCACTGCAGCAACACGTGATGCGACTGGCACCGGCACCACCGGCGGCTCACCGGCTTCGTTACGCCGCGGACCTGCTCGCCGTGATCGTCGGCGACGATTCCAGCAGCCGG
Source organism: Planctomycetaceae bacterium (assembly GCA_002726205.1). Lineage (GTDB taxonomy): Bacteria > Planctomycetota > Planctomycetia > Planctomycetales > Planctomycetaceae. Next base: position 64,828 of record PBSL01000062.1, on the reverse strand, counting down.
CTGTACTGGGAACTGGTCGATCCAGGTCACGCCGAGAGTGCCGAGCTGGGATTCAATGACTACGACGGCACCGGCACCTGGTTGACGTACCTGGGATGTCGTCCCGAGGCTACCGCCGACAACCTGGAACGGATCAATGCCGTCTACGAGGGGGTCAATCGCGAGGGAGTGACCGGGGCCGAACTCGAGCAGGCGCAGAACCGGGTGGCCTCGGCCATCGTCCTCCGCAGCGAACGTCCCATGGGCCGACTCGGGTCGCTGGGCAGCAACTGGATCTATCTCGACCGCTACCGCTCGGTCCAGGAAGACCTCGACACGGTTCGCGGGATCACCGTCGAGGACATCGGCAAACTGCTGTCACTGTATCCGTTGGACGCGGTGAGTACGGCCGCGGTCGGGGCGTTGGAGTCGTTCTGATCACGAGGGGCCCGGCGCGTCCCGGAGAACACCCGTGGGATCGTCGGAAACCGGTGGTGTTTTCTTCTGACCATCTTTTAACATCAACGAGGATTGCCATGATTCGCCTGACGATTGCCGTTGTGCTGGCCACGACGCTGGCCGCTCCCCTGACGGCCCAGGACAAGCCGGCCCTGTTCGATTCGATCAACAAGCGGGCGGACGTGACCTGGGGGGCGGCGATGAAGATCTGGGGCTGGGCCGAGCCGGGCTACCAGGAAACCCGTTCCTCGGCACTGTTGGCCGACCTGCTGGAAAAGGCCGGTTTCCGACTCCGGCGTGGTGTGGCCGGGATCCCGACCGCATTCACCGCGACGTTGGGAGAGGGGAAACCCGTGATCGGGATTCTCGGCGAGTACGATGCCCTGCCGGGTCTCTCGCAGCAGGCGATCCCGGAACGCGCCGGGCGGGACGGAATCTCGTACGGACACGGCTGCGGGCATCACCTGTTTGGAGCCGCCTCGATGTCGGCCGCGATTGCCATTGCCGAACAGATTCGTGCCGGCCACCTGAAAGGGACGGTTCGCTTCTACGGGTGCCCGGCCGAGGAGGGGGGCAGCGGCAAGGTGTTCCTGGTTCGCGCCGGGTTGTTCAAGGACTGCGACGCGGTCCTGCACTGGCACCCCGGCAGTTCCAATTCCGCCGGGGACCGGTCGTCGCTGGCACGGATGGCCGTCAAGTTCCGTTTCCACGGCAAGGCGGCTCACGCCGCCGGTGCTCCCGAACAGGGACGAAGCGCCCTGGACGCAATTCAACTGACCAACCACGCCGCCGAATTGCTGCGGGAACACACGCCGGAACTGACACGAATCCATCACGTGATCACCGCCGGTGGCGAAGCCCCGAATGTCGTTCCGGCGTTCGGCGAAACCTACTACTACGTCCGCCACCCCTCGGCCGACGTCGTTCGGGAACTCTACGAGAGACTGGTGCTGTGTGCGCGGGCTGGTGCCCTGGCGACACAGACCCGGCTCGATGTGAAATTCGAGGGCGGCATCTACCAGATCCTGCCCAACAACGCACTCTCGCGGGTCGCGTTGAAGAACCTGCGAGAGTTGAATGACCTGGAGTACACGCCCGCCGAGACCCGTTTCGCGTTGCGGATGCGTGAGAAACTGCCCCGGCCCCAATCGCTGGCGTCGATCGGGGACGTCATCAACCGCAATGGCGGGGTTGGACGTGGGTCGACGGATGTCGGCGACGTGTCCTGGGCGGTTCCCACCACCGGGTTTTCCACGGCCTGCTGGGTGCCTGGCACTCCGGGCCATTCCTGGCAGGCTGTCGCCTGCGGGGGGACGTCGATCGCTCGCAAGGGCATGAACCTGGCGGCCCGGGTCCTGGCCGCTTCGGCCTGGGACCTGATGACCGATCGGGAGGTGCTCGAGGCGGCTCGGACCGAGCACGGCCGGCGGGTCGGGCAGACACCTTACCGGACCCTGATGCAGGAAGGTCAGAAACCACCCCTGGACTACCGGAAGAAACCGACCCCGCGTTGACCGCCTAGCGATCGAAATAGACGACCGTCTTGGGCAAGACCGCCGGCGGTCCGACCACCGTCAACAGGTCACCGAGTTTCAGCTCGGTGTAGCCGTGCGAAACCAGCGTGTGGCCGTCCCTGCTGATCGAGAGGATCAGCGCGTCGAGCGGGATCTTGAGATCGCGGACCGGAACGCCGGCCAGTGAAGGATCGGTGACCTCGACCTCGACCACGTCCTGTTCGGGATCTCTTCCCAGCAGGATCGAGGTGGCCACCGGCGACGTCACGTAGTGCTCGAGCAGGCTGACCAGCGAGGTTGTCGGATCGATCACGATCACCCCGCGGTCGTGCCACTTCCTGCCCTCGTCGATTCGCTGCGTGAACCGTGCGATTATTCTCCCGATCCCGAAGTGCCGGTCATTGAGTTCGCACAACGCCAGGTTGTCGTCGTCCCCCATCAACCCGATCACCACGCCGGCCGTTTCCAGCTGCAGCGCTTCCAGCGATTGCCGTGAAACCTCCGGGAACGTGATCACCTTGGCTCCGGAATGCGCGACGCTCTCCTCGATCGACTCGTCCAGCGTCGCCAGCGTGACATCCCAGCCGCGCGAGACCAGTTGACCGGCCAGCATCATCGCGGCACCCGTGGCGCTGCCGAAAATGAAGGCCGATTGCTGGCTCGTGCCGTCGAGGCTGGCAGCCCGGTGGCGGACCTCGTTGGCCAGGCCGACGGCCCACTTGAACATCGGGGGGCCGATGATCTGGTTGATCACGATGACGGCGATCAGGATCGTGGCCAGGTCACTGCCCCAGGGATCGAAATGGACGGCAATTTCCCGGGCCAACCCGATCCCGATGCCCGCCTGGGTCACGAATCCCAGCCAGAGGATCCGGCGATGCTGCGGAGGATCTCCGGCGATGGTCGATCCCAGGTAACTGCCGGCAAACACGGTGCAGAGGCGGACCAGGCACAGCCCGGCGGCAATATGGTAGGTCTGCTGGAGGATTCCCAGGTCGATCGAGGCTCCCGTCAGGGTAAAGAACGTCAGGTAGACCGGGGGTCCGATTTCTTCCAGTAGCCGTGAAAATTCGGCGCGGTGGGGACTGTAGTTGGTGACCAGCAGCCCGGCGATCATGCAGATCAACAGGGGTTCGGTATGAACTGCCAGGCCCCAGTTGTCACTCGAAAAGTGATGGAACCAGTCGGCCAGGCGGAATACGCCGAACCCGGTCGCCAGCAGGAGAATGAACTTCTGGTAGTGATGCAGGGGCCAGCGCATGTAGGCGCAGAGCAGTTTCCAGAGTGCACAACCGCAGGCGATCGACAGAAAGAACTTCAGCAGCAACAGGCCGACAAAGCCGATCCCGAAATGGAAGTCGGCGGTGGTGATCGAGTGGGCAATTTCGGAGCCCACCGCGAACATGGCAATTACCACCGCATCCATGACCACGGTGACACCGAGAATGGTGCCCGTCACCGGACCTTTGGCCCGCAGCTCGTTGACGATCGCGATCGCCGACGAGGGAGACCGCGCCACGAGGATGACCCCGGCCAGTAACGCGATCGCAACGCGGACTGCCGGGGTCAGGTCCTTCATGACCGGCAGCCATCCCGACAGGATGTACATTGTCAGCGCACCCAGCAGGAAAGTCGTGACGACCAGCCCGGTTGTCACCCAGCCGATGCTGCGAAACTGCGACCGGTATTCTTTCAGGACCAGTTCGTTGCCCGCAGCCAGGGCAATGATGGCCAGGGCAATCTGGTTGATGAATCCCAGTTCCTCGACCGCCGGGCGGTCGAGGATTTTCAGCACATCGGGGCCGGCCAGGAAACCGCCGGCCAGGAAACCGGTAATCAGCGGCAACCGCCACTTCGAGCAGAACAGGCCAATTCGTCCAGCAGCGAGGACGACGATCGAAAAAACCAGGACCAGGGCAACCAGGTCAATCATCCACGCCGCCTAATCAGACATTCGAATCCCATAACTTGTCCGACAGGATGCACGAAAACACACCGGTTCGGAAAGATGAATTTCTCCAGAACTGCTTTTCATTTCCAGAAAAGACCGCTGGGAAGTCCAACGCGATTTGCAGGTTTTCGTTAGAATGGCGGTTGATCTTCGACCCGGAGCATCAAGTGACAATGCGATTGATCCTGACGATCTGCCTGGTGCTGCTTCCCCCGGCGATCACGCGTGCGGCCGACGGGCCGGTGGATTTCGTCCGTGACGTTCGCCCGATTCTCTCGGACAACTGCTTCAAGTGTCACGGACCCGATGAGAACGCCCGGAAGGCGGACCTGAGGCTGGATACGGAAAAATCCGCCCGCGCAGCGCTGGGAAACGGCAAGCCGGAAACGAGCAAGCTGGTCCAGCGGATTCTCAGCGGGGATCCCGATGAACAAATGCCGCCACCGGCGTCGAAGTTGTCACTGACGCCCGGGGAGATCGCCATCCTGCAGAGATGGGTTCGCGAGGGCGGCCGCTTTGCCGCGCACTGGTCTTTCCAATCCGTCGGCGACGTGAAACCACCGATGGTTCGTCAGGCGGGCTGGGTCCGCAACCCGATCGACCGTTTCGTGCTCGCGTCGCTCGAGCAGCAGCAGCTGAAACCGAACAGGGAAGCGAGCCGGCAACGATTGATCCGCCGCGTGAGTTTTGACCTGACCGGGCTGCCCCCGACACTGAAGGAAATCGATGCCTTCCTGGCCGACAAGTCCGAGCAGGCCTTCGAGCGGGTCGTGGACCGGTTGCTGGCCAAGCCCGGTTACGGTGAACGGATGGCGGCCGACTGGCTCGACATCGCCCGCTATTCCGATTCCTACGGTTACCAGGTCGACCGCGAACGCTACGTGTGGCCCTGGCGGGACTGGGTGGTGCGTTCCTTCAACGCCAACATGCCCTACGACCGTTTCCTGAGCTGGCAGTTGGCCGGTGACCTGTTGCCCAACCCGACCGACGAGATGCGGCTGGCCACCACGTTCAACCGCCTGCATTCCCAGAAGGTCGAGGGAGGCAGCACGCTGGAGGAGTTCCGGGTCGAGTACGTGGCCGATCGAAACCACACCTTCGCGATGGCCTTCCTGGGACTGACGCTGGAATGTGCACGTTGCCACGAGCACAAGTTCGATCCGATCACTCACAAGGAGTACTACCAGCTCTTCGCGTTCTTCAACAACATCGACGAATCCGGAGTCTACTCCTATTTCACCCCGGCGATTCCCACGCCGACGATGCTGTTGACCAGCGACGGCCAGAAAGCAGCGATTGCCAGGGTCGAGAGCAAGATTGCCGAAAGCGAGGCGGCCTGGAGGAAGGTCGGGGGGGAACGCGAGGCGGCATTCAGGGAGTGGTTGAAGAAACGGCCGTTCCCGGCGGTTGTCCCGAATCCTTTGCCGGGACGGGTCCTGCACATGGATTTCGAGAAATTCAACAGCGGTGCCAACCGCAGCATCGCCGGACGATTCGGCAAGGGTGTGCGACTGACCGGTGACGATGGAATCGGGACCAAGGTGGGCAATTTCCGCCGTTCGCAGCCGTTCAGCGTGTCGTTGTGGATCAATACGCCCGACGAGAAGCAGCGGGCAATCCTCTTTCATCGCTCCCGCGCCTGGACCGACGCGGGCAGCCGGGGTTACCAGCTGATGATCGAGGACGGTCGGCTCAGCGGATCATTGATCCACTTCTGGCCGGGCAATGCCCTGAGGGTACTGACGCGGCGAAAGGTCCCCGTTGCGGGATGGCACCACGTGGTGATGAGCTGGGATGGATCCAACCGCGCCGCCGGCCTGAAGATCTATCTCGATGGTCGTCCCGCCGCCTGCACCGTTGTCCGTGACAACCTCTACAAGAACATCACCGGTGGCGGTGGTGACACGATCACGATCGGCCAGCGGATGCGTGATCGCGGATTCACCAACGGCGGGGTCGATGAATTCCAGGTGTTCGATCGTCGCCTGGTCGACCTGGAGGTGGCCCAGTTGTTCGACGGCCACAGTCTTGGCGAAGCCCTCGCCACCCCGGTCAAACAACTGGCGGCCACCCAGGTGGCGGGATTGCGAGAATACTATCTCGAGACTTTCGACAAGCCCTACATTGCGGCGCGACAGGCGGCGCGGACGCAACGAGATCAACGTGGCAAGCTGGTCGACGGCCTCAAGGAAATCATGGTGATGACCGACCTGGATTCGGTGCGGAAGCGGCAGACGTATGTCCTGCGGCGGGGAGCCTATGATGCTCCGACCGATCCCGTCGAACCGGACACGCCGGCCGTGTTCCTGCCGTTCCCCAAGGATGCGCCCAGGAACCGGGCCGGTCTGGCCCGTTGGCTGACCAGTCCCGTCCATCCACTGACGTCGCGGGTGGCCGTCAATCGCCTTTGGCAACAGTGCTTTGGAGGCGGACTGGTGCGCACGCCCGAGGACTTTGGCAGCCAGGGCCAACCGCCCACGCATCCGAAGTTGTTTGACTGGCTGGCGCGCGATTTCGTCACGCACGGCTGGGACATCAAGCGGGCACTTCGCCAGGTCGTGCTCTCGGCCACCTACCGCCAGGATTCCACGGCCGACAGGGAACTGGTTCGCCGCGACCCCGACAACCTGCTGCTGGCGCGTGGACCGGGTTACCAGTTGCCGGCCGAGATGATTCGCGACAACGCGCTGTGGGCCAGCGGGCTGCTTGTCGACAAGCAGTCCGGCCCCCCGGCACGGCCCTACGACCTGGCGGTTTCCTTCAAGCCGATCAAGATCGATCAGGGCGAGGGGCTTTACCGCCGCAGCCTGTACACCTTCTGGAAACGGACCGGGCCGGCGCCGGTGATGATGACACTGGACGCCTCGAAACGCGACGTGTGCGTCGTCAAGCGGGAACGCACGTCGTCGCCGCTGCAGGCCTGCGTGCTGTTGAACGGACCACAGTTCGTCGAGGCCGCACGAGTGTTTGGACAGGTCCTGCTCAAGAAGCACGGTGACAATCTCGATGCCCTGGTCACCGAGATGTTCCGCCGGTTGACGAGCCGGCGTCCCAGCGATCGAGAACGCGAGATTCTGGGGCGGGCCTTCGCCGAACAACTGGCCTATTTCACCGCCGATCCGAAGCGAGCCGAGGCCTTCCTGAAGACGGGAAAGGCTCCGGTCGACAAGACACTTCCGGCTGTGCGGATCGCTGCTGCCGGCATGCTGGCCAACACGCTGATGAACTTCGACGAATGCCTGATGAAGAGGTAGCGACCGTGGCAGAATTCCAGCACGCACGCGGCCCCGGGAACGAACCGGCGGACCGCCTGACGCGACAGCAGTTCCTGCGACGGGCCGGGATGGGGCTGGGAGCGGTGGCGCTATCGGCTGCCGGATCGGCTCGCGGGAACGGCGTGCTCGATCACCCGCACGTGACGCCGAAGATCAAACGGGTGATTTACCTGTTCAACAGCGGTGGGCCGTCGCAAATCGAACTCTTCGATCACAAGCCCGAGCTCAACCGGTTGCATGGCACCGAACTGCCCGACAGCGTTCGCCGGGGACAGCGGTTAACGACGATGACCGGCAGCCAGTCCAGCCTGCCACTGGCCGGTTCGGTCTTCAAATTCAAGCCGCACGGCGAGAGCGGCAACCGGGTCAGTGAGTTGTTGCCGCACACCTCAGAGATTGCCGACGAGATCTGCATCATCCGGTCGATGCACACCGAGGCCATCAACCACGGCCCGGCGGTGACCTACCTGCAGACCGGATCGCAGTTTCCCGGCCGACCGAGCATGGGCGCGTGGCTGGACTACGGCCTGGGCACCGAGAATTCCGACCTGCCGGCCTTCGTGGTCCTGGTGACCCGGGGAAAAGGCGGGCAACCGCTGCTGTCGCGACTGTGGGGCAGTGGATTTCTGCCCTCGAAGTACCAGGGCGTGCGTTTCCGTTCGGGCAAGGACCCGGTGCTGTACCTGACGAACCCCGATGGCCTCGACGCCGGGGCCCGACGGCTGATGCTCGACCGGCTCAGGGAACTGCACCGGGCCGATGGCCGCTCAGGTGACAGCCTGTTGGAAGCCCGGATCGCCCAGTACGAACTTGCCTTTCGCATGCAGAAGTCGATTCCCGAGGCGACCGATTTCGGACAGGAACCCGCCCACGTGTTCGAGGAATACGGCAAGGACTCGAAGAATCCCGGCACCTATGCCGCCAATTGCCTGCTGGCCCGGCGGCTGGCCGAACGCGGTGTCCGCTTCATCCAGCTCTACCACCCCGGTTGGGACCAGCACGGCAACCTGCCCGGCGCCATCCGCAACCAGTGCCGTGAAACCGACCAGGCGACGGCGGCGCTGGTCAAGGATCTCAAACGCCGCGGCTTACTCGAGGACACGCTGGTCATCTGGGGGGGCGAGTTCGGTCGAACCTCCTACTGCCAGGGCAAGCTGACCCCGACCAATTATGGCCGGGATCATCACCCGCGGTGCTTCTCGATGTGGCTGGCCGGAGGAGGTATTCGCGGAGGAACCACCTACGGGCGGACCGACCCGTTCAGCTACAACATCGACGAGAATCCCGTGCACATCCACGATCTGCAGGCGACGATCCTGCAGCTGATGGGCGTCGATCACGAGCGGCTGTCGTTCAAGTACCAGGGACGCTGGTTCCGGTTGACCGATATCCAGGGCAAGGTCATCCAGAAGATCCTCGCCTAGTGTCACTTACTTTCAGTGAAACAGCACGGTGCGGGCGGCCGGCGAGTTGAACATCCTGCTGCCGGAGTGACCGATGCCGGGGACGGCCTGGAAGACCGCCTGCCGCCGCCAGCGGGGGAACCGGGCGACGTAAAGCCGGTAGTTCTTCCAGCGTTCGAAACGGTTTCGGCCCTGCGCCATCGCCCCGGGCCGTTGATCGAGGTTCTTGGTGCCCATGTCGAGCGTGCCACCAAGGTAATGCACCCGGCGTCCCATCATCGTTGACGTGATCGCGTCGGTCCCGCGGGACTTCATGTAATGGTTGAGCCGATCGAGACCGTACTTGTAGCGGTTAAACTCCTTGACACCTTCCGGAACGGCAAACTTGCCGGCACGGCCGGGTACGGGACGTTGCCGGTCGAGATAGAGGAACGTCGAGGGATTCATGACGAGGAACTTCAGCCGCAACCGCTTGTCGGTCAACGCTTTTCCCCCGGCCGCGTAACGGTTGACGAACTGGCCGCCGGCCGAGTGGCCGGCCAGGACGATCTGCCGGAGACCGGGAAACCGCCGGCGGTCGGACAACCGCTGGTAAATCTCGTCGATGACCTGGAACGAGCTGATCTTCTTCGCGTCGAGACTGCGGTGGCCCTGGCTCCAGCCACCCGACCAGAAGTGTTCATCGGCTCGCGGATTGTCCCCGGCGATCTGGAACCTCGGGGCGTAGATGGCCGTTCCCACCTGCTTGTGGTCGGCGAGTGCCGATTCCAGTGTGGCACGGAAATAGCCGTTGGCCGTTCGGCCGAGACCATGGACGACGATCACCGCCCGCCGGATCGACGGGTAAGAGGCATTGAATGGATGAGTACGGTAGTAGGTGACCTTGGCTCCCTGGCTCGTCGTGATGCGGCCCCGGAATTTCTCCGGATCGATTCGTTCTCCAGCCCAAAGCGGTTGCAGCCAACCGAGGAAACCCAGCAGGCCGAGGCTGCAGGCCACGCGTCGGATGGTCACGTCTGTCTCCTGTCGACGGGCCGATCAGGCTCCCGGCACCGGGTATCCGCGTTCCTGGTCGACCAGGTTCTGGAGCGGTTCGCCCGCCTTGTAGCGGCCCAGGTTCTCGCAGAAGAACTTGGCGATGTTGCGTGATCGATCGTTGGACCAACCGGCGATGTGGGGTGTGATGACCAGTCGGGGCGTGTCCCAGAGGGGGTCGTCCGCCGGAAGCGGTTCGATTTTTGTCACGTCAAGCCCCGCGCCGACGATCCGGCCCTCGTTGAGACACTCGATCAACGCGGGTTCATCGACGATTCCGCCACGGGCGATGTTGACCAGGATGGCCGTCGATTTCATCAGTGCCAGTTGCTCGGCACCGATCAAACCCTGTGTTTCCTGGGTTGCCGGGCAGGCGATCATCACGACGTCGGCCTCGGCACACAGGTCGTTGAGCCGGTCGAGTCCCCAGAGTTCTTCCACCTCGTCGGGTTTCGGTGGCGAGTGCAGATCGACGGCGATCACCCGCATTCCGAAGGCGGCGGCGATCTTCGCGTACCGGCGGCCGATTCCTCCCAGCCCGATCACCCCGGCGGTGCGTCCGTTGAGGTCCCAGGGGACGAACTGGTCCCACTCGTGCCTGTCCTGGCAATGGCCATGGTGTCTCAGGCATCGCGACACGGCCAGCGTCAACGCCCAGGCGGTTTCGACGACCGGAGGGGCATGCAGTCCGCTGGCGTTGGTCACCTGCAATCCCATCGCCACGACCTCGGGTGTGAGCATCATGTCGAGTCCGGCGGAGGTGGTCTGGATCCACTTCAGGTTGTCGGCACCGGCAAAGACTTCCGGCGAGTGGTACCCGAAGAAGACCTCGGCGTCGGCCAGCTCCGCGACCAGCTCGGCATCGTCGTTGGGGAATACCAGCGTGTCGCCTTCGGCCGCTTCGCGGATCCAGGCAACGTGTTCGTCTTCAAAACCCAGCATGTCGCAGACAACGATTTTCATGAAACGTCCGTTGAGAAAGTCAGGAAGCGGTCTGGGAAAGCGACCATCCTACGCAGTCGCTGCGACCGTTCCCAGCCTGTGACCATCGCGGGCTCGGTCGTCCGGCGTGATCCGACCCGTCGTGTCAGCGGGTGGCCGCCAGTGTTGCTTTGACATCCCACAGGTAGAAATCGAACCGGCCGCCACGTTCGGCAATCGTCAACAGCCGGCGCCCGTCAGGATGCCAGACGGGGAACATGTCGCGTTCCTTGTGGTGCGTCAGGCGGCGGAGATTGGTGCCGTCGCGGTCGATCACGTAAATCTCCTGGTTGCCGTCTCGTGCGCTGGTGAACGCGATCCGCTTGCCATCGGGTGACCAGGCGGGGTAGAGGTCGCGGCGGGGCGACCCTGCGAAGGGTCTCTGGTTGCTTCCGTCGGCGTCCATCAGCCACAGGTCCAGCGGCCCCTTGCGGCTGGAACTGAAGACGATCGTCTGTCCGTCAGGAGAAATTGCCGGCCAGCCGTTGATGCCGTTCGATGCGGTCAGCTTGCGGAGATCCTTGCCCTGGAGATCGAGCGAGACGATCTGTTGACCGCCGGGTGCATTCAGCGTCAACACGATCCGCTTGCCGTCGGGCGTGAAGCGGGGCGTCCTGACCGTGCTCCGCAACGCCCCTGGAGGATGAAACAGGTACTCCTGCTTGGTCGCGGTGTGCCGGATCACCAGCGAGAGTTGTCGAATTCCTCCCGAGCGGGCAAAACACTCGATCTTGCGATCGGCCGAAAAGGCGATGTCGAACTGCGAGTCGGAACCCGCGGGGTAATGCACCGTGTTCTTGCCGCTGGCGAGATCGAGCCGGATGATCGAAACGCGTTGTGGCTGGTTGTGGGCCGAATAGACAACCCGTCGGCCCTGGTCGATGAAGACCGGCGAGAACTTCAGTTGGCCGTCCCGGGTCAACCGCTGCGGTTCGGCGGCCGTGGCGAATTGCCTGGCCGGTCCGACCAGCGACAGGCAACTCAACAGCAATATCTGACCACGAGTCATCCGAGGTACCACCGGTTACACGAGACCGTCGATCACGCGGGCGCCATCCTGCAGTACCTGCAACTGGACCCGCGTTGCCGAGGTGACTCCGGCCAGTTCGAGCATCGTCGATCCCACCATCGCCGGAGTGACCGGGTCGGTGGCCGGGAGCTCGCCGTTCTTGTCGCTTTGGCCGATCACGCGTCCCGGCTCGATGCCACCTCCGGCCCAGACCGAGAAATAGCACTGGTGCCAGTGGTCCCGTGAACCGATGCTGTTGATTCGCGGCGTGCGGCCGAACTCGCCCATGCAGCAGACCAGCGTCGTTTCCAGCAGGCCTCGCTGGTCCAGGTCCTCCAGCAGCACGCTGAGCGTGCGGTCAAGCAGTGGGCCGTGCCAGTCGGCCATCAGCCCGAAGTTGTCCGAGTGCGTGTCCCAGCCGTAGTCCCGGTTCGGGAAGAGCACCTCGACGAACTGGCTCCAGTTCACCTGGACAAAGGGAACACCGGCTTCGACCAGCCGCCGTCCCAGCAGTGCGCTTTGCCCGAAGGACGTGTGGCCATATGCGTCGCGGGTCCTGTCGTTTTCCTTGGTCAGGTCGAAGACGCGGTTGGCGTCGATCGAGGAAATCAGGTTGAAGGCCCGGCGGTAAACAGCATCCCACTTGGTAAAGTCGGTCTGGTCGGCACGGCGGCGAAGCGCATCGAGTTTCGAGAGTACCTCGCGGCGGTTGGCCAGGCGATCCTGGGTCAGCCCGTCAAGCAACTTCAGTTCGGGGATCGAGACCTTGCCGTTTTCTGAGCAGCTGAACATGAACGGATCGTGACCCTTGCCCCAGGTGCCGCCTCCATAGCCGAAGTTCGGGCCAACCCCGTCTCCGATGGGCCCTCGCGCCAGGGAAACGAATCCGGGCAGGTCGATCGAGTCGGCCTTGAGACGGTTTCGCGACCGGTGCCGGGCGAGGATCGATCCGAAGTGAGGCTGGTAGCTGGCCGGGCTGCCCTGGCCACCTTCGCCACCGTCGGGGGCCAAGTATCCGGTCATCCCGATCGAGCCGGCTTCACGATGACCACCGTGGTAGTTGATGTTGCTGCGGACCACCGAGAACCTGTGACTGGAATTGGCCAGCCGCGGCAACAGCTCGGTGACCTGCAGGCCCGGCGTGCGGGTAGCGATTGCCGAGAAGGGACCGCGGTACAGGTCCGGTGCCCTGGGCTTGGGATCAAACAGGTCCAGGTGGCTGGGACCACCGATCAGCCAGACCAGCATCACCGATTTGGCCTTGGGAGCCTCGGCCGCCAGGACCCGGGGATCGACGCCCGCCAGCCCGGCAGCAAATGGCAATGCTGCTGACGCCTTCAGGAACGAGCGACGACTGACACCTTGGCAGTCGCGAACTCGATAGCTGCCCAGTGAGAGCATAAAAATCTCCGGAAAACGTCCGACCGTCTTCAGGCTATCAAATCGGCGAGGCCGGCGGCAAGCACTACTGGCAGAGACATTTCGGCGTCGGTGCCAGCGTGTCGCGATCGCGGCCGAATCAATGACAATCCCGGTGGTCACGATTCACCGACCCGGGTAGGATTCCGTCGCCATGGCCCGGATGATCCCACCAGCCTGTCCCCCCGGAACACCCAGCGGTGCCGAGCGGGCGTTGTTCACCGCGCTGGAGGAATCCCTGGCTGATGACTGGACCGTCATCCATTCGCTGGCCTGGCTCGACGACACCGGCCGCCGGCTGCAGCAGGGTGAGTGTGATTTTCTACTGCTGCATCCCACCCATGGCCTGCTGGCAATCGAGGCCAAGTCGGGACCGGTGGTCTACAATGCCACCCGGCAACGCTGGGAACGACGGGGTCGACCGATCAACAAGGACCCGTTCCTCCAGGCCCAGCGAAGCGTACACACCCTCAACGGCCTGCTCTGTCGGGATGTCGCCGGCTGGAATCGCAGCGGACTTCCGTTTGGTTATGCCGCGGCGCTGACCGATTGCGACCGATTGATCGGCACGTTTCCTCCTCACGTCAGCCCGGACCTGGTCATCCTGCGGCAGGATCTCGAACAGATCGAAGATCGTCTCGTCCAGGTTCTCGGGCGTTTTTATCCACCCGGCGAGCGAATGGAACGGGCGCTGTTCGATCGTGCCGTCGAGCGGCTGCTGCCGGAGTTCCAGGTCGTGCGAACACTGACGGCTCGCTTCACCGAGCAGCAACAGACACTCAATCGCCTGACCGTCGGCCAGGTTGCCGTCATGGAGTCGATGCGACGCAACCACCGGCTGCTGGTCGAGGGCTGTGCCGGTTCGGGCAAAACGGTACTGGCGTTGGAGAAGGCTGTCCGGCTCGAGGCGGCGGGCAGCCGCGTGTTACTGGTCTGTTACAACATCCTGCTGGCCGAGTGGCTGCGGCGGGAGGCCCGGGAACGGGGAGCCGAGATTGACGTGTTCCACTTCCACGGGCTGTGCGAACACGTCGTCAAGAAAGTGGGCGGGGAGTTTCGGGTCCCACGTGAGAATGAATCGGATTTCTGGAACGTGACGGCTCCGGAAATGCTGCAGGATGCACTGGCCGGTTACGGCCAGCGCTATGACGCGGTCCTGGTCGACGAGGCCCAGGATTTCTGTGAACACTGGTGGATTCCACTCGAGGAATTGCTGGTCGACTCAAGCGTTTCCCGGTTCTATCTCTTCCACGATCCACGACAAAACATCTTTGGCCACGAGAATGCGTTGCCGATGACCGAGCCGGTGTTGGTGCTTGATGTCAACTGCCGCAACGCGCCGGCGATTGCCGAATTCGTACACGACCTGGCGGGGATCGAAGCAGGGACACTGGCGGATCGGTCCGACGGTCTGCCGCCGGTGGAGCTCGAGGTCGCCGACGAGGTCGAGGAACGCGAGGCGGTGGGACGGGTGTTGCACGAGTTGATCGACGAGCAGGGCCTGGCACCCGACCGGATCGTGATCGTCGGCCGCTATCGTTTCGAGAACTCGGTGTTCGCCGAACAGACCGACCTCGACGGCATCCGGGTTGCCAACGGTCTCGAGACAAGCGATCCACGGGCGGTGCGTTACGTGACCGTCTACCGCTTCAAGGGGCTGGAGGCCGATTGTGTTCTGCTGACGGGTTTCCGGCCGCCCTCGCCGGAGTCCTACGTGGCCGCCAGCCGCGCGCGGCAGTTGCTGCACGTTTTTCACCGCAGGCCGCACAAGCAGGCCGGCTAGTGCTCTCCCGGTGGGATGAGAGACCCGCAGCCGACATCGCGGCGGCGTGACAGGGTCGTGTTGTGGCTACTAGAATGACGGTTTCGTGTGACCTGACCACCGCGGAGGAGAGCAACGTGACGCAAGCCATCGACCGTCGGAGTTTCCTGGAGTCTTCCACGCTTGCCGCCGCCGGCCTGGTCGGCCTGGCCCCGCTGGGCCTGGCCGCCGACAAGAAAAAGCCCAAGCCACTCTACAAGATCTCGCTGACGCAGTACTCGCTGCATCGTACGATCGCCCAGGGCAAGCTCAAGAACATCGACTTCACCACGTTCACCCGCAAGGAATTCAACATCGATGCGGTCGAGTACTGGAACCGGCCGTTCTTCAAGAAGGCGACCGATGCGGCCTACATCTCCGGGATGCGGAAACGGGCCGATGCCGTCGGTGTCGGCGCGACGGTGATCCTGATCGACGGCGAGGGGAACCTCGGCGACCCGACCGCCGCCAAGCGAAAGGACTCGGTCAACCGGCACAAGAAATGGGTCACCGCGGCCAAGGCGCTTGGTTGTCACTCGATCCGGGTCAATGCCCGATCGAAGGGGAGCTATGACGAGCAGTTGAAACTGGCTGCCGACGGGTTGAGGATGCTCAGCGAGTTCGCGGCCACGGTCAAGATGAACGTGATCGTCGAGAACCACGGGGGGCTGTCCTCCAACGGCCAGTGGCTCTCGGCGGTGATGAAGCGCGTCGGCCTGAAGAACTGCGGCACGCTGCCCGACTTCGGCAACTTCCGCAACTATGACCGGTACAAGGGGGTCCGCGAATTGATGCCCTTCGCCAAGTCGGTCAGTGCCAAGTCGCACGATTTCGACAAGAACGGCAACGAAACCAAGACCGACTTCCTGAAGATGATGAAGATCGTCGTCGATGCCGGTTACCACGATTTCGTGGGCATCGAATTCGAGGGGGGGCGGTTGTCGGAGGTCGCAGGTGTCCACGCCACCAAGAAACTGCTGACACGGGTCCGCGACAAGTTGTCGACATAGTCGGCCACCGTGCGATTGCCACCAGGCAGGAAGGACGGACCAGGCGATGGCGTGGGAACCGGTAGCGGCTGTCGCCGCCGCCTACATGGTGATGGTCGGGTTCGTGATGATCGCCTTCGCGATCGTCTATCGACAGGTGGGGGCGGACGGGACATTTCGGCAGGGATCCTACGAGGTGAACACGACCTGGAACGTGCTCTCGCTGGTGTTTGGCCTGTTGGCCGCCGTGCTGGGAGGCTGGACCTGCCTGGCGATCGACAACAGCGAGTGGTCGATCCGGTCGCTGATCATCGTGATTGTCGTGCTTGGCCTGCTTGACATCGCCGCCACCATCAAGAAGTTGCAGGCCGGCACGCCGCCGCGAAACGACGATGTTGACAACCGCACGGCGATGCGAAACGCTCGCAAGCCGACCTGGGTGGCCGCGGCCAACCTCCTGGTCGGTGTTGCCGGTGTGAGCATTGCCCGGCAATGGCTGGGCTAGATCCTGACAGCGACGAGTGATCCGAACCGGAGAGAGACAATGACGAATCGCCTGACCGGCTGGTGTACCGGACTGCTTGGCTTGTTGATCGCAACCACCGCAAGCGTGGAAGCGGCCGGGACGAGAGGTTACTTTCGCTATCCCGCGATTCACGATCGGGTGGTTGCCTTCACCGCCGAGGGTGACCTGTGGACCGTGGCATTGGCCGGTGGCCGCGCCGTGCGGCTGACGACACACCTGGAGCAGGAAACCCGTGCCCGCTTCTCATCCGACGGGCAACAGATCGCCTTTTCAGCCGGCTACGAGGGTCCCCGGGAGGTCTACGTGATGCCGTTGGCCGGCGGCCGGCCGAAACGGCTGACCTACGACGGAGAATCATCCCGGGTGGTCGGCTGGACGCCCGACGGTCGAGTCGTCTATTCCACGCGGCACTATTCCACGCTCCCGAACACGCAACTGGTCCTGGTCGATCCCGGCTCGCTGGCCACCCGGCCGGTGCCACTGCACCAGGCCAGCCAGGGCGATTGGACACCCGATGGTCGCACCCTGTTCTTCACACGCCTGGCCAAGCAGGGCAGCAGCACCAAGCGGTACCAGGGCGGGACCGCCGAGAATATCTGGCGGTTCGCTGACGGCGACAAGGAAGCGGTTTCCTTGACCGGTGATTACGCCGGCACCAGCCGCGACCCCATGGTCTGGAAGGATCGGGTCTACTTTTCCTCGGATCGCGATGGCACGATGAACCTCTGGGGCATGGATCCCGACGGAGGCAACCTCACCCAGCTGACCCGGCATAGTGGATTCGATGTTCTCAGCCCCGCACTTTCCAACGGCCGCATCGTCTACCAGCTGGGAGCCGATCTTCACGTCCACGACATCGGCCAGCGAACCGACCGACGGATTCCGATCACGCTGCCATCGGATTTCGAGCAGACCCGGGAGAAGTGGATCGAAAAGCCGCTGAAGTTCCTGACCGCCCTGGATCTCTCGACCAACGGCGATCGCGTGGCGATCACCAGCCGGGGCAACGTCTTTGTGGTGCCGACAAAGTCGGGCCGCCGAATCCACATCACGCACGGCCCGGGAATCCGTTTTCGCGGGGCCCGCTTTGCCCCGGACGGCAAGTCGCTGCTGGCACTCTCGGATGCCACCGGCGAGTTCGAGTTCTACCAGGTGCCAGCCGATGGGCTCGCCAAGCCCCGGCAACTCTCCAGGGATGGCAAGGTCTTCCGCTACTTCCCGGTGCGGTCCCCCGATGGGCGGTGGGTCGCCTACCGCGACAAGAACTACGAGTTGTGGCTGCTGGAAATCGCCAGCGGCAAGTCCCGACGAATCGGTCGATCCGAGAACTACAATTTTTCGGACCTGTCCTGGGCGCCCGATAGCCGCTGGCTGGCCTACGTCGTCGCCGACGAGAACAGCAACGATCGGATTCACGTCTACAACGTCGAACGGAAAACGCACACGCCGGTGACCTCGGATCGCTACGACAGCTATTCGCCGACCTGGAGTCCCGACGGCCGCTTCCTGTACTTCCTCTCCGATCGCCATCTCGAGTCGCTGGTCAGCAGTCCCTGGGGTGCCCGGCAGCCGGAGCCTTTCTTCGATCGCACGACGCAGGTCTTTGAACTCTCGCTCCGCAAGAAACAACGCTCGCCGTTTCGGCCCGGCGACGAGACCGACACCAAGTCCGGAAAGAAGAAGGGGGGAAAAACCAGCAAGAAGAACTCTTCTTCCAGCAAGACGTCCGCTCAGAAACAGGCGGCCGCCAAGAAAGTCGAGGTCACGATCGACGTCGACGCCATCCAGTCACGCATCTCGCTGGTCCCGATCGACCCCGGCAATTACTCGGCGTTGGCTGCGACCGAAAAACACCTGTATTTCGTGTCACGTGCCACGACGAAGAAACGAACACGAACGCTCAAGGCCATCCGCCGTACCCATGACCAGAAGGTAACGACGGTCGTCTCCGACATCACCTCCTACCGCGTCTCGGGCAACGGTACGAAGATCCTGGTCCACAAGAGCGACGACCTGCATGTCTTCGATGCGTCCGGAACACCGCCGAAATCACTGACCAGGTCCAGGATCGACCTCGGCGGTTGGCGATTCGCCGTCGATCCTACCAGCGAATGGCGACAGATGTTCGTCGATGCCTGGCGATTGGAACGCGACTACTTCTATGACCCCGGTCTGCACGGGGTCGACTGGAAGGAAGTCCTGGCACGACATCTCCCACTGGTGGATCGCGTGACCGATCGGGCGGAATTGAATGACCTGATCGAACAGATGGTCGGTGAACTGCAGGCACTGCACATCTACGTGCGGGGTGGTGACCATCGCGACGGCAGCCCGGCGGTCACGCTGGGACAACTGGGCGGCTTGCTGCATCGCGATGCTGCGAAGCAGGGCTACGTGGTTGATCACGTCTACCAGTCCGATCCGGATCTCCCCAGCCGCCGTTCACCACTGTCGTTGCCGGGGGTCGAGATCGAAGCCGGCGCGGTCATCGAGTCGATCAACGGCGTCTCGACCCTGTCGGTCAACCACATCAATTCGCTGTTACGTAACCAGTCCGGCCGCAAGGTCCTGTTGTCGGTCCTGGATCCCGGCGCCAAGACATCCCGGCAGGTGGTGGTGACACCAATTTCGTCCAGCCGCGCTGCCGATCTTCGCTATGACCAATGGGAATACACCCGCCGACTGGCCGTCGAAAAATCGGGCAAGGGACGCCTGGGCTACCTGCACCTGCGGGCCATGGGGAAGGCGAACATGGCCGAATGGGCCCGTCACTACTACCCGGTCTTTCACCGGCAGGGACTGATCATCGATGTTCGCCACAATCGTGGAGGAAACATCGACAGCTGGATCCTTGAGAAACTGCTCCGCAAGGCCTGGTTCTACTGGAAACCCCGCGTCGGCAAGCCCTACTGGAACATGCAATACGCCTTTCGTGGTCACCTGGTGGTGCTGTGCAACGAGAAGACGGCATCCGACGGCGAGGCCTTTACCGAGGGCTTTCGGCGACTCGGGCTGGGCAAGGCCATTGGGACCCGGACGTGGGGAGGCGAGATCTGGCTGAGCATCAACAACCGGCTGGTTGACCGCGGGTTCGCCTCGGCCGCACAAACCGGTGTCTATGGACCCGAACGCAAGTGGCTGATCGAGGGGCACGGGGTCGATCCGGACATCGTCGTCGACAACCTGCCGCATGCCACCTACCAGGGCAACGACGCGCAGCTGGACGCCGCGGTCAAGCACCTGCTCGAGCGGATCAAGAACGATCCGCGGCCGGTGCCCAAGCCTCCGAAGTACCGCCGCTAGGACCTGCGAACCGGTTTCCCCGGTTCAAGCGAATCCTGTTCTCCGGAAACAGGTCGCACGGGTTCGTCGGTGGGCTGGGAATCTCGCCGTCACTGATGATACGCTCTGTGACCGCCGAGATCGCAGTGGACCCGTCCGGATGGACACGCACGAACAAGGCTCCGGCCAGATATTTTCCGATCCGTCAACGACGGCCGCCCGCGCCTGGTTCCAGCAGAAGTCGCGGGCGATGACCGACAAGGTGATGACGGTTGCCGAGGCGGTCGGGAAACTGGTCGATGATGGCGACTACGTTGCGGTCGGCGGATTCGGTGGTGACCGGATTCCGACCTCGGTGTTGCACGAGATTCTTCGACAGGAAAAACAGGATCTGGGCCTGTCCGGTCACACGGCCACCCACGACTTCCAGGTGCTGTGTGCCGGAAACCAGATGGGCCGGGGCCAGACGATCTCCCGGGTCGACATCGCCTACGTCATCGGACTGGAAGCTCGTGGCCTCTCGGCGCAGGCGCGGCGGGTGATGGAATCCGGCGAAGTGGTCTTCACCGAGTGGACCAACTACACGCTGGCACTTCGATTTCGTGCCGCTGCGATGGGTGTCCCGTTTCTGCCCGGCCACACGGCGCTGGGCACCGACACGATGCGGCACAGCGCGGCCAGGAAAATCAGCTGCCCCTTCACCGGCGAACCGCTGGTCGCAGTCCCCGCGCTGTATCCCGACGTCGCGGTGATCCACGTTCATGAATCCGATCCCAGCGGGAACTGCCGGATCGAGGGAATTGCGGTGGCCGACCTCGACGTCGCCCGTGCCGCCAGGAAACTGATCATCACCTGCGAACGGTTGATCGACAACGACGAGATTCGCAGCAATCCGACCCGGACCGCCATCCCCTTCTACTGCGTTGACGCGGTCTGCGAGGTTCCCGGCGGCAGTTACCCGGGCAACATGCCCTACGAGTACTATTCCGATGAAGAACACCTGCAACAGTGGTTGAACGCGGAACGCGATCTCGACGAGTACCGCCGGTTTCTCGACCACCATATCTACGGCGTCTCCAGCTTCGAGGAGTATCTCGAACGGTCCGGCGGTCGCGAGCGGATGCCGGAACTGAGGCGGCTCGAGTTTCTCGAGGACGAATGATCACCACCAACGGCGACCAGCACATGTACAACCCGATGGAGTTCATGGTCATCTGCGCTGCCCGTCTCCTGGAAGACGGGCGGACGGCCGCGGTGGGAACCGGTGTTCCCTGTGCCGCGGCGATGCAGGCGCAACGGACCACGGCGCCGAACCTGATGGTCTGCTTCGAGGCCGGGGGGGTGGCGCCGCAACTGCCGACGATGCCGATCAGTGTCGGTGACTCGCGGACTTTTTATCGAGGACTGATGGCCACGAGCATGTGCGAGATCATGGAGACCTGCCAGCGGGGAATGATGGACTACACGTTCCTGGGGGGTGCCCAGATCGACGCCTACGGCAACCTCAACTCGAGCATGATCGGCGATGATTATGCCCGGCCGAAGGTCCGCTTTCCCGGCAGCGGGGGGGCCAACGACCTGGCCAGCCTCTGCTGGCGGACCCTGGTTGTTACCGTCCACGATTCGCGACGGTTCGTCGAAAAGGTCGATTTCCTGACCACCCCGGGTTTTCTCGACGGGCCCGGTGCCCGCGAGGAAGCCGGGTTGCTGCCGGGAACCGGTCCCTACCGCGTGATCACCGACCTGGCCGTGATGGGTTACCACGACGAGACCAAGCGGATGCAGGTTCTCAGCCTGCACCCCGGCGTGACACTCGACCAGGTCCACGAAAACACGGGGTTCGAGTTGGCCGTGGCCGACGGATTGACCGAAACCGACCCGCCCGGTGAAGAGGAGTTGCGGATTCTTCGCGAGGAGGTGGATCCCAACGGCTATGTCATCGGGCGCTAGAGCACCAGTGGAGAGAACAAGCCATGCAGAGACGAGAGTTCAACAGGGTCGCGCTGGGGACTGCCGCGGCCACGGCAATCGGGACCGCAGCCGAAACCGAATCGGCCGCCGCCGCTCCCCGGCCGATCAACGCCGCCGGCATGGCCGGTGACAAGAAAAAGGCGGTCGCCTACCCCAAGCCCAAGGGCTTGCGGAACGGGTTCGACAGTGTCGACATGCACGAGGTCTGGGCGGTGCGGCAGCAACCGGCTGTGCGGGTCAAGCTGGAGATGGCAGGCAAGCCCCAGGCGGCCCAACTCGACGACGGCACGATCATCGCCGCCGGTTTTGTCGAACCACCCGTCCACAAGCAATCGCGTTGCACGATCCAGTACTCCCGGGACAACGCCAGGACATTCGGGACACCGGTCGTGCTCGAGATGCCCGGCCGAAGCGGTGGTTTCCGGTCACTGAAGAATGGAACGCTCATCCTGGGCCATACCGGAGGAATCAGCCGATCGACCGACCGCGGCAAGAGCTGGTCGACCTGGGAATTCCCCAAGAACATCGTGCCGGGTACCGGCCGACTGGGCCTGGGAGAATGCCACGGGCCGATCGAACTCGACGACGGCACCCTGGGCGTTCACCTGTACCGGGTCGCCGGACACTACAAGTGGAATGCCTACCTGCTTCGTTCCACCGACGGCGGTAAGACCTGGGGGGATCCGACACAGGTCCCCACGCGAACCGATTCCGACGAGATCAGTTACGAGTATCTTCCCGAGCTCAAGCGGATCGTCGGGATCACCCGCTCGAGTGCCGCGCAGATCCGTCGCGTCAAGGGGTTTGCCGACCTGGTTCCCGGTGGCCGGAACGCCCCGCTGGGCTCCGAAGCCGGTGACGCGGCCTTCCAGTTCCATTCCGACGACGGGGGCCGGACCTGGACCGACCCGATTCCCACCGGGCTGGGTGTCCTGCAGGCGGCCGGGGCCTACCCGCTGAGTCTGGCCGATGGCCGGATGCTGCTGTTGTACGGCCATCGCCAGTTCCCCTACGGCACGCAGGCTGTCGGCAGCCGCGACAACGGCAAGACCTGGGCCCTCGACCAACCAATCATCCTCTCCTGGCACAGCTGGTCGGGTTATTGTGGGCATCCTCGCAGTGTGCAGCTGCACGACGGTACGATCCTGACCGGTTACTACACGCATCGGATCGACAATCCCGGTGACGGTCCGGTTGATCCCGGCCGCGGGGCGCCGCCACCACATCACAACGGGGCCGACACCGGCGAACTGGTCCGCTGGCGGGTGCCCGATGGCTGGCCTCACGTGGGCTAGGTCGCTTCGATGACGATCGAGGGGCTGCCGGGCACGTCGGTCAGTTGCGAGCAATCCCCGGTGATGTGACCGACCGGGTTGACCGGGCTGGCCGCGCGGGGCTCGCTGCCCAGGGATGCCGGCGTGGGTCCGAAGAAAATGCAGAAGACGTTGCCGGGAGGCCAGTACGCCAACTCGCCGACAGCCATCTCGGCGCGGGCATCGTCGGCTGGACCCTGGTGGACGTCGATCCCGAAGTAGAACTCCTCGCCCCAACGACTGCCCTCGCCGGTGATCGGCAGAACATCGTGGATGGCCCGCGCGGTTTCTGAGTCGTTGAGCTCGGCGTCGAATTCCAGGTCGCCGATGCGAAGACGGATATCGTGGGCCATGGCCTGTCGGTTTCCGGGGGGAGAGCTGCGGTCAGGATGAGTCGATCAGCGATGACAATCAAGCGATCCGGTCGTGGTGTCACTATTGATGTCGCACGAGGTGAAAACGAAAATGAACTGTCAGTCGGCGTGACCCTTTTCGGGCGTGGAGACTCGGTACGAACATGGTTGAAAACAGACGGATTTTCGGCGCGGCGTGCCGGGGGTTGATCCTGGCGGTGATCGGTGCTGCGCCGCTAACTGCTGCGGAACCGGTGACGTTCGAAAAACACATCCGCCCGATCCTCAAGGTCCACTGTTTTCTCTGCCACGGCGAGGGGGAAATCCGGAAAGGCCAACTCGACCTGAGGTTGCGACGGCTGATGGTCAAGGGAGGGGAATCCGGCGCCGCGATCGCCCCAGGCCATCCCAGCCAGTCCTACCTGTTCGGCCGGATCGTTGCCGGCGAAATGCCACCCGGAGAGAAGCGGCTTTCGGCCGGGGAGATCGAACGGATCCGGACCTGGATCAGCGCCGGAGCACCGACAGCTCGCACCGAACCCGAATCGATTGGAAAGCACTTTCTGACCGAAGAAGAACGCAGTTTCTGGTCTTTCCAGCCGGTCGTTCGGCCGCCGGTGCCCGCAGTCCGTCACGCGGAACTGGTGAAATCGCCTATCGATGCATTCCTGCTGAAACGACTCGAACAGCACGGGCTGGCATTATCAGGTCCCGCCGATCGTCGGACGATGATTCGTCGTGTGACCTTTGACCTGTTGGGCCTGCCGCCGACGCCCGCCGAGGTGACGGCCTTCGTCAACGATCGACAACCGCAAGCCTGGCAACGGTTGATCACCCGCCTGCTGGCCTCGCCGCATTACGGAGAACGCTGGGGCCGACACTGGCTGGATGCCGCCGGTTACGCCGATTCGGAAGGCTACACCGCCGACGACCGGGTCCGGCCCTCGGCGTTTCGCTACCGGGACTTCGTCGTTCGCAGTTTCAACGACGACAGGACCTTCGACAAGTTCCTGGTGATGCAAATCGCAGGAGACGAGTTGGTTCCCGTACCCGGAAAAGTCCTCGACCCTCGCCAGATCGAGAACCTGACGGCGACGGGATTCCTGAGAATGGCTCCCGACGGAACGGGATCCGGGGGTGCCGTTGCGGCCGTCGCCCGCAACGAGGTCGTCGCCGATACGATCCGGATCGTCTCTACCTCGGTGCTGGGCCTGACGATCGGTTGTGCCCGGTGCCACGACCATCGCTATGACCCGATCACCCTGGACGACTACTACCGGCTGCGGGCAATTTTTGAACCGGCGCTGGATCCGAAGAACTGGCAGACTCCCAGACAGCGGAAGATTTCGCTCTACACCGATGCGGACCGGGAGGTGGAACGCAGGATCGAGGCCGAGGCCGCCAAGGTGGACCAGCGACACAAGGCCAAGACCGAGTTTTACATCACCCGGACTCTCGAGGAAGAACTGCTGCTGGTGCCCGCCGACCTGAGAGACGCGCTGCGGACTGCCTATCGGGCCGCCTCCGGCAAGCGAACGGCTGCTCAACAGGCGTTGCTGAAAGAGTATCCCAGTGTCGCCAAGGTCAGTGCCGGAGCGTTGTACCTTTATGATCGCCGCCGCGAGGATCGGGCTCGCAAGCTCGACAGCGGGCGAAAGCAGAAGGAAACCCGTTTCGTTGCAGAAACCCGGCAAGCCCGGTTGGCTGCCATCGAGGCCTCGCAGCGACCGGCGGTTTCTGCGGCGCTGGCCGTCAATGCGGCCAAGCGAACGCCGGCACAGAAAACCCTGCTCGGCCGGTTCCCCGGGGTGACGGTGACCCTGGCCAATCTGGCGAAGTTCAATCCCGCGGCCGCGGCCGAATTGAAGGCGGACAGGGAAACCGCGATCAGGCTGCGAACCGAGAAGGCCTCTGATGACCTGAAGAAAATCCAGGCCCAGGCCCAGGAGATCCGCGACCGGATCCCGACCGAGGGATTCGTGCGGGCACTGACCGAGATCGCCAATGCCAAGAAGATCCCCATGACCCGGATCTTTTTCCGCGGCGATCACCAGCAACCCCGGGCCCAGGTCGGCCCGGCCGAGTTGTCGATCCTGGCAGCCCGCGCCCCGGTTGATCTGCCCGACAACGATCCGGCACTCCCGACAACCGGGCGGCGGCTGACGTATGCCCGGCACCTGGTCGGTGGACGGCACCCGCTGGTGGCACGGGTGATCGTCAACCGGATCTGGATGCACCATTTCGGGCAGGGACTGGTCCGGTCGCCGGGCGACTTCGGCCAACTGGGCGAGCGACCTACCCACCCGCGACTGCTGGACTGGCTGGCTGACGAATTCGTTGGCAGCGGTTGGCAGATCAAGCGTCTGCACCGGCTGATCCTCGACTCGGCAGCCTACGGCCAGGTCTCGCGGCAAACCGCCGAACTCGATCGGCTGGATCCCGACAATCGCCTGCTGGGACGAATGTCGATCCGACGGCTCGAATCCGAGGCGGTCCGGGATGCGGTGTTGGCGGTTTCCGGATCACTCAACGGGGCCATGTTCGGCAAAGCCGTTTCAGTGATGGAAGACGCCGTGGGACAGATCGTGCTGGGCAAGGAGAACCTCGACGGCGAGCGGAAGCCGAAAAACGAAATTGACCTCGAGGGCCAGCAGTTTCGGCGGAGCCTGTACGTGCAGGTTCGTCGGACCCGGCCACTGGCCGTGCTCGAGACATTCGATGTCCCGGTCATGACGCCCAACTGCACACAGCGGTCGTTTTCGAACGTCGCGCTGCAGTCGCTGATGCTGATGAACAGCGATTTCATCGTCGAGTATTCCGGGCGACTGGCCGCGCGTGTGCAGGCCGAGGTCGGCAAGGATGCCGGTGCCCAGGTCCGCCGTGCATGGCAGCTGGCCTATGGCAGCGCTGCCGGGCCGGAAGTGGTCAGGGAACTGCTGGAGTTTCTCGGCCGCCAGGAACAGGCCTTTGCCCGGCTGTCGAAGAAACCCGACGCTGCCGGGGCTCGCCGGCAGGCGATGTCGAGTCTCTGCCAGGGATTGATCAGTGCGAACCGGTTTCTTTACGTGGATTGACAGGTGACAGGCAAAACGATGATGGACGCGGGACGACGACACTTCCTGGCACGGGGGGCGATGAGCCTGGCGCCTCTGGCGGCGGCCTGCTTGTACCGGGAACAGCTGCAGGCCGCCCCGGTGAAACCCGAACTGGCCCGAAAGTCCTTTGACCTGCTGCCCAGCCAGCCACAACAGGTACCTCGTGCGACGGCGATGATCTCGATGTTCATGCAGGGCGGGCCCAGCCAGGTGGACCTGATGGATCCCAAGCCCGAACTGAATCGCCTCGACGGGCAGAAGTTTCCCGGCACGATCAAGTATGACAACGCGGCCCAGGCCAGTTCGAAGGTCCTGGGCTGTCCCTGGAAATTCAGGAAGCACGGCGAATGCGGCAGCGAGATCTCGGAGCTGTTGCCGGGTCTGGCCGGGATTGTCGATGACGTGCTGATCGTGCGATCGATGCACACCGGCGTCAATAACCACGGACAGTCGATCCACG
This sequence comes from Planctomycetaceae bacterium, assembly GCA_002726205.1. Classification (GTDB taxonomy): domain Bacteria; phylum Planctomycetota; class Planctomycetia; order Planctomycetales; family Planctomycetaceae. The sequence goes on along the minus strand of PBSL01000062.1, from coordinate 38,013 downwards.
CGATGAACACCGGGCGGATCCTGCGCGGCCGACCGGCCCTGGGCAGTTGGCTGACGTTTGGCCTGGGAGCACAGACTCGCGAGTTGCCGGCATTTGTGGCGATGACCGATCCCCGGGGCCTGCCGGTCGAAGGTGTCCTGAACTGGTCCAACGGCTGGTTGCCGTCGCTGTACCAGGGGACGGTTGTCAGGTCCCGCGAGCCCCGGATCCTCAACCTGCAGCCTCCCGAGCGGTTGCGAGGCGAGGTGCAGTCGAACTACCTGGACCTGTTGAGCCGGCTCAACAGGCGTCACCTCGCCAGGCGACGCGGTGACCTGGAACTGGAGGCGAGAATCGCGAACTTCGAGCTGGCGGCAAGAATGCAGTCGGCGGCCGGCGTGGCCCTGGATGTCAGCAAGGAGACCAAGTCAACGCACACCCTTTACGGGTTGGACGACGAGGCGACCAGGGAGTTTGGGACCCGTTGCCTGATCGCACGCAGGCTGGTCGAACGGGGCGTGCGTTTTGTCCAGTTGTTCACGAAGAACCAGTACTGGGACCACCATGGTTCGATTCGCTCACAGCTGCCTGCATCGTGCCGGAAGGTCGATCGACCGGCGGCGGGCCTGGTGACCGACCTGAAGCAGCGAGGCTTGCTCGATTCGACCGTGGTGCACTGGGGAGGCGAGATGGGTCGCCTGCCGGTGATCCAGAACGACGCGGGACCTCGCCAGGTGGGCCGCGATCACAACACCTACGGTTTCAGCATGTGGTTGGCCGGTGGAGGATTTCGCAGCGGTGGTACGCACGGCACGACCGACGAGTTTGGACACCGCGCGGTCGAGAACAAGGTCAACCATTACGATTACCACGCCACGTTGCTGCACCTGTTCGGGATCGATCCCGAACAACTGGTCTATCTTCGCAACGGCCGCGATCAATCGCTGCTTGACGGCCAGCCGGGCAAGGTGATCGAGGGGCTGTTGGCCGCCGGCACAATCGCCTGAACGGGTTCCGCTTCAAGAAGAAGTGACGCCATGACAAAGCACGGTGCCCATCGCAGCCTTCGGTGCCGGCTGCTGATGACGGCCCTGCAATCCGGACTCGTCCTGTTGGCCACCAGCGTGGACGCCAGGGCGGGCGAGTCATGGAAGTATGACGTCGAGGTGATCTGCAGTCCGCGATATGTCGTGAACAACGACCAGACCTGGTGCGATGAACGGGACCGGCTGTGGGCGAACATCGGACTGAACTTCGGCGAGAACACCGACGCCTACCACGCGCGGCACACCATGATCGTGCTGGTCTCGAAAGACCGGGGCATCACCTGGCAAGTATCCGACAAGCCCTGGCCGGGTCCCCGCGATGACCGGAGCGTGATGTCCGACGGGATGCTCGTTGAGACCGGCACGCACTACTGGCTGCGGCACCCGAGATCGCAGATCAGGCCACTGCAGGACAAGGGCTACTACGTGTGGGACCTGGGTCCACGAGCGAATTACTGCGCGATCCTGGGCAGCATGTGGGTCCGTCGCTCGACCGATCGCGGCGCGACGTGGAAAGCCTTTCCGACTCACCAGCAGTTCGGCCTGTTCGCGCGGCTGGCCGTGAACTCGCCACCCCGCCAGCGGTTGCTGGCCGACCACACGATCGTGAATTTCATGCACGGTTATCGGCCCGAAGGCCGGACCAGCAAGAGTGATTTGGGCGGGCTCAACCACCCGTTCATCGTCCGCTCGAAGGATGCGGGACGGACATGGCAGATGATCCGTATGGCCGATGGCAGCCAGTCACCGTCGCCTCGTGGTTTCAACGAGATCTATCCGGTCGTCTGGCCCGACGGCCGGATCTTCGCGATGTTGCGGACCGCCGCGCACGGACGGGCTTTCTCGGTTTCGTCGAGAGACGGCGGGCTGACCTGGTCGAAGGTCAATCCGACACCGATCCAGGCCAAGCACCCCAATCCCACCATCCTGGCCGACGGCACGATCGTGTGCAGTTACCAGCGCCGCTTCGCTCCGCCGTTTGGAGTCCGCGCGCGATTTACCTCGGACATGGGCAAGACCTGGTCCAGGGAGTTGGTTCTGCGCGACGACGTCCCGATCAGCGACGGCCTGGTGCAGCCGCAGACCGTGGAGTTTTCCGACGGAACGCTCTTCACACTCTTCACCGCACAGAAGTCGACGAAGTCCGGAGCCAAACGATCATTCATCGGCGCGACATGCTGGACGAGGGATCGCAAGTCGCTCCCGGATGTCGCAGGGAAGCGGGAGACAATTCACCGTCGCGGCTCGTGGAGCCCGACCTTCCCGCTGCCGCCCCTGAAACCGCGTTACAATTTCCGCAAGGCTGGCGAAAGTCCCTGGGACGCGGAGCGCCGGTGAGGAGGATCAGTCCTGCGTGGGACGGGATCCCGGAATTTCGCGGTGCCGGGAAAGCCGGTTCCAGTCCAGTGCGACCCCGTGGCCGGGGCGGTCGGGGATCCGGGCCCGGCCGTCGGTGATCAGCAGCGGGTCGGTGATGAACCGCTCGAGGCCGAAGCCGTGGACCTCAAGGAAACTGGCGTGATCCACCGCGGCCAGCAGGTGCACGTGCAGGTCGTGAACACCGTGGGTGGTCACCGGCAGTCCCCGCTCGGCGGCCATTCTCGCCACCTCCAGCCATGGCGTGATGCCTCCCACCGTCGCCACGTCGGGTTCGGGGTAGGATATGGCCCCGCGGGTGATCAATTCGCGGAACTCGGCCACCGAGTGCAGGTTTTCTCCAGCCGCTATGGGCAATCCGCCCTCCGAGGCGATCCTGGCGTGGCCGTCCCAGTCCTCGGGAGCCGTCGGCTCTTCCAACCAGGTGAGGTCGAGTCCGTCGAGTGCCCGGGCTGCCGTGATCGCCTCGTCGACTGACCATCGCATGTTGGCATCGACCATCAGCGGGATCTCCGGGCCAACCGTCTCGCGCATCGCCGTCACCCGCGCGACATCCTCGGCCAGTTGCGGTCGACCGACCTTCATCTTGATCGCTCGAAATCCCGACGCGATTCGCTCCTGTGTCCGCTCCAACAGCACGTCGACGGGATCCTCGAGATCGATGCCACCGGCATAGGGCGTGACGACCGGTGGAGAATCGGCCGGGGTCAACCAGTCGACGGTTTCTCGAAGATGCTTCCACAGCGGCCGTCCGGCCCGCCGGGCCTGCAGGTCCCACATCGCGATGTCGACGGCCGCCATGGCAAAACTGGCAACCCCCCCGCGGCCCACCCAGTGCAGCCGCCACCACATTCGCTGCCACAACTCACCGATTTCCTCGCCTGGCCACTCCACCAGCCAGTCGGCCAGGTCGTCCTGCAGCAGGGCACGCACGGCCGTGCCGCCCTGGCCCACCGTGAACGTGTAGCCGAGGCCGGTTGCCCCGTCGGTGTCGGTCAGGCGAACCGTGATCAACTGGAAGGCTTCGATCGTGCCGTGAGTCGAATCCGACACGGCCGTCGGCAGGGGAATGCGAAAGCAGTCGGCACAGACGGAGGCGAGCCTTGTCACCGGGCGGTCACCATCACCGACTGGCGATTCCGTTTGCGGCTCCGCCTGAGGATTTCCTCGAGTTGCTCACGGGTGACGTCGTCAGCGGGATAGATGATCGGTCGAGACGGGCCGTCCCGTGGCGACAAGGTCTTCAACCCGAGGATCTTCCAGGTGCCCTTGCCGGTTGGGTTAAGGGGCACCAGGTAGGACCGGTCGGCTTCGAGCGTGGTCCGGAGTTGATCGAGATTGACGACCGAAAGCGGGCCATCGGGTTCCTTGATCGTGTTGCAGGCAAAGACCCGCAGGACATCGATCGTTTCAGCCCGCTCGCCCGACAGCCGGCCCTCGATGACAAGACGGGCCTGGGAAAACTGGGCCGGGTTGAGCACCACGGGGTTGGCCGTCAATGCGGCCATCAAGCCCAGGGCGACCCACCATGAAACGGCCGCAGCAGAGACGATCAGGACGATGCGTCGCCGGTCCTTTGCGAGCATCGGCAGGCTCAGTGGCTGAACGCGGGAGAGGTGTCAATTTCGTAGTCGCGATCGAAGACCTGCTCGAACGAGTAGACGTTCGAGAAATCACTGAGTTGATCCCGGTCGGTCTTGAACATCTCGCCTCGATCAATCAGGTCGAACACCATCCGGCCAAAATCCTCGGTGCAGCGAATGCCCCAGTGATCGAAGACGACGACGGTGAGCAGTCCAAACTGCTCGAGCGCGTAACAGCGGATGCCTTCCAGCAGTTCCGGGCCGGTCACGTGCTGTGATTCATCGGAGCTGTCACGGTCGGGTTCGTCGTCCTGGGGAATGTCGCCACGGGTGGTAACGCGCGTCGAAATGTGGACGGTGTACCGCAGGGCGATCTTCAGGAAATCGAAAGCGTCTGGATGAAACCCAGATCGCAGCGAAATGTCACGAGGCGAAACGCTCATGCCAAATCCATCACTCGTTGCAAAGAGTCAAACATCGGGCTTCCTGTCGGTCAATGTGCCCCACCGACAATGCCAGCATTATACACCGAGACCAGGGTGGCCTGTAGTTCGCTCTTTATTCGGCCCGGTCGGATTCTGGGGATTTGCCGGACGGGGGTGTTGCCGCCGATGACGGGTCGACCGGCTTCTCGGACGGTTTGTTCTTCGGCTTGTCCGGCTGGTCCTTGTTCTTCCTGGGCGACTGTTTTCCGCCTCCCGAGTTTCCCGAGATCACCGTCACCACGTCCGAGAGGTCGACCAGGGCCGTCTGCTTGTCCTCGAACGCGACCAGGATCTTGCGGGCCAGGATCTCCTGGGCCAGGACACGTCCCTGCCCGGTCCGGGTGACGACCGTGGACCCCGCCCGGGGCAGCTCGCGGCGAAATTCCTCGTAGGTGTCGTACTCGAACCTCAGGCAGCATTTCAGCCGACCGCAGCGACCGGAGATCTTGTTGGGGTCGAGCGTGGCCTTCTGCAGCTTGGCCATCTTCATCGCCACCGGCGGCATCGACCGCAGGTGCGTGTTGCAGCAGACCGGTTTTCCGCAATCTCCGAAATCGGCCAGCAACTTGGCTTCGTCCCGAACACCGATCTGCCGCATTTCGATTCGCGTCTTGTATTGCTGGGCCAGGGCCTTGACCAGTTCACGGAAATCGACACGCTGTTCGGCGAGGTAATAGAAGATGATGCGTTCGCCGCCGAAGAGATGTTCGACGTCGACCAGTTGCATCTGCAGCTTGTGTTGCTTGATCAGTTCATTACAGCCGTCGAATTCGACCCGCTCGCGGCGACGGACATCATCGTGGTGACGGAAGTCGTCGTCGGAGGCCTTGCGGATGACGCGGCCCCGCGCGTCGCGGTTTCCCATCGCCTTGCGGGCACTCTCCGACGAGGGGCAGAGGATCTCGCCCCACTCCATTCCCCGCTCGCTTCTGACGACCACCTGGGACGAGCGAGGGTGCAGTTGGCCGTCGTGGACGGTGAACTCGGCCACGATGCGGGTCGCCCCGTAGCGGATGATGTAGCGACTGGACATGCTGGCCACATTATAGTCTTGGCTGGTCAGTCGGTGCCAATTCGCGACTGCTTTGCCAGGTCGGCGAAGAACGCTTCCAGTGCCAATGGCAGCATGACGTTCGACATCGGTTCCCGCTCGGCTTCCAGACAGCGATCGAGTAACGCGGCGATGCGGTCGATGGCAGCGGTGTCACCGACGGTCATCGACTGGCACAAGCGTTGGGCGTCCGGGATCGTTGATGTCGTGTCGGCCCCGGCCAGAAACCTCAGTACCGCTCGATAGAACTCGATCGCGAACCGTGCAATCCAGGTGGCGTTGACTCTCTTGGTATTGCCGTCGCCTCCCAGATCCTCCCAGGCCGGGACGACTTCGTCGATCATCGCGAGCGGGTCGACGGGCATCGTGGCCAGGTTCTTGTAGACAGCGTCTCTCAAGGCTTGCAGCTTCGGGTCTTGCATCAGCGCGGCCGTGGAAAGACTGCCCTCGGCCAGGCGGGCCACCCGTTCGGCTTCCTGGCGATTGGGCACCGTTTCGGATGCCAGCAACAGCTCGATCATGTCGTCATCCTCGAGTGGCGAAAACCGCACCAGTTGGCAGCGAGAACGGATGGTGTCGAGGATCCCCGCTTCCGAATCGGCCACGAGAATGATGATCGCCCGGGGCGGTGGCTCCTCGAGCGTTTTCAACAGCGAACTGCAAGCGATCTGTTCGATATGATCGGCGGCGTCGAGGATGGCGACACGCCGTTGGCTTTCCATCGGTGACAGCGACAGGTCGTAGCACAACCCCGCCCGGCCTCGCGACTCCCGGTCGCCGGCGAGCAGCCTGATCGGGATCAAGTTCTTGCCTTCCGGAAGCCCCACCTCGAGCAGGTCAGGATGCGAGTCGGCGGCGATCTGTTTGCACGAGCTACACTCGCCACAGGACTCCAGCACATCGTCATCGGTACCCGGGCAGAGCAGGCAGGCGGCCAATTGCCGGGCAAACGTCCGTTTGCCGATGCCCCCGGGACCGACCAGCAGGTACGCCTGGCCGAGCCGTTGCGAGGCGAGGACGTTCCGGAAGAACTCCAGCTGGACCCGGTGTCCGCGAATCGTCGACCAGCCCGTTGTGGATTGGATCGTCACGCTGTGGTCTCCGGATCGATCCAGCCCAGGATGTCTCCGACGGTGACCGGGGAGTCGAGTGGCTTGTCGACTCGACTCAACCGCCCGGACACCGGGGCCGACACGTCAAACGTCATCCCGGCGGTGAGCAGTTCGATGACACGGTCGCCCTTGTCAACCAGTTCCCCGATATCGACAAGCCAGCAACTGACCGACAACTCTGCCGAGCCCGCACCGATCTGAGGCAATCGGATCGGCGTGGCCATCAGCTGGACTCGTTTCCACGCCGTTGCCGTGAATTCTCTGCCAGGGCGTTGGCCATTTCGCCGGCGTGATAGCTCGACCGTACGAACGGGCCACTGGCAACCATGCCAAATCCCAGTGTTTCGACCAGTCGGCCGATCTCGTCGAATTCTTCCGGGGGCAGATACCGTTCGACCGGCAGGTGGTCGGTCGAGGGTTGGAGGTACTGTCCGATCGTGATCATCTCGCAGCCAACCGCTCTCAGGTCGGCACACACCTCGAGAACTTCTTCGAGTGTCTCGCCCAGGCCCAGCATCAGACCGCTCTTGGTCGGCATGTCGGCCGCGAGGTCCTTGACCCGTTTCAGGAGATCCAGTGTCCTCTGGTAACAGGCGTTGCGGCGAACACGCTCGTAGAGCCGGGGGACGGTTTCGGTGTTGTGGTTGAAGACATCCGGTCGTGATGCCAGCACGCGATCGATTGCCCGGGCGTTGCCGAGGAAGTCCGGTGTCAGCACTTCGACGGTCGCTCCCGTCCGTTCGCGGACGGCCAGCACACAGCGGAAGAAGTGATCGGCCCCGCCGTCGGAGAGATCGTCCCGGGTGACCGACGTGATCACCACGTGCGAGAGGTTCAGCCGTTGGGCCGCCTGGGCCACCCGCTCGGGCTCGTCGGTTTCGACACTCTCGGTCTTTCCTTTCGGCACGCTGCAGAAACCACAGGGCCGGGTACAGACATTGCCCAGGATCTGGAATGTCGCCGTTCTCTGGTTCCAGCACTCGGTCCGGTTCGGGCAGCGGGCACTCTCGCAGACCGTCTGCAACTGCAGGTCGGTGAGAATGCCCTCGGTCACCAGCATGCCCGGTTCGGGCATCGGCCGTTTCAGCCAGCCGGGCAGTCGCCGCCGTGGTCCTTCCACGACCGGCAGCACGTCAAGCGGAGACATGGACCTTCTTCCCGGTACGAGTCAACAACGGGTGCCCCGTGTAGAGGTGCCAGTGCTGGTAGCCAAGTTGGCCGGCGAGATGGCGGATGAGGTGTTCGCGGAGCGAGTGCATCGAGGTGGGACGAGTCCGCTGGGTGGAAATCGATGTCGTCGGTTCGGACGCGGTGGTCGGTTCGACCAGCCGGACCAGGTGCATTGCCGGAGAGACGTTGATGAACATCCCGTGGTAGGAGACCCACGATCGAACCGCCGAACCGATCCAGGCCAACTGGCCAGTCCGGCAAAAGACGCCGGGATACTCGGGGCGTCGTGTTGCCGGTACCCGCAATTCCCGGCACGATTCGATCACGGCTTGCTCGAGTGCCAGCCTGTAATCGGCCAGGCCCAGGCCCAGGCGGTCAAGCGGAAGAATCGGGTAAGCGGCCAGTTGCCCCGGTGCATGCACCAGGGCTCCGCCGCCGCGATTCAGCCAGTGCAGGTCGATCAACCGCGATTGCAGTTCGCGATTGTCGACGGTCAATTGCGACCGGCTTCCCTCGCGGCCGATCGTCACGACCGGGGGATGTTCGCACAGCAGCAGGACCCCCATGCGGTCCTGGCGACCGGTGATCTCGTAGAGCCATCGCTTCTGGAGCCGCACGGCGGATTCGAAATCGACACGCCCAAGCAGGTAGACTTCCAGCGAATCGGACCGGCGGGTCCGGGGATTCCAGTCGGTGACGGGAGCGTGGTTCACGGCGAAGGCATCGGCAAGGAATCGAGTTCTGATACAGGAATTCTATCAGTGCCTCAATCCGCCAACAACGGGCTCCCGAAAAGCCGGACTCGTCATCCGTGCCGCGGGTAAGGATCAGGATCCGGCCGGCAGGGGACTTCTGCAGAACTCGTTGAACCGGGTGTATTCCCAGTGCCGGTAGAGGTCACTGGAGCGGACGAGGTCTTCGTGGGCCCCGGTTTCTTCGACCCGGCCCTCGTGGAGCAGCACGACGCGGTCGGCACGACGGATTGTTGAAAGCCGTCCGGGAAGGAACACGATCGTCCGGTCCCGGGCAAGGCGATCGTAGGCATCGCTCAACAGCGACTTGGTGTCGGAATCCAACAACTCGTCGGGCTCCTCGATCACCAGCAGCGCCGGGTTTCGAGCCAGCGCCCGGGCCAATCCGAGTCGGAATCGCTGTCCGGCGTCGAGTTGCGACGACACGTCGTGGAGGAGTGTTTCGTAACCCTGCGGGAGGCGGGTGATGAAGTGGTGTGCGTGGACCGCCTTGGCCGCGTCAGTGGCCCGGGTCAGTCCCTGCTCCGGGCGACCGCAACAGATGTTCTCCAGCACCGTGGCGCCGAGACAATCTCCGTCGGCCGCCACGAACAGGACCTCGGCCCGTAGCGATTCGAGTGTCCCGGTTGCGATATCTTGCCCGTCGATCAGGACCCGGCCGGCCTGCGGATCGATGAACCGGGTGAGCATCCACGCCGTGGCCAGGGCCGCGCGAGGATCGGTCGACAACAACGCCGTGATCCCACCGGCGGGAATCACCAGGTCCAGCCCGTTGAGCAGAGAGGGTGCGGCGTGGGATTGCCACGAAACCCGTTCGAAACAAACCTCCCCGGCCAGTGGCTGCAGGAACCTGGCCCCGACGGCCTGCGAGACCGAAGGCACACGGTCGAGATACTCGTGGACCCGGACCGCGGCCTCTCCGGCAGACCCCGTCGTTTCCAGAAACCCACGTCCGCAGTCCAGTGTTGCCAGCAGGCCTGCGATGGCCACCAGCAGCACGACCGCCGATGGCAGGTCCAGTGGAATTCCCGGCAGGGATGTCGGCAGGACACGGCGGAGGACCAGGAACAGGATCACGCAAACGCCAACCGCAATCAACGACTGGCGGATCGCCCGGCCCGATGTGTGCCGTCGATCTCGCCTGGCAGCCTCCCGCAGGCTGTTGGCCTGGTCGGCGTCAAGCCGGTCGCGGGCGTAGTCCTCGACACCATAGCCCACCGCCAGCCTGACCCGATCGAATGATTCGACGATCTGCAGATGGGCAGCAACACGGTCGTCATGAAGCGACTGCCGATGATGCCGCTGCGCGAGGCGGTCGCGGAGGATCAGCCACGAGAGCACGGCGGCCGGCAGCAACAGGCACTCCAGTGCCAGGATCCAGTCGATCGTCAACGCCAGCACCAACAGGGCCGTGGCAAGCACCGGGTCACGGCCACAGCGTCTGAGCGTGGCCAGGGTCGCCGTTTCGATTTCGTCGATGTCGACAAATACCCGGTCGTAGATCGCAGCGGCAGTTGCCCGGTCAAGGTTTCCGGGACCTGTCCGCAGGTGCTGGCGATGCACCGATCGTCGCAGCCGGCCGGCGACGTTTCGGCCCACGTCGCGAGCCGCGTCCTCGGCGAGATAGTCGAACAGGCGATACAACAACCAGCACAGGGACGTGATGGCCAGCAGGCTTGCCGCCATCGCCAGGGGGGCCGCGGGCAACAGGCCACGCAGCCAGCCGATCGTTGCCGTGACCGGGTTGGCAGGAGAAAGGGGAATCGTCTCGCCGCCGCCAGCGAGAAGACGCTCGAACAGGACGGCGGAGGACAACAGGGCAGCGATCGCGAAACTCGTCGCGATTGCCCACAGCAGGTGGCCGCGAACCGCAGGGCCCCGGAACAGCACGCGATGGGAAACGGCGCGGCGAAAAGCGTCTTCAGATCGAACGGTCACGGGTACACCTCCCCGCCAAGCCCGCCCGGAAAAATCCCCAACCTCATCGTAGCCGGGGAAGCCGGGGAGTTCCTAGGCCAAGTCGCGATCCTCGAAGAGAATAAAGGCCAACAGGATTGCCATCGTGCAGTAGGCCGTACAGTACAGCAAAGCGGTGCCCAGGTAGGCCGGGGCAACGATCGTGTCGGTCGAGACCGCCGTCTGGGTGTTGAAAAACTCAAGACCCGGCAGCATGATCGCGATCAACTTGGCCACAAATTGGACCGGCTCGAAGCCCTGTCCCTCCTGCTGTACGAGAACCGGGGCGAGATGGGCGACGACAAAGATCGCGAAACAACCGGTGATGTTCACGACCAGGGGAACACGGGTGGAGATCGACACGCTGACGGCTGCCAGCACGGCCACCTCGAAAAAGACCAGTGCCATCGGTGGAATCGCCTGCAACACCGGCAACAGCCGATCCATGTTCGGCCGCATGTTCTCCAGGTCAAAGAACTCGGGAACCTCTTTCGAGACTTCCCGGGCGTCGTAACCGACCTTGTAGTAGATCAATGCGCAGAAGACGACGATCAGCGGAATCAGCAACAGCAACACCGCCTGCAGGATGCCGAAGTACTTCCCGACGATGAACTGGCGCCGGTTGATCGGCTTCGAGAGCAACGTCATCGCCGTGCGGCCCTCGATCTCCTGGGAAATGCTCGTGCTGGCCGTCCAGACGGCCAGCAAGATGCCGCAGATCAGGATCGTGGACAGTCCACAGTCCTTGAACATCTTGATGTCCTCGCCCATCGTGAACTGGGGCAGGAATGCCAGGATGATCATGAAAACGATGGCCAGGTTCATCAGCAGCAGGAACAATGGCTGCCGCGTGGCTTCCATCGTGGTCGAACGGGCGATGATGCCGGTGCGGGTAAAATAGGCGACGTAGAGCAGCCCGGCCAGCAGGGCCAGCGTCACGCCCAGGACCAGGCCCCACTGGTAGCTTCCGTCGGCGACAGGTGCCGCAGCCGTGGCTTGTGGAGTCGCGGCCTGGGCGACCAGGAGTCCGAGTTGGGTGAGATTGCCCATCGCGGTCGTCTCGTCTGAAACAAAGCGTATTGGCACGTGAGCCCGCGGCCGGTCGTCCTGGCCACTTCGACCTTCCTACGGATCGACGTCCCGATCCGTTGGCGTCTCTTCACTCTAGGTTGCACAATCGCCTGAGGAAAGACGGTCGTGGTGTCTTTACGACCACGGGACCGGTGAGATGCCGATTCGATCGATACAACCGGAACGACTCGCTCCGTCGGCCTGGGCTGCTGTCGCTCGCGCGAGCGTCAGTGACGGATCCGGAATCCCGACAATGGCTCGCCAGGCGGCGTTTTGTCATCGATGCTGGTGACCTGGCCATCGAAACGACGGGCCACGTCGTCGAGGAACCCGGCCATTTCAGCCGCCCCGGCCTCGACGACCAGTTCGACTGTTCCATCGGCAAGGTTCTTCACCCAGCCGAGGACCTCGTGTTGCCGGGAGATCGATCGGACCGTGTAACGAAAGCCGACGCCCTGGACACGCCCGTGATAGATCAGCCGTCGTCTCATCACTTATTCTTCGGCGAGGCCGGCTTGACCGCCTGTTGCCTCGCGCGGACGGCGATCCGAATTGGCCGCGAGGCCTGGCGACCCTCCTGCTGGGCCACCGCGTGGATCAATCGCCGGGTCTCGGAAACCCAGTTCGACGCCGTCAGGAAGATCTGGCGTTCGGATTCTCCACTGCGGACCATGATTCCCGAAAGGCCGATATTGTCGACGATCACGCCGTGAGGCAGGTTGTCGACGTCGAACCGCAGTTCCCCCTTGAAGCCGTTACGCGTGATCCGGACCATCGCGGTGATCGATTCGCCCGGGGCAATCACCAGGTCCGGTTCTCCCGCAGCAGGTTTCGGCCGGCCGGGATCACGGATCAGCGTCACGAGCACCTTGGGCGGTTTGCCGATCTTCAAGTTGCCCAGCGAACCCGCCTGCTGGACGACTTCCTGGCCAAGGATCTGCGCTTTTGCCACGACCCGGACCTTGGCCCAGGCCTCTTTGGGCGCCGCCTTGGCATCGGCAGTGACATTGATCACGCCCTGGGCCGAGAGGTGACCGGCTTCGACGACCAGGGGCGTGGTTGCCGAGAAACCCGGCGGCAGGTTCTCGATTTCGACGCGGACCGGTCCGCTGAAGCCGTCGATCCGGTTGAGGTTGATGGTGAAGCGTTGTCCACTGCCGGCCGGAATCGTCGCGTCCTTGCCCGCGATGGAGACCTTGAAACCGGGACGGGGCTGCCGGATGGTCAGGCGGTACTTGAACTTCTTACCCCCGAAACCCCGCACGTCGGTCACGCGGACCAGGTAGTGGCCACCGGTGGGTGCGGTGAAGGTCAGCAGCGAGTCGCTGCCGAGTTCCCTTCGCCCGTCGTCGTCGTTGGCAAAGTACAACGGGAAAACTGGCAGTCCGTTGTCGGGAAACTTGCTGCCCGGCCGATGGGGTTCGACGATGTAGACGGCCGTGTTCCGCGGGTGGGCGGTTGCGCTGGTGTCGAAAAAACAACGCCGTTGTCCGCTGATCGTGTAGAACTGCATCCCCGAGTCAGGACCCCGGGGCATGCGGAAGTTCTTGACCACCTCGCCCTCCATGAACAGGAACTGGTTGAGTTCCATCTCCTCCCAGTTGTCCAACCGGGCCTGGTTGCCGCGGGAGTCGATCGGCCGAAAGGTGATCGCCGAATCACGGACGGCCCGCAGCAGCAGTCTCAACACCGGTCGACCATCCTCGTGCAGGACCTCGACCCGCGTGTCCGCCGGTGACTTGTCGCGCCGCGCCCGTGTTTCGATCACCCAGTTCTCGCCCTGCTTCGCCGCGAACCGGTAGAGGTCGGCGTCGGCCTGCGGGCCGTCGGCCAACAGGCCACTCGCCACGCCGGGCACCACCATCACGGTGGCCTGGGACGGCTTGTCGTTGGGTTCCCGTTCGCTGCCCTGGGCAAGCTTGAGCGGAGCCTTGTCGTCACGGGGTCGGGGTACTGGCAAGCGTGTCAGCGGCACGGCCGGGGCGGCGGCCGGTCCGGACCCCGTGGCGGGCAACACCGCGGTGGTGCCGTCGAGTCGTCCGACGAGAATCGCCTTGCCGTCGGGTGTGGACGCGACCGATGCCGGCCAGTCGGATTGACCAGGAATCTGGTGGATCTGGCTGTAGTTGGTCGTCGTCCAGGCCTTGACCGACAGGTCCTCCGACGCGCTGATGAGTTGACGGCCGTCGGGCGAGAAGGCCAGGTCGAGCAGCGGGGCCTGGTGCGCGAACCGGGAAAAACGGATCGTGTTGGTTCCCTCGCGGCCGTCACCGGTGACCTCCCAGATGCGGATCCGGTTGTCGATACCGCCGGCGGCAATGTAGCGGCCATCGGGCGAGACGGCGACGGTGTTTTGTCCCTTGGTCGGTTCGGTCAGCGTGTCGAGTCGGGCACCCTTCTCCAGGCTCCACAACTTGACGGTCCGGTCTCCACTGGCGGAGACGAGAAACCGGCCGCGGGGATCAAACGCCACGTCGGTGACCGGACCGTTGTGGCCTTTCAGTTCCAGCCGGCGCCGGCCCGTGGCCGTGTCCCAGACAAGGATGCTGCGGTCGTAGGCCGCAGTCGCCAGCAAGCGGCCGTCGGCCGAGAGGGCGGCGGCGTTGAGGCTGTCCCGGTGACCGCGGATCGTCCGCAGCAGTTTCAGCCCGCCCGCCTTGCTGACCTCGAAGATCCTCGCCTCGCCGAAAATTCCCGGTTCACCCGCGGCAGCCGCCAGGCGGCGGTTGTCAGTCGAGAGCGCCAGGTCGGTGACCTGGCCGGGGAGCCCGCTGATCGTGGCCAGCGGCTTGGCAGCGGGATCCAGAGGCAGGGGCAGCACGTCGATGCGGCCGGTGCGGGCCGCGGCGTACCAGCGACCGTGAGACGCGATGACGACGGCATTGACGGGCTGGCGAACCGGACCACGGGTCGGTATGCGGGGCACCGTCAGGGAGGGCGGTGCGGTGTCGGAGGCAAACGGCTTGGCTCCGGAGTTGATCCATGCCCTGAGCACGGCGATCTCCGACGGCCGGGGACCTCGACTGTCCTTGGGAGGCATGAATGGCTTGGCCTGGCGGCGAAGCAATTTCAGCAGCAGGCTGGCATCGGCCTTGCCGGCAATGACCGACGGGCCGGTCTTGCCCCCCTTCATCACGCCCGCGTGCGTGGTCAGGACCAACCCACCCTCCGCATCATCGGCGTTGTGGCAAACAGTGCAGTACTTCTGCAGGATCCCCCGGGCCTGGCGAGTCGTCTCGGCGACCGTCGGTCGGTCGGCAGCCCAGGCCGTGTGGATCGAGACCAGCAGGGCGAGAGTCGTCGCGGTGGTACGGTGCGGGAATCGCATGGACGGGCCTCGAGCCTGCCGGGGCAGGGACACTAGTGATTGAACAGGAATTCGCGGCTGCTGAGGACACCCCAGAAGAGGTCCTCGATCAGCTGTCGCCGTTGAACCGGCTTGGTCTCGGCAAAGACCGTCAGCACCTGGGACATCTCGCGATTGGTCGGATACCGCGAAAGCGCGGCCAGGTAGATCGATTCGACGATGCGGTAATCGGGATACCCGGCACTGATCCAGTCGCTGATCCGGTTGCTGCCCGCCGCCAACTTGGAGTTGAGCGTGTCGCCGTTGACGATGTGCAGCACCTGCACCATGCTCGGTTCGTCGGACCGTTCGCATTCGCAGGTGATCGTCCGCTCGGGCCGGCCAAAAGTGTTGAGGAACCGCGAGGCGACGTTGCTGTCGGGCAACTGCATCGCCCTTGTGCCCGCCGGGTACCCCTTGAACTTCGTGGCTTGCCCGGTGGAGGCCGAGATGGCGTCGAGCAGTACCTCGGCTTTCAGGCGGCGAGGGTAGTAGCGGGCATAAAATCGCGAGTCGGCCTCGTTGCCCGACACGGGACGACTGGAACGCTGGTAGGTCTGCGAGTTCATGACCAGACGAATCAGTGTCTTGAGATCGTAGTGGTTCTCCACGAGGAAGCCGGCCAGACGCGCCAGCAACTTCTCGTTGCTCGGCGGGTTGGTCAGCCTCAGGTCATCGACGTTCTCGACGATGCCCCGGCCCAGGAAATTGGCCCAGACCCGGTTGACGATGGCCCGGGTGAAATACGGGTTCCCGGGAGACGTCAACCAGTTGGCCAGATGAACACGGCGATCCTCGGCCTGGTCGAACGCGATCGACTTGCCGTCGAGTGGTCTGGGGAGCCGGGCCTTGCCGGTTCTTGGCTGGATGAGTTCGCCGGAAGTGGCCGTGAAGATCGAGTGGTTGCCGTCACCGCCCTCGGGCGCAATCTTGGCGCGGACGCGTGAGAACATGTTGGCCATGCCGTAGAAGTCGTCGTTGGTCCACTTCTCCAGCGGATGGTCATGGCACTTCGCACATTGGATCGACATGCCCAGGAAGGCCATCGAGACGGTCTCGGCCATGTCGGCCGGGTCACGGTGAAGAACGAAGAAATTGGCGGCCCCGTTGGTGTGCGTGCTGCCCCGCGCGGTGACCAGGTCGCGAGCGAACCGGTCCCAGGGCGTGTTGCGGGACACGTGGCCACGGATCCACGCGGAATAGGCTTTCATCGCGGCCGGTTTGAGCCGACTGCTGTTGACCAGCAGCAGGTCCGACCACCTGTGGGACCAGTAATCAACAAACTCGGGCCGCGACAGCAGTCGGTCGACGAGCCGGCGGCGGCGGTCCGGTGAGGTGTCGTCGAGAAATCTGCGAACCTCGGCGGTGTCGGGCAGGACCCCGAGCGTGTCGAGCGAGCTGCGACGAAGAAATTCGGCGTCGCTGGCTGTCGGCGAGGGAGGCAGCCCCAGTCCCTTGAGTTTTTCCAGGACCAGGTCGTCGATGAAGTTGTTGCGGGCCGCCTTGTCGAAAACGGCGTCGGCCGCGTCGTTGGTAAAGGGGACGTTGATGGAGGCGACGACGTTGCGGCTGAGATACCAGGCGACGATCGCGCTCTCGCCCTGGCCGGTCACTCGCAGTCGCCCCTTCGCGTCGACCTCGGCAACGGTCGTGTTGTTCGACGTGAATTTCGTCCAGCGGGTGGCGTCCTCGGCATGCCCGTCGGTGAAGTGGGCGCGGACAACCAGTTGCTGGTGCGCGCCGGGGCTGAGCACGGCGTTGGCCGGAAGGATCTCCAGCCGCGCCAGCCGGGGCCCCTTGGCGGCGGGGGCAGGGTGGCCGTCGGCGATCCACTCGGCCAACACGCGGTACTCGAGCGAACCCTCCTCGAAACGGACGCCGCCCTTGTGGGGCACGGTGCCGGTCGGCTTGGTCAGCAGCAGGCTGCGGCCGGGATCGTTGGGGATGACCCGGCGGCCGCGATTCTGTCGGGTGATCGTCCGGACGTCGCTCAGCGGGTCGTAGCCACGCAGGGAAAGCTTGAAACCGTTCTTGCCGGCCAACGCACCGTGACAGGCACCGGAATTGCAGCCGGCCTTGGACAGCACCGACTGGACGTGCGTCCGAAAATCCCAGGCGTGCCGACGGTCGAAATCACGGACGGTGATCCGGGCGGTGGCCGAGAGCTTGTTGTGACCAACAGTGACGGTGGCCGTTCCATTGCCAGTCGGTCGAACCGTCCCGTCAACCACCGTGACAACCTTCGGGTCCGACGACGACCAGGCCAGGCCCGTGGCCGGCGTGCCGGTGAAGCGGCCTCGTCGAACCAGGCCCGCCAGCAGTTGCTGCGACGACCGTGGGCCGACCAGGGTGCACTTACCCGGCAGCAGCACCAGCGACCCGGCGTCGGCAGCCCCGGCAACCGGTAGCGAGGAAGTCACGAGCAGGGCGAACAGAAGCAGGCATCGGCGGGGGTGCGTCATGGTCTGCAGCCACTTAGAACAACTCGTCGATGGGGTCGGTGCCCTGATTGACCAGCGGGAAGGGCCGTCCGGCCGGGCCCGGCAACACGGTTTCCAGGTCGTAACCCAGGCTCTTGTAGATTGTCGCCACGACGTTGGCCGGCGAGACCGGACGTTCGACCGGGTAGGCTCCGATCGGATCGCTACGACCGACGGTTCGTCCTCCCTGGACGCCACCACCGGCGAAATAGGCGCTCCAGCACTGGGGCCAGTGGTCGCGACCACCGGCGGGATTGATGCGGGGCGTTCGGCCGAACTCCGAGAGATTGCAGACGAGCGTGTCTTCGAGCAGGCCGCGTTCGTCGAGATCCTCCAGCAAAGCGCTGTAGCCCCGGTCATACATCGGCGCGACGATGTCTCGCATCCCCTCGATCGAGGTGAACGGTTTCGTGCCGTGGATGTCCCAGGTGATCTCGTTGAAGACCGTCAGGAACGTGTTGACCGTGACGAAGCGGACGCCGGCCTCGATCAGCCGCCGGGACAGCAGGCAGCACTGTCCGAAGCGGGTCATCCCGTAGCGGTCGCGGACCTTCTTGGGTTCCTTGCTGAGATCGAAGGCGGCGCGGGCCTGTTCACTGGTGATGATCCGGAAGGCGGCCTGGAAACTGCTGTCGAGCAGCTTGGCGTTCTCGCTGGCCTCGAAACCCTTGACCGTTTCATCGACGATCTTGCGAAGCCGTCGTCGCCGGTCCAGCCGCGCCTGGCCAATCTGTTTGGGTGGCTGCAGGTCGGGCACCCGGAAGTTCTTCTTCGACGGGTCGGCCATCAGCACGAAGGGATCGTGGGCCTTGCCCAGGAATCCGGCGTCCTGGCCGTGAGGCAGGTTGCCGCCGGTCGGCCCCATCGGCTCGGGCAGAATCACGTGCGAGGGCAGATCGGTGCGGCGACCCTGCAGGTAGGACGCGACACAACCGGCATGCGGCGAGTTGATGCCGCCGCTGAACAGTCGCCCGGTCTGCATCATCTGGTGACCGGTGTCGTGAACGGCCGCCGCGGTGTGAAAGCAACTGCGGACGACCGAGAACTTCTCGCCGTTTCTCGCGTGACCCGGAAAAATCTCGCTGATGTTGAACCCGCCCCCGGCAACCGGAATCGGCTTGAACGGACCGCGGATCTCGGCAGGAGCCTCCGGCTTCGGATCAAAAGTCTCGAACTGGCTGGGCGCACCCAGGTTGAAGATCATGATCACCGACTTGCGGTCATCTTCCTTGTTGGCCTGCCCCTCGGCCCGCGCCCGCTCCAGGTCCGCCAGCGTGACGCCCGCGGCACCCAGCGATCCCACCTGCAGGAAATCGCGACGTGAAAGGCCGTCGCAGGTCTGTGCCGTTCCCCGGCCCGTGATGTTCAGCATCGTCCCTGTCTCCGCAGAACCCGGTCCTCGACATCGATGAGTCTCCCGATTCTACGGCGATCCGACAGACGCCACAACAAGAAGCGGGCCCCGATCGCGACATCGCTGAAACCGGGAGCCCGGCAGCAAGCCGGTCGCTGTCCCGGCCTGGCCACGGCGCAGCCAAAACCACCACGAGAACCAGGGCTGGCATCCTGGAATTCCAACCGCGGTCGGCGGCCTAGACTTCGGTCAGTTCAACCGCCGAACCTACCGAATCCGAGACACCCGTCGTCACGGGTTCCTCGACACACAACTCCTCACGCACGATGTTCATCTCGCGCGGGGCGTCTATTCCCAGGCGAACCGAGTTTGGCCCGATCCGGACAATCGTCACGACGACGTTCTCCCCGATCATGACCCGCTCTCCAGGCTTCCTTGACAGTACGAGCATCGCGTCACTCCTTCTTCGCGGTCCTTCTTCGCGGTCAGGTCACCACCATCCCGATCGCCCTGCCTGTTCCGCAAGCAGTGCTGCCACCAATCCTGGCGACCGCAGGCGACCATTCAATGGACGATAAAGTGTCGTCAATCGGATGGTGTGGTCATAAAGATAACGCGCCGATCGGCCGCGCCTAGGGCAAAAGCGGGACGACGGGAAGAAAGTCGCGGGGAAGCGGGAGTCACCTGGAGCCATTGCGACGGCTTGACCTTGGCGCGAGGGCACAGGATGCTGGGCACTTGATCGGCCGGGCGGCCGGTGGACGTGCAGGAAAACCTGTGGGGCCGTCACGATCGGACCGGGAGAATCCAGACATGGTGCGGATCGGGATCATTGGAATGGGCTTCATGGGGGTGACCCACTTCGAGGGGGCGATGCGGATGTCGGATCCGGATTCGTCGGGGCGTCGTCGTGTCGATGGGCCCCGAATCAACTCCGGCCAGGTCACCGCGATCGCCACCCGCAACCAGCAGAAGCTCGACGGCGACTGGACGATGATCCAGGGCAACTTTGGCCCGCCGGGAACCTTGATGGATCTCCCGGGAATCGCCACGTATGCCGACTACCACGACCTGCTGGCCGATCCGGACATCGACCTGGTCGACATCTGCCTGCCCACCGATCAGCACGAGGACGTGACGCTTGCCGCCCTGGCCGCCGGAAAGCATGTCCTGGTCGAAAAACCGATCGCCGTCTCGCTGGATGCGGCTCGCAGGATGGTCGCGGCGGCGGCCGAGGCCGATCGGTTGCTGATGGTGGCCCAGGTCCTGCCGTTTTTCCCGGAGTTCGCCTACGTCAGGCAACTGGCAGACGGCCGCGAGCATGGCCAACTGCTGGCCGCCCATTTCCGTCGCGTGATTTCTCCGCCGGACTGGTCGGAGGGCATGTCGGACTTTCGTAACCTCGGCGGCTGGGGTGTCGATCTCCACATCCACGACAACCACTACATCGGCCTGCTGTGCGGGGTTCCCGGGGCGATCATGTCGCGGGGGCTGTTGCAGGATGGCCTGGTCAACCACGTGCACTCGCAGTACATCTACGAACCGGTCGATGGCCGACCGGGACCGGCGGTGACGTGTGTCAGCGGGGGAATCGCCGCGAGCGGTCTCGCGTTTGCCCACGGATTCGAGGTGTATTTCGAGCGGGCCACTGTCGAGTACTCGGCCGGAACCTACGGGGGTGAGTGGGTCTGCAGTCGTCCGCTGACGCTGGTGACCGGTGACGGCCAGGTGTGCGAACCCGATTTGCCCGGCGGGACCGAGTGGTACAGCGCGTTCACCGACGAACTGCAGGCGGCCGTTGACGGCGTCGCCGCCGGTGCCGCCCCACGGGTGATCTCCAGCGAACTGGCGCTTGATGCCCTGAAGCTGTGTTACGCCGAGGCCGAGAGCATTGGGGAGGGGCGAGCGGTCTCGCTCGACTGACCACGATGATCGACAACCTTCCGCTGCGATCGCACTATCACCGCGGTCTGACGATCGAGGGGTATTCTCGCGCCGCGGTGCAGACCTACTGGCGGATCCCCGAGTTGAAGCTGGGCTTTGACATGGGCGGCAGCCCCTGGTCGTTCATGGGGACGAACACCTTCTTCATTTCCCACGGCCATCTCGACCACATGGCCGCGCTGCCGGTCTTCGTGGCTCGCCGGCGGATGATGAAGATGCAGCCGCCGACGATCTACGTGCCGGCCGAGATCCACGACCAGGTCTGGAAGATGCTCGATGCCTGGAGACAACTCGACCGCGGTCGCATGATCTGCAACCTGATCCCTGCCGCTGACGGTGACGAGTTCGAGTTGTCCCGGGAACGTGTTGTCACGGTCTTCCGGACCCGGCACACGGTGCCGTCGGTCGGTTACACCATCTGGGACCGGCGGAGAAAGCTGAAACCGGAACTGGTCGGGACGCCCGAGGACGAGATCCGGAAACGGCGGATGGCCGGCGAGGACGTGACGCAGGAACTTCGTGTGCCGCTGGTCTGTTACTGCGGTGACACCGCCCCGGATGGTCTCGACGATCACCCGCCCGTCTACGAATCCCGCGTGCTGATCACCGAGATGACTTTTTTTCGGCCCGAACACCGCAAGGAGAAGATCCACAAGTTCGGCCACACGCATCTCGACGACATCCTCGAACGGGCCGACCGCTTCCAGAACGAGCTGATCATCCTGGCGCACTTCAGCACGCGTTACCACGAGAACCAGGTCCGCCGGGCCGCCGAGGCGCGGCTGCCCGAGAGTCTTCGCGAGCGAGTCCAGCTCTGGACCTGACGTCACCGGGATCAACTGCCGTCGGGGTCGGAATCGGGTCGTGGAGGACTCGTCCACCATGCGGGTTCGACGAACAGGTCCTCAACGGGGATGTTCAGTCCCGGCAGGACCGGATCACCGCTGACCGTATCGGTGGATGTTGCCACTCGAATCAGGCTGCCACGATCGGCGACATGGACCGAGCGGTCCTCGGGGTTGACGACCCAGACGTTCTTCACACCCCAGCCGTGCCACTCGATCACCCGGTCGGCCATCCCCGCGCGTCTCAGGTTGCTCGAAGCCACCTCGATCACCATCCCCGGTCTTGACTCGCTGACCTCCTTGTCCATTTCCGCAAAGGCATCGCCCCCGACGAAGACCGAGACGGCCGGGCAAAGCACCGTGTCGGGATCTCGCCGGACGACCAGTCCCAGCTCGTAACAGGCGTAGGCCGCCTGTGGTGCGATCGCTGCCTCCTGGTTTGCGGTGTCGAGGAATTCGGCCAGGGCCTTGGTGAGGTTCAGGACCACCGTGCCGTGGATCGGGTCCGGGGGATCCAGCTGCTGGATTTCCCCGGCGACGAGTTCGTGCCAGCGACCCCCCTCGGGCAGGTCGAACTTTCCGTCAGAAAATTCCTCGGCGGTGATCATCACCCGGAGAATACGGGGCAGCCCGTCATCGGTGCAAGCTGCCGACGGGCGTCCTATGATGGAAGCGTCAAGTGTTGCAGTTTCCGGGAGCCTGCTGATGCCAGGACCAATGTCCCAGCCGGTCGAGTATCGAGCATTTCGCAGCGACGACCTCGACGTGCTCAAGGAAATCACCGTCGAGGCCTTCAGCGGTGTTTCGATCGATGAAGCGGCCGAGGTGCTTTTCGGCACGATCAACGGCCACGACTGGAAGTGGCGCAAGGCTCGCCACATCGATGCCGACGTGGCCCGTGACGTCGACGGGATCCTGGTGGTCGAGGCCGGCGGCGAAGTGGTCGGCTACATTACCACCTGGCAGGACACCGCGGCGGGGATCGGCTACATCCCGAACCTCGCGTTCGTGCCCGCCTGGCGGGGGAAGGGGTTGGGACGGACATTGATCCAGATGGCACTGGATCGTTTTCGTGACGGCGGCCTGACCCACGCCAAGATCGAGACCCTTGCCCAGAATGATGTCGGGCACCACCTCTACACCTCGATCGGATTTCACGAGGTGGCCAGGCAGGTGCACTTCTTTGCCGATCTCGGCGAATCCCAGTCGGCACGAGATTGAAGCGAGAGTGACTGATGCGGATCGCCATCGTCGGAGCCACCGGCCAACTGGGCAGCGAACTCCTGTCGCTGTGGGGTGACCGGGCCGTGGGTCTCTCCCGGGATCAACTCGACCTCACCAGGCCCGAGGGGCTCGAGGAAGTCCTCGAGTCGAGCCGGGCCGAACTGGTCGTTAATGCCGCAGCCTACAATCACGTCGATCGTGCAGAAGCCGAGTCCCTGGCCGCGCTGGAGGTCAATTCCCAGGGACCCAGGCAGCTGGCTCGCGCCTGTGCCCGTCGCGGCGTGAAGCTGGTTCACGTCAGCAGCGATTTCGTCTTCGGGACCGATACAAGCCGGCAGGTACCCTATCTTGAAACCGATCCGACCGGTCCCCTGGGAGCCTACGGGGTCAGCAAGCTCGGCGGCGAGTTGTTTGTCCGCAGCGGTTGCCCGGGCCATCTGGTGGTTCGCACCTGCGGCCTCTACGGTCATGCCGCCCGGCAACGCGACGGTGGTGGAAATTTCGTCGAGACGATGTTGCGACTGGCCGATTCGGGTCGACCGATCCGCGTCGTCGATGACCAGCGGTGCACCCCGACGTCGACGACCGTCCTGGCGGCTGCCATCGATCGCCTGGTGCAGGCTGATTGTGTCGGCCTCTACCATGCGACCTGCACGGGCAGTGCGACGTGGTACGAGTTTGCCCGGGCCATCTTTGGGTTGTCTGGCCGCGAGGTCGATGTCGAGCCGATCACGGCGGCCGAGTTTGGTGCGGCGGCCCAGCGTCCCGGTTACAGTGTTCTGGACTGCAGCCGCCTTACCAGCGACACCGGCTACCAACCACCCGACTGGAACACCGCATTGGCCGCGTACCTGCTGACCCGTGACGAGTGCCCCAACACCGACCAGCCCGGCGACTAGGAATCCGCGATGAGTTCGATGGCACCTCTCCAGGAAACACTCGCTGCCGCCGTGGGCACGGGGAAGATCGGTACGGTCGTGTCGTTTCGCGCGCTGCTGCAGTTGCCTGACGGCGACACGGCATTGGACACCGCCGCGGCAGCCGTGTTGGCCACGGCCGAGTCACTGGTCGGGTCCGAACCTGGTTCCCTGTCTGTTCGTCGGCATGCTTCCGGCCAGCAACTGAATCTGTTGCTGCGTTTCGACGGTGGACCGATCGCCAGTGTCAGTGTCACCGGTGGCGTCGTCGATGCGGTCGAACTGGCGCTGGTGGTCGTCGGCAATCACGGGGTGATCCGGCTCGAGGGGGCCGAGTTGGCCGAGGATATCGGTTTGACGGCCCAGGCCTTCACCAAGGCCGATTCCCGGTGGATCGAGCGGATCCACGAGGCCCTGGCCCGGGAATGACGTCCGGCCGTTGCTTGTGTTTTCGAGACGTTCACTCTGTGCGATCCTGATTTGACGACGCTAGAATACCCGCATGACACAGTTTGACCACTGGATCGAGCGATTGGCACGGCGTGTCCGCTGGGGGGAATTCCTGCACCGGGCCGCCAACTGGCTGGCGGTCTATCTGCTGCTCGTCGGCGGGCTCGTGCTGGCCGGGAAACTGCTGGTTCCCCGGGCGGATTGGCCGGGGCTGATGGATGGTGAATATCGGGCCGCCGTCGCCTGGTTGCTGCTGGCCTGTGTTGCCGGGGGCGTCGTTCCGGTGGCGATTACCTGGTGGCGTTCGCGACGCAGCCGGATGACCCGGACCGATCTGGTCGCCTGGCTTGACGGTCGGCTCGAGGCCGGCGGTTTGTTGATGACGCTCTGCGAAACGTCCGACCAGCCCGCCGCCGACGGGACCTGCTGGTCGACGTCGCTGCCGGAGGCCGAATCGGCCTGGCGGATGTGCCTGCCCCGCGTGCGGCCCCGCCGGTTCACCCGCCACCTGTTCGTTCCGGTCGTTTTCCTGGTGATCGCCTGCATGATTCCCTGGCGAGCGGCTCTATCGAGCACGCTTCGCGACACGGTCGGCCAGCGCGAGACCGAGCAACTTGTCGAGTTGCTCGAGGAACTCAAGCAGGCCGGTGTCCTGGAGGAGCAGGAGCAGGAGCAGTTGGAGGAAGAAATCCAGCAGCTGGCCGAGGACACCAGGCGGGTTCCGTTGACGCACGAGAAGTGGGAGACCGTCGACACGCTCCGGGAGCGAATGCAGATGAAGCTCGACTCGGCGTCGTTGTCGATCGAGAAGGCACTCGAGGCGATCGAGTCGCTGAAGGTGGCCGAGTTCGACGAGCAGGGGGAGCCGGTTGACGGCGAGCACGCTGAACAACTCCGCGAGGACATCGAGGAAGCCGTCCGCAAGCTGACCCAGGGCAAGTCGCCCGGCAAACTGCCCGAGAGCCTGAAGAACCTGGCCGAGAAGCTGCAGCGACAGCAACAGGGTGCAGACGGCGAGCAGCGTTCGCTTGACCTGCCCAGGGACGCCGGCGAGCGTCAGCAGGCCCTGCAGGATCTGCAGGAATTTCTCCAGCAGGAGTCTCAACAGTTGGAGCAGTTGCGTCAGCAGGCTCAGCGGAATCCCGGGGGAACCTGACCGAATTGTGAAGGCGAGCCGCATCCGGGAGGCACGTGACCTCACGGCGGCGGTGACCGTTCCGGTCGGGACGGCAAAGGGCAACAGGACCAGGCCGATGGACAGCCGGGCGGCGGTGGCGTGACCCGTGGGCGAGGTGATGCAGAGATGACTTTCGGCGACGAGTCGGACCGCCAGGGAGCGAAGTTCAAGGATGTCGTCCTGCCCCCGGGAGCGCTCGATGATCCTGCCAACGAGGTGTTGAAGGTCACCGGTCGTGATCCCAGGGCCGACCCGGCAAAGTCGGCTCCCCGCTCGGCAGCCCGCAAGCAGGGTCCTGCCTCAGGACGTACGTCCTGGAATCGCCGGCTGCGGCCACGACATCGTGGCGTGGTGCAGAAGTACTTCGGGGGGAAGTAGCCGGTATTCTTGTCGGGATCGGCGTGATATCGACCGGCGGATAACGCTTTCAGATCTACGGTGCGTTCTCCCCGACGTGCCGGCACAGGACCGGGAACCAACACCGTGACCGACCAGAACTCGAGCACCGCGACCTCGTCGACTCGATCAACCGGAACCCTGCTGTCCCCGGCCGACATCGAACGGGCCAACCAGCAGATCGGCCGCCTGCTCGAGGGGCTGGGCACCGCGATTCTCGGGCAGCGGGAACTGCTCGAACAGGTCACGATCTGTCTGCTGGCCCGCGGTCACCTGCTGCTGGAAGGGTTGCCCGGCCTGGGCAAGACCGAACTGGTCAAGGCCCTCTCGTCGCTGCTGGGCCTGGAGTTTCGACGCCTGCAGTTCACGCCGGACCTGTTGCCAAGTGACATCACCGGGGCCCCGATCCTGCAGGATGCCCAGGAGGGCCGCCGGCTGGTGTTCCAGCCCGGTCCGATCTTCGCCAATCTCGTGCTGGCCGACGAAATCAACCGCGCCACGCCCAAGACCCAGGCGGCGTTGCTGGAAGCGATGCAGGAACGTCGCGTCACCGTGCTCGGGGAATCCCATCCGCTGCCGTTGCCGTTCTTCGTCCTGGCGACGCAGAACCCGATCGAGCTGGAGGGGACCTACCCGCTGCCGGAAGCGCAGGTCGACCGGTTCACCTTCAAGGTTCTCGTCGAGGGCGTCGACAGTGCGACGCTGGAAGAGATCATCACCACGCGGCAGCACGGTCGTTCGCCGGAGTTGGAGGTGGTTTGTTCGGCCGAGGAGCTTGACGAGTTGTTTGCGATGACCGATCGCGTGCACCTGCCCGGGGCGGTGGCCGGTTACATCGCGCGGCTCGTCGAGGCCACTCATCCCGATCGCGACGGTGCTCCGGAACCGGTTCAGCAGTTTGTCCGCTTCGGTGCCTCGCCCCGGGCCGCCATCGCGCTGGCCGCCACCTCGCGGGCCGCGGCACTGATGGCCGGTAAACCGAACGTGGGGTTCGATGAGGTCCGGCAGGTGGCCGGCAGCGTCCTGGGCCATCGGCTGATCCTGGATTACTCGGCGCGGCTGGAGGGTTGGACCACCCCGCAGATGGTGGCCGCGCTGGTCGAGGCGGTGCCGGAGATGGCCAGGGAATTGCCCGGGGACCTGTCGGGATGAGCGGTGCGTGGAATCCCGTTTTGTCCGGTCGCCTGCTGACAGCCGTCGCTGTGGCCGTGATCGCCGTCAACGGCTGGGGACCGCGGCCGGTTCTCCGCTGGGCCCAGGCTTCGGGAACCGAAAAACGCCAGCGTGGTCACGACCTCGACATCACCGTCGATACCCGCTGGGCCGGCGGTGTTGCGGGCGGTTATTTCCCGATCCGTATCTCGGCACGCAACAACGCCAGTGATCGCACCGTGACGTTTCGCGTGCACGGCCGACAGCAGATGCCCACGGCCGTGCGAACCATCGACCTGAAATCCAACACGCGGGTCGAGTTCAGCCTGCTGGTTCCGATGGTCGGCCGGGTCGGTTATGGCACACAGCTGGTTCTCGAACAGAACGGACGCTGGCTGGACGGGATGGAATTTCCGATCAGCTTTCCACAGCGAGCCACCGAGTGGTCTCAGCCTTCCTGCCTGGTGATCGCCACCGACAGGATCGACTTCACCGAGTACGACCTCGCTGTTCACGATGTCTTCAGGTTCAAGGCAACGTCGAGGCGAGGTGGCCCGACCGTGTCGGTGGGTGCCGAGACGGATCGCCAGGACGTGTCCCCGAACCTGCTGCCGAAATCCTGGCTGGCCTACAGTGGCCTGGACATGGTGGCGATTCCGCTGCAGGTGCTGCAGGCGCTGCAGGGCGAGCAACGCGATGCGCTGCTGGGCTGGGTCGAGACGGGTGGCACGTTGATCGTGACCGGGGTTGGAAAGCCGATCGACGAATCGGCCGAGCTGGCATCGGCACTCGGGCTGGGCGAGCGGTCGGCCAGCCAGGGCGGCTGGGAACCTCCCCCGGCCAACTCGCGGAACTCGGTTTCCTACATCCCAACATCAAGGGAAGCCGAGGACGCGAACAAGAAGGTACGCGAGGTCGAGCAGAAGGCTCGCCAGCAGGGCAAGTCCCATCAGGAAATCCAGAAGTTGGTCGTCGCTGCGAGGCGGGCCAGAGGGGAAGCCGCATTCGCCTGGCCGGCCACCGGTTCGCCATTCGCGTTCCGGAAGCTCCAGCAGGGCCTGGTTGTCGGTTTCGTCGACAATTCCATGAACGGTACCCGCCACGACTGGTGCTGGTTCTTCCGAGCACTGTCGAAGCAGCCGATGGGCCTGCAGCGATTGCAGTGGGACAAGCGGCACGGGATGTCGGCCAGGGTGGGGCATCCGGAGTTCCTCGGTTTCACCGTTCCCGGAATCGACAGTGTTCCCGTCGTCGCCTTCCTGTTGCTGATCACGCTGTTCTCGATCGTCATCGGACCGGTGAATTTTCTGTTCCTGCGCAGCCGTGGCAAGTTGTACCTGCTGGTGGTCACCGTGCCGGTGATTGCCGCGGTGACCAGTGTCGTGATGCTCGGGTACGCAATGCTCTCGCACGGTTTCGGTGTCAAGTCATACACCCGCAGCATCACGTTCCTGGACCAGGGAAACGAGAAGGCCGTCACGATGGCCCGGGTCGCCTTGTTCGCCGGAATGGCTCCCTCGGTTCTTGAATTCAGCCGCGACACGGCCGTCTATCCCGTCAGGCCGCTCGGCAGCGAGATTTTCAGTGGCGGCACCGTCGACTGGACCAACGCCCAGGAACTGGTCAACGGTTGGATCCAGACGCGTACGCGAGCCCAACTGCAGACCATCCGGCGGCATGCGGTTCGTGGACGACTGACCGTGGGAACCGCCGACGGGAACACGTTGACCGTCGCCAACGGCCTTGAATGGAACCTTCGGCACCTTGTCCTTCGCGATCTCCAGGGCAATCTCTTCTACGTCAGCAGCCTGCCTGCCGGCCGGTCGGCAGAATTGAGCCTGGTGACCGACAACCAGCGGCCGCGGCAGCTTCTGGCCGTGATTGCCCAGCATTTTGCCGAACAGCAGCAAGCCGCGGCCCGCATTGGTTCCTCCCGGTCGGCGCAGTCCCGATACCGTGCGCGTGAAACTTCACTTGGGTCCGCTTCCTCGTTCAACACCGGAATTCTCGAGTTGAGTCTGAGGTCGATGGGGATTCCATCGACCAGGAAAACGTATGTGGCCCTGGTCGATGGCGATCCAGGAATCCAGCGCGGCGTCAGTTCATCCGACCGCGATTCGTTGCACGTACTCAAGGGCAACTACTAGCAGCAGTTCGCCGGTGTCGAACCGGTCGGAGAAGTACGCAGGATGGTAGAAATGGTCGCAGAGAACGCCGGGTTGTCGCCGACGATCGAGCTGAGGAACCTGCACCGGTTCTTCGGCACGCTGCGGGCCGTCGACAACGTGTCGTTTTCCGCGTACCCCGGCCAGGTGATGGGGTTCATCGGCCCCAACGGGGCCGGCAAGACGACGGCGATGCGGATCCTGGCGACGTTGGATCTGCCGATTGCCGGCGATGCATTGATCTGCGGCGAGTCGGTGATCAACGAACCCGACCGGGTTCGGCGGGTGCTCGGATTCATGCCCGATTCGTTCGGGCGGTATCCGAACATGAATATCCTCGAGTACCTGGATTTTTTCGCCCGGGCCTACGGGTTTCGCGGGGCCGTGCGACGAGATGCCATCGAGCGGGTGTTGGCGTTTGCCGAACTGGAACCGTTGCTCGACAAGCAGATCGACACGTTGTCGAAGGGCATGTCACAACGGCTGTGCCTGGGCCGGACGCTGATCCACGACCCCGAGGTCCTGATCCTCGATGAACCCGCCGCGGGACTGGATCCCAGGGCCCGGGTGGAACTTCGCGAGTTGATCCGGTTGCTCGCGACCGAGATGTCCAAGACGGTCCTGATCAGCTCGCACATCCTCACCGAACTCGGCGAAATCTGCGACAGCGTGTCGATCATCGAGGCTGGCAAGATCCTGGCCTCTGGAACGATCGAGGAACTTCAGCAGGGAACGGGTTCCTCGGTGGAAGTGGATGTCGAATCCGCGCCGGTGACCGAAATCGAGGTGACGATGCTCGGTGATGCCGGGGGCCTGGAGACGTGGCTTGTTCAGCAGGCTTACGTCGACCAGGTCACGGTGGCCGGGCAACGGCTGACGATCACTTTTTCCGGGGACGACGATGCACGGCACGGATTGCTGAAAGCGATTGTGCTTGCCGATTTTCGCGTGGTCAGTTTCGAGACCAAGACGCAGTCGCTGGAAGACACGTTCATGCGGATCACCCGGGGAGAACTGCAATGAACGAAGCGATCAGGCCCGCGGCATCCAGGGTTGATGGCAAGGTGAATGCATGAGTGTTGTTGACCGCACGCTGGACCGCACCGTCGGGTTGATCGAACGGCTCAGCGATCGTCTCAACCCGATCCTGGTCAAGGAAACCCGGCAATCGACGCAGGGCACGTTCTTCGCGATGGTCTTCCTGATGTTCATCGCGGTCAGCTGGGTGGTCCTCACGCTCGGAACGCTCTCCCAGTGGGAAAGACTCGAAACCGACCCGACGGCCGAGATGTTCTTCGGCTGGTATTACGCGGTGCTCTCGTTTGCCGCCTTTGTCGTGGTCCCGTTCGGGGCCTATCGCAGCCTGCTGGTCGAACGCGAACAACATACCTACGACCTGCTGACGATCACCACGCTGGAACCTCGCCGCATCGTCCAGGGCAAGCTTGCCAGCTCGGTCCTGCAGGTACTTGTCTATTACTCGGCGATCGCCCCGTTTATCGCCTTCACCTCGATCCTGCAGGGATTCGACGTTCTCTGGGTGTCCTGGGTCCTGGCACTGTCGTTCCTGTGGTCGATCGCGCTGTGCAGCGTGGCGATGATGACCAGCGTTTCCTCGCGGCATGCCCAGTGGCAGACAACCAACCTCGTCGGGTTGATCGTGATGTTGTTGATCGGCTGGAGCACGGCGCTGAGTTTCGTTGTCGTCGGAGAAGCTCAGCGAGAAATGGATGAACCAAATTTCTGGCTGGTGACGGGTATCTGCGTGGTGCTGGGATCCTCCTACATCGCTCTCGCCCAGCAGGTGACCATCTCCCGGATCACGTTTGCCTCGGGCAACCGCAGTTCCGGAATTCGCTGGATCCTCACGATCCAGTTCTGGCTGTTCGTTGCGGCGATAGCACTGCTGTCTGTCGTGAATGTTGGCGTGGCCATGGACGAGGATGCCCAGCTGGTCGTTGGCACGTTGGCCACACTGCACTGGACCGTCGCCGGGTTGTTCCTGGTGACCGAGAGCGAATTTCTGTCGCGGCGGATTCGCAGCCGGTTTTCCACGTCACGCGGCCGGCGACTGCTGTCGGCACCGTTCCTGCCGGGCGGGTCACGAGGGCTGGTACTCGTGTTCGGGCACCTTGCCATCTTGTGCCTGGGGATGGCGCTGCTGGCTGGAGTTCTTGGAGTGGCCACGGCACGGCACGCCCGCGGAGTCGTCGGCACGTTCGTACTGGTACTCAACGCGGTCGTCTGGCTCGGCGTCGCCGCGATAATTTCCCGGTGGGCACGCAAGGTCTCTTATCGCATCACCAACGCCCATGTTCGCGTCTTGACGGTGCTGCTGTTTGTCCTTGTCCAGTTCGTCTCGATGGTCCCGATGATCATCTCCGGTCGCAACAGCTTCTCGGTGATCCATGCCTTGAACCCGTTCGTCATGGTCGCCGAAGTCGATGACGCGGGGCGGATAGGCTTTGCCGCCGGCGTCGCCGCGATGATCATCCTGCTGTTCGCAGCGGCCGTGTTGCTGCTGGTTAACCTGCCGGCGATGTACCGGGGAATCAGGGCCGTGACAGATGGCCCGACACCGCAGCCGACACCGCAGCCGACACCGCAACACGATCCGCCGGAGGGCTCCAGCGGTGCGTAACGATGTGGATGTCCGGCGGGCGGCCGATACCTACCAGCTGGGTCTGCTGAAGATGCCCGCCTCGGGCCGCGCCGGCGAACTGCTGGGGCGGGGAACGGGGAGTTCACTGGAGTTCCAGGAGTACCGCGAGTACACGCCCGGCGACGACATCCGGCACCTGGATTGGGCCGCCTACGGCCGCAGCGACACGTTGATGGTCCGGTTGTATCGCGAGGAGATCAGTCCACGGGCCGAGATCCTTGTCGACGCCAGCCGTTCGATGTCGGTCGTCGAAGCCAAGGCCGGGTTGGCTCGTCAACTGGCCGGGCTCTTCGCGATGCTCTCGGGAGGACTCGGTGGTTCCCCGGTCGTGATTCCACTCGAGGACCGACGACCGCTGGAGCGGATCGGCCTGGACGGTATCGAGCGGCTGGCCGGGTGGCCGTTCGAATCGCGGGCCACGCTGGCCGACCTGCTTGCCGAGGGCCGCATCCCGCTCAAGCCTCGATCGGTCCGCATCGTCATCAGCGATTTTCTGTTTCCGCTGGATCCCGAGGCACTCGTCAAGCGGTTGGCCTCGGATGCGGCGACCCTGTGGGTGATCCAGGTACTGGGTGCCTGGGAATCGAATCCGACGCCACTGGGTGGACGCCGGCTGGTGGATCACGAGACCGCGGCCGAGGCCGACTTGTTGCTCAACCCGGCGGCGATCGACGAATACCTCGGGCGGTTGCGGACCCTGCAAACATCGCTGTCGAGGGCCTGCCGGCGTGCCGAAGCGACATTCGTCACCCTCGAGGCCGAGTCGGGACTCGAACAGGTGTGTCGCGACACGCTATGTGCCTCGGGCATCCTGAGGGTCGCCTGATGTCATTCGCCAATCCCTGGGGACTGTTGGCACTGGCGGCACTGCCGACCATCGCCGCGATCCACCTCTTCCATCGGCGTTATCCCCGGTTGCCGGTGGCCGGACTGCATCTCTGGGGCGTTGCCCGGATGACACACACGCCCGGCCGCCGTCGCGAACGGTTGCCGATCACCGCCACGCTGATCCTCGAACTCCTCGCCGCCCTCGTCCTGGCACTCGCGCTGGCGCGACCGCAGGTCGACTCGTTTGACCGGGCCATTCACCTGGTCGCCGTGCTCGACGGTTCCGCCTCGATGTCGGCACATCGATTGACCGCCGGCGGTCCGGCCAGGACGTTTCGCGAACTGGCGATCGAGGACCTGGAGAGGCGATTGAAAGATCTGCCCCAGGGCAGTGCCGTGACCTTGATCGAGTCGGGTCGGCGGCCGACGTTGCTGTTCGGACCCCAGGGGCACCCGGACGAGGTCTCGGCCGCGCTGGCGCACTGGAGTCCCCAGGCGGTGCAGCACGATTTTCAGCCGGCCTGGGACCTGGCCGATCAACTGGCCGAAGCGTCGGGCCGGCTGATCTTTCTGACCGACACGATCCCGGATTCCGAGCGAGCGAATTTGCCAACCCGGTTTGCCGTCGTTTCCGTCGGGGAACCGCAGCCCAACCTCGCCATCACCGCGGCCCGCTGGACACGACCAGAAGACAAGGCGACGGCCGGTGCCATGGGAGAAATCACCCTGAGACTGGTCAACCTGGGCCGGCGGGACACGACTGGCACGGTCACCGCCACCGCAGTCAACGGTCAGCAGGACCAGCCGGTTTTCAGCCGGACTGTCGAACTGGCGGCAGGCCGTTCGCAGCCGTTGCAGGTCGGCGTGCGGCCGGGGCTTGGAGAAATCGATATCCGGATCAGCGGCTCTCGCGATGCCCTGGAACTGGACAGCCGGGTGCGGCTGGTCGAACCCGTCGCCAGGACCGTCGGGGTGGCCATGACATTGCCGGCCGACTCGATTGCCAGGCAGCAGCTCAACCGTGTCCTGGTCACGCTGCCGGACTGGCGGGCTGTCGGCAGCGGCGAGGCCGACCTGGTGATCGCGCGTGTCGCCGAGGTCGCAACCGGCAGCAGCGATCAATGGTGGCTGGGCGTGGGACCCGTCGACGAAGATCCGGCGGCCAGGAAACGAGCCGTCGATCTCTCGGATCGTTCGGCCTACGTCCTGGAAAAACGCCATCCACTGCTCGACGGGGTCGTGCTGGGAGGAGTGATCTGGGGTGGCGTCCAGGACCTGGCATTCGATCACACGCCGTTGGTCACGTCGGGCTCTCGCTCGTTGCTGGCCCGGAAACTCGATACCCGCTCGACGGTGTTCGTGCTCAACATCGACCTGGCCCGCAGCAACCTGCCCGACACGCCCGACTGGCCCATCCTGATCAGCAACCTGCTGGAAGAGTGCCGCGACAGCCGGCCGGGATTGCGGCGGGTGAATTATCGGGTGAGCGAAAACGTGCGGTTCCGGATCGACGATACGGCGGCCGATGGAGACAAGTTGTTGCAGCTGGAAGGTGGTGGCCGGCGACGGCAGGTGGCCCGGGGCCGGTTGGTCGAAATCACCGGGTTGACGCGGTCGGGGTTGTACACGTTGACAGACGGCGACCGACGACTGGCCCGGTTCGCGGTCAATTTCCAGGATCCGGTCGAGTCGTCGCTGGTGTCGCTGACCGCTGGCGAGCGTGCTGCTGCGGTGCCAGTGGTGACGACCGGCTTTCGCATCGATTCTCCCTACACCTGGCTGATCCTGCTGGGCATCCTGATGGTGATCGGCCTGGCGGTGGCCGATTGGCAGGTGTTGCGGCAGGCAGCCGGTGTCACCGCGGGTCCGCTGTCCAAACCACGCTTCTTGAAGTCCTCATGATCGAGTTCGAAGTTCCCGCCCTGCTGTTGCTCGGCCTGCCGCTGGGGTGGGCCTACTGGCAATGGTTTCGTGTTTCCGGCGCGACCGGCTGGTTGCGGGCGGGATTGCTCGGACTGCTGGTCGTGGCACTGGCCGGGCCGCGGTGGGACATCGGCGGCGACGGGCTCGACGTGATCCTCGTGGTCGACCGATCGCGATCGGTTTCGGCGGAGAACCAGGCGGCGGCCGTCGAGTTGATCGCCGACCTGGAGAACACGCGCGGGGCCGGCGACCGGTTGGCGGTGGTCACCCTGGGCGGCGAACCGCGTGTTGAACAGGAACTCTCGCACGACAAGACACTTGGCGGAGAATTTGCCCGGGTGATCGATCCCGACGGCAGTGACCTGGCCGCATCGTTGACGACATCGCTGAACCTGGTCGATCCTCGTCGCCCGGCGCGGGTGCTGGTGCTCAGCGACGGTGAATCCAACGGCAGCGATCCGCTGTCGGCGGCAAGGCGGGCCCGCGAGGCGGGGGTGCCGATCGATTTCCGGCTGTTCGAACGGTTGCGGGTGGGCGACGCGGCGGTCGAGGCCGTGCGGCTGCCGATGGCCGTGGCCCCTCGCGAACCGTTCCAGTTTTCCGTCTGGATAGCGTCCGACGGCGAGCGGTCGGGAACCGTCAGGGTGCTCCGCGACGGCGAATTGCTGGCAAAGACCTCGCGGCGATTCCGCTCGGGTCGCAACCGGCTGCTGTTTCGCGACATTCTCGAATCCGGCGGTGTTCATCGTTACTCGGTCGAACTGGAGACGGCCAACGACCCGGTCGTCGAGAACAACCGGGGGTCGGGTGTCGTGCGGGTCGAGGCCGGTCCGCGGCTGTTGCTGCTGACCGGCGACGGCAAGGGAGGCAACCTGCTGCGGGCGTTGCAGGCGGCCGACCTGCCCGTCGATCTTGCCCGTGCCGCCGCTCATCCGCTGACGCTCGACGCACTCGACGGCTACCGGGCCGTGATCATCGAGAATACGCCGGCCGACGACCTGGGGCGGTTGAAGATGGCCCGGCTGGCCCAGTACGTCGAGGAACTGGGCGGGGGGCTGCTGTTGACCGGGGGCGAGCGGAGCTTCGGACAGGGAGGATATTTCAAGAGTCCGCTGGATGACGTGTTGCCGGTGTCGATGGAATTGCGCGAGGAGCACCGGAAGCTGCGGGTGGCGATGGCCATCGTGCTGGACCGTTCGGGCAGCATGGCGGTGCCCGTCGCCGGCGGAAAGACGAAGATGGACCTGGCCAACCTGGGAACGGCCGAATGCGTGAGATTGCTGTCGCGTTCGGACAAGGTGTCAGTGATCGCCGTCGACAGTTCCCCCCACGTGATCCAGCCGCTGATCGAGGTGACCGATCCCGCGGCAATCGCCAGCCGGGCGTTGAAGATCGAGAGCATGGGGGGAGGGATTTTTGTCTACGAGGCGCTGGTGGCCGCGGGCAAGGAACTGGGCAAGGCCGGCGACTACTCGACGCGTCACATCCTGCTCTTTTCCGACGCTGCCGACAGCGAACAACCGGGCAACTACAAGCAACTGCTGGAGAACTTCGAGAAGGGCGAGATCACCGTCAGCGTGATCGGGCTGGGCACCGAGACCGACCCGGACGCCGAATTGCTCAAGGACATTGCCAGGCGGGGCCGAGGCAACATCATGTTCTCGACCGATCCGCAGGAACTGCCCCGGCTGTTTGCCCAGGACACGATCAGCGTGGCGCGGAACACGTTCATCAAGAAGGATGGCGAGTCGCAGGCCGAGGGGATTGCCGGGGCCTTCCAACCGGGCGTGCGGCTGCTGGGTGACCTTGGCGAAGAGGCCTTTCCCAGGTCCGACGGCTACAACCTCTGCTACATCAAGCCCGATGCGACGACGGTGGTCGCGTCCGAGGACGAGTACCAGGCGCCGTGGTCGGCGGCGTGGTACCGGGGCCTGGGTCGGGCGGTGGCGATCACGCTGGAGGTCGACGGAAAGTTCTCGGGCGAGTTTGGTCGCTGGGACGGGTACGCTGACTTCCTGGTAACGCACACCCGCTGGCTGCTCAGTGGTGCGGGCGAGTTGGACGAGGTTTTCGTCGAGATGATTCGCGAGGGCCAGGATGCGGTGGTCCGGGTCGAGCTGGATCCGGAGCGGGCTGCGGCTTACCGGCTGGCTCCACCACGGGTGCTGGTGATTCCCCCGGGCCGGGAGCGGCAGGAACCGTTGGAGCCGGATCTGGCCTGGACGGGACCGAATTCGCTGGAGGCGCGGGTGCGGTTGGCTCGGACGGGGACCTACCGGACGTTGGTTCGCGGCCCCGATCGTCAATTCGCCCGGGGGCCGGTGGTGACGTTGCCGTATTCGCCCGAGTTCGTGCCGCGGATCGATTTGCCGTCGGGGGGCGAGGTGCTCGCGGAAGTGGCGTTGATCAGCGAGGGCCGTCAGCGGACCGATGTCACCGAAATCTATGCCGATCCGCCGAG
This sequence comes from Planctomycetaceae bacterium, assembly GCA_002726205.1. Lineage (GTDB taxonomy): Bacteria > Planctomycetota > Planctomycetia > Planctomycetales > Planctomycetaceae. The sequence continues at coordinate 1,107 of PBSL01000062.1, read as the reverse complement.
AAGTTCTCAGCGGGTGTCACTGTTGCCCTGGTTGTTTGTCGCCAGCATGGTCGTGCTGGTCATGGAAATCGCCGGTCGTCGCCTGAATCTCTGGAGTCGTTCCGGTGAGCGTTTCACGCGTTCGGCGACCGGGAAGGTGGTGGCCCCCTCTCGACCGAAGCCGGCCTGGCGAAGCCGTCGCGGTTCGTCACCGGTCTCGGCGGACCGGCCGGCCGATCCTTCCCCTGCTCGGGTCGTCGCGTCGGCGGACACTGTTGAGCCATCGACCCCGGACCGTCCGGCAGCCGCCGACGTGTTCCGTCAGGCCAAGTCGCGCGCCCGCCGTCGCCTGAAGTGATCGGCGCGGGAAGTTTGACTCGTCCCACCCCGCGCCCTAGGATCGAGAAGGCTGAGCGAGCTGGTGAAAAGTGAAGCAGGACACCATCGGCTCAGCGAAAAATTCGGGAGTGTTCGCGGATCTGGTGACCGCCCTGGGTTTCAAACCCAGTGTGGCGGCTGAAAAGTCGCCAGGTGGGTTCGATTCCCATCCACTCCCGCTAGTGGGTTTCGCACCTTGGTGCACCCGCCCGCAACCCCCTGCACCACAGGGGGTTGTTTCATTTGCGGGAAATCCGTTTGCGACCCCGTGCGAGGCAAAACGGCCGGTTGCTGCAGCGCATTCCGCAGCGCTTTTTCGAAGTGGTCGTCGGTCACCTGCAGGTAGTGCTTTTGGGCGACTGCCGGGCTGTTGCCGATCCAGGAACACACGACGTGGGTCGGATGTTGGGTTTCCAGTTCCGTCTGCCGACTGGCCCTCAGGTTGTGGAAGATCCTGGGCCAGGGTTTGAGTCCCGCCCTCTTGACGATCCTGCCCAATTGGGTCCACAGGTTGCCTCCTTTTTGCCGCTTGACGATGACGTACTCGGCCCCTTCCGGGGCTTCGTCCCACGCCGCTTCGCCGGAGCCGAGGTGCTGTGGTGTGCGGTGGTGATCGAGTTGCTGGGACTGGGAGGCCGTGAGGCGTTGGCCGGGTGCGAGGTGACCACGTTGATGACCTACAGCGAAGACGAATGACATGGCGACGACCGAAGACCGACTGGGGGCAATTGTCGATCGATGTCAGGATGT
>PBSL01000061.1 GCA_002726205.1 Planctomycetaceae bacterium | reverse complement strand
CCGGGAGCTCCGATGCCGGGAGCTCCGATGCCGGGAGCTCCGATGCCGGGAGCTCCGATGCCGGGAGCTCCTGTGCCGGAAGCTCCTGTGCCGGAAGCCCCGATGCCCGAGCAGCCCGGCGGGGGACCGTCGCCGGTTCCACAGCAACCAACGCCTCAAGTTCCAGAGCAACCTTCGATCCCACCGGCAGACCCCCCGGCCTCCGCGCCCCCACCTGACGACGACCTCCCCTTGATGGAAGAGCTACCCGACATCGAATGACCCGGTTGGCCAATCCCGTCGACAATACTTTTCACGCCCGTTCACTGATCACGAACATCGCATGCCTCCGATCAACCAGTTGATCTTCGAGCGTCCGATCTACGCACTCGAAGATCGGCTCGCAGAACTGGAACAACAGCCGGATCCACCGGCCGACGTCAAGTCGTCGATCCGCGAGCTGCGGCTGCAGATCACTCAGAAACGCCGCGAGATCTTCGAGAATCTCGATGCCTGGGAAATCACCCAGGTGGCCCGGCATCCCGAGCGGCCTCAAACACTCGATTACATCGAGTTATTGTTCGACGAGTTTTTCGAGTTGCACGGCGACAAGGCCTTCCGTGACGATAGTTCGATCCTGACGGGATTCGGCAAGCTCGACTCGACCAAGGTTCTCTTTGTCGGCCACCACAAGGGCCGGGATCTGCGGGAACGCGAAGCGCACAACTACGGAATGGCTCACCCGGAAGGCTACCGGAAGGCACTGGGTAAGATGCGGATGGCGGCCAAGTTCGGTTTGCCGATCATCTGCTTCATCGACACGCCCGGGGCATATCCCGGCATCGAGGCCGAGGAACGTGGCCAGGCCTACAGCATTGCCTACAATCTCCGCGAAATGTCGAAACTGCCGACGCCGATCGTTTGTGTGGTGATCGGGGAGGGGGGGTCCGGCGGCGCGCTGGGAATCGGTATCGGCGACCACATCGCCATGCTGCAGTTCTCCTATTACTCGGTAATCAGCCCCGAGGGCTGTGCGGGTATCCTCTGGAAGCATGTTGATTTTCGTGAACAGGCCGCCAAGGCGTTGAAATTCACGTCGAGCGATCTATCCCGGCTCGGCGTGATTGACGAGATGATTCCCGAGCCCCTGGGAGCAGCGCATCGTGATCATCGGCAGATGGCGATGGTGATGAAGGCGTCATTGAACGAGAATATCCGCCGCTTGTCGGAATTTTCGAGCGAGGAATTGTTGGCGCGGCGTTACGACAAGTTTCGTCAGCTGGGCGTGTTCGAGGAAACCGCGTTGACCGATTCCGAGCCAACTGCTGGATCGTAATCGGAACCGATTTCAGTGACGGTCGTTCTTGCGGCCGGATCATTCTGCTGCCGGCCGGAAATTCAGCGTGTGCCGTTTTCGTGCGCGTTGCCAGCGGTTGTTGCCAAAGCCGTCCTGACAACGTCCGATAATGTCTGTTATGTTAAAATAGTGTGATCTCGTCGAGAATCGCTCGAGTCGCGTTTTCCCCTGTTACAGCCGGCCACGACGAACGTGTCATCGATTGCGAGCCACCGCCGGGTCCTGTTGCTGGGAATCCTGGTTGTCGCATTGCCGATCGTTACCTGGCTGGCGACCCCCCGCCTGCCGGCACTGGGATCTTTTCGCGATCAGTTTTCCGGCGGTTCGATTTTTCCGGCGTCACAACTGCCGTTTGACAGGCAGTCGATAGGGACTTCGCCCGAACTTCCCCCCTGGATCAGCCACGTCCAGATCGTCGATCTCGACCAGGACGGCGAGGCTGACATCCTGGCCTGCGATGCCCTGTCGCATCGTTTGCTCTGGTACCGCCGCAACGTCGACGGGACCTGGAAAGAAACACCGCTCGGCACCGAGCTGGCCACACCCGCGCATGCGACCGTCGTCGATCTCGACGCCGACAACGATCTCGATATCCTCGTCGCGGTACTCGGAAACGCGTTTCCCGACGACAGCCACGTCGGTCGTGTCGTGTTGCTGGAAAACAACGGCACCGGTTACGACCGCCATGTGCTGCTCGAAGGCACCAGGCGAATCGCCGACATCCAGGCCGGCGACCTCGACGGCGATGGCGACCTTGACCTGACCGTTGCCGAGTTCGGTTACGCCCGTGGCCGCGTACTCTGGCTCGAGAACCAGGGACCGCGGCAGTTTCGTGAGCACGAACTGTTGTACGCGCCCGGGACAATCAACGTTCCGATGGCCGACTTCGACGGTGATGGCGATCTCGACATTGCCGCCAACGTGACACAGGACGACGAGGAGTTGTGGCTGTTCGAGAACCTCGGCAAGGGCCAGTTCCATCGTCGGCTGATCCACAAGTGGCTGAACTTCGACGTCGGCGGATCAGGAATGATCCCCAGTGATCTCGATGGCGACGGTGACTTTGACCTGCTGGTGACCGTCGGCGACAACCTCGAGTACGCCTACACCTTCCCCCAGCCCTACCATGGTTGTTTCTGGTTCGAGAACATCGGCGAATGGAATTTCAAGCGTCACCGGCTCAGCAATCTCGGCGGAACCCACGCCGTGGCGGTCGCCGATCTCGACGGCGACGGCGACAATGACCTGGTGTTGGCCAGCATGTTCAACGAGTGGTATCGCGACGACACGGCGAGCCTGGCGTGGCTGGAAAACGACGGAAAGCAGGGGTTCCGCAAGTGGCAGATCGACTCGAAGCCGACACACCTGGTCACCGTGGCCGTCGGCGATATCAACGGTGACGGCCATCCGGATATCGTGGCCGGCGGCTGGCACGTGATCCCCCCCTACCGCCGGCTGGGTGCGGTCACGGCCTGGACCAACAAGAACGGACAACGGTGACAAAACGTGCCACCACCCTGCTGAAGATCGTGCTGGCGATCGAGTTCATCGGTCTCGGCGCCGTGATCTCGAGTCGCCTGCTGCGACCGCAACCACCATGGCCGCGCGTGGCGGAGCTGGTCGACACGGCAACCGCCGACGACTTCGTCCAGTTGCGAGAGCAGGCCGCGAGCACGGACCAGCCCGGAGCCTGGCTGGCGCTTGGCCAGGCGTATTCCGTCCACGGTTTCTTTCCCGAAGCCGACCTCTGCCTGGGCCGCGCCGCCGCACTCGATCCCGGAACTCCCGACCACTGGTTCTGGTGGGGCGTGACTTTGAACCGGCTGGGCCTGACACGCGGTTCGAGCGAAAAACTGCAGATGGCAATCGACCGTGAGCATCCGGAAACCGACGAATGCCGCTATATCATCGCCCGCAACCAGCTCAGGGAAGACCGGTCGGACGAAGCCGAGGCCACCCTGCGGAAGATTGGCCGCAATCACCTTCCCGGCCGCTACCTGCTCGCCTACCTGATGGTCCACACCAACCGCGCGGCCCAGGCCCTGCCGATCATCGAACAACTCGCCGACAAGTATCGCGATGTCCACCGCCTGGTGCAGTTGCGAGCCAGGGCCTGGGAACAACTGGGGAAATCCAAGGAGGCTCGAGCCGACCGGGAACTTGCCGATCGCTTGCCCGAGACGATCGGAACTGACCTGGCCGCCGAATGGCTGGGGACGCTGGTGCCGCGGTTCGGACTCGACCGTCAGATCGCCAATGCCAATCCGTTGGGAACACCAAGGGGCTTCGAACGTGTTCCACAACGTCTGCGGGAAATTCTCGAGATTTCCTATCGTCCACGAGTCGCCCGGATCCTGGCGTCCCTCGACATGGCCCTGGGACGTCCCCAGGCCGCTGTTGCCGTCCTCGAAGAGCTGATCGGCCGCAACGGCGAAAAGTCCGAGACGCTCGAGGAGTTGGCACGAGCCTACCAGGCCGTCGATCGACCCGACCTGGCCCTCCGCAGCCGACAACGCTCCCTGCTCTACCGGGTCGATGCCGACGTGTGCCGTCGCGCTGCCGAACTGTTGCAGAAGCTGGACAAGCCCGGCGAAGCCGCCATGCGTTCGCTTGCCGACTATGCCAACGGCCTGGCCGCCTACCGCAACAACCGTCTCGACATCGCCGTCTCCTCGCTGCAGAAAGCGATCGAGGCCAACGCCGACCATGCCCCGACCTGGTTCTACCTTGGCGAAAGCCTGCGGCACCTCGATCGTGCCAAGGAAGCCCGACCGGCCTACCGACGTTGCCTGGAATTGAGACCGCATCACGGTGCTGCCACCGACGCGCTGCGGCGACTCGACAAACCGCGTTGAACCCGGCCACCGCCGACCAGCGGCTGTCAGGTTCCCCGGCGACTGTCGATCAACAGCGTCACCGGGCCGTCGTTGACCAGTTCGACATCCATGTGCTGCTGGAATCGCCCCTCCTGGACCGACATCCCTTGCCCTCGCAACTCGGCGACGAAACTGCCGTAGAGTGACCTGGCCTCGTCGGGAGGTGCCGCCTTCACAAAACTCGGCCGCCGGCCCTTGAGGCAATCCCCCAGCAACGTGAACTGGCTGACGGCCAGGATCGCACCGCCCACCTCACCAACGTCGAGGTTCATCTTCCCCTCGTCATCCGGAAAAACTCTCAGGCCAATCACCTTACGCGCCATCCAGTTCACGTCCTGCTGGGTGTCACCTTCCGCCACTCCCAGCAGGACGAGCAGCCCGGTGCCAATCTGCCCGACCACCTCGTCGGCCACCGTCACACTCGCCCGGGAGACCCGCTGAACCACCACCCGCATTTCTGCCTCGCTTTCAGTAACTGCTGACCGCTCACATTTCGACACCGGTAAAGACGGCCTATTATGACATCAAGCCGTCCCGGGGTGTCATCGTCCCGCGGGCCCGGACGTGGCAAAGCTGAAAGCGAGGTCTTTCGATGCTGGTTTCTTTGTGCGACCCCGCCAGGCTCGCACAAAGAAACCGCCAGGGTGATCCTCCGCACCGCAATTCAATGCCGTCCCCGCCGCCGCTCTCGCGACGGCAAGACCTCCAGACATGTCGTCCACCACCCCGACTCGATCGTCTCGACAAACTCAGCGGGCAGTCCTTCCTGCTGCATCTCGCGGGCCAAACGCCGGTGATCGTATTGCACGGGGACAAACTCGACGGAAAACCGACCCCCACGCTGGATCTGTAACAGCGTGTACCAGACACTGGTTCGCCCATCGTTGGCCGGACGACCGAGAACACCGACGTTGACGAACGTCCTGCCCTGGCCTGTCCGTCGCTGCCAGTGCAGGCCGGTGTGAGTCCCCAGCACGAGATCGGCTCCAGTCTCGTCGATCAAGCGATCGAGAAACGCGTCACTGGTCGTCGATTCCCACAGGAACTCGTTCGTGCGACGCGGGCTGCCATGGCAAAGATGAAGCCGGAGCCCCTCGCGGTCGCAATCGATGGCCCCGGGCAGTCGCTGCAACCAACGCCGGTTGTCGGGGCTGGTGTGTTCGAGCGTGTAGTCGTAGCTCAGCCGGGCGAAATGATTGTCCCGGGGGTCGGTGTAACCGCATTGGCAGTCCGGCAATTCGTTGCCGATGCTCTCGTCGTAGTTGCCCTGCACGCAATGGACACCGGCCTCGAGCAGCAGTGGGAACACGCGATCGGGAAACGGCCCGAATGCCCCCATGTCACCCAGGCAAAACAGGTCCTGGGCATCTCGACGCCGGGCGTCGGCGATCGCCGCTTCCAGGGCGAGGTAGTTGTTGTAGATCCCTCCGAAAAACGCCAACTTCACCGGCCGCCCTCCCCTCGATCAGTTTCCCCGGCCTGGCCGTGAAACTGCGATGACGGGTTCGTGCAGATGGCGCCATACTGGTAACAGGTCATGCAGGCACCGTGCTCGAGTGGAAACGGTCGGTCGGTCTCGGCCAAGCTCTCCCCCATCCAGGCCCCTGGCTGGTCGACCAGGATCGGGCAGACGAAAATTCCCCGGTCAGTCACCGTACGACTGTGGCTGCAGATCAGCTGGGTGGAATCAAACCCCTCGAGCATGCCAGGCGAGACACGTTCCCAGTCGGCGTACCCCTCGGTCCGTTCCACCTCGGCACCGAGTTTCAATCGCGGCAGGATCTTCAACCGGGGACGATTGCAACCATGCTGTCTCAGGACATCGCGAAACCGGCCAAGCACCTCGTCGTCCCGGTGGTCTGGCCAGGTGCGGGCCATCGTGATAATCGGCAGGGCACCGTGCCTGACCAGTTGCTCGACGCCGCGGATGGCACGCTCGAACGTGCCCTCGCCCCGGATCGGGTCATTGGTCTGGGGATCGGGTCCGTCGATCGAAACACGGTACTCGAGACTGAAGGGCCCCTGCTCTTCAGCAGCCCGCAACCGCAACAGCCACTCGTCTTTCAGGACGGTTGCATTGGTCAGGACCGTGACCGGCCCGTACCCGAGTGCGGTCACCAGCATCTCCACGAGATCCGGATTCAGGAACGGCTCGCCCCCGGTGAAATAGTACTCGCGAACTCCCCATTCAATCGATTCCACCAGCACCGACCGCACATCGTCGAGCGAGAGGAATCCGAACAGGTCGTTGTGCGGGCTGCAACTGATGAAGCAATGTGAACAGGACAGGTTGCAACGTGTCCCGGCCACCTGGAACCAGAGTTCATCAAGCCCGTGCAGTTCCACAAACGCGGCAGCCGATGCCTCGATCATGCCGTCACCCCGGCGTGGGTGTCGATGACGTGATCGAGCACCAGTTCGACCTGTTCGAGTCCGACGCGAATCAGGAACCGGGCATCGCGACCGTAGCTCTTGGATCCGACAATGTAGAAATCCGGTTCCGGTGACTGCAGCGTGGCCAGGTCTCCGCCGCCCTGTGCGAGGCAGTCGGTGGAAGTTTCGCCGAGCAGCGAGGCGGCCAGCCGAATCGGCCCCGCGGTGGCATAGCACTCCTGGACCTGCAATTCCTCGTACACCGAGCGGTCGGGACGAAATCCGACCTGCCCAAGAATCCGTCCAGCCTGGATGACTCGACGGCCACGGCCTGGCTCGTCCACTTCCATCGACAACTGGCCCGGTTGACCGTCGAGCCCCAGCACCAGGCAGCCCGGACACCAGTCAACAACCGATCCCGTTTCAACCGCCAGGCGATTTGCCGCCGCCACCAATTCGGCCCGGGCCGGCAGGGGGTCATCGACGACCGGTTCCAACGGCGTGGCTCCACCGGCCAGTGTGATCCAGGTCAGCCGTGTCGATGAAAACCGCGTGGCCATTTCTGCCAGCGCCACCACCGAGGTGGCTGCCGAATGACCGCTGCCGACAACCACCGTGTGCTGATCGGCAAATCGCTCGCGGTCGGATCCCTCGAGGTTGGGAATCCGGTAGTCCTCCCCGCCGAGCAACGTTCGCTCGCCGGGGCACGGCATTCCCCCTGCCCCGATCCACCGGTGGTTTCCCCAGGTCCCCGAGCAATCCAGGACGATATCGGCCGAGTCCGTTGTTTCGCCCCCGGGCGTCTCGATCAGCAACCGGAATCGATCCGTGGCTTCCCTGCGACGACCGACCAGCTGGTGCTTCCAGGTCGACTCGCGACTGACCGCCACGACCGACGACCGTTCGTGAATCTCGGCGGATCCGGCCACGACCGCCGCCAGGGGTTCGAGGTAGCTCTCGACGAACTCATCGCCGGTCAACAACGCCCCGTCCCCGGGAAGACTGCTGCCGACCGCCTCGCGACCGCGGGTCGAGGAGTTCAGTCCAAAGGGGCTAAACAACTGCACGTGTCCCCAGTCACGAACGCTCTCGGCCGTTCGACCGCGTTCATAGACAGCCGTATCCAGGCCCGCCCGTGACGCCTTCAGTGCCGCCTCGAGTCCGATTGGGCCGGCACCGATGATCGCCACGCGAACGGCAGACGCACTGGTCAACCCGCCCGACACGATCACCGCCCTCTCTCGATCAACACGTCGCGGTTCATCCGGCCTCAATGGGCCGAGGGAATCGCCTCTTGCGTTCGCTCGACCCGATCACAGGCAAACGTCTCAAGCGGCAACATCAAGTCCTGTCCCAGGACCAGTTGTCGGATGAGCACCGCGGTTCCCGGCGAGAGTTGCACCCCGGCCCGGAAATGGCCGGCGGCCACGAACAGGTTGTCGTTTCCCGGAACAGGTCCCAGGTAGGGCAAGCCGTCGCCGGCACCAGGTCGCAAACCGGACCAGCAGTCCGCAAACTTTGCCGCGGCCAGGCCCGGCACCAGGTCCTGGGCGAAACGAATCAATCCCGCAACGGCATCGGCCGTGTTCTGCTTGCAATACCCGACCCATTCCTCGGTCGCTCCCACCAGCACCCGGCCATCGGGACGCGGCACCAGGTAGCGAGCCCCCAGGCCGATGATGTGGGTGAAGGGAAGCGGCTGGGTCTCGAGCAGCACGATCTGCCCGCGAACCGGTTCGATGGTCACATCGGCTCCACAGGCAGCCAGCAATCGACGCGACCAGGCACCGGCGGCGACGACAAACTGACCGGCGACGTGTTCCCCGTTCGATGTCCGCGCCGCCACGATCCGGCCGTTCTCATGAATCAGTTCGGTGACCGGTTCGCCCGGCAGCAGTTCGACGCCGGCCGAGGCCAATGCGGCAAGCAGGGCCTTGGTGTGCCGTGGATTGCGAACCTGGCATTTCTCCGGCAACCGCAACCCGACGACGGCCGACGGATTCAGTGCCGGTTCCAGTTCCAGGAGTTCGTTCCTGTCGAGCCTTTCGGCGGTGATGTGTTCCTGCCGCCAGGCATCGGCCAGGTCGTCGAGTTGATCGCTGGAACCGGCAAGACGAATCTCGATTCCACCGCAGTTGAGGAACCCGTTGTCGATCCCGGTCAGCTCGAGGAGTTCCGCGGACCATTCCGGCCACAAGCGGCAACTTTCACCACGCAACCGGTCGTAGGGATGCGAGGCAGAATCGGGATTGCCCGGAGGCAGGATTCCGGCACCCGCCCACGACGCTTCCCGGCCAAACGCTCCCTGGTCAAGCAGCTTGACCGAGACGCCGTGTCGAACAAGTTCCCAGGCGATCGACAGGCCGATCACACCACCGCCGACCACCACCACATCCGTCATGCTGCCGCCCCTGTGCTCCATTCCAAACGGCAGGCCCCCCCTGCCCTCTCCTGACCCTCCTTGTGGCATGTCTGCCCGGAATCCCCCCCGTGACACGCCGCAACAGCTACCGCTTCTTCTTTCCCGAGAGACTCTGGACATAAGCGGCCGCCAGTCGCTTCAGATCTGTTGGCGCGTAGACCGCCTTGATCGATGCGGCCACGCCGGTCCCTTTCTGCAGGTTGCCGACAAAGCGAACAAACCGGTTGTTCCCACCGGCCTTGGTCATGAACGCCACCAGCGTGTATCCGACGGCTCCGATCTGAGCAGGAGAAAACGTGCCGTCGGCAAACAGATCCTCGGGCTTGGTCAGGCCCTGCAGCGAGTCAATCGCCGCGGCCCTCATCCCCGCGATGTGCTCATTGCCGGAATCCGCCTGGGCGGCCAGGGAGAGTCCCGTTCCCCGGATGACCCATTGCGGCAACCGTCCGCCCTTCCGCTTGAGGAAAGCGCCGGTCACATGATCAACCAGTTGCAGCCGCAATCCCGGCGCCGTTGCCGAAACCACATCACCCACGTCCTGCAATACCACGTAGGCATCCTCGAACGAGGGAGAAACGACCGAGTGTCCGGTCATTGCCCGCGGTGTTTCGCGGTTGTGAATCACCTGGTTCCATTCGGTGTAGCCAAAGCGTTCCTTGAAAACGATCACGGCCAGTTTGCCCTTGAACAGCTGTCCGCTTTTTTCGCCAAACATCGACCGCAACCGCTTGCCGTGATCCTCGGCCCACAAGGCCACCTGCTGCAACCGCGCCGCGGTCACGTCACCGTAAACGAAAAACTCGGCCGATTTCACGAACCGGGGCCGGTCGTCCTTCGAAACCCGGTCCCAGAGTTCATCGGTTCGTGTTTCCCGAAGATCGTTGAACTCTTCGGGAGTCAGCTTGGCCAGCTCGGCCGCCCGCATCTGCTCGTCGGTCGGCACCAGCGACCGCAGGGTCACCGTCGCACTCTCACCGTCGAATTTCGCCCCCTCCTGGATCCACGTCTTCAGGCTGTTGTAGAACTCGCGCGTGATCCGGCGATTGCCCGGGGGCATCTTCTGGTTATCCTTGTCCAGTGCCGCCACGCGACGCCAGATGAGGCTGGCCTCGAGATTTCCCGGCAGGACGACCCGACCGCTGTCACTCCCCTGCAGCACGGTCTCAAAAGTGTTGACCGAGAATCCGCCGCGGCTGTTGCGACCGCCATGACAACCGGCACACAGCGTCGTCAGAGTTGGTGCCACCTGCTTGACGAACGAGACCTTCTCCTTGCCGGTCGCCTTGACGACCTTGACCGTGGTGGCCTTCTTGCTCTTCTTGGTCTTCTTGCCCTTCCCGGCAGCCGACATCAACTGTTTCAGAGACGTGTCGGCGTTGCCACCATCAAACTTCGCTCCCTGGGCAATCCAGCCGGCGATCGAGTCGAACTGGGCACGACTTAGCGGTGCGGCATTCTTGGGCATTCTGACCTGGGCGTTGGGTGCTGCCACCCGCAATGCCAACAGGCTGGCCTTCGGGTTTCCGGGTCGAACCACAGCGCCACTGCGGCCTCCACGCGAGAGTCCGGCAAACGTGTCCAGCCGCAACTTACCGGCAGCACGAGTTCCATGACACTGCAGACATTTCGCGACCAGGATCGGCGCCACGTCCTTGATAAAACTGACCGGCTTGCCCGAAGCCATCGGCTTCTTACCCTGCCGCAGCGCCAGCTGCCGCTTCTGGATGGACAGGAACCTCAACAAACCAGCCACCGACCGGTCGGTCCGCTTCAACTTCGCCGCATCGATCACCTTCTTGATCGCTGCTTCGGCTTCCTTGATCAGCTTCTCAGCGTCTTCGAGCTTCTTGCGGCGGATCAGCCCGCTGGCCCGCGTGAGTGTTTTTCGGGCTGCGGCCAGGTCCTTGCGTTGTGCCGACGTCGGTGCCGCTGTGGCAGACGCGCAGAACCAGACCACCGTGGCCAACAGGACCCCCACACACGCATTTCTTGCCATCATGGTGCCGTGGTCCCACAAACAACGTGAACTCGTTCCCAATTCAACCTTCGACACCATCCATCAACAGCGTGGACGATCCCGCTTGCTTCAGTATAAGAGATGGCACGACCCGGTAAAGACCGCTCGGTCTCTCGATCCCAATCACCGCTGACCGATGACTCGTTGAGCGAATGGCTGTGGCTCTGATACCATCGATGAATCACGTCTCAACCACGGTTTCTGCATGCCCACGCCACTCGCCTCTGCCCTGCAACAAAAACACGACACGTTGCTGGCCACGCTGACCGGCTACGGACGCGTGGCGGTGGCTTTTTCCGCCGGTGTCGACAGCACGGTCGTCGCACGAGCCGCTCACCAGGCCTGTGGCCGGAACGCGGTCGCCGTGACCGCAGTCAGCGCCAGCCTCGCCGGTGGCGAACGGGACCAGGCCGAGTCGCTGGCGGCACAAATCGGGATTCGTCATCACGTCATCGAAACCGACGAATTCAAGAATTCCGACTACCTCAAGAACGCACCCGACCGCTGTTACTTCTGCAAGACCGAACTCTACACGCAGATCGAACGGATACTCCCTGAACTCGGCGCCGAGGTGGTCGTCAACGGTGCCAACATTGACGACCGGGGAGATCATCGCCCCGGGCTGGTGGCTGCCGGTGAACACGCGGTCAGAAGCCCCCTGATGGAAGCGGGACTGACCAAGCAGGATGTCCGTGACCTGGCCCGGTTCTGGGACCTGCCGGTCTGGGACAAGCCCGCGATGCCGTGCCTTTCCAGCCGGATCGCCTACGGTGTCGAGGTGACTCCCGAGCGAGTGGCCCGGGTCGATGCGGCCGAGCAGATCTTGCGGGAGGAACTGGGCCTGGCCGAGTTGCGGGTCCGCCACGAGGCCAACGACCTGGCCAGGATCGAGGTCGCACCCGAGCGGGTGCCCGATCTGCTGGTCCCCGCCACAGCCGCGAAGATCGCCGAAGGGTTCCGGGGGCTGGGATTCCAGTTCATCACCGTCGATCTCGAAGGCTTCCGCTCGGGCAGCATGAACTCGGTCGTGCCATTCGAGGACCTGCAAGTGCTGGGGGATTGACGCCTGCGGGATGAACTGGCCAGCTCGACGTCGATGTCAGGCCGGATCGATTCCCGGTACCGAAAACGCCCCGGTGAACTCGGCAATCTCACCCCGGACGCGCTCGGCAACGCCGGCATCATCAACAGCCTTCAGTACCTCGAGAATCCAGGCCCCCACCCGCCGCATGTCATCGGCCCCCATGCCCCGAGTCGTCAACGCAGCGGTCCCGATCCGGATCCCGCTGGGATCGAGTGGCTTGCGCTGATCGAAGGGAATCATGTTCTTGTTGACGGTGATCCCGGCCCGGTCGAGCGTTTCCTCGGCGATCTTGCCGGTCAATCCGATTGGCGTGACATCAGCCAGCATCAGGTGGTTGTCGGTCCCGCCGCTGGCCAGTTGCAGTCCACCGGCAACGAGCGTCTCGGCCAGGACCCGAGCGTTGTCGATGACCGCCGCGGCGTATTCGCGAAATTCCGGTTGCTGGGCTTCCCCGAAACAAACCGCCTTGCCGGCGACGATGTGACACAGGGGTCCTCCCTGCATACCGGGGAAGACGGTGCGATCGAGATCCTTGGCATTGGCCTCCCTGGTGAGTACAAATCCACCGCGAGGCCCTCGCAGCGTCTTGTGTGAAGTCGAGGTCACGTAATCGGCCACCTCGACGGGGTTGTTGTGCAGGCCGGCAGCGACCAGCCCGGCGTAGTGGGCCATGTCGACCATCAACAGTGCCCCGACCTCACGGGCGATCTCGGCGAATTTCGGGTGATCGATCTCCCGCGGATAGGCACTCGCACCGGCCACGATCAGCGTCGGCCTGTGTTCGCGAGCCAGTTTCGCCACGTGGTCGAAGTCGATCCGGTGATCGTCTTCACGAACGCCGTAGTGAACCGCGTTGTACAATTGCCCCGAGAAATTCAGGTGCATTCCATGCGTGAGGTGGCCGCCGTGGGCCAGGTCCATGGCCAGGTAAGTCTCACCGGGCTGAAGCACCGTCAGGTACACCGACATGTTGGCCTGGCTGCCCGAGTGTGGTTGAACGTTGGCGTGTTCGGCCCCAAACAACTCACAGGCCCGTTGCCGGGCCAGGCTCTCCACATCATCGATGTGCTCACAGCCACCGTAATAGCGACGCCCCGGATACCCCTCGGCGTACTTGTTCGTCAGCACCGTACCGGCGGCCTCGAGCACCGCCGCGCTGGTGTAGTTTTCCGACGCGATCAACTCAAGACCGTCGGCCTGCCGGCCGATTTCGGCCTGGATGGCCGACCAGACCGCGGAATCGGATTGCTGTAGAGCACTCATGGCTGCCGGGACTCCCTTCCGAACCAATCGAAGAACTTGAATTGCCGCCGTCGGTGTGCGACTCTCGTCGCACTCTCGAGACCGGAATTCTCTCGCCTGTTTTCCGCCTGTTTATAGACCTCGCCGGACCGATTTGCCACTATCGACCCGCGTGCATCGATCGCGGTTCCGGTTCCCGGTTGATTTTCTTCCCTTCGCTCATCGGATCCGCTGCCGTGACGAACCGGCCGCAGGACAATTCGTCTTCGACCCCGCTGGTCAATTCGCCCTGCCTGCAGGGCGAACAGGTTTCGTTTACCGGGGTGCTGGCCTCGATGACGCACCAGCAGGCGATGGACCTTGTTGCCCGCAACGGGGGAACGTCATCGGCTCATGTCAATCGCCAGACAACGATGCTGGTGATCGGCGAAGAGGGTTGGCCGCTGGAATCCAACGGCCAACCATCGGTCAAGTTGCAGGACGCCACCGAGCTGGCACAGCACGGACAACCACTCAACGTGATCAGGGAATCCGAGTGGTTGCACCTGTTGAACCTGGATGAAAGACGATCCGAGATCCAGCGGGCCTACACGCCGGCGATGCTCAGCCAGTTGCTTGGCGTCCCGGTCCACTTCATCAGGCGATGGGAACGGAAGGGATTGATCCGGCCGGTTCGCCGGGTCTACCGCCTGCCCTACTTCAGTTTCCAGGAAGTCGCCAGCGCCCGTCGCCTCACTGAACTGATTGCCCAGGGAGTCTCGCGGAGTGAGATCGAGTCGAGTCTCGGACGGATCATGTCTCTTTGCCCGGGCAACCGACGATCACTCGACCAGCTCGAACTTCTCGCCCGTGACGCTCGCATCGTCTTCCGCGATGAGCATGGTTTCCTGGAACCCGTCAGCGGCCAGAGACTCCTGGCCTTCGACGACGAGGCCAGGGAGAATTCCCAGGCGACCGGGGATGAGGAATCCCACGAGTCTCTGCAGCTGAGCGAATGGGCACCTGACGAACGGCACCAGCGGTGGACTTTCCGCGACTGGTTCGACCAGGGCCGGCAGCTGCTCGAGGATGGCAATGCCGCGGGGGCGGTCGAGGCCTTTCGGATGTGCCTGATGGAACGCCCCGGCGAAGCCGAGGTCCACTTCCATCTCGCCGAGGCCCTTTACCGATGCGGCCGGTCACAGGCTGCACTCGAACGCTACTACGTGGCCGTTGAATTCGACCACGAGTTCATCGAGGCGTGGACCCAGTTGGGGTGCCTGCACGCGGAACTCGAAGAACCCGAATCGGCATTGGAGGCTTTCGGCATCGCGTTGGACGCGCACCCGGACTTTCCCGACGCCCACTGGCACAAGGCCGAGGTCCTGTTCAGCCTCGAGCGAATCGCGGAGGCGATCCCACACTGGCAACGGTACCTCGAATTCGACAGCCGCGGCCCGTGGGCAGAAACGGCCCGACAACGCCTCGACAAGGCACACGCCACGGTTGCAGCCGAGTCGGTCTAGTGGTCGGTGGCCCCTTGGGCAGCGGGGGCGGGCGCGTCGCCGGACCCATCCTTCAGTGAGGTCCAGACGCCGACAATCGACATGGCCAGCACCGTGTAGATGAACATCAGCGAGAGCATGATTCCGATCGAACGCCCGGCGTCCTTGTCATCCGCGTCGAATCCCTGGATATCATCGGCACTGAACGGACCCTCGGTGCCGGTTGTCGTTTCGTCACTCATCGTCATCTCGCTCCATCCCCAGTGTCGCTCGCCCCGCGATTCACCAAGGCGAGAATTCAATTCTGCCCGATCATTCGCTGGTTGTCGAGGTCATTCAGGCGTTGCTGTCTCGAGCAAGTTCACCAGCAGGTCGTCACCTGGATACGGATGTCCGCGATGCTGCCGAAATGCCTCGCCGTAGTCCGCACCGATCTCCTCGCCGCGAGCCGCCCCCCAGCGACGGCAACTCTCCAGATACTCATCCATCCCGTGCTGTTTCAGCAGCCAGGCCCTCTGCGATTCGTGGCAGGCCAGCATCTCGAGCTTCCGCTCGAACGTCCGGCTGACATCCACGACCCGACCGGCAGGTAGCGGTTGCCCGTACCAGTCAACCCCCTCGATCGCATCGACATAATACAGGTGGGGAATTCTCTGCAGCGCCGCCGCGGGCTGATCGGCTTCGGTCGCGAAATTCGGAATCGGCGCGTTGAAACATGCGTCCCGGACCAGGCGACTGGTCAGTTCATGATCGGGCATGTAGTCGACCGGCGGTGCGGTCAACACGATGTCGGGACGGACCCGTCGCAGGAACTCGGTCACACGTCGTCGCGACGGGTTGTCGAAGACAATCGAGAGATCCCGGAACTCGAGGCACTTGTAGCTTGCCCCCAGCAGCGCGGCCGCGCGGGCCGCCTCGCCCCGTCGCACCGTCGAGATCTCCTCGGCAGCCATCTCGGCACTGCCGCAGTCACCGGGAGTCATCGTGGCCAGGCAGATGTCGAGCCCCGCATCGGCCAGCCTCAACAGCGTACCGGCACACTGGAACTCGATGTCATCGGGATGTGCATGAATTGCCAGAACAGTTGTCATTTCCCAGGACCTGTTGTGCACCACGTGGGCCGTCGATTCCCGCGGGCACAGTCCGCGCGGGCAAGGCCGGCATTATAGATCGGCCAACCCCCGGGGAACATCTTGCCGGGTCAACAACCCGCCGACTACGATGTCGCCGATAACAGAGACGGCTCTGGGAGTGAACGTGATGACCAGCAGCACCCCGCCACAACTCACGAAGCGACAACGCGAGGTGTACGAGTTGCTGAAGTCGGTATTTCGCGAACAGGGTTTTGGGCCAACGATTCGCGAGATCGGCGATCACCTGGGGATCCCCAACCCCAACGGGGTCGTGTGTCACCTCAAGGCGCTCGAGAAGAAAGGACTGATCACGCGGGGCAACCGTCTCTCGCGGTCGATCCGACTTGTCGAGGCCGGCGACCTGCCCGGAGCGATCGCCGTCGACGGCAACGTGCGGGGGGGCTGTTGTGTCCCGGCCTCGCCCGACGAGGCCGGGCTGCCGATTGATCAGCTGTTCTCCGCAGGAACGCGGCGGTTCCTGCGTGTCGCCGACGACAGCCTGTCGTCATGCCAGATCGTTGCCGGTGATCACCTGCTGGTTGATCCCGAAGCGTCGCCTCGCGATGGCGGACTGGCCGTCACCGCCTCGGGGCAGATCCTGAGGACCCGTTACCTCGCGGGGGGCTGGCATTTCGAAACGTTCGACGACAAGAACGTCAGCGACGACGCCACGCTCGACGGCGCCGTCATCGCCGTGATTCGACAGGTGTAGGTTCAGCCGTTGGGCCGGGCGGCTCGACATCGTCGGCACTGTACTGGTTCAGCTTGTTGTACATCGTCTTCAAGGCGATCCCCAGTTCCTCGGCCGCTGATCGCTTGTCACCGGCGTGTTTGTCGAGGACCCCGAGAACAACCTGTCGTTCGACCTCGCGCAATGTCATCGACTCGATCGGCATCGTGAAACTCGCGACGGCGCCCGGTCGGCTTGTCGCCAACCAGTACGGCAGGTGCTCGACACCGATTGCACGCTCACCGGCCATGATCACGGCATGTTCGATCGCGTTGGCCAATTCGCGAACGTTGCCGGGCCAATCGTAAGCCTTCAGGCTGGCGATCACCTCGGCCGAGAGTTCGTCGTCGGCCACGTCGAGCCGCTTCCTGGCCCGGGCCAACATCGCCAACGCCAGCAAACCCAGATCATCCCGACGTTCCCGCAACGGCGGCAACTGGATCTCGAAGGTGTTCACCCGAAAGTACAGGTCCTCGCGAAACTCTCCGGTTCGGACCATCTCGGCCAGGTCTCCATTCGTTGCACAGATGATGCGGACATCGACGTGAATCGACTCGTTCTCACCCACGCGACGGATTTCCCCCGACTCGAGAAATCTCAGCAGCTTGACCTGCATCGCCTTGTCGAGTTCACCGAGTTCGTCCAGGAACAGCGTGCCGCCGTGAGCCACTTCGAACAGACCGGTCCGGGCCCGATCGGCTCCGGTGAATGCCCCCTTGCGATGACCGAAGAACTCACTCTCGACCAGGTGCTCGGGCAATGCGCCACAATTGACCGGGACGAAGGGTAGCTCGGAGCGGCCGCTGAACTCGTGAACGCGGCGGGCCACCAGTTCTTTTCCGGTCCCCGTTTCTCCCAGCACCAGCACGCTGGAATCGGTGGGGGCAACACGTTCGATCAGCGACAACACCTGCCGCATTACCGCCGTCTCGCCGACCAGCTCGGTTGATCCCTCGATGGCCTTCAGACGAGTCTCCAGGGCCTGGGCCTTTCGTGACTGGCGGCGCCACTGGGCGGCCCGGGTCAACGCCTGCTGGATATCGAACAACTTGCAGGGCTTGTTCAGGAAGTCGTTGGCCCGATGCCTGACGGCGAGGATCGCCTGCTGCATGTCGCCGTGACCGGTATGAATGACGACAAAGGTCTCCGGTGAGATCTCCTTGATCTGATCGGTGACCTCCCAGCCAGATATCCCCGGCATCTTCAAATCGACAATGGCCGCGTCGAAGGTACTTTCGGCCAGCGCCGCCAGGGCCGTCTCCCCGTCTTCGCAGACGACCACCTCGTGGCCCATCCGCGGCAACTCGATCCGCATCACCTCGCGGATCGGGGCCTCATCATCGACAAACAGCACCCGCAAAGGGTTCGCCGCCGTCTCTTCACCAGCATCCTTGCTGCCCACGCCGACATCCACTCCTTTGATTCCACGGTGGCAAAGAACCGGGGCCACCCTGATCGAGACGACCCTCTCTTACCAGAAACACTCTCGTGGCTCAATCGCTGCTATCGTTTGTTTCCCCGCTTGATCCACGCCCTGCCCGCACGCGGGTCAGGCGGCATCACGTTTCTCGAACCCTCGTGGTAACTGCAACCGGAACCGGCTTCCCAGCCCCGGCCCTCGACTCTCGGCCTCGATCATCCCCCCATGATCGGTCACGATCCGGTGACTGATCGAAAGTCCCAGCCCGGTCCCCTGCCCTGTCGCCTTGGTCGTATAGAACGGTTCGAAGAGGTTCTCGATCGTCTCGGTGGTCATCCCGCAACCGTCATCAGAGAAACTCAGTGTCACGTGGTCGGTCTGCTCGGTGAAACCGATGTCCAATCGGCCTTCTTCGCCGGTTGATTCCAGGGCGTTGGCCACCAGGTTGAGTACCACCTGCTTGATCTGTGGTCCGTTGATCTCCAACCGGCAGGGACCGACGGCATTGAAGTGGATCTGCCGATCCCGGAACCGGCTCATGTGTCCCACCAGCGCCAGGACCTCCTTGACCAGCTCGACCAGATCGTGGGAAGCCCGGTCGGAATCCTGGCCACGAGAAAAGTCGAGCAGACGCGCGGTTATCCCCTGGCAACGAAACGCCTCCCGGCCAATCATCTCGGCGTACTGCCGAATCACGGCCTGTTCGTCGGGAGCGGCCTGATCGAGCAATCCCTCGAGTCGTTGCTGCAGACTCTCGCCGGCCATGGCAATCGCCGAGAGCGGATTGTTGATTTCGTGGGCAACACCGGCAGCAAGAAATCCGACCCCGGCCAACCGTTCCGAACGAACCAGTTGTCGTGATCGGTCACGGACCTGCCCGTCGAGGTCGTCGCGGATCTCGCGAAATCGATCGGTCATCTGGTTGAACGACTCGGCCAGTTCCGCCATCTCGTCACGGGTCTCCAGTTCGACACGGTAATCCAGGTCGCCCTGCGCCACGCGACGGGCGCCCTCGTGCAACGCCCGAATCGGCAGGAAGATCCAGCGGTAGCCGGCATGGGCAAAACCGATAAACAGCAACAGCGCGGCAATCGTCGAACCGACCAGCCAGCGGGTTCGCGAGGCCAGGGCACGGTCGGCCTCGCGGAGCTTGCCGGTGAGTCCGACCCGGGGGTCCGGAAGCGTGCGGGCGGTCCTCAGACATTCGGCCAGTTGCCCACGCAACGATCGCCGCAGCGACTCATCCAGTGCCTGCGCCTCGCCCAGCGTTTGGCCAATGGTGTCGACCTGTCGCTGCAACTGGCCGAGCAGCTGGCGAGAAAAGGACCGGTTGATCAGCGTGATTCGCGACGGAGCCAGCCGCTGCAAGCGGAAATGGTATTCGGCCAGGGCCTCTTCCGCCTGGCGATGCCTCCCCAGCAGGTCCTCGTGCGATACCGTCGATGATGTGTCCAGCAGCGGCGTCGCCAGCCCGGCCAACGCGGCCTCCAACCGCTCCCGATCGGGCGCCTGGAACACGCTGAAATTCAATTCGCGAACAGCCTGCCGGTACGACCACAACCCGCCCAGCCCGCTGACTGACAGCGTGGCCAGCATGACCAGGACCAGCGAAAGCCCCACGACCAGCTTGCGCCGGATCGACCGGGCCAGGACCATCGTGACCTCCTTGTTCACGGGCGTCCGCAAAAGTTTGCGCCGCGAGTCTATCATCCGGTTTCCGCTGACGGCAAGAGGACACGGCAACCGTCGGGAACGGTCTTGTCGAATGCCCGCCGTCGGCACTATCATCCCGCCGCGTCGACGACCACCCGGAGCCCCCCGTGTTGCCATCCCGGCCCTTGCCGCTGATCCTGCTGCTGACAGTCTGCGCCACCGCGACAACCGGGTGTGTTCACCGGCGGTTGACGATCCGCAGTCAACCGGCCGGGGCCCAGGTCTTCGTCGATGGCAAGGACGCCGGCTACACACCGACCGCCGTCGACTTCACCTACTACGCCACCCGAGAAGTTCGCCTCGTCAAACCCGGCTTCGAAACGCAGACCCGTACGATCCGGCTCCCCGAACCGTGGTACCAGGTCCCTCCCCTGGACTTTCTGTCCGACAACCTGATGCCCATCCAGGTGACCAACCGCAACGAATTCCAGTTCTCGCTGCAACCGCAGGTGGTGGTGCCACGCGGCGAATTACTCGAACGGGCCAACACGTTGCGCACCGAGGCGAGGATCGGCGTCGATCCGTCCGGGAAATGATCTCCCGAGGTTCACGGCCCGGAGACCCGCTCGGCAGCTAGTTGTTTCGCCGGGCGCCGCGACCGCTGTTTGCTTCTCGTGGCGGCTCCTTGACGCCGGCACTTCCCCGCAACGCCCCCTGCACACCCAGCAACTCGGGGTGCCGGGCCACCTTGTCGCTGAAGATCCGGAGGTCCCGGATCACCGGTTGCAGGTTCTTCAGGAGCAGCGCCAGTGACCCGGACGATTCATTGAGGTTGCGGTACAACGCCGGGTCCCTGGCCAGGCGACTCAATGATCCACCCGGCGTGTTGATGACCCGTGAAAACCGGCCCAGATCCGCCGTCAGGGACTCGAGGTTCCCCAGTGTCGCATCGATTCGAGCCACGATCGAATCCCCACGCCGGGCCAACGGTGCCGTGACCCCCTGCAACTGCACCAGGTTCGTGTTGACCGTCAACACCGTTCGTCGAACGGCCTTGATGGTCGCCTCGGTCTCTCCGACCAGCCGTGGCAGCGCGTCGAGTGACTGGCGAAGGTTGTGCTGTTGTCGTGGGTCACCCAGTACCTGGTTGGCGTTGGCGAACAGGGCGTTCGCCGAGGTCATCGTTTTCGAGAATTGCGCAAGGGCAACAGCCGACTCACCGATGGCGCGTTCCAGGTCACCGCGGCGATTGTCCACCAGGCCGTTGATGTTCTCGGCCACCCTGCCCCACTGGACACTGGTCCTCTCGAAGGAGGCCATCGTTGTTCGCAATTGTTCGTCGAGCCGGGCGACGACGTTCATCGGATCGACCGGGGGCAGCCCCTCGAGAACATCGCCGTCACGGAGCGTCCTTCCTTGGCGACCGAGGGTAAACTCGATGGTCGTATCGCCGAAGAGCGAACGGATCAGCCGGGGCCGTGCATCGGAACGGACCTGGAACCGGGGCAACAGATCCACCCGCACCCGGGCACCTCCCCGTCGTCGATCAATGCCGATATCACGCACTGTGCCGATCGGGATACCGTTCATTTCAACCGGTCCACCAGGCTGCACTCCGGGAGCGGATGAAAAATGGACCACCACGGTGATCGGTCGTTGCCAGAAGGCTCCGAATTCACCGAACTGGAAGATCATCATCGCCGCACTCACGGCGGCAATGATCACGAAAATCCCGACCCGAAACTGCAGTTGTCTCTCGGTCATCCGGCTTCCCTCTCGATGACGAAATCATCCTCTTCCGCAGCCCGTCTTCACGCTTCCTGCCCGTTGTCAGTGCACCATTTCCTGTCCTGCCAGCTGTCGAACCCGCTGCGGCCGTCACCAACATGGTTCTGGCAGGCAGGGTCTCCTTGCGATCGGCTGTTTTCCGTCGCGGGCCTGGACTCTGTGGCCGTGTTCCCGACGAAGGCCGCCACCCGGGGATCCGGCGAGGCAACCGCCTCGGCGAACGTTCCGGAGAAGATCACCTGCCGGTCATCGGCCTCCAGTCGCGAGACCGGTTCGAGCATGACCACCCGGTCGGCAACCGCCTGAACCGTCGACAGGTCGTGGGTCACCACGACGCTGGTCACGGGACGCTGATCCCGCGTTTGACAGATCAGCCGGTTGATCACCCCGGTCATGACCGGATCCAGGCCGGTGGTCGGCTCGTCGTAGAGCATGATCGCCGGCTCCAGCGCCAGGGCCCGGGCCAGGGCCACCCGTTTTCTCATTCCCCCGGAAAGTTCCGCTGGTTTCCTGTCGCAGATCTCCGCCGAGAGTCCCACCTCCTCGAGCCGTTCGTGCACGGTGTTGCAAACCACCGTCTCGGACAGATCACTGATCTCGCGAAGTCCAAACGCCACGTTCTCGAACACGTCGAGGCTGTCAAACAACGCGGAATTCTGGAACAGGTAACCGAAACGCAGACGGTCGCGATCCCGCTGGCCAGCGTTCAGGTCCGCAACCGGTCGCCCGCTCCAGCACACGTCACCAGCGGTCGGTTCCAGCAATGCCATCATCAACCTCAACGTCACGCTCTTGCCGCAGCCACTCTCACCGATCAGGGCCACGGTCTCCCCCGCCGCGACCGACAGGCACAGGTTCCGCACGACCTGCTGGTCGCCGAATTGTCGAGTGATGCCACGCAATTCGATCAACGGGGCGATCGACGGGGATTGAGCAAACGTCGAGGACATCGAATGGTCGTCCAGGCGATCGCGACCGCTCAACTGTTGTCAGCACCGGTCACAACAGCGACGGAGGGATCGGGTAGGCCAGGTGGTAAATGGTGTTGAGCAACATGCCGAGAAAGAAGTCGAGAGCCAGGATCGCGATAAACGACATGACGAAGGCAATCGTCGCTGCCCGACCGACCCCCTTGGCTCCGGCCGCGCAGTGGAAACCGTGAAAACAGGCGATCAACGCAATCGCACCGCCGAAGAAGATGCTCTTGAGCAGGCCGGTCATCACGTCGAAGGCGGTAACAAACGATCGACTGTGTTCCCAGTAAAAATGGCTGTTGATGCCCAGGACTCGTGTCGACAGCGCCCAGCCTCCAAGAATGCCGACCATGTCGGCAACAATCGTCAGAACCGGGATCAGCAGAAAACAGGCCAGGAAGCGGGGCACGACCAGTTGTCGAATCGGGTTGGCACCCAGCGCCCGGATCGCGTCAATCTGCTCGGTGACCCGCATCGTGCCCAGTTCGGCGGCCATCGCACTGCCGACTCGTCCGGCAAGCATCGTGGCTGCCAGGACCGGGCCCAGTTCCTTGACCAGCGAGACGTTGATCACCGCCCCGATCCGTGTCTCCATCTGCAACAGGTGGAACGAATCGTATCCCTGGACAGCCAGCACCATGCCGATGAAGATCCCGGTGACGACGACGACCGGGATGCTGCCCACTCCGATCGCGTACATGTTTTCCAGCAGGACGCGCCGGCGAGGTCGCCGGACAAGCAATTGTCGCCACATCGTCAACGCAAACAGCGTGAAATCACCGATCGATTCCACCGCGTCGAGTACAACTTCACCGACGCGATGAATCGGAGACGGGGCGCGTGAGGACAGCGGAACCGAGGCCATCGGATTGACTTCGAACGGGTGCGGGGCCGGAAACCTAGTCCATTCGCCGTTGAAGGGCGAGGTCAGATTCGTGCGGCCGCCGCCATTCAGTGGCTTCCCCCTCCGGCCACGGTACTGGTACAATCCGGAGTACGGCCATCGGCTACCAACAATCGCTGAGGAGACTTGCATGCGAAATCTCGTCGCACTTTTGACGCTGGTCCTGTTCGTCGGCAGCAGCCTGGCAATCGCCCAGGACAAGGCCAAGGACAAAGCCAAGGAAAAGGCCAAGCCCAAGGCAGAAGCCAAGCCCGAAGAGAAGGCCCCGCCAAAGGTCGTGCTCAGCAAGGCCGAAAAAGCCGCCGTCGCCGCGATCAAGAAGCTCGGGGGCTCGGTCCTCGAGGTAGCCCAGAACGACGGCCGGATCGACGTTGCCTATCACCTTGCCGACGGCAAGGTCGGCGACAAGCACCTGGCGCCTCTCAAGCAACTCAAGCATATTCACTCGCTCAACCTCCGCGGCACCGAGGTCACCGACGGTGGCCTGGCCTCGATCGCCGGCCTGACCGGCCTGGAACGCCTGCACCTGGAACGGACCAAGGTCTCCGACGCCGGACTGGCTCACCTCAAGGGCCTGGTCAACCTGCAGTACCTCAACATCTACGGAACCAAGGTCACCGACGCCGGACTCAAGCACCTCTCGGGACTCAAGAAACTCAAGAAGCTTTACGTCTGGCAGACCAAGATCAGCGAGGGTGGGATCAAGCTCGTCAAGACGACAGCCAAGGGCGTGCGGGTGATTCCCGATCCCGAGGACGATCGTCGTCGTGCGGCGATTGATGCCAAGCGCGCCGTCGCAGCAAAGAAAGCCGAGGCCGTGGCGTTGACCAAGGCGGCCGGCGAGGCGGCCAAGAAGTCGACCGAAGCCGGGAAGAAATCAACCACCGCAGCCAAGGCCGCCGCGGACGCAAAAACCGCCGCGACCGCAGCCGCCAAGGCCCTGACCGATGCCCAGGCCAAGGCGAAAGCTGCCAAGACCGACGATGACAAGAAGAAGACCGCCGCAGCCGTGAAGGCGGCCACCGCGGCCAAGACCAAGGCCGACAAGGCAGCCACCGACACGACCAAGGCGGCCGGCGATGCCAAGAAGGCGGCTGATGCAGCCGCCAAGGCGGCCACCGCGGCCAAGGCCAAGGCCGACGCGGCCAACAAGCCGCCCGCAAAGAAGGCTGCAAAGAAAGACAAGAAGAAGGCCAAGAAGAAAGCCAAGAAGAAAAAGTAGTAGTGACGCGCGGCTATCTTTGCTTGTCCATGACGCATTTCGCGGCTCGGCGGTCCTGTTGG
>PBSL01000060.1 GCA_002726205.1 Planctomycetaceae bacterium | reverse complement strand
CTCGGCCGATTCCTCGGCCGATTCCTCAGCCGATTCCTCGGCAGATTCCTCGGCAGATTCCTCGGCAGATTCCTCGGCAGATTCCTCGGCAGATTCCTCGGTCGGGGGCTGCTTCTTCCGGTCGTGTTTGGCCCTCATTCGCAGGTTGAGAAACTCGACGAACAGGGCAAACGCCATCGCGAAATAGATGTAGCCTTTCTGGATGTGCATGCCGGTCGATTCGGCTGTCAGCATCACGCCGATCAGGATCAGGAAGCTCAACGCGAGGATCTTCAACGTGGGATTTTCATCGATGAACCGGCTGATCGCATCGGCGCAGAAGAGCATCACGCCGACGGCGAGAATGATCGCGATCACCATCACCGACAGGTCGTTGGCCATCCCCACGGCGGTAATCACCGAGTCGAGCGAAAAGACGATATCGAGCAGGGCGACCTGAAAGATCACGCTGCCGAAACTGACCGATGTCTCTTCATCCTCGTCGCCGGCTTCCCCTTCCAGCGCATCGTGCACCTCGTGAACGCTCTTGCCGATCAGAAACAGCCCACCGGCAAACAGGATCAGGTCCTTGACGCTGAAAATGTCGTCTTCCGGCAACCAGCTCTCCGGGAAGCCCCATTCCGAGAATGTCAGCAGCGGGCTGCTGAAGAAACTGTCCTCACCGGAATTGACCATCGAGAACAGCAGGATCAGCAACAGCAGCCGGGTGAGCAACGCGGCGGCCAGGCCCAGCCGGCGGGCGAGTCCCTGCTGGTCTGCAGGCAATCGGCCGCAGAGAATGGCGATGAAGACCACGTTGTCGATGCCCAGCACGATTTCCATGCCGGTCAGTGCCACCAGCGCCAGAAACCACTCCATGATTCTCTCTCCCGAATGCCACCGCCGGGGCGGTTTGTTCCGCGTCGATTGAACCGATACGATAGCCTCTGTTGTCCATCCAGAGCCACTCTTTCCCTGGCTTGACCTGTCTTCTTCTGTTTTGCCGGCCCGGTTCACGATGCACCAACCCCTGGCCTATCTCAACGGACAGTTGATTCCCGGCGACCAGGCGCTGCTGCCGGTCTTTGATGCCGGCATCGTCCAGGGCGCGACGGTCTCCGAGACTCTCCGCACCTTCGCCCAGCGGTTGTTCCGTCTCGACGAGCACCTGCAGAGGCTGGCGCGGTCGCTGGATTCGGTCGGGTTTGACATCGGGATCTCTCTCGATGACCTGGCCGGAACCTGCCGGGACCTGGTGGCTCACAACACCGTCGGTCTCGAGGCGGAAGCCGACCTCGGCCTGGTCCTGTTCGTGACCGCCGGAGCCTATGCGACCTATGCCGGCGAAGTGGCTCGACACGGTCCGGCCCGGCCGACCGTCTGCATCCACACGTTTCCGCTGCCATTTGAACTGTGGGACGACATGCAGTCGCAGGGCCTGCACCTGGTGATTCCCTCGGTGCGGCAGTTGCCGGCGTCGTGCGTCGATCCGGCGATCAAGCACCGCAGCCGGTTGCACTACTACCTGGCCGACCGCGAGGCCCGCCGTGACGACGAAAACGCCCGGGCGCTGCTGCTGGACGAGCAGGGCCGGATCACCGAAACGGTTGCCGCCAGTTTCCTGATCGTCGTCGGCACACAAGTCATTTCGCCGGTCGCCGAGCGGGTGCTGCCGGGCATCAGCTTGCAGGTCCTCCGGGAGCTGTGCGACGACCTGGGGCTGGAATTCGAACAACAGGAGCTTCAAGCCGCCGACCTGGACCGGGCCGACGAGGCCCTGGTGGCCAGCACTCCGTATTGCCTGGCACCGGTGACCCGCATCAACGGACAGCCGGTCGGTGACGGCGAGCCCGGCCCGATCGCCGACCGCCTGCTGACGGCGTGGGACACGCTGGTCGGACTGGACATTCGAAAACAAATCCGACAGGGTGCCCAGCTCCGCCGTGCTTCGCTGGCGACCTTGCCGGAACATTGCTGACAGGCTCACGCGGATCGGAAACCACCAACGCAAGGGAGTCGTCCCATGACGACCGTCACCGAGATCATCTCCGATGCCCAGACCACCGAGGAAAAGTTCCTGCGGCAGATCATGGTGCGTTCGCAGATGAAGGAATTCGTCGCGAATCCACTGATCATGGTCCGGGCCGACGGCGTGCACTACTGGGACGTCAACGGCAAGCAGTATCTCGACGGACTCTCGGGGATTTATGTCGCCAGCGTCGGCCACAACAACCGTCGCGTGATCGAGGCGATCAAGCAGCAGCTCGACACGCTGACCTTC
This sequence comes from Planctomycetaceae bacterium, assembly GCA_002726205.1. Taxonomy (GTDB): domain Bacteria; phylum Planctomycetota; class Planctomycetia; order Planctomycetales; family Planctomycetaceae. The sequence continues at coordinate 33,194 of PBSL01000060.1, read as the reverse complement.
TCGCCGGTGATGCACGGCACCAATCCGCTGGCGGTGCAGTTGGCCAACAAGCTCGTCGAGGTCGCCCCCGATGACATGGCGGCAACAAAGTTCTTTTCGGGCGGTTCGGAGACGACCGAGGCGGCCATCAAGATGGCCCGGCAGTACCACCGGCTGACCGGCAACGCGACCAAGTACAAGATCATCGGCCGCTACCACTCGTGGCACGGATCAACGATGGGGTCACTCTCGGCCGGGGGCCTGAAATCCCGCCGGGCCGTCAACGAACCACTGGCACCTGGATTCCTGCATGTCTTTCCCCCGACGTGCTACCGCTGCCCGTTCGACAAGTCCTACCCCGAGTGCGACCTGACCTGTGCTCGCCTGGTCGACGACGTGATCGACCTGGAGGACCCCGACACGGTGGCCGCGGTGATCGTCGAACCGATCGGGCATACCGGCGGTGTGATCGATCCGCCCGAGGAATACCTGCCGATGCTGCGGGAGTACTGCGACCGGCACAACGTGTTGTTGATCTTCGATGAGATCATCACCGGGATGGGCCGCACCGGCGAGATGTTCGCCGCCCAGACCTTCGGCGTCACCCCCGACCTGCTCTGCCTCGGCAAGGGACTCTCCGGCGGCTACGCCCCGATTGCCGCGTTGCTGTGCCGTCAACACGTCGCCGACGCCTTCTGGGGCGATCTGGAAACGAACCCCGGTTTCGTCGAGGGGCACACGTTCGAGGGCAACCCGATCTCTTCGGCCGCCGGGATGGCCACGCTCTCGGAAATCATCGAACACGACCTGTGCGCCAACGTTCGCCGCCAGGGCGAGCGACTCAGGGCCGGGTTGGCCGCGTTGTCCCGGCACGGGATCGTCGGCGACCTGCGAGGCAAGGGACTGCTGCAGTGTGTCGAGATCGTCAAGGACCCCGACACCAAGCAGCAGTTCGACCCGCCGATCGGGCAGCTGATCGGCCGCCGCGCGTTGGAGAACGGCTTGATCACCCGCTTCGATCCTCACTGGCTTGCCCTGGGTCCTCCGCTGACGGTCAATGACGAGCAGATCGACGAGATGCTCGCCATCCTCGAGCAGAGCATCGTCGAGGTGCTCGGTGAGCAGGGGTAACCCGGTGGAAACGGCTCCCCATGTGCTGGTGATCGGAACCGGGTCGATCGGCGAGCGGCACACCCGCTGTTTCCTGACGACGGGGCGGGCCGAGGTTTCCATCTGCGAGACCAACGACGAGGTGCGTTCGCGAGTCCAGGACCTGTATGACCTGCGGGCCGCCCACGCCGACCTCGACACGGCCCTGTCGAATCCGTCCGGGCCGCCCGACATCGCCGTGATCTGTACGCCGGCTCACCTGCACGTGGGCATGGCGACAAGATTGCTCGAGGCGGGGATTGCCGTGCTCTGCGAGAAACCACTCTCGACATCATTGGAGGGAACCCGGCGTTTGGCCGAACTGGCCCGGGCCGACACGGCCCGGTTCTCGATGGCCTATGTCCACCGTGCCCATCCGCTGCACATCGCCGTTCGCGAGCAACTGCAATCCGGCCAACTGGGCCGACCGCTCGAGGTGATCATGGTCTCCGGCCAGCACTTCCCGCACTACCGCCCGGCCTACCGGGAGATCTACTACACCGACCGCGCCACCGGTGGCGGGGTGATCCAGGACGGCCTGACGCACATGGTCAACCTGGTCGAGTGGCTGGTCGGCCCGATGACCCGGGTGGCCGCCGACTGCGACCACCTGCGACTCGAAGGTGTCGAGATCGAGGATTCGGTACACGCCATCGCCCGGCACGGTGACGTGATGGTCGGCTACACGCTCAACCAGCACCAGGCTCCCAACGAGAGCACCCTGGTGGTGATCTGCGAGCGGGGCACGATCAAGGTCGAAACGCACCGAAACCGCTGGCAGCTGGTCACCGCTCCGGACACCCCGTGGACCGATCACACGATCCAGCCACTGCAGCGCGACGACGTCTTTATCAGCCAGGCCCATTGTTTCCTTGACTACGTCGCCGGCAAAAGGCCACCGCTGTGCCCGTTCGACGAGGGCTTGCAGACGCTGCGGGGCAACCTGGCGATCATGACCGCTGCCGACACGGCCACCTGGCAGGACGTGTGACGGGTCCGGTGACCGGTCAGTCGACGTCGAGCCCCATGCCCAGGTGCTGCTCGCGGGCTGTCGCGGTGTGCCGGACGTGAGCTGCCTCGTTTCGTTGTGCCGAGGCGGTATGGTAGACCAGGGCAAACGCCCGCCGGTGACGATCGGTGGTCGTATTGCAGTCGGCACTGTGGATCGTGTCGCCGTGATGGACGGTGAGATCGCCCGGCTGCAGGCAGGCCGGCACCTGGGCCGCCGCCTCCTCGTCGCTCCAGTCGGAAATCCCCTGGGAGAATCCCAGCACCCGGGTCCGTGTATGAGGCCGCAGGCCGTCGCGGTGCGTGCCCGGCAGGTACTTCAGGCAGCCGTTTTCCGTGTCCACCGGATCCAGGGCCAGCCACATGGTCAGCGGGGATGGATCGAGGTTGATGTAGAAGTTGTCCTGGTGCGGGGGCGTCGGATGAGCGGTTCCCGGCGGCTTGTTGAACCACTCGGGTCTGCCCACCCGGACCGGTTCGCCCATCAACGCCTCGGCCAGGCTCACGAACGGCTCGCGGATCCCGAACTCGGCGAAGTACGGATCCACCATGTGCTGCATCTGGCTGAGAGATTCCGGTGAACCTTGCTCCTGGAAGAAGGCCGCCGAATCCGGCAGCGTGGGGACCACCTCGGAGACGTACCGATCGAGTTCCCCGACGAGTTCTTCAAATGCGGCGCCCTGGTAGAAGCCGGGGATTATGACGTAACCGTCCCGCAGGTAGTCATCGCGGTAGCGGGTGTACTCGTCGACGGCCGACGCCGTGCAGATCGCGCTCGCTGCGTTATTCATATCACCAACCGTTTGAAGAATTCCTGCCGTTGTTCAACCTCGAGCCGGTCGTCGACGCGGCCGTCTTCGATCGAATCACCGATCATCGCAAAGACCTCGCGGGCTGCATCACCCACCTGGTCGATCTCGGCGGCGCCCTGGGCCGCGTTGAGGTAAAACGAGGTGTAGCCGTGGTTGCCTCGCTTGGCCATTTCCTGGACGTAAAGCGTGCCGAGCTTGTTGTTGAGTACCGGGTCGTCGACGGGGAACTCCAGGTGCGGGTGGTAGTCGATCCCGCGGCAGCGGATCGCCACGCCCACCTCGTCGGCGACGGCGTTGAGCCGTTGCTTGAGTGCCACGCCGGTTTGTCGCATCGTCTCGGCCGAGTTCCGTGACCGCAGCTCGGTCAACGTGGCAACTGCCGCAGCCAAGCCCACCGCCTCACCCCAGTAGGTACTGGAAACAAACATCTGCGCGGCCGGTTCCATCACCTCGCGGCGTCCGACAACCGCCCCCATCGCGTAACCGTTGGAGATCGACTTGGCGAACGCCGCCATGTCGGGCACGACACCGAGTACCGTTTGCACGCCGGCATCGGAGGGGCGGAACCCGGTCGACACCTCGTCGAAAATCAACACCGCGCCATGGTCACGACAAAGTTGCTGGACTCCTTCGAGATACCCTTCCGGCGGCAATTCCGAACGCATCGGCTCCATCATCACCGCGGCGACCTCTCCGGCATTCTGTTCGAATCGATCCGCGAGGCTCTCCAGATCACCGTAGGCGAAGGGAATCGCCGTCCCGGCCAGCGCCTTGGGCACTCCGATCGGCTCGATCCCGGGAAAGAGGTGCTGGTCGAGATTCGCATCGCTGGCATGGTTGGCGGCCTGGTACCAGTCGTGCCAGCCGTGGTAGCCGCAGAAGAGGATCTTGTCGCGGCCGGTGGATCCTCGAGCGATCCGCACGGCCACCGCACAGGCGTCTCCCCCACCGCGGGCGTAGCGAACCATCTCGGCGCAGGGAATCCGCTCGACGAGCAACTCGGCGAGTTCCAGTTCGAGTTCGTGGGTGATCGAGAAGTTGGCACCCTTTTCGATCTGCGCCCGGACGGCGTCATCGACGACCGGATCGGCGTAGCCGAGAATCACCGAACCGATCGCGCTGCACCAGTCGATGTACTCGTTGCCGTCGACGTCCCAGATCCGCGGCCCCTTGCCGCGGCTGGCGACGACCGGGCTGACCCCCAGGGCAAAACGCGTCGGACGCCGACTGATCAGCTGCGTCCCTCCGGGTATCAGCTCCAACAGCCGTTCGTACATCTGCATCGAACGGGCAATCCGCCCACCGGTCGTCGCGTCGGTTGTCGCCATGGTTGTCTCCTGCCGGATCTCGTTCAAAGCACGCCGTATTTCTCGTACGCATCGGTCGCCTTCATGCCACCCCGGATTGCATCGCGGGTGATGTTCTCGGCGTGGACCTTCTGCCACGCATCGCGGATCGCCTGTTCCTCGATTTCGGCCGGGACCACGACCACGCCGTCAGCATCGGCGACGACCAGATCACCCGAGCAGAAGCGGACGCCGTCGATTTCGACGGGGACATCGATCTCGACAACGCGTTGCCGATCCTTGCTGTCGTAGATGTTTCGATGGCGGGCGAAGACGGGAAATGCCATCTCGCGCATCTGTCGCAGATCGCGAACGGCCCCGTCGACGATCGCGCCGACGCACCCACTGTTGCAGGCGGCCGTCGAGAGCAACTCGCCCCAGATCCCCGAGCGGTTTGAACCGCCGGCAGCAGCAATCAGCACGTCATCGGGCTGGCAGGCGTCGACGGCTTTCAGTTCCAGTTCATACGGACTCGGGTCGGAATGAAACAGGTCCCCCCACAGAGTGGTCCGGCAGCGGCCCACGAGCACGGTCTCGACAGTCAGCGGTTCCAGGGGCACCCGCGGCGATTGCCGCCGGTAGCCCAGCGCGTCCAGCGCATCGCAGACAACCGCCGCATAGAGCGACTCCCTGATCATCTCGAGAGTGATTGTCTCGGGTGAGACGTCCGTCATCGTGGTCTGCCCCCCCCGGGGCGAAGGAACCGTTGCCGCGGGTTTCCCTTGGCTGTCGACAGCCTATAGTATGCCACGCATCATGACCGACACCATCGAATTGCAGACAATTGAGGTCGTGGGGAAGGCCGAGGGCCCACACCTGTTGATCACCGGCGGCGTGCACGGTGACGAGTTCGAATCGATGACGGCGATCCGCCGGTTGGCAATCGCCGTCGACGCGTCGGAACTGTCGGGCCGATTGACACTGGTCCCGGTCGTCAACGAGGCCGCATTCCTGGCCGGGAACCGCACGGCCGAAGACGGCCTGGACCTGGCCCGGGTCTGCCCGGGAGACCCCGAGGGCAGTGTCACGCTGCGAACCGCCGTCGCGCTCTCGCAGTTGATCGAATCGGCCGACTACTACATCGACCTGCACTCCGGCGGCATCATCATGGATGTCTGGCCGATGTCGGGTTACGGGCTCAGCGATGACCCCGCGATCCTCGACGTGCAACGACGGATGGCCCACGCGTTCAACCTGCCGGTCATCTGGGGTACCGCCGGCAATCTCAACGGCCGCTCGCTGTCGGTCGCTCGCGATGCCGGTGTTGCGGCGATCTACACCGAGTACCTCGGTGGCGGCCGTTGCTCGCCCGAGGGTGCCGACGCCTATTTCGAGGGCTGCCTGAACGTGATGGCCGAACTGGAGCTGCTGAAGCGGGAGCGACCGGCCTCGGCAGTCACCCTCCGGATCGAAGATCCCCGCCCCGGTTCCGGCCACATGCAAGTCCAGAACCCCTCGCCGATCACCGGGCAGTTCACCCCGGCGGTTTCACTGGGCCAACGGGTTCGACCCGACGATCTCCTCGGATTCGTCACCAACGTCTCGGGTTCGCAGGTCCATGAAATCACCTGCACCCAGGACGGCTACGTGCTGGCGATAAGAACTTACCCGCGGGTTCACGAGAACGACTCGGTGATCGTGATCATGGAAGACCTTCAGCCCGGCGACGGTTAGACCGCGTCGGCGGCTGCGGACCAGGGAGAACGGGATGAGCATCTGGCGGTGGGCCGACTGGATCGAACCGGTACCCGAACCGCATCGGGTAACGCTTGGAGAGGGTGACACGCCGCTGGTCCATTCGCAGAAGATCGGCCCGGCCGCCGGACTCCCCAACCTCTGGCTGAAGGTCGAATCGGGCAATCCGGCCGGATCGTTCAAGGACCGGTTCGGCGCGGCAGCGATCTCGCACATGCTCGCCAACGGCCAGACCCGTTGCGTGGCCACCTCCAGCGGCAACACCGGCTCGGCCGTCGCGGCTTACTCGGCGGCGGCCGGACTCCGCTGCGAGATCGCCGTCGTCGAAACCGCGCCCACCGGCAAGCTTCGACAGATGATGGCCTACGGTGCTCACGTCTACCGCATCCGCGGCTTCGGACTCGATCCGGACCTCTCGTCACGCGCCTTCGCGGTGCTGACGGCCATCGGCGAACAACCCGAAGTCCGCCTGCAGGTCAGCTCCTATATTTACAGCGTGCCGGGGATGACCGGTGTCGAGACAATCAGTTTCGAGCTGGGTGAACAGGCCGAGGCGCAACTGCCGCGGTCGATCGACCACGTCTTCTGCCCGGCCGGCGGCGGCGGTCTCTGCGTGGCAGTAGCGCGGGGATTTGACCGGCTGGTCAGCGAGCAGCGAATTGATCGGTCCCCGGCAATCGAGTGCGTGCAACCGGAGGGAAACGACACGATGGCTTCGGCCCTGCGCGATGGCGCCGAGCAGGCGCGACCGGTCACCTGCACCACGCGGATCAGCGGACTGCAGGTCCCCAACATCAACGACGGTCACCTGGTCGTCGACGAATGTCGCCGAACCGGCGGCAGCGGCCACCTGGTCACCGATGAAGCCGTCTGGGAAACACAACGGCGACTGGCGACCGAGGAAGGTATTTTCACCGAGCCGGCCGGGGCGACCGCATTGGCCGGCTGCCTTGCTGCGGCGGCCGCCGGCCGGATCCAACGCGACGCGGTGATCGTCTGCCTGGTCACCGGCAGCGGATTCAAGGACGAAGCCTCGGTCGACAGGATGTTGGCCGACGTCGAGTGTCCAACGATCAGCGTGGACGACTTGACGGAATAACGCCGCTGCGATCATCCCGATCCCAACGGGTCTCGACAATACGGCACCCCCGATCGTCGCAAACGGCGACCGCGTCTCCTCCCTGCCGCTTGGCCGCCAAGAGTGCCTGGTCGGAGTGTTGCCAGGCGGTATCGCCGGGTTGCCGGGCAGCGATCCCGACACTGACGGTCAACGCGGCCGGAGCGTCGCGCAACGCCGCCTGAATCCGCTCGGCGACCCGGCATCCATCCTGCAACGTCGCGCCCGGCAGTACCAGCGCGAATTCGTCACCACCCCATCGACAGGCCAGGTCATCGGTACGCACCGATCCTTCGAGCACGCCGGCGACACTCCGCAGCGCCTGGTCTCCGGCGGCATGACCAAGCCGATCGTTGATCGACTTCAGCTCGTCCAGGTCCACCAGGGCCAGGACTGTCGGCGAGGCCGAAGAGATCTGCGCGAGGGCCTCTTCGAAGGCTCGCCGATTGGGCAGTCCGGTCAGCGGGTCGGTCCGCGACTCGGCCTGCAGACGCGTCAGATCCTCGACCGCCTCACGTGAGCCGGAGAAGAGGAACCAGCCCAGCGCCAGGCCGACAAACACGCCGCTGGCGATCAACCCGACAGCCTCCATCACCGCCTCTCCCCGGCGTACTTGATCTCGCAGCCCTTCTGCAGCGTCTCGAAGACCTCGGGCCGCTTCCCGGCCAGCACCGCCCGGATCGCGTCGGCCAGGTAATGGTATTCCACCTTGGCGGCATCGGCGTTGTCGTCGATCGCCCCCATGTAGGCGAGCTTGCGGTTCCTGTCGATCAAGAAGACCTGGGGTGTGCAGGTGGCACCGTAGCGACGGCCCAGTTCCTGCGTTGGATCGATGCAGTAGGGGAAATTGTACTTCGAGAGTGCCGACCGGGCGATCATCTTGTCGAAGCGGTCGGTGGGCGATTGGCCGATGCTGACGGCCACGACCCGCAACCCGCGTTTCTTGAAAGAGGCGGCCAGGGCCTTGAGCCGGCCCTCGTAGGCCCGCGTCATCGGGCAACGATTCGAGAGAAAGACCAGCAGGACCGCCCCGGCGTCCTTGAGATTCCCCAGCGAGTGCCGCTTGCCATCCACGCCCAGCAACCCGCTCCACGGCGGGGCCGGGTCGCCCACGTCCAGTTTCTCGTTGAACTTGCCGGCGTCCAGAACACCAGCCCCGGCCAGCACCACACCAATCAACCACACCCGGACATCACGCCACATCGCCGTCGCTCCCGAACGCCAGGCCATCACGGGGAATCCTCTCCAGAGTATACCGACCTGCCGGCTCCGACGGGATCATCGGCAGCCAGCCGCGGCATCGGCCCTGTCGGTACACAAGCGACCATCGAGGGAATAGGCTGTGGATGGTCACCCAGTCCCTCGAATCCGGAGAATCAGCACATGGACCGCGTCCGATCACCGGTTCTCTCGTCGTTTGCCGTCCTCGCTTTCTGCATCGGTTTGTCGCCGATATCGGCTGCGGCCACCGCTGATCGGGCGGACAACGATCGGCCGAATTTCGTGGTGGTCTTCACCGATGACCAGGGCTACCAGGATCTTGGCTGCTTCGGTTCACCCGACATTCTCACGCCCAACCTCGATCGGTTGGCCAGGCAAGGCGCCCGCTTCACCAGCTTCTATTCGGCGCAGGCGGTCTGTTCGGCCTCCCGGGCGGCACTGTTGACCGGCTGCTATCCCAATCGCATTGGGATCCAGGGTGCACTGGGACCCAGGTCACGTAACGGGATTCACGACAACGAGTGGACGATCGCCGAGGTGCTCAAGACCCGCGGCTACGCCACGGCGATCTACGGGAAATGGCACCTCGGTCACCACCCCCAGTTCCTGCCCACACGACACGGATTCGACGATTACTTCGGCCTGCCCTATTCCAACGACATGTGGCCCTTCCATCCCGGGGTCGCTCACCTGCCATTTGCCGAACGGCTGAAACGCTGGCCTCACCTGCCCCTGTTTGACCGCGAAAAGATCGTCAATCCCCGTGTCACCGGCAAGGAACAGGCCCAGTTGACCACCTGGTACACCGAGCGAGCCGTCGGCTTCATCAAGCAGAACAAGGACCGGCCGTTTTTCCTGTACGTGCCGCACTCGATGCCCCATGTTCCGCTCTACGTCAGCAAGAAGTTTGCCGGGAAATCCAAGCGTGGGCTCTACGGCGACGTGATCATGGAAATCGACTGGTCGGTCGGGGAGATCGTCAAGACGCTCAGAGAACACAAGCTGGATCGCCGCACGCTGGTCATCTTCACTTCCGACAACGGTCCCTGGCTGAACTACGGGACTCACTCGGGCCGGGCCTTGCCGTTGCGAGAAGGCAAGGGGACCAGTTGGGACGGTGGCCAGCGCGAGCCCACGGTGATGTGGTGGCCCGGACAGATTCCGACCGGGCATGTCTGCGACGAAGTGGCGGGCACGATCGACATCCTGCCCACCCTGGCCCACCTGGCCGGTGTCGAAAAACTGCCCCAGCCCCACCCGATCGACGGCAAGGATATCTGGCCGTTGATGACCAATGCCAAGGACGCCCGCAGCCCGCACGAGGCCTACTACTTCTACTGGGGTCGGCACCTGCAGGCGATCCGCAGTGGACGCTGGAAACTCCATTTTCCGCACGCCTACCGCTCGTTGGGTGGTCGCAAGGGCGGTAGCGGGGGCAAGCCGGTGCGATACGAGCAGGCCCGCACGAAAACGGCCCTGTTTGACCTGGACAAGGACATCGGCGAAACGACCGACGTGTTGACCGGGCACCCCGAAATCGTGGCCCGGCTGAAGCGACTGGCCGACCAGGCACGAACCGAGTTGGGAGACTCGGCAAGAAAGCTCAAGGGCCGGGGCGTTCGGCCGGCCGGCCAGCTGAAGAAGTAGGACCGACCGACCGCCTAGGCGACGCGTTTGCGGAACGGCCACCAACCCCTGCGAATCGGTCGCGGGTCACGTGCAGACGTCACCAGTTGAAGTTCCGGCAGCAACAACCCGCTGAGTTCCCCGCCGAGGCCGCCGGTGGTATCCAGCAGGTAACGGCGTGCTCCGACATGGACCTCGTGTCGAGGCACGTGGCCGGACGCGATCGGCACCCGACAGCCGCGGGGTCCGGATGTCTCGCCCAGGTCCTTGCGGCACAGCCACGGAGGACGGTGCAGCGAGAAGTCCCGTTGTCGCAGGATCTTCAACTGGGTCTCCAGTGGCATCTCGTCGGGGAGTCCGGCGTGAACACACAGCACCTCGGGATGCTCGACCACCCAGGGCAAAGCGGCCAGCAATTTGGCGTGCGTGGCGGGAATCGCCTGCCTGAGACCGTCGATGTCATGCGGTGAGACCCCGTAGGAAGCGAACGTCGGCTCGCACTGGTATCCACGCGTCCACCGCTGGGGCCACTGGGCCTCCTCGGGTACCGGCAGCAGTCCCAGTGTTGCGGCCATCGCCAGATCGTGGTTCCCACACACGACGGTTGTGCGTGGATGAGAGACGGTCAGTTCGAGCACACGCTCGATCACGCCACGGGAATCCGGACCGCGATCGACCAGGTCACCCAGCAACACGATCCAGCGTTGCTGAAAATCGCTGAGACAAGCCAACCGATCCAGCAGCCGATCGAGGAGTTCCAACTGTCCGTGCACGTCGCCGATCAACGCCACGGGTCCATTGATCCGCGTGGGCAGTGATGGTCCGGCAGGCAATTCATCCCGGGAAGTCGGCATCTGGCAAGGCATCAGCGAGGACTCGAACAATCACGCGGAAAGCCGTCGGGTCGCCCGATCCTATACCCGGCGTCGCGGTTCCAAGGCAAGGTCGGTTTCTAGAACCGATGCCCTTCGCGTGGCCCGTTTTCAGTCCGCGTGAGAATCTCGACTCCCTCCTCGGTCATCAGCAACGTGTGCTCCCACTGTGCCGAGAGTCCCCCGTCGCGGGTGCGTACGGTCCAGCCGTCACTTTCGTCCATGACGGTGTGCCAGGTTCCCGTGTTGATCATCGGCTCGATCGTGAAGCAGGTGCCCGGTGGAATCGCGGTCCGGTTGGGCGTCCGGGAGGGCAGGTGCGGGATCCCGGGTTCCTGGTGAAACTTGCGGCCGATCCCGTGTCCCTGGTACTCGCGGACAACGTCCATTCCCTGGCCGCGGGCATGGTCGTAAATGGCCCGGCCGATCTCATCAACATGTCCGCCAGGCCCGATCGCCTGGATGCCCAGGTACAGACAATCGAAGGCGACCTGCACCACCTTACGCGCCTCGTCACTGACCTCTCCGATCAGAAACGTCTCCGACTGGTCACCGAACCAGCCATCGACGATTGTCGTCAAGTCGACGTTGATGATGTCCCCGGATTCCAGCGGTCGGTCGTCGGGAACACCGTGGCACACCACGTCGTTGATGCTCGTGCAAATGCTCTTGGGATAGGGCACGACCGGGCCGGGGTAGCCGAGGCAGGCGGGCGTGTGTCCGTGATCGAGCGTGTAGGAATAGGCCAGCCGATCGATTTCCTGCGTGGTGGTGCCGGCGACCACCTGAGGCCTGAGAAAATCCAGCAGTTCGGCGTTGAACCTCGAGGCCTGACGCAACCCGTCCCGCTCGGCCTCGGTGTTGAACAGTGGAATACGACGACGCATGATGGACAACCCGTCCCCAATCGGTTTCTCGTCAACCAGTCCGACACCGACACGCGGCCTGGTTTTCCCCGTGTCCGGATTCGCGACCAACGATAACGACTTGTCGGGTTCGCTGCCAACAACGACGGTTCGCAGTCGCGCGTCTCTGCCCGGTTGACGCCCGGGATCGAATGCGAGATTCTTCGAGAGCCCCCCTTCCCGAGAACCCGAGGGTCATCATGATGTCTTTTCGCCTGTCTCGATCCGGTTTGTCGGCGAGTCTGGTCGCCGCGTTTTCCGTCACTCTCTGGATCGCCCCGGTCCGGGCGGCGACTGCGCCGAAGCAGAAACGCCCCAATTTCCTGTTCATCCTGACCGACGACCAGTCGCCCGAAACGCTCTCCGCCTATGGCAACACCGTTTGCCAAACGCCCAATATCAACCGATTGGCCAAGCGGGGCATCGTGTTGGACGACGCCCACCACATGGGGTCCTGGTCGGGTGCCGTCTGCACTCCCTCGCGGACAATGATCATGACCGGTCGTACGGTCTGGCGAATCCCTGGTGCCCGTGGACCGGGGATTTCCCAGTCGAAGATGTTTCGTGCCCAGGCGGCCCGCGAAAGCCTGGCCGCGGTCTTCAACCGGGCCGGCTACGACACCTTTCGCACCTGCAAACGAGGAAACAGCTTCAAGCAGGCCAACTCGGAGTTCACCGTCAGCCGGGTCGCAACCAAGCGGCAGGGGACCCCCGAGGGGGGCAGCCGCTGGCATGGAGACCAGGTACTGGAGTTTCTCGAGCAGCGTCAAGAGACCCGGGACCGTGATCCCTTCCTGATCTACTTCGGATTCTCTCATCCACACGATCCACGCAATGCCATTCCGGAACTGGCGGCCCGTTACGGCGCCGTCAACCGGGGTGAGCTGACTGTTCCCAACCCGAAAGCGCCCCCCTTACCGCTCAACTACCTGCCGGCCCATCCCTTCCCCCACGGACATCCCGGACTCCGCGACGAGGTCCGTGTCCAGGGCGTGCTGAAACGGCGGGACGAGGCCACGATCCGAAACGAGCTGGGGCGCGAGTATGCCTGCATCGAGAACATCGATCGACAGGTTGGACGCGTGCTCAAAAAACTCGCCGCGCTCGGTGAACGCGACAATACCTACGTCTTCTTCACCTCCGATCACGGCATTGCAGTCGGACGGCACGGGTTGACCGGAAAGCAGAACCTCTACGAACACACCTGGCGGGTCCCCCTGATCGCCACTGGTCCGGGAATCAAACCCGGCACGCGAGCCTCCGGTTACACCTACCTGCTCGACGTATTGCCGACGCTTTGTGACCTGGCGGGAATCGCCGCACCGGCGAGCGTCGAGGGCAAGAGTTTTCGGGCTGTCCTGGAAGGTAAGGCCGAACGCGTCCGGGATGTCCTTTACGGGGTCTATACCGGCGGAACCAAACCGGGCATGCGAGCGATCAAGACCGACGGCTGGAAGTTGATCAAATACGACGTCCTGGGCGGCACAGTTCGCAGGACCCAACTCTTTGATCTCAGAAACAACCCCCGCGAATTCCTGGTCGAACACCGTTCGCCGGGCGTGACCAAACTGCTCGGGCACACGCCGCGGGCCAAACAGATCAACCTGGCGGGTTCTCCACAACACGCGGCGAAACGCCGGGAACTCGAGGACCTGCTGAAACGGGAAATGAAGCGACTTGGCGACCCGTACCAGTTGACCGACTAGATTCCCGGCGACTGGCGGCGACGAGTTGCCGTCCCGCCAAGTGCGCAAGAGAGGACTCGAACCTCCACGGGCCGTTAGGCCCACCAGGCCCTCAACCTGGCGCGTCTGCCAATTCCGCCACTTGCGCAGTAATCCGTGGCATCAGCCCAGTATAGCACCCGCTGCGTCGCCTTCAACAACGCCACGACCCCGTCCGGGCTCAGGCCAACGATGCCGCGATCGCGTTGGAGAGCCGCGAGATCCAGGTTCCACGAGGTTCCTGCGGTTGGGTCGTGAGGATAACACAGACGGTGTCGCTGTCGGGATCCAGCCACAGCAGTGTCCCGGTGGCTCCCCAGTGCCCGTAGCTGGCCGGGCCGAGCAGGTCTCCGAAGTTGGCACTGGTCGTGGGCCAGTTCAATCGCCAGCCCAGGCCCCAGGGCCGACAGCGACGCTCGACCTCGGGGACGTCCTTCATCGCGGCCAACTGGTTGCGGCTGGCCGCGGGCACCGTCGCCGGCGAGAGCAGGCCCTGGCCGCCGTCGAGCATCATTCGACCCAACACGGCGAGATCGCGGGGGGTCGTCAACATCCCACCCCACGGCGCGCCCAGCATCCGCCAGTAGCGCTGGTTCCAGTTCCAGTCGACCCCTTCCTGTTCCGGGGGGGTCCTGACTTCGGCGATCCGATCGGCCACGGCCGACTCACCATCAAACCACCCCGGCGGAGCGCCCAACCGGGTGTCGTCGAGGTCGAGTGGATCGCACAGTTCCTGCCGGACCCAGTCGGCACACGCCATCCCGGTCACGCGGGCAATCACCTCGCCGAGCATCGCGAAACCCATGCTCTGGTATTGAACCCCGCGGCCAGGAGGAAACTCCGGCGTGACAGCACAGGTTCCGCTGACGAACGCATCGAGCCCGGCGCCGGCCTCACGCAGTTCGCGGTTTTCCGGCAGCATGTCCGGCAGCCCCGACGTGTGCGTCATCAGGTGGCGGAGAGTGATCCCGTTCTTGCCATTGTTGGCAAATTCGGGCACGTAGCGGCTGACCCGATCGCCGAGTCGTACGTCGCCGCGTTCGACAAGCAACAGCCCTGACATCGCGACGAGCGGCTTGGTGATCGACGCGATCAGAAACATCGCGTCGTCGCGAATCGTGCCGGGGTTCCCGCCAAGATGTTGACGACCAAACAGGTGGGTCCCGGTCGTCCTGTTGCCGCGGGCCACGAAAATCCCGATCGACGGCAACTCGTCGGCGCGACACCAGCCGTCGGCCAGATCGAGTACGGCCTGCCAGCGTTTCGGGTCGAGTCCGACGGTCTGGGGATCGCAGCTTTCGAACATGCCAACGATTGCAGGTGATGCCGACGGCAACCGCAAGCCCGTCACGAGAACGGCTCACGAGCGTTTCGACGAGAGGCTACGAAAAAAGCCCGCCACGGCTGACCGTGACGGGCTACGGATTCGCGGGAATCCGCCATAACCGGGGAAGATCCGGTCGATGTTTCTTGTCTTTACGGGCACTGCCCGCAGTCGGCTCAACGAACCCTCGCCTGGAAGGTGATCACGCCACCGACACCGCCGGGCAGTGGCTCGTCGAGTTCAAACACGAGCACCTGGCTGCCCTCGTCGTTGTCCTCGTCGGTAATGCGTCCGCTGCGTGCTTTCTCCGGCGGTGTTTTTTCGTCCTCGTCGCTGAAGCCCAGCGTGGCACTGTCGGGAACGTAATCGAGACGAGGAGAGAGGTTGTCGATGATCCGCACGTCGTGCAACGGTCGCTCGCCGATGTTGTCGAACCTCAAGGTGAAGGTCACGATGTCCCCGGAACTCGCGCTGCGGCGATCGGCGAGCTTGAGGATCTTGAGTTGGCCGATCTCCTTCTGATCGACCTCCACTCCGGTGATTGCCGCAACCCACGGTGTTGATTGAATCGATTGCCCTGCCGCGGTTGTCGCGGTGACGACCGGCTGAAGATCGGTCGCCCAGGCAGCAACGTTGTCGATCGTCTTTGCCAGGCGGGCCTGGTCCTTCTGATCCATCTGACCGGCGATCAGGCGATTGGTTTCCTGGAAGAGGTTGTAGAGCTTGACGTGCTCTCGAGTCCGCAGGGACCTCGACACGCCGGCCGTGATCGATTCACCGAACAACCCGCTGGAACGGCTCCGCACGCGGCTGCTGGCGACCGCCTCCTGCTGCCGATGCTGGCGCGTGGCAACCTTCTGGGTGTAACGGCTTTCACGAACCAACCGATGGGAGGAGGCCATCCGCTCGACCCCGAAACTGGCAATCGGCAATCGCACCGATCTTACAACTCCAAACCGCGGAGCGTAGATCGCCACGCGATTGGTCGGCAACACGTGACTCTTGCCCGTGTCGTCGGTGAACTCGGCAATCGTGTCCTCTGTCTCCACACCGTACCGCAGGAACGAATCGTAGTGGATCGGATTCCCCCGATCGCCCCCGTCGATCACGTACTCGTCGGGGTGCTGATCGACTCTCGCCTCCTCGATCGCACCGACCTGACCGGTCGTGTTGGGTTCCCGGGGCATCGCCGGAAACGAGACGGGTCGCACACGAGACAGCTCTGCCGGTTTTTCCCGGCCGGCTGGACTGCCCGTCCCCTGACGATCGGCAACCCGTTGCTGTTGATCAAGAGCTGACCCGGTCAACCCGGACACTGGGCGAATCCGCGACCCGGTCGCCTCGCCGGTCGGCACCGCGGCACAGCCGCAGACAATACCGCAAGCCAGCAGTCCCAGGAAACGGCCGGCATCCTGAACACATCCGATCACCGGTTTCCTCCAGTGATCCGCACGATGTTCTGACCTGGTTGCACTCGATCAGTCGATCGACGTCGTCTGTTCTGCCCGGCGAAATCAGGATCGGCGGCACGGATCCGTGAAACCGAAGCCGGCGGCGTTTTCGGTGGAAACTCGATCAACGCGCCGTTCCCAAAGAACATTCCAGGGACATTTCTGACAGGAGGCAATCGGCCACCCAGGCGAACGACGAGCATCGGCCGTCCTACGCGGTCGGCCTCGGCCAACAGGTTCGCTTCCGGCGAGCGATCGCGGACCATCGTCGGCGTGGTGGTTTCGGTTCCCCCGGACAGTCGTGGTTCTTCGAGAAAGACGACACGGGTGACCAGGTGTCCCTGCAAAGCCAGCCGGATGTCCTCATCGGTCAGTTCCACCGGAACGGGAAACTGGTATCGACGACCAGCAGGAGGATGCAACCGATCGAGAATTTCGATCGTGGGATACAACGACACGCCAGGAAAGGCGGCCATGTCACTGATCTGCAACCGGTAGATCTCACCGACAAGCAACCCGACCGCGGCCGGCGCGGCGACGGGAACGGCCCGGCGTGCGGGGCCATCAAACCAGGTCACTCGTCCACCACCGGCGGGACCGGTCTGGACCAACCGCACCTCGACCGGCTGAAAGTAGCGAAGCGGTACTGCACCGGCAGGGCCAAGCTGTGCCGCCCAACGACCAGCCAATCCCGGCGTCATCTTCGTGTCCAGGGGATGGTAGACCCCACCGCTGGACGGGCCCTGCGCGGTCGCCGGAGGTACCCAGGCCAGCAGCAGCCCCAGAGGAATGAACAGAACCATCCGCCGGAAATTCGAACGTGTCCGCGTGCGACCCGGAAGCATGGCCGGAGGGTATCCTGTCTCGAATGATCACCGACCGGGGCGACCCATTCGGTCCCCCCGAGCTGACGAGTTCTACTGGCCCGGGGCAGCCCAGGCCGGACGACTGAGCAGTCCGGGCGCGAAACTCGGATGCTTCTCGCTGTAGTGCACCTCCGAGACCGGCTTCGGCAACCGGATGCCCGGCTCGTGTTTCACGTTGACCCGGAAATGCTTGACCGGATCGTGGATCTCGGTCCGCGTGTTGTTCCTGATCGTGTAGGACTGGAGTCCGGCCGGGCCTCCCATCGGAAGATGTGCCGGCCCGGGAAGTCCAATTGGCGTTGGCGTCGAGGGCATGCCCCACTGGGGAGTTCCCCCGGTGCCGGCAATCGGGTTGATCCCCGGTTGTCCGGGACCACCGACTCGGCCCATCAACATTGGCCCGGGAATGCCCGGCATCCCCTGGTCCATGATCGCAATCGGCATGGGCGGAACGAACTGGCCCTTGGCACCATCGGCAACCACCGCCGCGTGGTAGGCGATCGGAGCAATTCCTCCCGGCCCCAGGCGGGCAGCACCGGCCCCCTTGGCGGGATTGGCCGTTGCTGTCTGCATGTCCATGTTTCCGACACGCAAGACCGCCATGATCGTGCCGCGGCGATCCGCTTCCGAAACCGGATCGACACCCGGGTCGAGCCGCGTGGAGACGAGCATCTCGACACCGGCAACCGCCAGTTCCTGGTGCCGAGGATCGGGCAGGTAAATCACCTTGGTCACAAAGTTGTTGCTGCGGATCTGGTCGAGATCCTCATCGGTCAGTTCCAGCGGCACGCTGTTGTGAGACAGGTAGGCATCGGTGTTGCCATGCGCCGGATACACCTGGAGCGTGGGATAGAGAGTCATCCCTTCACGACCGGCAATCGCGGTCAGTTTCAGGCGGTAGGTTACCCCCTGGACAAAGTCGTAGGTCGCGGGCACGACGAGTTGATTTTCCGCATAGCTGTCGCCAACCTTCCAGCCGATGCTCATTCCCAACGGGCTGATGAACCGGATCTGTGTCTGGCGAGTGGCAAAGGCACGCGGTCCCGGTGCCGATTGCATCGGCATAACCCCGGGCCCCGGCCCGTCAATCATCGGTCCCGGGCGTTGCAGCCTCGCTGCCGGTGGAGCGTGAAACTCCCCGGTATCCTCGAAACTCCGGCCGTCCACGTGGCATCCCACGCAAACCACCAACAATGTTCCCAGCGCCAGAAAATAGTATTTCATCGCGGAGCCCTCTTGACTCACCCTGTTTGCCATCGACCTGTCCGTCGTTTTGCCCTTAGAATGAGTACGCTTCGACGCCACGCAGCGCGTCCCATCCATGGATGTCCAACAGTGTTCTCGACTGTTCACTCTCCGGATCTTTGGTAATTCCCGTATTTTCCGAACAACATGAACACATTGCCCAGCTTCTCTAATCGGTTCTCGGGCCACCCTGGCTGGCGAGTTTCAGGGTTGATTTGTGGCCTGCAGGGAGCCTGCCTTGCGGGCCTGTTGTTCGCGGGGGCGATCAACGGCGTCGCGGGCGCCCAGGATCAGGCCAAGTCGAAGACCGCGACCCAGGCCAAGGACGCGGCGAAATCAACATCCAGGCGACGGCGGCCGGTTGATGAACTGCGACTTTCCCAGGAGAAGTTGAAATCTCTCCAGCCATTTCGAGCGGAGATCGTCGAGACGATCGTGGTGCGAGAAAAGACATTCCGGGCCAAGGGCAAGTACCTGCAAGGCAAGGGCTTGAAATTGAGGCTCGAGTTCGAGCTGGAGATCGGACGGACCAAGGGAACTCTCGTCCAGGTCTGCAACGGCAAAACGCTGTGGACTCAGAACACGATCGGTGCGACCGTCCAGGCCACCCGGCGGGATGTTCCACGGATCATCAAGGAGTTGAAGCAACTTTCGCAGGCCGGTACCAAGCCACGGCCGCGCCAATTCGAAACCGATCTCGGCCTTGGTGGAATCGAGGCCCTGCTCACCTCGCTGGAGCGGACGATGACCTTCACACTGCGTCGTGAACGTCAGGTCCAGGGGCGCCCGTTCGTGATCATCGAGGGTTCCTGGAACGCCACGTTTCTGGAGACCCTGACCGATGACCGTCGTCCTTCCTCCGGGGAACTGCCCGAGTACATTCCCGACCGCGTACGAATCTACTTCGACAAGACAACCCAGTTTCCTCATCGCATCGTCTACATGAAGAAACAGCCCGACCGCGAAGGCTTGCGGCCAATGGTGTCGCTGGAATTTCGCAAGGTCGAGGTCAATGCGACGATCGACGACTCGGTGTTCGTCTTCAAGGCCGGAAAGGGTGTCCAGGTCCAGGACGTCACCAATGAGTTCATCAAGCAGGTTCGCCAGATCCGCTCTGCAGAACCGGCCCCGGGCCAGTCGGGCACCAAGGCCAAGGCCAAGACGCCACCCCGCAAGGGCACCCGCTAGTCGAGTCCCGGAGAGATGACGATGCAGGGTGTCCGCACCGTCCAGGGACGAGCCATCCCCGGGTGGATCGTCTCGGTGATCCTTCACGGCCTGCTGTTGATTGCCTGCGCGATCAGCCTGCGGAGTTGCCAGGCTGCACCCGGTGAAGGCCCCGGCGAGTACCGCGACGTCGGCCTGTTCGTCAAGACGGCCACCACCAGTCCCCGGGAAACGCCGGCCAAGGCCGACCCCCCCGCCCCCCGACAAGACAACAGCCCGCCTGCCGAGGAACCTCGAGAGAATTCGACAGTCGAACAACTGCTCGCGTTGCCGGCCACCACCGCTCCCGCGATCCTCGGTCCCGGTGCCCGTATGCCCGACTCACCGTTGGCCAATCCGTCACGCCTGCTGACAAATCGGTCGGTCAAGGGCGGATCACCGTTGTCGGGACTGGAGAAAGGCGAGACCCGGTTCCTGGGGATCCGTGACAAGGGCACCCGTTTTGTCTACGTACTCGACCGCTCGGCCAGCATGTTCCAGCATCACGCCCTGGAGGTGGCCAAGGCCGAGTTGCTCACCAGCCTTCAGCATCTCGACGAAACCCAGCATTTCCAGGTGATCTTCTACAACGAGGCCACTCCAAGACTGCTCACGCTCGGTGACCGCGACAACGCCATGCACCGGGCAACCGACATCAACAAGACGCTTGCCCGCCAGCACATCGCCGGGGTGACTCCCGACGGCGGCACCCGGCACTTTCCGGCCCTGATGAAGGCCTTGTCGCTTGGACCAGAGGTGATCTACTTCCTGACCGATGCCGACGTCAACTCGCAGATCACCCCCGCCGACCTCGACCGGCTCTCGTCCCGCAACCGGGGCCGGTGCCGGATCCACGCAATCAAGTTCGGCCTGGGTGCCGAATTGGCTCCCAATCACTACGTCAAGCGTCTCGCCACCCGCAACGGTGGCCGGTACCGGTATCGTGACATCAAGTCCTTTTCCTCGCGTTAGCCGCTGGGGTGGCTGCCTGCTGCTGTTGCTGGCCGCTGGGTCACTGCCAGCGCAGTCACGTGACCAGGTCGTCTTCCGGCAACCCGACGGGCGAGGTCGCTTGGCACGAACCGGCACGATCATCGAATACGACGCGGTCGAACTGGTTCTGAAAAGTCGTATCGGCGGCCAGATCTGGAAAATCCCCGCAGCCCGGATCGTCTCGGTCAACAGCACACGAATTCCCGTTCACGACGAGGCACTCAAACGACTGGAGCGAGGCGAGATCCCCGAAGCCCGCGCGGCTTTTCGCCTGGCCCTGGATGAAGCCTCGCGGCGGTGGGTTCGGGGCGAATTGCTGGCCGGCCTGGTGCGGTGCGCGTTGCACGAGGGCGATTACCAGCGGGCCGGCTCACAATTCCTCAACCTCTGCGACAGCACACCGCGTTCCCGTCACTTTGAACTCGCTCCGCTCGACTGGTACATCGGCGGCACAACCGCGGCGGCTGTCGCCGGCGAGGCGCGGGCCTGGCGTGGTCGAAAAGGCGACGTGGCCCGCCTGCTGGCGGCCAGTCACCTGCTGCGGGACCGCACGTTCGGTGCCGAGGCCGAAAACGAAATCCGGCGACTGAGAATCTCGACCGACTCCCGTGTCCGCGGCCTGGCGATCGCGCAGTCCTGGCGGATCGAGCTGCGTCGCGGTGAAGTCTCGGCCGCGCGGCTCGACGAATGGCTGCGACAGGCACGCGACCTTCCCGGATCGCAGCGGGGAGGCCCCTGGTTCGTCATCGGCCTGGCCCGCGTGAAACGACGGCGATTTCAATCCGCCGCCTCGGCATTTCTCTGGACATCACTGGTCTTTCGCAACGACCACCACCTGGCCGCCCGCGCCACCCAACACGCCGCCGACGCCCTGCTCGCCGACAATCAGACTTCGGCCGCACGCACATTGTACCGCGACCTCGCCAGGCGATTCCCCGGAACACCGGCCGCCCGCGAAGCCGCACCACGCGAGAATCCGCCGCGCAGGAGGCGCACGTCCCCATGACCTGGAGAGTGACCGTTTTTCTTCTGGCGTTTGCCTGTCTGGCTTTCGCCCCGGATCTGCCGGCACAGGCACCGGCAACCGAAACGCCGGTGACCCGCCCGGCCGCCGCAACCGATCAGCCCCCAACCCCTGCCGACCAGGAAATGACCCTCAGGCAGTTGCTCCGTGCGGGAGGATCGATCGGCCTGGTGATCCTGGCCCTCTCGATGGCAATGGTCGCCCTGGTCGTCGAACACATGTTGACGATCCGTCGCGGGTCACTGAT
Organism: Planctomycetaceae bacterium; assembly: GCA_002726205.1. Lineage (GTDB taxonomy): Bacteria > Planctomycetota > Planctomycetia > Planctomycetales > Planctomycetaceae. The sequence continues at coordinate 11,384 of PBSL01000060.1, read as the reverse complement.
GCCGGCGGGGCTGGCCGAGTCGGTTTCGTCGATGATCGCCTCCGGGCGATATGCCGAAGCCGAGAAGGAGTGTCGCCAACAAGGGAGTTTCCTGGGACATGTCCTCCACGAAGGCATCGCCGAAATCCCACTGGGATACCCGGCCGTCGAAAAGGCCATGGAGGATTCCGCCGCCGAACAGGCAGCCCGGCTGTTCCGCAAGATCGAGTATCTCTCGGTGATCGGAACCATCGCGCCGATGCTGGGATTACTGGGGACCGTCTGGGGGATGATCATCGCCTTCCAGGAATTTGCCACGAAGATCAATCCGCCCGTCAGTGAACTGGCCCCCGGCATCTACCAGGCCCTGGTCACGACGTTGATGGGACTGGGGGTCGCCGTACCAGCCCTGGCCGGTTTTGCCATCTTCCGGAATCGGATCGACGAGTACGTGGCCGAGGCTGCGATGACGGCCGAACATGCCTTCACCGACTTCAAGCGGGCCAGCCTGGGCGCTTCGACCGGCGAAACCCGCCAACGGACCTCGCCCGGCAAGGCCTCAGGCCGTCAAGCTGCCCGCTCCGGGTCACGGGTGCCCCCGGTGGCCATCGAGCGTCCCGAGGAAACCGAGCGATGAAAGTCCCTGCGCGAATCCGGGAACAGGGTATCTCGCTCAACCTCACCCCCCTGATCGACATTGTCTTCCTGCTGGTGATCTTCTTCCTGGTCGCCAGCCATGTCGCGCGAACCGAATCGACCGAACCGGTGGATCTGCCGGTGGCCACCAGGGGCGAAAACCAGGCAACGTCCTCACCGGATCGGTTGGTGGTGACCGTCACCGCCGATCACCTGCTGCACGTCGCCGGTCGGGTGGTGACGCTCGACGCCATTCGCAGTGTCCTGGACGCGACCCGGGAAGATGCGATGGGTTCCTTCGAGGTCCGGATCCGAGGCGATCGCCTGGTTCCTTTTCACGTTGTCGAACCGTTGATGATCGCCTGTGCCGAGGCGGGTGTTACCCGTGTCGGCTATGCCGTTTTGCCTCATTGAGCCACCGATGCGCATCCCCTCGTCCCACCACAACCGACGTCGCGACGACGGCACGGCGATGACATCGATGATCGATGTCGTCTTCCTGCTGCTGATCTTTTTTGTCTGTGCATCGGTTGGGCAGGTCCACGAAAATCTGCTGCCGACGAAACTCTCGGGTGGATCGGTCACCGCCGCGGAGGTTGCGGCCACGGAACGGCCGCTGGGCGAGGCCTGGGTGCGATTGATCGGGCCCGGCGACGGCACGAGCGGGATCCGGGTGGAAGTTGAGGGCCGGACATTCGCCGGACCGGAACGGTACCGGGAATTGGCACAGTTCCTGGGATCGTTGGCCGCAGCCGCTCCAGATCTGCCGGTGATTCTCGACATCGATCCCGAGGTCCCGTTGGGCGAGGCTCTGGCCGCCTACGACGCCGCCCGCGTCGCCGACTTTGATGCGATTCACTTCGCCATCGACATCACCAAACCCGACCGACGTTCCGGCTCCGCTGCCCGCCACTGATCCGGGGCCGACAGCCGAAACCCCAAAGACCTGGCCCGCTTCTCGTTCTCTTGAAAGCCCCGTGGCCATCTGGCATAGTTCTATCGTTGACCGGTGACACGTACGGTTCCGGTCGCGTTGAAAGAGGGCCCCGGGTCCAGGTGTGATCACCCTCGGCAGTTGCCGATGCTCATGCCAAACGGCCTGGATTTTGTATGTGGAGACGGGCTGGCAGGCCGCCGGTGACCTGGAAACCACGATGATTCCGAGCCTGGCCGAAGCCACGATCCGATCATTTCTCGACGGGGCCATTGGCAACGCCGGGTGGGCCTCGCTCCTGGCAGCGGTGGTCCACGTCGCGCTGGTCGCCGGATTTTTCGGAGTGCCGGCCGGAATCTTCATCTGGGCCGAGCGAAAAATCTCCGCTCGCATCCAGGACCGGCTGGGGCCGACCCGTGTGGGTGGCCGTTTCGGCTGGCTGCAAGCCCCCGCCGACGGGCTGAAGCTGCTCCAGAAAGAGGACCTGGCCCCGAAGGCCGCCGACCAGATTCTGTTCCCGATGGCCCCCTACATTGTCGTTGTCAGTTCGCTGGCTGCCTTCATGTTCCTGCCGTTCTCCGACGGCTGGATCGCAGTCAGCCTCGACATCGGTCTGTACCTGATGCTGGCGGTGATGTCGCTGGAAGTGATCGGAGTGATCCTGGCCGGTTACTCGAGCGGATCGAAGTGGGCCCTGTTCGGAGCCATGCGGGAGGCGGCCCAGATGGTCAGCTACGAGATCCCGATGGCCATCTGCGTGGTGATCCCGGTGGTGGCCGCCGGCTCCCTGAACCTCAACGAAATCGGGGCCCTGCAGGGTGGCTGGCTGGGCAACTGGCTGATCTTCCACGACCCGTTCACCTTCGCCACCTTCTTCGTGTATTTCGTCTGTGCCACGGCCAGTTGCAAGCGGGCCCCCTTCGACCTGGCCGAGGCCGAAAGTGAACTGGTGGCGGGTTTCCTGACCGAGTACAGCGGTTTCCGCTGGAGCTTCTTTTTCCTGGCAGAGTACGCCAGCATGTTTGCCGTCTGCGGGATCGCAACCCTGCTCTTTCTGGGCGGCTGGCACACCGGCATTCCCGGGCTCGACGAGTCGGTCCAGGGCCTCCGCGGCTCCTCGGCAAGCTGGCCCCTGAGCTGGCTGGCCAACGTGCTGGGGTTCGGCGTCTTTTTCGTCAAGTCCTCGTTGCTGGTCTGTGTCCAGATCTGGGTTCGCTGGACGTTGCCGCGGCTGAGGATCGACCAGGTGATGATGACCTGCCTGAAATACCTCGTACCGATCAGCTGCACGCTCTTCCTGGGTGCGGTGATCTGGCCGCTGGTGCTCTCGGCCACAACCGGGAAAACAACGCTGCTGGGCGAGCCGCTCGGTGAACGTGCGGCGCCCGCCCTGGAGATCCAGGCCGACACGACGATGACCGGGCGGGAGGGGGACTTGCCGTGAGCAATCAACCGCTCTTCTGGATCTTTGCGCTGTTGACCTGTGGGGGTGCCGTCGGCGTGGTGATCTCCCAGAACATCGTCCGCATGGCCTTCTCGCTGATCGTCTCGCTCGGCTCGACCGCCGGGCTGTTCTTCCTGCTCGAAGCCGATTTCGTCGGCGCCACGCAGTTGCTCGTCTATGTCGGTGGCACACTGGTGCTGTTGATCTTCGGCGTAATGCTGACCGCCAGTGGCCCCTTCCAACAGATCAGGGTGTCACCCGGCGAGACCTTCCTGGGAGCCGCTGTCGGGTTGTTGCTGCTCTCGGTGATCGCCTTCACCGTGATCGACGTCGAATGGGACACGCTGAATGCCGCTCGGACCGAAGCCAGCCCGGGGGCGGAATCAGGCAACACGGCGCGGGCGATCGGGCTGAGGCTGGTCGGGATTCCGGCCGACCACGAGATCGGTGTGCACGAGGGACGTGGCGGCCGAACCGGCTACCTGCTGCCGTTTGAAATCGTGTCGATCCACCTGCTGGTCGTCCTGGTCGGTGCCGCCTACCTCGCCCGGGCCAAGCGCCGGGTTGCTGACGGATCAACCGGGGGCGAGAACTGATCATGGAAACTCCCCTGGCCTACTACCTGTTTGTCGGTGCCGTGCTGTTTGTCAGCGGCATCGTCTGCATGGCCACCAAGCGGAACGGCATTGCCGTCCTGATGGGGGTCGAACTGGTACTCAACGGTGCCAACGTCAACTTCGTGGCCTTTGCACACTACACCCCGCTGGGACTCGACGGGCAGATCGTCTCGCTGTTTGTCATCGTGCTGGCCGCCGCCGAGGCCGCCGTGGCGCTGGCCATCGCGCTGAACTTCTACAACAACCATCAGACCATTGATGTCGACCGCGGCGACAAGCTGCGCGGCTAGACCTCCGATAACCTCCGATTTCATGACCCACATCGACTCAAAAGCCTGGCTGCTGATCATCGCGTGGCTGTTGCCGCTTTGCGGTTTCGTCATCGAGGTCTTCGCCGGTTACTGGTCGCACCGCTGTCCGGGGGGCCGCTACAAGTCGCGAACGGCCGCCTACCTCGCCGTCGGCTGCATCGGCGGAGGGTTCCTGCTGAGCCTCTCGGCGCTGATCAGTGGAATCAGTGACTGGGGACTGCTCGAGCACCAGACCTCGCACTCCCAGGCAGCTCCACTGGAATCCGACAATCCAGACGCCCACGCGACAGCCCATTTCACTGTCGCCAACGTTCCTCACGGTGAGGATGCCGACACGGGTGAAACCGGCCACGGTGGTGGACAAAAGTATGTCAGTGGCGAGATCTACACGCTGGGTACCTTCGGCAAATTGCGGATTGCCATCGACTACTACGTCGACAGCCTGACGCTGATCATGTTCACGATGGTCACGTTGATCGCCACCTGCATCCACGTGTTCGCGATCGGCTACATGGACGACGAGCGGACCGAGGACCACACCGACCACCAGGTGCACCTGGCCGACGGCTCACACCTGCACCGCCCGGGCCGCTTCTACCTGTTCTTCAGCTACATGTCGCTGTTCTGCTTCTCGATGCTGGGCCTGGTCCTGGCCGGCAACATCTTCATGGTGTTTGTCTTCTGGGAACTGGTCGGCATCTGCAGCTACCTGCTGATCGGTTTCTACGTCGAACGCCGTTCGGCCTCGACGGCGGCCAACAAGGCCTTCATCGTCAACCGTGTCGGCGACTTCGGCTTCATCATCGGGTTGATGATCCTCTGGACCTCGTTTGGGACCTTCGGATTCAAGAGCTACACCGATGGCAACGACGGGGCCCATCCGGAACCGGGCCTGTTCGAGATGGTCCGCGACGATCACGGCAAGGTCGATGTCGAGAAGACCGACCACGGCAGCATCGTCAGGATCCAGGACCATGACGACAAGTCAGCGTCGATTCCCTACTGGTTGCTGGTTGCCGCCGGGCTGGGGATCTTTGCCGGTTGCGTTGGCAAAAGCGCCCAGTTCCCGTTGCAGACCTGGCTGCCGGATGCGATGGAGGGCCCCACGCCGGTTTCGGCGTTGGTCCACTCGGCAACGATGGTCGCCGCCGGGGTCTACCTGGCCGCCCGGTTCTTCCCGGTCTTCCTGCCCGAGGTGTTGCTGACGATTGCCTACGTGGGAGCGATCACGCTGTTCGTCGCCGCCACGATTGCCATCGTGGCGACCGATATCAAGCGGGTGCTGGCCTACTCGACAATCAGCCAACTGGGCTACATGATGCTGGCCATCGGCCTGGGTGGGTGGGGCGCGGGGCTGTTCCACCTGATCACCCACGCCTTCTTCAAGTCGTTGATGTTTCTGTGCTCGGGCAGCGTGATCGTCGGCTGCCACCACGAGCAGGAGATGCCCCGGATGGGCGGCTTGCGCAAGAAAATGCCGATCACCGCCTGCACGATGCTCATCGGCGTGATCGCTATCTGTGGCCTGGCCGTGCCGGGTGTCTCGCTCTGGGGCTACAAGATCGCCTTCTCCGGATACCACTCCAAGGATGCCATCGTCGCCACGGCGATGACCTACGCGCATCTCAACCCGGCCCATTCGCTGCTGTTCCTGGCGCCGCTGGTTACCGCCGGGATCACCGCCTTCTACATGTTCCGGCTCTGGTTCTACACCTTCGCCGGCGAGCCCCGCGACCAGGAACTCTATGACCACTGCCACGAATCACCGCGGGTGATGACCGTCCCCTTGATGATCCTGGCATTCTTCGCGATCTTCTGTGCCGTGGGGGGTGAGGGTGGTCCGCTGTACACGGCGATCAGCCACTCCGAGACAATCCCCGAGCACATCGCCGACTCGGCCATCACGCTGCCCTCGCACAAGCAGATCGCCGGCTACCACCAGCAGGCCGGCATTCTGGCACTGCTGGTGGCCGCGGTGGGCACGTTGTTGGCCTGGTTGATGTACGGCGTCGGCCGTCCCGATCCGGGCATCATTCGGCGGCAGTTCGCCGGAACCCACGAGTTCCTGGTCGAAAAATGGCGATTCGACGAGCTCTACGACGCGATGTTTATCCGCCCGGTTCACGTCGTGGCGGCCTGGTTCTCCAGTTTTGATCGCCGTGTTCTCGACGGCGTGCTGCACTGGTTCGCCCACACCGGTGTTGTCCTTGCCCGCTGGAATCGCTGGTTCGACGAAAGCCTGGTCGACGGCATCGTCAACTGGATAGCCGTGCGGGTCCAGGCGATCGGACAATCCTTGAGTGTTGTTCAGACCGGCCGGCTGAGACAGTACGTGATGTTTATCGCCCTGGGCGTTGTCACGTTGTTTCTCCTGATGTTTGCTCTATTTCCCCAGACTTGACCACTGACACCTCCGAGACGGGACCGCCCCGAACAGGAACCTGACGAACCATGGACGACTTCCACATACTTCTGCCGACCCTGGTCATCTTTGCTCCGACGTTCGGTGCGATCATCCTGGCGTTGATGCCACGTGACAACGTGGAAGGACTGCGGTACACCGCACTGACCATCACGGTCGTGACGTTCGTGCTGACGTTGATGCTGCTGGGAGGATTCGACTTTGACGATCCGAAAATGCAGCACGAGGTGGTTGCCGCCTGGATCCCCAACTGGAACATCAACTACCAGTTGGGCATTGACGGCATCAGCCTGCCGCTGGTGCTGCTGACCAGTTTCATCTGCCTGTTGGCGATGCTGGCCTCCTGGAGCGTCACCAAGCAGGTCAAGGGTTACCTGATCCTGTTCCTGCTGCTGGAAACCGGCATGCTGGGCGTCTTCATGGCCACCGATTTCTTCCTGTTCTACGTCTTCTGGGAAGTGATGCTGCTGCCGATGTATTTCCTGATCGGAATCTGGGGCGGCCCGCGGAAGGAGTACGCGGCGATCAAGTTCTTCCTCTACACGTTGTTTGGCAGCGTGCTGATGCTGATCGCCCTGCTGATGATCTACTACAACGGAGGCCAGCACTTCGACCTGGTCGGACTCGCCGAGCAGGCCCAGGATCCCGAAGGGGGACTGCTGGTCGACCTGACAATGCAGAAGTGGGCCTTCTGGCTGTTGTTCATCGGCTTCGCGATCAAGATTCCCAGTGTTCCCTTCCACACCTGGTTGCCCGACGCTCACGTCGAGGCTCCCACGCCGATCAGCATGATCCTGGCCGGCGTGCTGCTGAAGATGGGTGGTTACGGGATCCTGCGGATCGCCTTCCCGCTGTGTCCCGAAGCGGTCGGCCATGCCAGTACGATCCTGGTCGCCATCGGTGTGATCAGCATCATCTACGGGGCCTTTGCCGCCATGGCCCAGACAGACTTCAAGCGTCTGGTCGCCTACAGCTCGGTCAGCCACATGGGCTACGTCGTGCTGGGAATGGGCGTTGTCGGTGTCGTGGGTGCCGCCCACGGCGAGGGATTCATCGGCTCTGACTACTGGGCGATGGGCATCAACGGCGCCATGTTCCAGATGCTCGGCCACGGCGTTTCCTCGGCCGGCATGTTCTTCATGGTCGGGGTGGTCTATGACCGGGTCCACCACCGTAACATCAACGAGTTCGGCGGCCTGGCAAGCAGGATGCCGCTTTACACCGGGCTGGCAGCCGGCATCTTTTTCGCCGGACTGGGACTGCCGGGTCTGTGCGGCTTTGTCGGCGAGGTCTTCGTCGTCCTCAGCGCCTGGCAATTCAGCAAGTTGATGGCGATCATCGCCGCCTCGGGCGTGATCCTGACGGCCGGTTACATCCTCTGGACCCTGCAGCGGGTGTACCTGGGAGCCGAGTACAAGGGGCCGCACGAGGAAGCCCTGACACCGATCCGTCCCCGTGAGCTCATCGTTGCGGGTGTGCTGCTGGCCTTCGCGATCCTGCTGGGAATCTTTCCCAACACGATGTTCTCCATCATGGACGACTCGATCCAACATCTGGCCAACGGGATGGCCGGAAAGATCGGCTCCTGACTGAATTTTCTGACGACGACCCGTTGATCCGACGCACCCGACGAACCTGACTCATGCTGGCCAATACCTCGATCCCCGTTTTCGAACAGCTCTTCAACGAGCTGACCAAGACGCTGCCAGGCGATGTTTTCGCCTTCCTCCCGGAACTGGTTCTGTGTGGAACGGTGATCGCGTTGTTGCTGGGTCGGCTGCTGGGGACCGACCGGTGGATTCCCGGTCATTGGACCGCGCTGGTCGGCACGTTGATCGCCTTCGGTTTCAGCTTCAACGCGGCCCTGGGTGGCATCGAGCTTTCCAGCGTGGAAGCCACCGCGGAGATCTCCCGGAGCGAGCTTTTCAGCGGCCTGCTGATCAACGACGGCATGACAATATTTTTCCGCCTGTTCCTGCTGCTGTTCCTGGTCCTGGTGATCGCCCTGACGGTCCTCAGCGGGATCCCCGACAACGAGGATGGACCGGACTTCTACACGCTGCTGCTGGGCGCGACGATCGGCATGATGCTGATGGTCTCGGCCAACCACCTGCTGATCCTCTTCCTGGCCGTCGAGATGGCCAGCGTTCCCAGCTACGTGCTGGTCGGTTTTCTCAAGGGACGGCGGGCCAGCAGTGAAGCGGCCCTGAAGTACGTGGTCTACGGTGCCGGGGCGGCGGGCGTGATGCTTTACGGTACCAGCCTGGTCGCCGGCCTGCTGGGAACCGCCGAAATCGACCAGATTGCCGGGAAGCTCAGCGAGCTGACGCTGACCGGCGCCACGCTCCGCACGATCCTGCTGGGCGTGATGATGATCCTGGTCGGGCTGGCCTTCAAACTCTCGCTGGTCCCCTTCCACTTCTGGTGTCCCGATGCGTTCGAGGGGGCTCCCGCCGAGGTGGGGGGATTCCTCTCGGTCGCCTCCAAGGGGGCCGCCTTCGCGTTGTTGATCCGCGTCGCCGGCCAACTGGCCGGCCCCGCAGCGGTGCCGCCGGAGATCCCCGTGCCCGGGCTCGAGGGCCTGGCGATTTCGCTGGCGATCGGGCTGGGCCTGGTCGGCGCCGCCTCCTCGACCTTCGGCAACCTGGCCGCCTATTCCCAGACGAACATCAAGCGGTTGCTGGCCTACTCGACGATCGCCCATGCCGGTTACATGCTGCTGGGTGTCTCGGCAATGATCCTGGCCCGGCATGCCGGGGACACCGACCTGGCCAGGGATTGTGTCAGTGGGGTGCTGTTCTACCTGACCGTCTACCTGTTCATGAACCTGGGTGCCTTCGCCATCGTGGCCCTGGTTCGCAACCAGATCTACAGCGAGGAAATCGCCGACTACAAGGGACTGGCAAAACAGGCCCCCCTGTTGTGCGTTGCCATGGCCGTGTGCCTGTTCAGCCTGGTCGGCCTGCCGCCGCTGGGTGGTTTCGTGGCCAAGTTCTTCGTACTGGCCCCGGTCTGGAAGGCCGGCGACATCCATCCAGCCATGTGGCTGCTGGTCGGCGTCGCCCTGTTGAACACGGTCTTCAGCCTGTTCTATTACCTGCGGATCCTGGTCGCGATGTTCATCGACGATCGCCCCACCGGCCAACCGGTGGCGAAACCCGATTCCGTTGACAAGCTCTATGTTGCCCTGGTGTCGATCCCGATCCTGTTGCTGGGAGCCTCGCCGCTGATCGGCAAGCTCAGCCAGGCCGCCGAGGACGCTGCCAGGGATCTGTTCCTCTAGTTCTCCTCGATCGCACGCTGTTTTCAACCCGATGACCGACCCGACCCCCAACGCCCGACTCAATGCCGCCGTGGCGGCACTCTCCGGCAGCCTGGTACAATTCACCGGTGATTGTGAACCGTGGATTGCCGGGGACGACGAGACCGAAATCGCGGCCCTGGCCTTGTTTCGCCGCCGGCAGCAGTTGCAGATCGCCCGGATCATCGACCTGCTCGAAAGACGGGATTGGACCATCGAGTTCGGACGGTACCCGACCGAATTCACCGACCTGCACTTCCTGTCGTTGCAGGATCTCTATCCTCGCCTGATCGCCAACGAGCAGGCGATCGTCGACGGGCTGATATCGGCCGCGGACGGTTGTGATGACGACGAGCCCGCGGCCGAACTGCTGGCGGATGCATTGGAAGAGGAACGGCGGACGCTCGAGGAGCTCCAGACGCTGTCCGGATAAAGGCGTCGGCATGCAGCTCTTTGACACGCACTGCCATCTCGACGAAGAAGCGTTCGCGCAGGACGTCGAGGAGGTCGTCGCCCGTGCGAAGGCCGAAGGGTTGCTGGGCCTGGCCACGATCGGGACGACGGCAGCCAGCAGCCGCGCGGCCGTCGAACTGGCCGATCGATTCCCCGGCGTCCACGCCGTTGTCGGCATCCAGCCGAATTACGTCGCCGAGGCGGCCGGGGACGACTGGGAGACGATCTGCCGACTGGCCGAGAGACCCGTTGTCATCGCCATCGGCGAAACCGGACTGGACCACTACTGGGACCACGCGCCGGCGGACTTGCAGGTGGAGATGTTCCGACGTCACATGGCTCTGGCGCGAGAACACGACCTGCCGTTCGTGGTGCACTGCCGTGAAGCCGAGGCCGACGTGTTGACGGAACTGGAGCGGGAGGCCCTGCGGGGACCCTTGCGGGGAATCATGCATTCCTTCTGCGGCGACGCCGCCACGGCGGCACGCTGCGTCGAACTCGGCATGCACATCTCCCTTTCCGGCATGCTGACCTACAAGAAAAACGACGCGTTACGGGAGGTTGCAGCCGGCGTGCCGCTGGAACGGCTGCTGGTGGAAACCGATGCTCCCTATCTGGCCCCGATTCCCTTCCGCGGCAAGCGAAACGAACCGGCCCACGTCCGTCACACCGCCGAATGCCTGGCAGAGGTCCAGGGACTGGATCTGGAGGCGCTGGCCACCGCGACCACGGACAACGCGTTGCGGCTGTTCGGACTGACGACCGACGACAAAAGTGCCTCTCGCGCCGGGTGATCCGCACAAACCGGCGACGAAATCGCCTCGATTACAGGCTGTCAATTCGCCTGTCCGCGCGGTATCTTGCCGCGGTCGGGTTCGTTTCGACGCTGCCGGTCGTGATCTTGTTGTTGGAGATTCGTGGCGGTGCCCCGACGAAGGGAAGGCAGGGAGGTCTCCTCGTGCATTGGTTCAAACACGCGTTCGCCGTCGATCCGCCCGGTCCGGCCGAACCAACCGAATCCCAGCGACTGGCCGTCGACCGGATCGCCGACGAGGTGATTCGCCGCGGGTTGACCACACCGACCCTGATGGCCTTGGAGATGAGTCGGCCGCTGAGCTTCATCGGGTCCCAGGCAATGCACTTCTTTTCTCCATTCGTGTCGGTCTTCACCGATACGACCGGTTACCGACAGTTCGCCGAGTTTCTCGAACAGCGAGGTTCGATCGGCTACATCTGCGACGTGATCGAAGCGAAAAACCGGTCCGGCGAGGCTGAAATCGACGACGG
>PBSL01000059.1 GCA_002726205.1 Planctomycetaceae bacterium | reverse complement strand
GGCCGGTTTGGCGGCCGGTTTGGCGGCCGGTTTGGCGGCCGGTTTGGCGGCCGGTTTGGCGGCCGGTTTGGATCGAGGCCGTGTGCCGGGGAACAATTTCGCGAACCGCTCGGCGGTGATCGGGAATGTCAGGGTCACACCGGCCTGCTCGAAGGCCTCGCGAACCTGCTTGCTGGCAGACCATTCCTTCTGGGTTACCTTGCCATCCTTGTCGGTATCGAGCGTTCGAAAGACCAGTGCTGCAATCCGGCGGCGGCGGGCGAGATCCTCATCCGTATCCGCATCTTTCGACTCGGTCGTCTTGGTTTTCGTCTTGGTTTTCGTCTTGGCTTCCGCCTTGGGCTTGGGGGCCACGCTGAAGTTCCCCTCGGCACCCGGTGCCGGCTTCCGCGGCACTCGTGGATCGACAGCCGAAGGAACGCGTTGCTCGCGAATCGGGCCACCGCTGGCTGCCGGAACACTCACGCGGATGGGGTTGGGCGTAACCGACCGCAGCATTCTCAGCAGCGAATCGACATCGCGACCGCCCAGCGGAATCGACCGAACCGGGCCACCGCCGGAGCGGAATCCGCCACCGGTCGAGGACTCCAGCTGGGAAACAATCGTGCGGATCTCGGCAATCTGCTCCGGAGAACCGCGGACGATCAACCGTCCCGGATGAGCAATCACCGACGGCGCACTTTCGACATCGCGGGCAAACAATCCCTGCAACGTGGAAACCAGTGTCGTCGCATCCTGTCGAATCGGAACCACGGCCGACGTCTGGCCGCCTCCCTGGCCGTCCAGTTTCCGGATCATCCCACTGATCTCATCATGCCCGGCCTTGTCGGCCATGATGTGAATCGTGCGGAAACGTCCGTCCTCGTTGATCACCGATCCGGGGAACAGCACGGTAAGCGTCTTGGTAACCTCGGTCGTATCGGCCGCCCGGATCTTGTAGACCTCCAGGTACGGCTCGTTGTTTTCCGCCTTCTGGACAAACTGGTTGGGCTCGCCAGTTTTTTCCACGTCGATCGACTGGATCGCCGACTCGACCACCGTCATCTGCAGCGGCGACGCCATCACCATCAGCGTATTCGTCCGGTCATCGACGGTCAGCGAAATCGCACTGTTGCTCGACGATGAGCGGGATGAGCGGGAGGAGCTGCTCCCTCCGCTGCTGCCGCCACGACTGCTGCCGCCACGACTGCTACCACGGCTGCTGCCACCACGGCTGCTGCCACGGCTACTGCTGCTGCCGCCACGACCACGACTCTCCATGAACGCCCGGAAGCGATCCGCCGCGCTGCCACCGGAACTTCCGCCGGAGCGACTGCTGGAGCGGCCGCTGGAGCGACTGCTGCCGCCACTGCCGGCCTGGCTGACGTTCTGAACTCCACGAGCCTGAAGACCGAACAGCTCACGCACCATTCCCTCGGCTTCTGACGCCGCGACATGCTTGAGAATGAAGGCCTTGTAGGACAGGTCCTTTTCCTCTTCAACGACATAACTGGACAAGGCCGCGTAAATCTCCGAGATGTTCTTCGCCAGGCCGGTCACGACCAACGCGTTGGCCACCGACAACGCGGTCGACTTGCCCTGGGGCCCCAGCAGGCCTTCAACTTCCTCGGCTGCCTTGGCCGCGTCCTTACCTTCCAGCGCCAGGACGACTCGAATCAGCTCGTGGCTGGCGTACTTGGCCAGGTCGGCCACCGGCACGGTCGGAATCAGGTTGGCACGGATCGGTTCGTCAACGCTGACCACGACGGCGAACCTGTCGCGGCGAACCAGGATGTAGCCCTTCTGCAACAGGGCACCATTGAGCACGTTCAACGCCTGAGTCGGCGTGTATTCCTTGTCATCCGAATAGGTGAATGTTCCCGGCGGCACGACTTCACGATCCCAGGTCAAACCGGCGGCATCGGCAAACAGGTTCAGCACGTCGGCCCAGGGAGCCTGGACAAACGTGAAACTCAGCTTTTCAGCCGGCTTGCGGGGTTTTTTCGCAGTCGCGTCAGTCCGCTTCAGACCAAACGATGCCACGGGCTTTACCGTCGCCGGTTTGCCATCGACGCCGGTCACCACGCTGCCACGCACCGGCGGTGTCACGGCCGGCTTTTCGTCGTCGCCCTCGTCGTCACCCTTCTCGTCGTCACTCTTCTCGGTCTTGGGCTTCTCGTCATCGCCCTTCTCGGTCTTGGGCTTCTCGTCGTCACCCTTCTCGGTCTTGGGCTTCTCGGAGTCGGAAGACTTCTTCGTCTTCGCCGAGTCGGCCGAACGCCGATCGTCCTGCTGGGCATCAGCGCTGGCAACGACCAGCAGACCGACAACGACCAACGAGCTGAGAAGTGTTTTGAGTGCCGTGTGATACATGGAACCAATCCCGATCAAGGTGTCTCGTGACTTCAAAATTGACCTGTTTTATCTGTTTTCGTCAGCTTGCCTCACCGGTCGGAAAAAGGGCGAGGTAGCCAATTTGTGTACAATCGGCAGAATATTCTAGCTCAGGAAAATCCCCAGAGCTTCCCGATCCTCTCAAATAACCCCCGTATTGCGAAAATTATCCCCTTATTCTGCAATTTACGGCCGTTCCAGGGGTTCTTTGCTACCTTGGTGGTGTTTACTCAGCTAGCCTTCCTACAGTATCCAACCCCTGAGTCCCGGTTTCGGACTGAAAAAAATCTGGAGATTCTCGATGAGAACCCATCGAACCGGTTTTCTGTTGGTCATCGCCCTGGGATTGCTGGTCGCGTGGCCAGAACAGGCCCAGGCCCAACGCGGTGGATCTCGAGGCGCCAGCGGGTCTTCACGTGGTGGAAGTGGTGGAGGCGACGACGAACGGCGTCAACGGATGGCGGATTTTTTCAGCAGAATGCGTGAGCAGCAGGGGCAGAGTGGTGCTGGTGGTGGTGACCGCAGCTCTCGCATGCGTGATTTTTTCTCTCGCATGCGTGAGCAACAAGGTGGTGCCGGTGGCAGCAGTCGTGGTGGCAGCAGTCGTGGTGGCAGCAGTCGTGGCAGCAGCAGTCGCGGTGGCGAGCGAGGCAGCAGTCGTGGCCGCGGTGGTTCACGATCCTCGAAGAAGAAAAAAGAACCTCGGCCCCGCTTGACCGTGGATCTGCCCGAGGGGTTTGCTGGCCAGGACCGTGATCTTGATGGCCAGATCGGGCTCTACGAGTGGAACTTGGCCACATTGGGAACTTTCCGACGTATCGACACCAACAAGGACGGCTTCCTGACTCCCCGCGAGTTTCAGGCCGCCGAGATAACCGAGCCGCCCGAAGCTGACGAGGAAGAGGCCGACGACGACGACGATTCTTCGAAGAAAACCACGACAGCTTCCGGGTCCAGTTCTCGATCGCGAGGTTCCTCGTCATCGAGGTCCACAAGATCGTCGGGTTCCTCGGGTTCCGGTGACGCGGAGAAAAAGGCCTCCAGCAGCGCCGAAAAGATTGGCCGCTTCTACTTCAAGCGGTTGGACAAGGACAAGGACGGCAAGTTGTCGGCCAAGGAGTGGGAGGCAGCCGGACGGGTACGAGCGGCGATCGAGAAGAAGAAAATCAAGCTCGCGATTCCTGCCGACGTCGACAAGTTTGCCAAGGCCTTCGCGGCGTCCCGCAGCTAGTCGGAGGCCGGTTTTGCCGGCACCGTGGAGCTTGCCGACGCGCGAGCCCGCGCGAGGACCCCGGGGATGGCCGTTTTCCACCCGGGAACGGCCGGTGGGTCCTTTTCCCATCGTGAACCGTGCCGGGCCAACAGTTCGGTGATCCACTTCTGGTCACCTTCTTCGACAGCCACGACCAGCAGAGCCAGCGCCACCGACGACGGCAGTGTCGTCTGGTCGAGCGTTTTCAGTTCCAACATCTTGTTGAGCAGGAACTTCGCGGCAGAGGTTCGTCCCTGCCGAAACAGCCGTCCGGCATGTTGCAACGTCACCCGGACCGCCAGTTCCGGTTCGGGTGCGAGGTTGATAGCGGTGAAGTAACGATCCCAGGCCTCGGATCGCTGATCGAAGTCAATCAGGCGAAAACCGGCCCTTGCGTGGCCGGGCCAATCGACCGGTCGGACCTCCTCGTCGAGCCGGTGCCGCTGTGCCCAGTTCTCCAGCCATTCAACCCGGCGGGCCCCGTTGGCAAAAAAGGCCGGTCCCTGTCTTCGCAGGTGGCGCCGCCGTCGCATCCGTTTCCGGAGTTGCGCCCTCTGCGAGGCTGGCACCGCGGCAGGATCGTCTGTCGTGGCGATTTTCGGACCGGGCCCGACGTTGCCTGACGATTCCGGCAACAGTCCCTCACCGTCAAGTTTCTCGGCGATCAGTCCGGCGATCTGCTGGTGCCCGAAAATCGTAGGATGCACGTGGTCCATGAACCAGTCATAGCCGGGAATTCTCTCCCGGCTGGCGGCTTCGCTGGCCGCCGCCGCGTCCACCAGCGGAGTCTTGGTCTCCTGCGCCACAAGAACCAGGCGCTCGTCGAGCTCGCTGACCATCCTCAGGGGACAGATGTCCAGGTCGCGGGCGCGACGATAAGCGGCCCTCGCTTCGTCGAAGCGGCCGAGTCGGTCCAGCACCCGGGCCATCCGCCAAAACAACAGCGCGAACTGGTCGTCGTGTTCTTCCGCGTCGTGGTAAGAGACCAGGGCGGCGGAGAACATGCCCTGGCGTTCGGCCTCCGCACCGTCATCGAAGGCACGTTGCCAGGCGGCTTCCCCCTCGGGCGAAAGACCATCGCGATGTTCGGACTTGAAGGGCGGACAGTCCCTGAGGTTTGATCCCAGCCTGACCAGGACCAGCGGGACCTCGGCCGCGCGGCAGGTGACCACCATCTTCCGCAGCGAGTCCTCGTACTGGGCAACGACACGCTTGCGCCAGGCGTCGTCCCGGTGGTAGGAGGCATATCCACTTTGCTCATCCAGTCGTGCTTCCACTTCCGATGGTTCACTCGGTTTGTTCTCCTGTTTCCTGTCGGTCTCCTGGAACGCCGATCGCACCAGGGTCACCGTCCGCAGGGACAACGCCCGATCCTCGATCCAGGCCGAAACCGCCGACCGCGACTTGATGTCCTTGTAGCTGCGATCCTCGAGGAATTCGTTGTGGCCGGTCGCCACGACAACCAGGTCGGGATCGTAGGTCAGCACTTCCTGCAGGATCGGCAGCAGGCGGTAGCTGGCATACGAGAGACCACCGCAGTTGACCGACTCGAACGTCCGTCCGGGAATCCGCCCGGCCAGTTCCAGTTCCAGCCATCTCGTGAAAGACGTCTCGGTGGTGAACGGTCGTCCACGAACAGTTGAACCTCCCAGGCAAAACATCCGGAATCCGTCGTCGGGCTTGGAAACGGCGAACCGTTGTTCACCGAAGAACAGGCCCCGCGATGGCGAGGTACGATACTCGTCGGTGCCGCTGTCGCGTTCGAACAGGCGGTGCACCCCGCTGAATCCCGCCAGCGGATCGGCGGCGGTCCCGGGTTCGCCAAGGCCCAGGATCGACAGGACCAGTTCGACTGCGATCAGTGGCAGCACACCGACACCGACCGCGATCGCACGAAACATCCAGCGACGAGCTGGTGGGCGGGGAGATTCGGTGGAAGGCATCAACCGGACCACGTGGAACAGGACGGCGAGTTGAAACCGGCTGGGATTGTCAAGCCGCGGCGGTCTCGGCTATACCCGATGACTCGTACAAAAGCATGCAAACGACGGGAGCCTACCATGTCCGCCACGGACCGTCCAGAAACGTCAACGGCCAGTTCGACGGCTGGAGAACCAGTCGTTCCCGTCAGCCAGTCGTCCTTCGGGAAGGAGAGCCCCGTGACCGCTTCGGGCCATTCGCACTCGTCGTCCACAGCTCAGCGGGTCGCCTGGGCCGCGGCCATCCTGCTGGGTGTACTCGTCACGGTCAACGCCTGGGTCACCACCCGTCATCTCGATCAGACCTCCCGTCACAACCGCGAACACCTCTTCTGGACGCTCTGCCACACGGGAGGGACCGCCGACCAGCGTCGGGAAGCGATGTTGCAACTCATCGAAGAGGGCAACACCGTCTGGGCCGCCGCCCGCCTGGAACACCTCGATCTCGAGGAACTCGACCTGTCGGGAACCTACCTGGCCGCGGCCACTCTCGACGGCAGCAAGTTGGCCGGGGCCCGCCTGGCCAACATCGATCTGAACCGCAGCAGCCTGCAGACAGTCGACCTGTCCCGGGCCAATCTCAGGGGAGCCCTGCTCGAGGAGATCCTGGCCCTGAAGGCGATCATGAACGAAGCCGATCTCCGCGAGGCGCAACTGCGGGCGGCCTCGCTGGAACAGGTCTCGGCGCAAAAGGCCAATTTCCTGCGGGCCGATCTCTCCGATGCCTACCTCTACATGGCAGACCTGACCGGTGCCACGCTGACCAGCGCCGTGCTCTCCGGCGCCAATCTGGAAGCCGCCGTCCTGCGTGACGCCAACCTGTTTCTGGCACAACTGGACGGAACCCGCCTGGTGGACGCCGATTTCACCGGCAGCAACTGGTGGCGGGCTCGCGGACTGACCAGCGAGCAGATTGCCGAACTGACCGTCAAGTTCGCTCCCGGTGAGGAAGCCCCCGATTCCCGCCGGGCCGATTTCGACCGCTGGCTGAAGACTCTCTCGGCCCCGGCCCCGGGGAAACGCGAGTGACCCAGGGCCCCGTCAGCGGGCCTGGCGTTACTCGCTCGATTCCCGGGCTTCGCGGCGGGCGGTGATCCCGCGGCCGATCGACATTCCCAGCAGTCGCAGGAAACCTTCCTCGGCTTTCAACTGGAATCGCATCCCGTTGTCGGTCGGCCGGATTTCCACCTGCAGACGATCACGGCCGTTTTCGAAGGCCTGCCGGGCCAACTTGCTGAACGACCGCTCGGGATCCATTCTCTCGAGCCACTTCGACATGTTCAGGACGAACCGGAAGGGAACACCGCGGCGACGATTCTTGACGGTCGATTTTGCCGCACCCAGTTTGTCGATCGCCGACTTGGTCGCCTTCAGTGATTCTTCGCTGCCCCTGGCAAACCAGACGGCCCGACGTCCCGTGCCGACATACACCGACGGCGCGGTGGCGCCAACCTGCCCGTCGCTGGTCGCCCGCGGCTTGGCCTTGATGCGATGAAACGACACGCCGGCATGGGCATCGATGTCGACGTCGATCTCGCCCACTTCCGGATTCGAGCTCAACTGTCCAAGCACCGTCCGCACCGCAGCGGAAAGCTGCTGACCATTCTGAACCTTCAGACCTCCGAAGAGGACCATGTCATCAGCCGCTTCCGACCTGAACTGGAAAAAGGCATCGGCATGCCCTTTTTCGGCCGTCTTGCTCAATGCCGCGAACAGGCTTCGAACCGCCGGTGCCACCGGCTGCAACTGCCCGGCGACCTGCGGTTCGGCCAACTTCAGCATTTCCAGCAGGTTCCCCTTCTCTCGCTTGTCCATCGCCCAGGACAACGAAAAACTCAGCGGCGCCTTCTCGTCGATCAAGGGTGCAAAATAGCTGGGACTGCTGTCGATGTCCTTGAGCATCTTGGCCCAGTTGCCCTCGGCGCGGACATCCAGCGCGAACTCGACCAGCACGTTGCGGGTTTCCTTCGACGCGTTGATGCCGAGGGTGATCTGACGGCCCTCGGCCAGCAGCAATTCGATGAACTCCAGAACGTTGCCCTGGCCGGCCTTGCGCAGCTGGTAGGGGCCGTCGGGCTCGTCATCCCGCTGTTGCATGGTCGCGTTGAAATTCGCCCGCACCGTCGTCAACAGCAGGGTCTTGACGGCCTCGGGAACCGTCCCGAGTTTCAAGGTGACGGCAATGTCGTGACGCTTCGAGAGCGAGGAGGTCAACTTGACCGGGTCCAGGAACTTGCGATCCAACGCATCGGCATCGTTGGCGATGAAGGCGTAACCGTCCTTGAGGACGACCTGCTGAGTACCACGCTCGCCGACCAGTTCGTACCGGCCCTCGCCTTCGCCCTCGGCCTTCTTCAACTGTCCCGTTCCGCCACCGATGGTTGCGGCCAATTGATCGATGTTGCTGACCGGCACGTAGCTGACCAGAACCGGTTGTGGCGGAATACCCGGCAGCAGAAAGACCATCATGCCCATCGGCTTGGTGCGATCCAGGCCCTTCAGCTCGTTGGCCGCCGTAATATTTTCATCGATACTCTGGTTGATCTGGTCCTGGCCGGCGGCCTGGAAGAGATAACGAACATCGCCCAGCAGGCGATCGACGCTGGCCACGTTGACGATCACCAGCGGAACAGCCGCCGGCTGCGGCCGGTCATTGGCGGCCGCGTCGTCTTGAGCAACCGCGTCCCTGGAGCCAACAACGGCCAGCGACAACAGCAGCAGGCCAACCAGCGGCCCGTACCACTTCTTCCCGTTCTTCCCGGAAACCAGACTCATCTTCGTTCTCCCTGACTTGTCTACAGACCACCATCCAAGTGGTCATCCAACCAACTTCGCGACGGCACGGCCCGCGAGAACTCCACCTCAGGACTCCCCGGCTGCAGCGAACCGGGGACACCGACCGAGTCCGGAAAGTCCCTCTCCGGACTCGGCACGGTTTGGTTCCCGGCCAGGCGTGAACTGACGCCTCGTTACGCTTCCTTCTTCTTCGACTTCGATCGCGAGCGTCCCTTGCGACTGCCACCGCGTTTCTTGCTGCTTCCGCCGCGGTTGCCGCGTGAAGTCCGCGTCAGTTCAAACTTGGCTCCACGCATCAGTTCGAACTTTGTCTTCTGCGTAGCAGTCAGCACCGCCAGCACGTTCTTGTCTCTCTCGGCGCCGATCGCTTCACCCTTCTTCCGCATCTCCTCGAACCGCTCGCGGAGTCCGCTTCCACCGCGCGACGACCCCTTCTTCTTGGCGCCGCCCTTGGCTGTCCCCTTCTTGGGAGCACTCTTCTTTGGCGCGCCCTTCTTGGACTTGGATCCGGATCGGGATCCGCGCTGGCCACGAAGGCTGGCAAACAGTTCCTGGCGCTTCTTGTCGCCGTCGTCGAAGGCCTTCTTGATCTTGGTTGACTGGGTGGTGGTAAGTCCCACGGTCTTGGCAACAGCGGGTTCAAGCAACGCCCGCAGGCCCTTTTGCTGGAGCAGGATTTCCTTGAGCCGCTTGGACTGTTTCTCGTCGAGAATCAAGCCGAACAGATCGCCCTCGGCTTCCTTGGTCTTGGCCGCGGCCTTTTTCCTGATCTCGGCAAACTTCGCCTGCTGCTGTTCACGCGAGAGATCGCGGAAACCTTCGCCCAGGGCCGACCGGAAATCGATCCGGGAAGACTGCTGGAGTTCGGTGATGATCCCCTTCTGCTCCTCGGTGATCTTGAGTTCCTTCTGGACTTCGGTGCGACTGACCAACTGCATCGCCGTGGCACCGCCACCGCCACGCTGGCCAGACGCGCCACGGCTGCTCCGGGTCCGGCTACGGCTTTGCCCCTTCTTCTTCTGCCCCTGGGCTTCGACGACCGAAGTCACCAGCAACAAGGCGGCAACACACGTCGCCAACCCGCGTACACTTGCCATTGATCGCAACATGACTCTTCACTCCCGATGAACCTAGATGCTGTCCGAGAAAACGACTGACTGAATATTCAACCTCACCGCCGATCGGCCTGGAAACCGCGGGCAACACTTACCGCCAGCTGGCCTACAAGACAGGGGGGCGATTCTACCAATTCGCATCAGCAATCAACAATCAACTCTTGGATTTCCGATAAACAACCAGAGAGACAAACCTCCCGGAGTGGGGGCTCCGGGAGGCCGTCCCTTTGGACGGACCAGCTTTTCAGCAGATCCCCAGCGGTTGAAACACCGCCTCCCGGATCGAGGTTCCGCAAAAAAACGAAACTTGGGGAAAATTCTTCGGGCCCGTCCCGGCCTGCCCGAGGCCCCTTGACCGCAGCGAACGTCCGGGGATAGGGTTTACCATCGTCCTGCTCCCGGTTCCTCCAGCCGGAGTTCCTCGTGTCGCGGATCCTGCTCGCCGCTGTACTCGTCGTGACTGTTGCCCGATCACCGGTGCTGGCGGGTGCGTCGGTCTGGCCGACTCGTATCGTGCTGGACCGTCCCGAATCCACGCAACAGATGCAGGTCACGGGTCTTACGGCCGACGGCCGGCCGCTGGATCTCACCCGCTCGGCCCGCTACACCATTGCCGATCCAAACGTGGCGGCGGTCGATTCGCGTGGGCGAGTCGTCTCCCGGGGTGACGGGACAACACGGTTGCAGATCGTCGCCGGCGATCATTCCTGGCAGGTCACCGTCGATGTTCGCGGCCAGTCACGCCCGCCCGGGGTCTCGTTTGAACACGAGGTCATCCCGATCCTGACCAAGGCCCGGTGCAATGCCGCGGGATGCCATGGCAAGGCCGAGGGCCAAAACGGTCTGAAACTCTCTGTCTTCGGACATGATCCGGCCGGAGACCACCGGGCGTTGACGATGGAGAGTCGCCAACGCCGCGTGGTTCTGACGGCACCGGCTTCGAGCCTGCTGGTGACCAAGTCGATCGCCGAAGTGCCGCATGGAGGAGGACGCAAGATTCAACGCAATTCGCCGGCCTACCACCGCCTGCTGCGGTGGATCGGCGAAGGGGCCCGGTTTGGCGTCGACGCGACCCCGGTCACGTCAATTCTCGTGCGACCCCAACGGCGACGGCTTCTCGCCGGCGAGTCTCTGCAGTTGCAGGTCACCGCGGTCGATGGCCGCGGTCGGCGATGGTGCGTGACCGACGAGGCAGATTTCGAATCCAACACCGAGCGGATTGCCACTGTCGATGCAGACGGAGAGATCAGGGCCGGCAACGTTCCCGGGGAGGCCGTCATCCTGGTTCGTTACATGGGCCAGGTGGCAACCTGCCGGGTCACCCGCCCCCGCCCGGAAGTGACTTTTCCCCGTCCGCCCGAGAACAACTTCATCGACGGGCTGACCTGGAATCGGCTCGAGGGGCTGGGCGTGCCCCCCAGCGGCCTCTCCGACGACGCGATGTTTCTCCGCCGCGTCTTTCTCGACACGATCGGCACCCTGCCCACCTCCGACGAGGCCCGCCGGTTCCTGGTCGACCCTCGTTCGGACCGACGCAGCCGACTTGTCGAACGGTTGCTCGTCCGCCCCGAGTACGCCGACTACCGCGCGATGCGGTGGGCCGACATCCTGCGGGTCGATCGCGATCGCGTCAGTCCCGCGGGAGCGGTTGCCATGACGCGTTGGCTGCGGAGCCAGTTTGCGACCAACCGACCCTACGATGCCTTCGCGCGAGAGATTCTCACCGCGCGGGGCGACACGTTGGCCGAGGGCCCCGCGTCGTTGTATCGCGTGCTGGAGAAGCCCGAGCAACTGGGCCGTTCGTTCAGTCAACTCTTCCTGGGCATTCGCATCGAATGTGCCCAGTGCCACCATCACCCCTTCGAGAAGTGGAGCCAGTCGGACTACGTCGGCTTTGCCGGGTTCTTCACCGGGCTGAAGCGGAAGTCGCTGCCCGGCGGGAACCAGTCCCTGCTGGTGGTTCCCGGCAATGATCTCAAGCATGCCCGGACCGGCGAGGTGATCCCGGCGCGGCCGCTGGGCGGTGAGGTGTCGGACTTCGACGGGGTCGCCGACCGCCGTGGGGTGCTGGCCGACTGGATGACATCAGCGTCCAACCCCTTCTTTGCCCGTGCGATCGCCAACCGGCTCTGGGCCCACTACTTCGGCCGCGGCCTGGTCGAGCCGATCGACGACATGCGGGCGACCAATCCGGCGGTCAATGTGCCCCTGCTCGATGCACTCGCCGCACACCTGGTCGAACAGCGTTTTGACCTGCGGGCCTTCACCCGCACCCTGCTTTCCAGCCGCGTCTACCAACTCTCCAACCAGGCCCTCAAGGACAACGCCGACGACCTGCAGAATTTCTCGCACGCCATGCCCCGGGCACTGCCGGCCGAGGTCCTGTTGGACGCGATCTGTCAGGTCACCGGGGTTCCCGAGAAATTCAACGGCTGGCCACGCGGTTACCGGGCGATCCAGATCTGGGACAACCGCATGCCCTCGTATTTTTTCCGGATCTTCGGACGCCCGGTCAGGGCGAGTGTCTGCGAATGTGAGCGAAGCAACGAGCCGAGCATCGCCCAGGCCCTGCACCTGATCAATTCCCCCGAGATCCAGGCCAAGCTGATCGCCGCTGGCGGCACCGTCGATCGCCTGGCCCGATCCGACCGGCCGCCGGCCGCGGTCATCGACGAGTTGTTTCTGACCACATTGAGCCGATTCCCCCAGCCACGGGAACGGAAGTTGTTCGTGGCGGCCTTCGAGACAACCGGGCGAACCGAAGCGATCGCCGACTGCCTGTGGGCACTGCTCAACAGCAAGCTGTTTCTCTACAACCACTGACCAGCACAATCCAGCCAATCCGCGACGGCGAATTCAAGCGCACCGTCGCGGGGTTTCGATACAATCAGCAGCCAGGCCTGTTCGCAAGACGCACGGCCGATTTCCAGGGAACCCGCAATGCTGAAAAAGGATCTTCAGACGCCGCCCCGGCCCGGAACACGTCGAGCCCGGTTCTGTGACGGAATCGACCGGCGCGATGCGCTGACGCTGGGTGGGACCGGCCTGCTGGGCGGGTTGTCGCTTCCCGGCCTGCTGCGACTGGAAGCCGAAGCCGCCGCCCCGAAACCGGCAACGGCGACCTCCTGTATCATGCTGTTCCTGGAGGGTGGCCCGAGCACGATCGACATGTGGGACCTCAAGCCCAAGGCCCCCAAGGAAATCCGCGGCCCCTACCGCCAGATTTCCACGAAGGTGCCCGGAACGTTCTTCGGTGAACACCAGCCGCTGTGTGCCCGGGTCGCCGACAAGTTCACCCTCCTCCGCAGCCACAGCCACGCCGACAACGGCCACTCGACCGGTTACCACTACGTGCTGACCGGTCGCAAGGCGGGCTTTCCCGACGGCAATCTCCGCGTCCCCACCAACGACCTTTATCCCTCGCTGGGCTCGATCGTCGCCCGCGAGACGGATCGACAAGGTACGGTGCCGCCGTACGTGAACCTGCCCAATCCGATGGGGGCCGGCGGGCCGGGATTCTACGGTGCCGAGTTTGCTCCGTTCGTGATCGAGTCCGATCCCGTGCAACCGGATTTCCAGGTCAAGGATCTCCGGGTCGCCACGGGCCCTCCGGCGACACGGCTGGCTCGCCGACGCAGCCTGCTGGACCGGTTCGAGAAACTGCACGGCAAGACCTCGTTGCCGGGCCGCGCCGGCGTGATGTCGACCTACTACCAGAAGGCCTACGACCTGATCACCTCGCCGGCCGCCCGCGAGGCGTTTGACGTACACCGCGAGAGCGACACGATGCGGGCGCGGTATGGTCACACGTCGTTGGGCCAGTGTGCCCTGCTGGCCCGACGACTCGTCGAAGCCGGCTGCCGGTTCGTCGGGGTCGATCACGGCAGTTGGGACACGCACTTCGACTGCTTCCCGAGCCAGGAAAAGGACCTGTTCCCCCACGCCGACCGCGCCTTCAGTTCGCTGGTGACCGACCTCGAGGATCGCGGGTTACTCGACAGCACGCTGGTGGTGATGATGGGCGAGATGGGGCGGACACCGAAGATCAACGGCCGCGCCGGACGTGACCACTGGTCCCAGGCCCAGAGCGTGCTGTTGGCCGGAGGCGGGATCCGGCCCGGCCGCCTGGTCGGGGCCACCGACAAGCACGCGGCGACCCCGCTCTCGGACCCGGTGGGCGTGGATGACCTGCTGCGAACAATCCTGACCATGATGGGAATCAACGCCGACCGCACCTACTACACGCCGCTGGGGCGACCGGTCCCGCTGGTCAAGGACGGCCGGTTCCTCGGCGAACTGCTCTGATCCAGGCCCCCGTCGAGACAATCCACCAGCCACGGGGAAAAACGACGTGAGATCGGTTCGGGCTTTCCGTTGTTGGCAACATCTGGCCGTCGCCGTGGTGCTGTGCCTGCTGACGGCCGACCGGTCGCCGGCCCAGAAACCTCCGGATCCGGGCCTGAGCTACATGTACCCCCCCGTCGTGGTGGCCGGCCGGACAACCGAGGTCACGATTGCCGGCAACGACTGGACACCCGACACCGACATCCTGGTCCACGACTCCCGGGTCCGGCTGCAACGGCTGGGTTCTCCCGGCCGGCTGCTGATCCCCGAGCCACCTTTCGTGATCGGTCCGAAGGCCTACAGTCCCCCCCCGCTTCCCCGCGAGCAGCGGGCCAGGATCAGCGTTCCCGCCGACGTCCCACCCGGCCCGGTCTACTGGCAGTTGGCCAACGCCAACGGCGTCAGCCGTGCCGGTGTTTTCTTCGTCGTCGGGCAAGCCGATCTGGTGGAACCGGCCGATCGCCGCGAGCCGATCCGGCTGACACGGTTGCCGGCCAGCGTGTCGGGCCGGTTGCGGCGCAACGAGGAGGTCGATCGCTACGCCTGGACACCGACCCGCGACGGACCGGTCACCTGTCGGCTCGTTGCCCGCCGCCTGGGTTCCGACTTTCGCGGCGTCCTGGAGATCCGCACCCGTTCCGGGCGGCTGGTCGCCGATGCGGCCGACACCAGGGGGCACGACCTGTCGCTGACCGCCTGGCTCAACAAGGGCACAGCCTACACGATCGCCGTCCGGGAACTGGATTTTCGTGGCCATCGATCCTACGTCTACCGTCTGCAGGTTCGCGACGGCGGACGGATCCTGACCACGCTTCCCGCCGCCCTCCAGCGACCCAGCAGCGGTCCCGTCGCGCTGCTGTTGGACAATGGCCGCCGGTCGCCGGTCACGATCACGCGACAAGTGACCGTCGCCGCCGACGTGGCCGGCCGTATCAACCTCGATGTCGACGGCCGCGGGCATTCGATCCCCACCAGCGGGATTGTCGAACGCACCGAAACCTCGCTGAGCAGCGACGACGGCCACCGGCCGTTGCCGTCACTGCCGATCGCCGTCACCGGGCAGCTGGCAACGCCCGAGGACCGGGACGTGTACCCGTTTGTGGGTCGCAAGGGCCAGCGGTTGGCCATCGAAGTCTTCGCGGCCCGACTCGGCGGAGGCACCGATGTCTCGCTGACCCTGACCGGTCCCGACGGCAAGGTCCTGGGCACATCCGACGACAGCCGAGGCACGACCGACCCTCAATTGGCGGTCACGCTGCCCACCGACGGACGTTACCTGATCGCGCTCTCGGATCTCGCTGGAAAAACCAACCAGCGTCACCGGGTCTATCGCCTGGCGGTCCGTCTCGCGGTGGCGGGCTTCCAGGCCAGCTGCAGCCAGGTGGTCAAGCTCGTGTTGGGGAGCAGCGTCGAGTTGCCGATCACGGCCGTCCGAAAAGGGGGGTTTGACGGCCCGATCCGGCTTGCCGTCGACGGCCTGCCGGCGGGCGTGACGATCGTCTCCGGACTCGAAATCCCCCAGGGCCAGTCGGCCGGCAAGCTCAAGTTGCAGGCCGCAAAGACGGCCGCCTCGCTGGCCCGTCTGATCCGGATCACCGCAACGGCACGCATCCAAGACCGTACCGTCACACAGGAAGTCCAGGCTCCCGCGGGCGTGAACCGGACACCGCGGCCGCAGCCACACGACGCGATCCCGACAATCCTGCTGGCCACCACCATGGCACCGCGGACGAGGATCCAGCCGGTCGAATCCGACGAACGAACCGTTCACCGCGGTTCGACTCACCCGGCGCCGATCCGGGTCGAACGGCTGCTGGGATACTCGGGGCCGGTCCTGGTCCGGCTCGACGGCACGCAACCGGCGAAGTTCCGCCAGGGACTGCCGGCCCCGGATGTCGTGATGCCGGCGGACAAGGACGTGGTTTTCGCCCCGGTGTTCGTACCCAGCCTGGCCGAAACCCTTGACGCCTACCGCGTGGCCTTCGTCGCGGTGACTCCCGTAAAGGACCCGGCGGGCCGAACGCGGCACCTGCTGAGCAAGATGAAATCGAACACCAGTGTCGCGATCACCGTCGAGGGAGGGCTGATGAGTCTGGAGGCCGACGGCGAGGCGGTGATCCGCGTCGATCCAACCGGGCGGTTCGAACTGCCCGTGCGGTTGTTGCGATCGGCCAAGCTGCAGGAAACAACCCTGATTGATGTCGAGTTTTCCGGCCCGCTCTCGGGTCGGTTCACGAGCGTGCCATTGACGACGAAGGCCGCGGGCCGGTTCAGGATCGCGGTGACACCATCAGGAGCGGACCGGGTGAGAGGCCGTCACACGTTGCGGATCGTGGCGCTGGTTCGCCAGCCCTACCCTGTTCCGACTCTCGACACCAGCGAGAACATCACCCCGCTCTCCCCGGAATTCCTCGCGATCCTCAGGTCCAAACACCTGCCGGTGATTGCCGAAACCAGGCTGGTCGTGGACTTCGGCGAGTGAACCTGGCGAGACCGTCCTCGCCGCCGGTCCGACCGTAGAACAGCCGCCTGTTCGGAGTGTCGCACCGCAGCGCGTTCTCGACTGACAGCCCAGCGCCCCCGGTCAGAAAATCGTGCAGCCCTAGGATCGTTACAACCGATAGAGCTTAACAGCTGTCTACCGGTTCGCGGTGTCGTTGGACGTTTAGTCTGTAGGCGGGAGCCTTGAGCATGCGAATGATGATCAACCGACGCCCCGGAAAATCGGTGACGGCGTTTCTACTCGTCGGACTCCTGGCAACTGCAGGAAGTGACTTCGGCACCGCCGGCGAACTGCTGGATTCTCTGGGCAGCCTGATTGAACAGGCCGCCGACGACGACTATGCCGTTCGAACCGGGTTCGGGCACCATATCGGCTCGGGCGTCGGCTACGAGGATGGTTTTTCGTCGTACAGCAACCTGATCCCGCTGATCGAAAGCGAGGACGAGCGGCTGCTGTTTGCCGATGTCCACCTGCTGCTGGATAACCAGGCGATGTTTGCGGCCAACGTCGGGGTCGGACAGCGGGTCTATGACGAAGAAATGAACCGCACCTGGGGACTGATGGCGTGGTACGACTATCGCGACACCGGAGAAAACCGGTTCCACCAGATGACGATCGGGCTGGAGTCGCTGGGAGAGTTTCTCGATTTCCGCTCAAACATCTACATCCCCGATCTCGCCGATGACCGGCTCCCCAACCCGGCCGACAATCACTTCAGCGGCAACCAGTTGATCATTGCCGACGAAGCGGCGATGACCGGGGTCGACTTCGAGATGGGTGCCTCGCTGATGGAGATTGGTCAACTGGTGACACGATCCTTTGCGGGCGGCTATTTTCTCCGCGCCACCGGCAGTCCCGACACGTGGGGCTGGCGTGGGCGAACCGAAGTCGAGTTGACCGACCGGTTCTTCGTCAACATCGGTGTCCAGGAAGACGACCTGTTCGGTCGCACCGTCACCGTCGGCATCACGCTCCAGTCGCTGCAGAAGGTGGATGCACCCAACCCGGCCCCGTCGTGGCCTGCGTTCCAGACAATGCGAAGGCCGACGGCTCCCCTGGACCACTCGCTGGTCGCCAACCGGCTCTCCGAACCCACGCGGCGGTTCCGCAACATCATGATCGACAAGCAGCAACGCGTCGCGATTGATCCTTCGACCGGCAGCGCGATGTCGTTCCTGCACGTGGTCGGCGGCAGTGCCGGGGACGGTTCGATCGAGAGTCCCTACGGGACCATCGGCGACGCATTGGCCGATCTCCGCGCACCCGGCAGCCTGATCTACACACCCGAGGGTGGCAGCTTCACCGAGAACCTCACGCTCGTCGCCGGCACCGAGTTGGTGTCCAACGACCGCCTGCAGTACGTATCGACCCAGGACGGTCAGAGAATTCTTCCCGGTTCCAACGGCAACGCGACCGTCACGATCGACGGCGACATCACGCTGGCCAGCAAGACGAGAATCGACGGCTTCGACATCAACGGCCAGTTGACCGGCGACGCCGTCGAAGACGTACTCATCAGTCACAACGTCATCAACGCCACCGCCGGGCTTGCCGGCATTTCGCTGACCAACATCTCCAACACCGGCGACACGATCACGATCACGCAAAACACGATTTCCGACGGCGACGCGGGCATCCGTGTCGTCGGCGACGAACTCGACCTGGCGTTGACGGAAAACACGATTTCGGATGCCACCCTGGCGGGCATCGAGCTGACGGCCACTGGCACCGCCGCCTCGACGCTGCTGGTACTCGACAACGTCCTCTCCGGCAACAATGGCGGCACCGCCTCGGAAGTCACCGTCGAAAATGCCGGAACGGGAACACTGACGCTGACCCTGACCGGCAACAGCAGCCTCAACGACGTGCCGGATCCCGGGTTCAACTTCGACCTGATCAACACCGGCGGTACCCCCGACGCCTTCACGCTGTTGCCCAACGGCCTCAACTCCGGCAGCGTGGGCAGTTCCGACGGCTCGGTAACGATCCCCTAGGCGGGTTGGCCGGTTAACCGCCCGGTTGCGGCGGTGCGATCCGGGGCGTCAGTACGCGGCAGTCGAGTGGCGCCAGGGCCTGTTCGAGACGATCGAACGTCTCGTCGTCGGCGCAGGTGCCGACGATGGCGCCGCCGGAGCCGGCGAACTTGGCACAGACACCGACCGAGCGGGCCGCTTCGACCATGGCGACGTGCCGGGACGGCAACCGACAGATCGACGCCCGGGTGTCGTAATTGGCGTCGATCAATCCGTGCAGTCGTTCCCTGTCGCCGGTTGCCAACGCCTCGGAGGACTCCCGCGCCAGCTGTGCGAACCTGGTCATCGCCGTCACCACTTCCGGATCGCCGGCGTCGTATCGCTCGCGGAGACGGTCATGAAACATCTCGGTCGGCTGACTGGCATCGGTGGAATAGGCCACGTACAAGCGTGGCAGCAGCGAGACGTCGAGATTCTCGTACCGGCCGCACTCGTATCCATCGACTTGCTGGATTCGTTCCCGGCTGAAGTCCATTTCCACCATGCCGCCGTAAACCTGGATCACCCTGTCCTGCAGGCCGGCGGTGATGCCCAGTTCCCCGGTTTCAATCGACAGGACCAGTGACGGTTGGACCACGTCCGGGACGGTCACCTCGTAGAACTCCATCAAGGCCCGCAACGTGGCCACGATGATCGCACTGGAACCGGCCAGCCCGACAGCGCGGGGAATGTTCGATGTGTAGCGCACGGCGAAATTGCGATCATGCAGCGGCATCTCGCGGGCGCGGCAGTACTCGACAAAGGACTTGATCGTCGCCTTCACCAGCCGTACGCCACCGTAGTAGCCGTGCAGTCGCACGTCATCGACCAGGTCGTGGACCGAATCGAAACGACTCTGGTCCTCCTGGCTCAGCAGGATCTCCACCCGGTCCCACTCGTAGAGAATCGTCTCGGCCTGGAAGTTCTCCAGCGCCACCGAGATCGTCCGGCCGTTGTAGCCGTCGGAGGGGTTGCCGACCAGGCCGACACGCGCACAGGCTCGCTGCCGGATCAACTGCATCAATCCTCCTCGCCGCCGGCCGACCCGCCGGCGTCGTCGACAAGTTCGCCAACGAAGGCCCGCAGGTCCTCGCCGTACCGCGGATCGTTGAGGGCGAATTCGATGAAGGCGCGGAAGTAACTGCCGAAGTTGCCGATGTCAAATCGCCGTTCCTGCGGCTGCAACCGCATCCCGATCCCTCGTCCTCCGTCGGCCAGCACCTTGCGGATCGCATCGGTCAGCTGGATTTCTCCTCCCTTGCCCGCTTCAGTCGCCTCCAGGGCTTCGAAGATCCGCGGGGCAAACACGTAGCGAGCGGCGACCGCCAGCCTGCTGGGAGCCTCTTCGACAGAAGGTTTCTCGACCAGGTCGGCCAGTTCAAAGACCTCTTCGGTCGCCTGGTCGGGGGTCGCCGGCCGGGCGATCCCGTAACGGACAACCTCCTGTGCTGGAACCTCCTCGAAGGCCACCACCACGTCGGCGGCCTCCTGTTCGAACCGGTCGACCATCCGGGCGACGATGTCGGACTGGGCATTCACACCGATGATCGAATCTCCCAACGCCACGACAAACGGCTGATCCCCCACCAGGGGTTTTGCGCAGAGCACGGCGTGCCCGAGTCCGAGTTGCCGTCGCTGCCGCGTGTAGAAATACTCCAGCGATCGCCGTTCGAAATCCAGTTCCTCGAGCAGTTCCTCGCGACCGGTCTCCCTGAGAAAGTTGATCAGTTCCCAGTTGGTATCGAAGTGATTTTCGATCGAGACCTTGCCAGGACCGGTCACGAACATCAGGCGATGGATTCCCGAGAGCGCCAGTTCCTCGACGACGTATTGCACGACGGGCTTGCGACCGACCGGCAGCATTTCCTTGGGCTGGCTCTTCGTCGACGGCAACAGCCGTGTTCCCTGACCGGCGACGGGTACAACGGCAAGATCAATCGCCATGGCCTGTTTTCCCGCGAGATTTCTGGATGATGCGAAGAGACACGAAAAACGGTCGTCCGGGACGACCGTTGCTGCCGGACAGCTGATCCGGCCCGCCTAGTCCCCGGTGGTTGTTGGAGTGGACGGGGACTGCGACTTGAGCAGGAAACGGGTGTCACCGGTCGTGACCTGGTCCTCGACAACCCGCCATTGGCGGGAGAGATCACCGATGCGAACCGGCGGCGAGGACAGGTCCGCCAGCCAATCGAACCAGTCGAGTCGGCCCACGACAGCGTCGTCGAGCCTGGCATCGGTCAGATCGGCTCCGCTGAAATCCGCTGCCACGAGCGTGGCTTCGCGAAGATCTGCGGCACGGAGGTTGCTGCCAACCAGTCGGGCGCGGGTCAGGTCGGTTCGCTGCAGCCGGGCCCGCGAAAAGTCGGTCTGCTGCAACTGGGCACCGCGGAGATTGGCTCCGGTAAGCACCGCGGCAACGAACACGTTGCCCGAGAGCGAGGCGCCCGAGAGATCCACTCCGCTCATCTGCGCCTCGGAAAAATCGGCGAGTCGCAGGTCCGGTCCCCGGGATCCTCCTGCTGGATCACCGATCGGACTGGTGGAGGTCAGCCCAATCGTCAATCCGGTCAGGTCGGCTCCTCGGAACCGGGCCATGTACAGATGGGCCCCGTCGAGTGTGGACTCACGGAGATCGGCGCCGGAGAAGTCCGCCTCGCGACCATCGGCTTGTGTCAGGTTGGCACCGTGCAGATTGGCATTCATGGCCCGGATATTGACCAGCTGGGCAGATTCCAGGTTCGTCGATCTCAGGTCGGCTCTTTCCAGGATCGCCGCCCCGAGGTTGGAGCGAACGAGGTCGGCCCCGGAGAGGTCGCTGCCGGTGAAATCAACTCCGGCCAAGCGGGCATTGGGCAGTTGCAGGCCCGAGAGATTCTTGTCTCTCAATCGAAGACCAGCCAGCGACTGGCGTCCGCGGCGATTGAGATCCTCGAGAATCTCCTGGATCACCTCACCCCCGCCGGGCCGGCTGCCGGCATCGATCAGCACCAGCCACTGCAGGTGTTCCCGCGACTGCTGTCTTGCCGGCCACTCGACAACGTAGAGTGCCAGGGTGGTCGAGAGCACAACGACCAGGAGTCCACAGGCGACCTTGAAGGTGGCCGACCGCGCAGCCGCGTACACGACCCATTGCATCAGGTACTCGAACCAGGCAAACGGGGTCCGCCACGAAGAGCTGGACTCGGGTCGATTCGGTCGCGGACGATCCGCCACGGGGTCTCTCCTGGGAAATTTTTCGGCAATTGCCTCCCTTCCATCATCCCCGCCGACCGCGACTCGATCAATGGCCCAACCATCGCACTCGTGGATGGCTTGTCAGCAATCGCAACGGTGACTCATATTATGAGGGTTGTCCGGGGCCACATTGGCCCGTTCCTGGCAGGGAGACCATCATGGCCGTGTGGCGACCGATCCCCGTCCTGTTGCTGATCCTGGTGACCGGTTCCGGATTGCGGGCCGACGACGAACCGCGGCCCGTCGATTTCAGCCGCGAGATCCGCCCGATTCTCTCGGCGCACTGCCTGGGCTGTCACGGCCCCGACGCCGCCCGGCGGAAGGCCAAGCTCCGCCTCGACACCAGTGCCGGTGCCACGGCCCCACGGAAAGGACACAAGACACTCGTTCCCGGACAGCCGCAGCAAAGCGAGTTGTTTCGGCGGATCACCGACTCCGACACCGATCGGCGAATGCCCCCGGCCGCCGCGAAGAAGCAGCCCCTCTCCAAGTCGCAGATCGAACTGATCCGTCGCTGGATTCAACAGGGGGCCGCCTGGGAGGAACACTGGGCCTGGATCCCGCCCTCCCGCCCCCGTGTGCCTTTTCCCTCCGATTACCTCGACTTTGTCCGAACACCCGTCGATCGTTTCCTGCTCGATCGCCACTACGAAGAGGGACTGGTTCCGTCGCCGCCGGCCGATCGCGCCACGTTGATCCGCCGGGTGCACCTGGACCTGCTGGGGCTGCCTCCCACTCCCGAACAGGTCGCCGCCTTCGTCAACGACCGGCGGCCACAGGCCTGGGAACACCTGGTCGACAGCCTGCTCAAATCGCCCCACTACGGCGAACGGATGGCGATCTACTGGCTGGATGTCGTCCGTTTTGCCGACAGCAACGGGTATCACTCCGACGAACCTCGCCAGATCGCCCCCTACCGCGACTACGTGATCGAGGCATTCAACGCCAACCGGCCCTACGACCGTTTCGTCGTGGAACAACTCGCCGGCGACCTGCTGCCCAAGCCGACAGTCGCCCAGAAGGTCGCCTCGGGCTTCAACATGTTGCTGCAGACCACCAGCGAGGGCGGCGCCCAGGCCAAGGAGTACCTGGCAAAATACTCCGCCGACCGTGTCCGCAACACCGCCTCGATCTTCCTGGGCATCACGATGGCCTGTGCACAGTGCCATGACCACAAATACGATCCGTTCACGATGAACGACTTCTACAGCTTCGCCGCGTTTTTCGCCGACGTGAAGGAAAAGGGGGTCGGCAACCCGACCGCCTACCCGGCACGGACCCCGGCCTTTTCCCGGGCGCTTGACGAACTGGACGCACGCATCGCCGGTGTCCGCAAGACGCTTGCCACGGTGACCCCCGCGTTGGCGGCCGCCCAGGCCAAGTGGGAGGCCGCCGTGGCCGCCACCTCTGTCGAACCAGTCACGCTCTCTGCCTGGCACAGGATCGGCCCGTTTCCGGCCGCGAGTTTCGACCAGGCCCACAAGCAGGCGTTTCCGCCCGAAACCGAAATCTCTCTCGAAAAGACCTACGGTGCCCTGAAGTGGGTCGAGTCGAAACAGCTTGTCGACGGCAAGGCCCACGCACTGACCGGCGCCAACAGCGCCACCTACCTGTACCGCACGATCGCTGCACCGACGGCCCGCAAGTTGACCGTGTCACTGGGCAGCGATGACAGCTTGAAGTTGTGGCTCAACGGCGCCATCGGCCTCGACAAGAAAGTCCTGCGGGCGGTGGCCGCCGACCAGGAAAAAGTCGTACTGAACCTGGTCAAGGGGGAAAACCGGTTGCTGTTGAAGATCGTCAACGGCGGGGGGCCGGCCGGGTTTTATTTTCGGGCGATCCAGAGCAATTTGCCGGGTCCGGTGATCGCCGCGTTGAAGGTCCCGGCCGCCGGTCGCAACAAGGCCCAGAAACAGGCCCTGGCCGGGCACTACCTGGGCATCGCCCCGGGGCTGGCCCCGGTCCGCACCCGCCTGGCCGGCCTGCAGAAGCAGCGGACCGATCTGGAAAAGCAGATTCCCCGGACATTGATGACCGTCTCGGTTGCCCCGCGACCGATCCGTGTCCTGCCCCGTGGCAACTGGATGGACGACTCGGGCCAGCTGGTCACGCCGGCTGTCCCGGTGTTCCTCTCGACCCTCGACACCGGCAAACGCCGGCCCAACCGGCTGGATCTTGCCCGCTGGATCGTCCGCCGTGACAACCCGCTGACGGCCCGCACGTTCGTCAACCGGGTCTGGAAGTTGTTCTTCGGGCAGGGACTGGCCAGTCCGCTGGATGACCTGGGTGCCCAGGGCACCCAGCCGGTTCACCCCGAGCTGCTCGACTGGTTGTCGATCGAGTTCATCGAGAGCGGTTGGAACGTGAAATATCTCGTGCGGTTGATCGTCAACTCCGGGGCCTATCGCCAGCGGTCGCTGGTCCCGGCCACACTCGGTCGCCGCGACCCCTACAACCGACTGCTCGCCCGCCAGGCACGCTTTCGTCTTGATGCCGAGATCATCCGCGACAACGCGTTGGCCGTCAGCGGATTGCTTTCCCGGCGGATCGGTGGTCCCAGCGTCAAGCCTTACCAGCCAGCCGGGTACTGGCGTCACATGAATTTTCCGGTCCGCACCTGGAAGACCTCGGCGGGCAAGGACGTCCACCGCCGGGGCCTGTACACCTGGTGGCAACGGATGTTCCTGCATCCCAGCCTGCTGGCCTTCGATGCTCCCAGCCGCGAGGAGTGCACCGTCGAACGTCCTCGATCGAACACGCCCCAGCAGGCCCTGGTCCTGCTCAACGACCCGACCTACGTGGAGGCCGCCTCGGCATTGGCCAAACGGATCGTCGCCTCCGGGCAGCCCGGCTTTGCTGCCAGGATCGACTGGGCCTACCGCAACGTGATCGCCCGCGGCCCGCGTCGAGAGGAAACCGCGGTACTGAAGTCGGTTTTCGATCGTCATCTCGCCGATTATCGCAAGGACACCGCCGCGGCTCGCAGCATCCTGTCGGTCGGCAGCCAGCCGGTCAGCGACCAGGTCCCCGCCGAGGCCCTGGCCGAATTGGCTGCATGGACCTCGATGTCACGGATCCTGTTGAACCTCCACGAAACGATCACGCGGCCCTGACAACTCGCCACCAACACCGCGCAAAGCGAAAGGTCACGATGTCCTCGACCCCTCCCCTGCCGGACCCGGCCCTGCCGATCGCCCGCCGCTGTTTCCTGGGCCGATCAGCCCAGGGAATCGGCCCCCTCGCCCTGGCCTCGCTGCTGCAGTCCACCGTTCCGGCAGCCGACACGGTTCGCGTTCCCCGCTGGCCGGGAGCGTTGGCGAAACTGCATTTTCCCCAGACCGCCAAGCGGGTGATCTTCCTCTGCATGGCCGGCGGCGCCAGCCACCTGGAAACCTGGGATCCCAAGCCGAAGCTGGCCAAGATGAACGGCCAGCCGATGCCCGAGTCGTTCACCAAGGGGCAACCGATCGCCCAGTTGCAGGGCAAGAAATTGACCTGCCTGGCCCCGCAGCACCCGTTCAAGAAGTTCGGGAAAAGCGGCCTGGAATTTACCGGCGTGTTTCCGCATCTGGGAACGGTTGCCGACGAGATGTGCATTATCCGATCGCTCAAGACCGACGCGATCAACCACGATCCAGCTCACACGTTCATGAACACCGGCACCACGATCAGCGGCCGCCCCTCGATGGGAGCCTGGCTGACCTACGGGCTGGGAGCCGAGACCGACAACCTGCCGGGGTTCGTCGTGCTGACGTCGGTCGGGGGAGCCCAGAACCAGCCGATCGCATCACGGCAATGGCACAGCGGCTTCCTGCCGAGCCGATTCCAGGGCGTGCACTTTCACTCCAAGGGCGACCCGGTGCTCTACGTCAAGAATCCCCCGGGCGTCAACCGCACCCGTCAACGCGACATCGTCAACGCCGTCCAGCAACTCAACCGGTTCCGCAACAGCCTGGTCGATGATCCGGAAATCTCGACGCGGATCAGCCAGTACGAAATGGCGTTCCGGATGCAGGCCAGCGTGCCGGGCCTGGTCGACGTTTCCGACGAGCCCAAGCACGTGCTCGACCTC
>PBSL01000058.1 GCA_002726205.1 Planctomycetaceae bacterium | reverse complement strand
GCCACAGCCTCTTCAGCCACAGCCTCTTCAGCCACAGCCTCTTCAGCCACAGCCTCTTCAGCCACAGCCTCCTCAGCCACAGCCTCCTCAGCCACAGCCTCTTCAGCCACAGCCTCCTCAGCATCGGCGGTTTCTGTGTCAGCCTTCTCCTGGTCCTCCGCGGGAGTTTCTGGTTCTTCTTCAATCCCCAGTACTTCGTTACGGGCTTTTTCGCTGAGTGCATCAAGCAGTTCAGCCGGTGGCTCTTCACCCCTGTCGATGTACTCCTTCGCGGCCGACTTAATCTGCTGTTCGCGTTCGCGAGCTGCTCGTTCTTCGGACCGGCGACGGGATTCTTCTTCTTCCTGTCGCTCGGCTTCTCCTTCGGCCACATCGACGATCGCCGCACACTGCTCAGTCGACAGTTCGCCCAACTCAGCGAGATCCTCGGGTTCGATCACCGAGAGGTCATAGAAGCTGAAGAACCCTTCTCCGACCAGTTCATTGGCGAGGTCTTCACTGACGCCTGGGATGGTCGAGTAGGCTTCGGTCGATCGATCCAGTTGATCGTGCAGTTCTTCCTGGGTCATCCCCTCGATATCCCAGCCGACCAGTTTCGAAGCCAATCTCACGTTCTGGCCCCGTTTTCCGATTGCCAGTGAGAGTTGATCTTCATCAACGAGGACGAGGACGCGTCCCAGCAGCGCACAGACGATCACGTCATCGACGTCGGCCGGCTGCATCGCGTTTGGGACCAGGATCGGCAGGGATTCGTTCCATCGAACGATATCGATTCGTTCGCCGGCGAGTTCCTCGACGACGTTCTTGATCCGCGAGCCACGGACACCGACGCAGGCACCGACGCAATCGATCTTGTTGTCGTAGCAGGAAACGGCGACCTTCGAACGGTAGCCGGCTTCGCGGGCCAACGACTGGATTTCGATGATCCCTTCGGCGACTTCAGGAATTTCACGTTCGAAGAGCCGTTGGACGAGATCCGGATGCTTTCGTGAGAGGATAATCTTGACGCGACTGCCGACTTTGCGGACTTCAATGATCACGGCCCGAACCCGCTCGTTGACCCGGTGAGCCTCTCCCGGGATCTGTTCGCTTCGTGGCAGAAAGGCATCGACCTTTCCGAGGTTGACCGTTGCGGCACCTCCGTCAAACCGCGTCACCGTACCAGTGACCATCTGTCCACGGAGTTCATCAAACTCAATGTACAGCGAGTCTCGCTCGGCCTCTCGGATTTTCTGGATCATTACCTGCTTGGCCGTTTGTGCAGAGATCCGGCCAAGAATCGTTCCGAGGTCGTCTGGTTGGATATCGATCCCGGGGCACTGCACCGTCGGCTCTCCGGTATCGCGGTCGATGCTCACCTCGACCTCCGATTCCTCACCGTAGTGCTTGCGAGCTGCCGAAAGAATTGCCTGTTCGATCCCGTCGAAGACAATTTCCTTGTCGATATTCTTGTCGCGATGGAGTACATCGACCAGGCGAAGAAGCTCGGGTCCGTTCATCCCTGTCCCTTCAACGTTTTCGCTTTATCTACGATCCGGCCACTTCGAACCCACCCGTGACCGACCATTGCCACCGAGGCATTTCGTCGGAACGAGGGTCTTTGGTCTGACCGGTATTCTGGTGTGCTGATCTTGTGTTTCAGGGTCACTGAGGCAAAAAAAAAAACGCGGGTCGAAGACCCACACTTGTATGTCGCCGCGAGCCAAATTGGCCCCACACGACCGGCAACAACTGTCCCTGCCGAGTTGGCACGAACGGTTATCACCAAACAAGGTCCCTTGCTTGGAAACGAAACCGACGTCTACATGCGGACGCTCCCGAAAAAAAAGACTCTGACCCGCGGTAGGAACCATGCGGCACCGATTGCCGAACACGGAGTGAGTCGTTTCCACCCGCGAGAAATTGCCTCTAAAGTTCGTCGACGATACTGGATGACACATGGAGTGTCAAGCGACCCGAAAGCAGGCCTCGCTGATACAAGTTCTTGACAGGCAACCTGTTAAAGGCGGTGGCCGCCAACGATTTCGGCCGGACGCGACCGACTGAAACGTGATCGGCCAGGCATTGAAAACAGGCACTCAGAAGAGGTCGCCGGCGGAACGCCGGGGCGCGTCACTGGCCCCGGCGAGGTGGCGAGAAACCGCGTGTCATGTGGTTTCTCGAAGAGCCGGATCTAGGCGGATGCGACCAGCACACTGGCCTGGCCGTTGGAGGTGGCGCTGATATTGACCACGATCGGATTCGAGACATGGCGTGGTTCGCCGTGGACCACGTCGAGTTGACACTCGGGATCGGGCTGCTCGTAGTTGAGCGTCCGTGGCACCACACCTTTCTCCAGGGCCAGCAGCGAGGCCGCCAGTTCCAGTGTCCCGCCTCCGGCTCCCGAGTTCCCCAACGCGCTTTTCATCGCCGTGACCGGGATATCGGCCGCCTCACCAAACACGTCACGTATGGCTGCGGCCTCCTCGATGTCGGAGTCGCGGGTTCCCAGGCCGTGGGCGTGGATATGCCCAACATCACCAGGTTGAATGCCCGCATCACCCAGGGCGGCCCGGACCGCGTTGGCGATTGCCAGCCTGTGATTCGGGATGCCCGGTCGATCGGCCACACAACTGGACCCGGCTCCGAGAATGGTCCCGAGGATCCTGGCCCCGCGGGCCTTGGCGTGCGCCTCGGTCTCCAGGATCAGCGAACAGGCACCTTCCCCGATCACCTGGCCGCTGCGGCGGGCATCAAACGGACGATACCAGGTGGTCGGGTCACCGTTCTCCTGGGCAAGCTCCTCCCACATCGCCGCGTGAACGCACTTGATCGGGTGCAACCGGGAACCGGTCGATCCGGTGATCATGATGTCGGCACTGCCCCGGGTGATCAGTCGAAAGGCCTCGCCGATCGCGAGATTTCCGGAAGCTTCTGCCTGCGTCAGCGAATTATTGGGACCACGGGCATCAGCGGCGATCCCGATGTGACAGGCGGGCATGTTCGGCAGGTACTTCAACAACCACAGCGGTTCCATTCCGCGGATTCCCGTTTCGCCCCATCGTTCGAGCTTGAACACGTGGTCATCCCCTTCGGCCGCCATCGACGCGGCGGGAAAGAGTGCCTCGGGGTGTGAGAACATCTGGTCGGCACCGAATTCGACACCCAGTCGGCCATGATCGATCGTCTCCGGATCAAGCAACGAATCTTCCAGGGCGAGCATCGCCGAGGCGACACCCAACTGGATCGCGCGGCACATCACCTTGACACTCTTCCTCTGCGGCTTCAGAAATTCCTTCCTGGCCGTCGCCAGGGTGAACCTCGGCACCTCGGCGCCGACATTCCCGGGCATCCCCGAGTAGTCCATCAGCTCGAGAACCCCCACACCACTCTCTCCAGCAAGCACGGCCTGTTGGAATTCATCGCGGCCGATGCCAATCGGACTGAAAACACCCAATCCGGTGATGACGACACGCGGTACGGCAATGTCGGAAGTGTTCATGGGAGTTCGAAGCTGGGATGCCAGAGCAGGAACGGAAACCAAAGCAAAGAGACAAACACGTGCAAACGATCAGGTGAGCTTCTTGAGCACCAGACAGGCATTGTGACCACCAAAGCCGAAGCTGTTCTTGAGAATATGTTGCACCGGCAATTGACGAGCCTCCTGGGGAACATAGTCCAGGTCACATTCCTGGTCAGGGTTGTCGAGGTTGATCGTCGGGGGAACGATCTGGTTCTGCAGTGCCAGGATGCAGGCAATCGTCTCGACTCCTCCCGAGGCGCCGAGCAGGTGCCCGAGTTGACTCTTGCTGCTGGAAACGCACAGCTGCCGGGCATGGTCGCCAAAGACGGACTTGATTGCCCGGGTTTCGGCCACATCGCCCAGCGGGGTGCTCGTTCCGTGAGCGTTGATGTACTGGATCTCTGGAGGTTCAAGTCCCGCGTCCTGGATGGCCGTCGACATCGCCCGCGCCGCGCCGGCGCCCTCCGAATCAGGGGCCGTCATGTGCGTTCCGTCGGCAGACATACCGTAGCCGATGATCTCGGCGAGCAGCTCGGCTCCGCGAGATTCGGCGTGCGAGAGTTCCTCCAGCACAAGCAAGCCGGCTCCTTCCGAGAGCACGAAACCGTCACGGTCCTTGTCCCAGGGCCGACTGGCCGCCTCGGGGTCATCGTTGCGGGTGGAGAGGGCATTCATGCGGGCGAAGCCCGAGAGTCCCATCGGGGTCACCGCGGCCTCGCTGCCCCCGGTAATCATCACGTCGGCCGTCCCACTCTGGATCAACCGGAAAGCGTCACCGATCGCGTTGGTCGCCGAGGCGCACGCGGTGGCGACGGCACTGTTGGGACCGCGCAACCGGAAGTGAACCGAGATGTTGCCACTGGCGGCGTTGACCATCAGCTTGGGGATCATCAGCGGCGACACGCGGCCCGGACCGCGATCGTACAGCGTGCTGTGCTGCTGCTCGATCTCCTGCAGCCCCCCGATCCCACTGCCGACCAGCACCCCCTGGCGATAGGGATCCCCCAGGCTGAAATCGATCCCGGACTGCCGAACCGCCTTGACGGCAGCGACCAGAGCAAACTGGCAGAAGCGATCAAGACGCCGGATCTCCTTGGCGGGAAGATCGAGGTGATTGGCGGCATCGAAATCGGTGATTTCGCCACCGAAACGGACCTTGAACTCGTCGACATCGAACCGCGTCAGCGGCACGATCCCGCTCTTGCCCGTGCAAAGGCGATCCCAGAATTCAGAGGTCTCGCAGCCGAGGGG
Source organism: Planctomycetaceae bacterium (assembly GCA_002726205.1). Classification (GTDB taxonomy): domain Bacteria; phylum Planctomycetota; class Planctomycetia; order Planctomycetales; family Planctomycetaceae. The sequence continues at coordinate 94,495 of PBSL01000058.1, read as the reverse complement.
TGACACGACCGCGACCCCGGTCACGACGACACGTCGCATCACTCGCTCGACTCGGGATCGGTGGGCACGTTCGCATCGTCAGCCTCAGCCGCCCCAGCATCGGCGGTTTCTGTGTCAGCCTTCTCCTGGTCCTCCCCGGTCGTCGCCGAACCGGTTTCGTCCTGTGTCCCGGCGAGTCCCGCCTCCATGTAGGTGATCGCATCACCCACACTGACGATTTTTTCGTAGTCCTCGTCGGGAACCGAGATGCCGAATTTGTCTTCGAAAGACATCACCAGCTCGACGAGATCGAGCGAATCTGCCTTGAGGTCGTCGATGAACTTGCTTGCCCGGGTGATGTTGCTCGCGTCTTCACTGAGCTGATCTGCAACGATCTCGATGACTTGTTCTTCCACCGTCACGCCCAGTTCCTCCATCTTCTGCCCAGTTGTGTATCAATCGGAGACCGTGCCAACAACACAGACACGTCCCCGAGCCGACCGATCCTCGGCCTTGCCTTATGGGCGAACATATACCGCGCGGTTGAACGGGTGTAAACCGTAAACCCAACCGGACTGTGCAGCAGACTGTGCAGCAGACTGTTCAACGGGCTTGCCGCCCCTTCGCGGTGGCCTCGTTTCGACCGACTCAAGAGGCGTCGAACGACTCACAGGAGACTTTTCTCGCGATCCGTCGCAACAGCCCTCGCAGGACTTTCCCCGGCCCGATCTCGAAGAACTCGTCGATGCCCACATCGAGCAGATTCCGGACCGAATCTTCCCATCGCACGGGGTTGATCACCTGGCGAACGAGCAGTTCGCGAAGGCGATCGGGGTCCTCGTGGCACGTTGCGTCCACGTTGCTGACAACGGGAATCCTGGGTGACGACAGTCGGCACTCGGCCAGCGCCTCGGCCACCCGCTCGTCGGCCGGTTCCATCAACGGGGTATGAAACGCTCCGGCAACGGCCAGCGAAACAGCACGACCACCGGCTGCCTCGGCCAACCCGACCGCGCGCTGACAGGCCTCGAGATGCCCGGACACCACGAGGTTGCCCGGACACAGAAAGTTGCCGATCCGCAGGAGTTCGCCCTCGCCAGTGGCCTCTGCACAAATGGCCTCGACCTGCTCCCGCTCCAACAACAGCAGGCTGGCCATTCCCGAGGGTGTTCGATCCGAGGCCTCCTGCATTGCTTCCCCGCGGCGTTGCACGACCCGCAAACCGTCCTCGAACGTCATCACACCGGCAAACACCAACGCCGTATACTCCCCCAGGCTCAACCCGGCAGTCCGCTCACAGGCGTGAACCAGTGCGGGCCGATCCGACTTCAGCCATTCGAGCACTGCCAGGCTGGTGACAAAAATCGCCGGTTGGCTGATCACCGTCGAGTCCAGTTCGTCGGCCGGCCCCTCGAAGCACTTCGCGGCCAGGTCGTATCCCAGCACGTCACCAGCACGGGCATACAGTTCCGCAGCGGCCGGGCATTCCTGGGCAACGCGCCGCCCCATGCCAACGTGCTGGGCACCCTGCCCGGGAAAGAGGAAGCCGATACGGCTCATGGCTGAACCACCGCCAAGTCGGCGAGTTCGGCGACGATCTGCGAGTTGACCTGTCTTGACTGCAACGTCCCGGCAATGCCCAGGGCGTTGGCAACCGATCGCGAATCACTGGAGCCGTGGCAGATGATGCAGACACCGTCGATCCCCAGCAGTGGGGCCCCGCCCTGCTCACGGTACTGGTACTGCCGCGAGACTTCCTTGAGTTTCTGCAGGGCCAGGTCCCGCTCGTTCTCAAGCTGTCCGAGAACGTCCTCGGCCATCACCCGGATCAGGAATTCGGCCATGCCCTCGCTGACCTTCAGCACCACGTTGCCAACAAACCCCTCGCACACCAGCACGTCGGCTTCGCCCTGGTACAGCCCCCGGCCCTCGACGTTGCCGACGTAGTGGTCGGCCAGGGGCGACCGCTGCAACAGCGCATGCGTGCCGCGATACAGGTCGTTGCCCTTGGTGTCTTCGCTGCCGATATTGATCAGGCCGACGGTGGGAGATTCGACATCGAGAATCTCGCGGGCATAGACGGTCCCCATCACGGCATACTGCAACAGGTGTTCGGGCCGTGCGGCCGGGTTGGCCCCGACATCCACGAGGACACCCCGGCCTCGCATTGTCGGCAATGTTACCGCGATTCCCGGACGGCGGACCCCCGGCAGAAACAGCCGTGTCCTCAACCCGGCGGCGACCACCGCACCGGTATTCCCAGCACTGACGACCGCATCAACCTCCTTGGCCGCCATCAACTGCCAGGAAACGGCAATCGAGTTGTTTGGTTTCTGACGCAGCGCCTCGGTCGGCTTCTCATCCATCCCGACCACGTCCTCGGCCGCAACAACACGAAGACGGCTCGTGTCGAAGTCGGTTTCGGCAAGCAGTGGCTCGAGGTATTCAGGATCACCGACAAGGTCGACGGAAAGACCCGGATCGGCAGCCAGGGCGATCACCGCCCCATCGACGTTGATGGCCGGCGCCGCATCACCCCCCATCGCGTCCAATGCGATGCGCATCGGCGACTTCTCCTGGAACTCTGTCTCAGCGGTCCGGCAATTCAATCGTCAGTGTGCAGAACCGAACGGTTCAACCTCGCGTAAAAACCACAGCGAGGGCACACCGTGTGAGATGGGATGTTCATGCGGCACTCTTTGCACGCCACGACCTGGATCGAGCGAGCCCGGATATGGGTCCGCCGTTTCCGACCGCGAGTCTTGGAAATCTTGCGCTTGGGAACTGCCATCGTTGCCTCGTGCCGCTGCCTCTCCCGAACCGCCTCGTCGTGAGTCGGCGCCAGCGTCCCGGAGGGGTAATAATATCCGAAGGGCCGATCGTAGAGGAGATGATCCGAACACGTCAAGCAATGACGGGGAATCCTCTCGTGGTGACTTCTTACCCACGGTAAAGCAACCAGCAGGATTGTGCTGTGCCACGCTCATCCAGGCGAGAACAGAAACGGCGACGCTGGATCTTCCTGCTGCTGATCCTGGCCGCTGTGGAAACCTGCGGTTGGGCAGTCGATTCCGTCTGGGAGTTCCGTCGTCGCTTGTTGCTGGGGTACCGGCAACAGACCGTCGATCGACCGGTGATCTCCCGACCAGGACGCCGGGCCGACAAGACGACGACCGTCGCCGACGCGGAGGGCGACGATGATCTCCGACTGTTCGTTCGACCTCGACGTGACGTCCCCGACATCGGCCAGGACCTGGTGATCGGTGGACGTGTCATCCCCGATGCCCGTTACACGACCAGCCAGGTGGTCCTTTCGCCCGACGAGAACACCGCCCGCCACGGCAAACAGGTGTTTCTCCTGGGAGGATCGGCGGCCTACGGCTACCCGTACAACGACGGCAATACGCTCGCCGGTGAACTCCGCAACACGCTGAACCGGGAGTTGAACCGGGAAAAGACGCCCGAGGCCCCGCCCCGCTTCCAGGTGCACAACACCGCCTTCCCGGGCTGGAACTCTCACGACCTGGTCCCGGTCGCCCGAAGGATCGCAAGGTCGTTCCATCCGGAAATCATTGTCATCTTCGCCGGGAACAACGAGTGGGTCCGTTGGCGACCCGAGTCGTGTCGGCGGCAGGCTCCCGCACGGGACACCCCGTCAACGTCTCGAAAAACTCCTGGCGACCGGACCAACCTGACCGCCCAGCGGCTTCTCTCGCAGCTGGCTCACAGTCGTGCCCTGGCGACCGCACAATACCTCGCGTTTCGCTGGCAACGACGACGACTGATGGTCGCGGCAAGCGAAGCCCACCTGGCGAGATTCGCAGCGACCTACCGGATGCACGTCGAGTTGACCGGATCCGGCTACGCCCGGCAGCACCCGGCCGACCTGGCCCGATTCGATCCGTCTCTCTGGAAACTCTCCAAGAAAACCTACCTGGACAAGTTTCATCGCAACCTCGTCGAGATTGTCCGAACATTTCAAGGATGCCGTGTGGTGCTGGTCACCGTCCCCTTCAACTACCGACTCTCACCGGCCTGGAATCACAGGCAGCCGTTGGCCTCGGATCCGAAGCGGCAGGCCTCGATCCGCAAGGCTCTCGACGCGGCCACCCAACAACTCGAGCAATCCAAACCGGCCACGGCGTTGCAAACGCTGCAGGCGGCAAGCCGCGATTGCTGCCAATCTCCGCTGCTGCACTACATCGAGGGCGAATGCCTGGTTCGGCTGGGACGAATGCCGGAGGCCGAATCGGCTTTTGCCCGGTGCCGCGAGCAGATGATCGGCCACCTGGGTGGACGACTGAGCATCAACCGGGTGATCGGCAGTGTCGCCAGGGAGACCGGATGCGATCTTCTCGACGCCCGTGAGTTGTTTGACCGGAAACAACATGCACTCGACGGGTTCTTTAACCGTGACCTGATTCACGATGATTGCCACCCCACACCACGAGGCCATCGGCTCCTGGCCACCGCGTTGCAGCGGATGCTCGATCCCCGGGACACCGACCGCCCCGGCGACGGAGAACAGAAATCGGTCGTGGAACGACCGTGATCGGACCGGAGAGTCAAACGCAGATTGCCGAGATCGCCCAGTCGTGCGTTCCCGCGAAAACGACACCCGCGGTACGCGGTGGCCGAAAAAAAATCGATCTTTTTGATTGCAATTCTCGTTCTTCCACGGGAATAATAGACGGCTGTTCCTAATTGGTCAGTTTTCGAGTCATCGTTTTTCTTCATAGGAGGTGGTTCATGGTACGTCGCAAGAGGGGTTTTACACTCATTGAGCTGCTGGTGGTGATCGCGATCATTGCGATCTTGGTCGCCCTGCTGCTCCCCGCCGTCCAGCAGGCCCGTGAGGCTGCACGGCGAAGCGCCTGCAAGAACAATCTCAAGCAGTTGGGGTTGGGATTGCACAACTATCACGACACTCACCAATACTTTCCACCCGGACGTGGCGGGACCGGTGGCGGTTCGCAGATTGAGATGATGAGCGGCCTCGTCATGATGCTGCCGTTCATCGACCAGGATCCCCTGTGGCAGGGCGTTGTCAATTTCGGTGGCGGTGTGCAGACTGGTGGCGACCAGGGCGGTCTCCCGAGCCTCGCGGTCTTCCCGCATCCTCCGTCCGAAATTGAAGCCCTTCTTTGCCCGTCCTCGACGCTGCCCACGAGGCATCCGAGTGGCAGTGCCCAGAAGAGCTACGCGTTCAGTGTCGGTGACACGGTCAACAACAACTTCACGTCGATCAACCCGAGCACCGGGCTGATCATGCGGCATCGTGGTCCCTTCGGTTACCGCCTGTGTACCCGGATGCGTGACTTCAAAGACGGTGCCAGCAACACGATCTGCATGGCCGAGCGTGACCTGGGCAACCCGGGCAACCTCAGCGATGTGATCGGGCACGTGTCGACGACGCAGACGTCGGTTCCGCAAGCCTGTGCTGCCATGGAAGTCAGTGGGAAGTACCCGAGTGGTTCTCAGCAGGATCGTCCGGCACAGTTCTGGGCCTATGGCGCGCCGTACTTCAACACGGTCGCCATCTGCCTGCCGCCAAACAGCGCGTCCTGTGGTGCCCCGAACGACTACTCGATGATCGCCGTCAGCAGTCGCCATCCCGGTGGTGCTCACGTGCTGCTGGGTGACGGCAGCGTCCGGTTTGTCAACGAGTCGATCAACACGGGCAATCCTTCGATCGACGCCACGACGACCAACCTCGGAGGCAACAGCCCCTACGGCATCTGGGGTGCCCTGGGATCGCTGTACGGTGAAGAGGTGGTCGGCGAATACTAGGCCCTCGTCGGGTCCTTTGCTGATCGTCTCTGACCAAGAGACTTGCCGGCCGGTTCCTGCGGGAGCCGGCCGGTTTTTTTTCGTGTCGTGTCTCTCCAATCCTCTCCACAAGAACTGGGATCGATCCTGCCGATGTGATACACTGCCGTTGCCCGGCACCGGATCGTTTCTCGACCAGCAGGAAGTCTCGAAATGCTCTCGATTCTCAGCCCCCGCAGCTCACAGAAATTCTGTGACCGACTGTCACGTCGAGACGTCCTGCGGATCGGTAGTCTGCCGATCGTGGGAGCCGTGGGAGGTCTGACGCTGCCGCAGGTTCTGGCGGCCGAAGCCGACTCGGGGACCCGCTCCCACAAGTCGATCATCATGGTCTTCCTCTCCGGCGGGCCTCCGCACCAGGACATGTTCGACCTGAAGATGCAGGCACCGGCCGAGGTTCGGGGGGAATTCCGACCGATTTCCACCGCGATTCCCGGTTTCCAGATCTGCGAACACCTGCCCCGGATGGCGGCAATGATGGACAGGATGTCGGTGATTCGCTCGGTGGTCGGGTCCGAGGGTCGCCACGCCAGTTTCCAGTGCATGACCGGGCAACGGGTCAACAACCAGCCACCCGGCGGTTGGCCCTCGCTGGGCGCGGTCATCTCGAAGGTCCAGGGCAACGTTCACCCCGGCACTCCCGCGTTCATCGGGCTCTCGCCGAGAATGAAGAGCCGGACCTGGGCCGACCCCGGCCAGGCCGGTTTCGCCGGCCCGGCGCACGCTCCGTTCCTGCCCAATGCCGACGGCGCCGACAACCTGGTGCTCAACGGCATCACACCCGAAAAACTCAACAACCGCAAAAGCCTGCTGGACGGACTCGACCGCTTCAAGTCAGCCGTCGATTCCGGCGGGGCCGTCGAGAGCCTTGACGCCTTCCAGCAGCAGGCCTTCGGCATCCTCACCTCCAGCCGGCTGGCCGAAGCCCTGGACGTCTCGGGCGAGTCGCCTGAAACCCTGGCTCGTTATGGCGGCGGTTCCTACGAGCCGGCCGGTTACGGTGATGCTGGCCCATTGCACAACCATTACCTCCTGGCCGCACGCCGACTGGTCGAGGCCGGCGTGCGTATCGTCACGCTCTCCTACGGCCGCTGGGACTGGCACGGGCGTCCCCACGGCACGAACTTCGAGAACGCCCGGGACCATCTGCCGCGGCTCGACCAGGGTGTCACCGCGCTGGTCGAGGATCTCCAGCAGCGAGGTCTCGGCGAAGACACGACCGTGATCGTCTGGGGAGAATTCGGCCGCACACCTCGAATCAACCCCAACGGCGGCCGCGATCACTGGCCACGGGTTTCGTGTGCCCTGATGGCCGGTGGCGGCACCAGCAGCGGCCAGGTCGTCGGTTCCACCAACCGGCTCGGTGAACACGCCGTCGATCGCCCGGTGCACTTCCAGGAAATCTTTGCCACGCTCTATCGCAACATCGGCATCGACACCAACACGACCACCCTGAAGGACTTCAGCGGGCGACCACGGTATCTGATCGATCAAAACCGGTACCGGCCGCTCCCGGAACTGGTGTAACCGGCCGGCAGGTCATTTCTTCAGCAGGTGTTCCTGCAGGAACCGAGCCACCACGTTGTGGAGGTAGTCGCGGTTGGCCTTCTTGCGGAATCCGTGCCCTTCGTTGCCGGCGTAAACCGTCCAGACAGTCTGCCCGTTGGCCCTCACCCGGGGAACGATCTGCTGGGCCTCCGAGAACGGCACTCGCGGGTCGTTGACACCGTGAGCAACCAGCAGGGCCGTCCTGATCCTCGCCGCATTGTGGATCGGATCGATCCGATGGAAGAACTTGCGGATCTCCGGCTTTCTCTCGTCCCCGTACTCCGCCCGCCTCAGGTCCCGGCGATAGGCCTTGGTGTTCTTCAGGAACGTCTCGAAACTGGCGATGCCAACGATATCAATCCCCGCCTTCAACCGGTCGCTGTAATGCACCAGCGAACCCAGCACCATGTAACCACCGTAGGATCCTCCATAGACAGCAACGCGCGACGCGTCCAGGTCAGGCTGTGTGCCAATCCAGTCCAGCAAGGCGCCGATGTCCTTGACACTGTCTTCGCGGTTCAAACCGTTGTCGAGTCGAACATACGTCTTGCCGTACCCGGCGGACCCGCGAACGTTGGGCCGGATCACGGCGATCCCCAGTTCATTGAGGTAGAACTGGTCGGTCGGCGAAAAGTACGGTCGGTACTGGCTCTCGGGACCGCCATGAATGTGAACCAACACCGCCGCGGGCGTCTGCTTCGAAGCCGATGCCGGCCGGTACACGTAGGCGGGCACCGGGCGGCCGTCAAAGGTCTTGTAGCGGATTCTCTCGGGCACAACGAACGAATCCTCATCGAGTCCACCAACCTCGCTGTAGGTCCAGCGGGTCAACCGGCCATCGGGCAACCTCATCGCCCACGCGTCCGCCGGGGCATCAGGGCGTGACAGTGTGAATCCCAGTCGGGTTCCGTCGGGAGAAAACTTCACCCCGCTGACGATGCCCAGCGGCAGGTCATAACGTCGAAATTTTCTCCCGACCAACAGGTACAAACCACTGGCACCGTCCTCGTTCGTCGTGAAAGCCACCAGGCCCAACTCGGGTTCGACTGTCACCGAGGTCACATCCCAGGGCAGTTTTTCGGTCAGGAACTCGTACTTCATCGTCTTCAGGTTGATCCGGGCCAACTGCCGGAACTCCCCGTTGGTGTCGGTCGCGACGTAGGCGGATCGTCCATCGGGAGTGAAGGTCATCGCTCCGTAGGCGGCCGGTCGTGAACCGGGAATGGGGATCGCGGTCTTCTTGCCGGTGGCCACGTCGAGAATCGCCGGGTAGGACTCGTTGATCGACACGTAGTGATTGATCAACAACAGGGAACCGTCGCGGGACCAGTCCTTCGCCCGCCAGTACTCGCCACGGGTTTCAAGCAACGGTGTCAGGCGGTTGGGTTGTTGAGGATCGGCGATGTAGAGATCGGTGTCTCGACCGTTTCGGCGGGTGCTGTGGATGATGGCGAACAGGCCGTCACTGCGAACCGGACCGAGAATGTTCCGACTTCGCCCGTCGGTCAGCCGGTAACCGCTTTTTCCCGCGTGCGCCCTCAACAGGTACACCTGGTTGTTCTCGTCGCCCCCCCGGCTCATCGACAACAACAGCGCTCCCTGGTGCTCGCCGGGCAGGAACCGTCCCTCGACGGGTTCGTCGAAAAATGTCAACTGCCGGCGACGACCGCCGGGCGTTTCGACCAGGTGCAATTGCGTGGTGTTGCCGAAGCGGGTGCGGATCAGCATCCCGCGGCCATCGGGTGCCCAACCGCGAAAACCCGCACTGCGGACATTCTGGTAACGCCTCATCCTCTCGGCAAGTTTCGCTGGAACAGCGGGAACCTCGGAAGTCGCGATCGCCGCGGGCCGAAGAGGATCCTCGATGGTTGTCGTGCGGGTCGGGTCCGCTGCTCGAACTCCAGCAACCAGCCCCGAGGTGATCACGACCACCGTCCCCGTCATTAAACGCCATCGACTCATTGCTGACTCCTCTTGGCCGCATTGCCACACCCGGGCAAGCCCATACAATGAGGCACCGCAAGACGCCTTGCTCGACCATCACAAAACAGGTCCCGCCGACGACGCCAGCATACCCGTGCGGGCCTCGGCTTGGCCACATGCCCGACGACCAGGAGTCCACTCGCATGCCCTCGGCCAACCCTTTCGGCGCCGCTGCCACGCTGTCCACCCCCGGCGGGGATCTGACCTACTACCGGTTGCAGAAACTCGCCGACGACGGCCTCGGAGAGATCGACACCCTGCCCTATTCCATCCGCGTTCTGCTGGAAGCATGCCTGAGGAATGTCGACGAGTTCATCGTCACTTCCGATGACGTCGCTGCGTTGGCAGGATGGTCGACCGAGAGTCCCAAACCGGTCGAGATTCCCTTCAAGCCCGGTCGCGTCGTACTCCAGGATTTCACCGGCGTTCCGGCCGTCGTCGACCTTGCCGCCCTGCGATCAGCAATGGTCCGACTCGGTGGCGATCCCCGCAAGATCAACCCGCTGATTCCCTGCGACCTGGTCGTGGATCACTCGGTACAGGTCGATCGTTTCGCTTCGAACGAGGCTCTGGCCCACAACATCGATCGCGAATTCCAGCGCAACCAGGAACGTTATGGTTTCCTGCGCTGGGGGCAGCAGGCGTTCGATAATTTCCGGGTGATTCCACCGGCCACCGGAATCGTGCACCAGGTCAACCTCGAGTACCTTGCCAGCGTCGTGATGGTCGATGATGGGGTGGTCTTTCCGGACAGCCTGGTCGGCACCGACAGCCACACCACCATGATCAACGGACTGGGTGTCGTCGGCTGGGGAGTGGGTGGGATCGAGGCCGAGGCCGTGATGCTCGGACAACCCATCTACATGCTCACTCCCGAGGTTGTCGGGTTCCGACTGTACGGGGATCTGCCCGCAGGTGCCACGGCCACCGACCTGGTGTTGACCGTCACCCAGATGCTCAGGGCGCATGGCGTCGTCGGAAAATTCGTCGAGTTTCACGGAGAGGGACTCGCATCGATGTCGCTGGCCGACCGCGCCACACTGGCCAACATGGCACCGGAGTATGGAGCCACGATGGGCTTCTTTCCAGTCGACGCCGAGACACTGCGGTACCTGGAACGAACCGGTCGCCCGGCCGAGACAATCGACCTCGTCGAACGCTACACCAAGGAACAGGGGCTGTTTCGCAGCGACGATTCACCGACTCCCCGCTACTCCGCCACCCTGGAAATCGACATGGGAACGGTTGTCCCGTCGCTGGCCGGCCCCAAGCGACCGCAGGACCGGATTTCCCTGGCCACGATGCAATCCCAGTGGCACCAGGACCTCGCCGCAACCTTCGGAAAGCCACAGCCGGAATCCCCGATCGAAGTGACACTCGATGGTGGCAATTCGTCGATCACCGACGGAGCGGTCGTGATCGCGGCGATCACCAGCTGCACCAATACGAGCAACCCCTCGGTGATGATCGCCGCGGGACTCCTGGCCCGCAACGCGGTCGCCCGAGGCCTCTCATGTAAGCCCTGGGTCAAGACAAGTCTGGCCCCCGGCAGCCGGGTCGTCACCGACTACCTCGACCGCGCCGGGCTGACCGAACCGCTCGAGCAACTCGGCTTCCACACGGTCGGCTACGGCTGCACGACCTGTATCGGCAATAGCGGTCCGATCCCCGAACCAGTCTCCGACGCCATTCAGTCGGGCAACCTGGTCGCCGCCGCCGTGCTCTCGGGCAACCGGAACTTCGAAGGTCGTATCAGTCCCTGGATCAAGGCCAACTACCTGGCCAGCCCGCCACTGGTCGTTGCCTACGCCCTGGCCGGCACCACCGACATCGACCTGACCACCCAACCGCTGGGCAGCGACAACGAAGGCAACGACGTTTTCCTCTCCGATATCTGGCCGAGCCGAGAGGAAGCGACCCGGACGATCGCTGACGCGATGACGCCGGAAATGTACACCGGGCAATATGAAGCCGCCGCCGACGGTCCGCCACAATGGCAGTCGATCTCCGGAGCCGAAGGAGACGTGTTTGACTGGAACGAATCGAGTACCTACATCCAGGAACCGCCGTTCTTTGTCGACATGCCGACCGAACCACCACCGATCTCCGCGATCAGTGACGGCCGGGTCCTGGTCAGTGTCAACGACAGCGTGACCACCGACCACATCTCACCGGCTGGATCCATCAACTCCGATTCACCGGCCGGTCTCTTTCTCCAGGACAACGGCGTGACGCCCGAGGATTTCAACAGCTACGGCAGTCGGCGGGGCAACGACCGTGTGATGACTCGCGGCACGTTCGCCAACATCCGGCTCCGCAACTTGATGGCCCCTGGCACCGAGGGAGGCCTGACCACCTACCTGCCAACCGGTGAACAGATGTCGATCTTCGAGGCCGCCCAGAAATACCGGGCCGACGGCACGCCGCTGATTGTCCTGGCTGGTGCCGAGTACGGGACCGGGTCGTCACGTGACTGGGCGGCCAAGGGGACCTACCTTCTCGGCATCGGAGCCGTGATCGCGACAAGCTACGAACGAATCCATCGCTCCAACCTCGTCGGCATGGGTGTCCTGCCTCTGCAGTTCCGTGACGGCGAAAGCCGCGATACGCTCGACCTCGACGGCAGCGAATCCTTCGACATCTCACTCGATGACAACCTCAAGCCCCAACAGGCCGTCGAGGTGACGGCCACGCGTGGCGACGGTACCTCGGTTCACTTCGTCGTCACCTGCCGGATCGACACGCCGGTCGAAATCGACTACTTCCGCAACGGTGGCATCCTGCACACGGTGCTCAGGCAACTGGCCGCGAATTGATCGCGACCCTCAACACGACCGCACCTGTTCAACTCACCCGGTCACGCACGGGACCAAAGGAACCTCATGCCTCTTCCGCCACTGACTCGCCGAGACGTTCTCCTGGCCACCGCCGCCACGGTCTCCGGCTCACGAGCCATTGCCGCCCCTCGCCCGGCCAGGAAGGCTCGATTTCGTTACTGCCTGAACACGAGCACGATCCGCGGCCAGAAGTTGGGCATCGTCGAGGAAGTGGCCTTGGCCGGGAAAGTGGGATATGACGGCATCGAACCCTGGATCCGTGAGATCGAACAGTACGAGCGAGAAGGCGGATCGCTGAAGGACCTGCGGAAGCGGATCGAGGACGCGGGATTGAAGGTCGAGAGTGCGATCGGGTTCGCCCAGTGGATCGTTGACGACGAAAAACAGCGAACCGCGGCCCTCGAACAGGCACGCCGCGACATGGACCGCGTACGGCAACTGGGCGGCACGCGGATTGCCGCTCCGCCGGCGGGTGCAACCCGCCAGAACAACCTCGACCTGCTGGCAGCGGCCCGCCGCTATCGGTCCCTGCTTGATGTCGGCCGATCGATCGGGGTGACACCGCAGGTGGAAGTCTGGGGGTTCTCCCGGACGCTCTCGCGACTGGGCGAGGCGGTGCTGGTCGCGGTCGAGAGTGGCCATGCCGACGCCTGTGTGCTGCCCGACATCTACCACATCTACAAGGGTGGCTCGGACTTCACCGGACTGTCACTGCTGTCCGGCCCGGCGATTCACTGCTTCCACGTCAATGACTATCCTGCCAAACCACCCCGGGCAACAATCACCGATGCCGACCGCGTCTATCCCGGTGACGGCGTCGGACCGGTCACCGAGGTCCTGAAAGGGCTGGCAGCCAAGGGGCACCCGGTGGCGCTCTCCCTGGAACTGTTCAACCGCACGTACTGGAAACAGGACGCCGAGGCGGTTTGCCGAACAGGCCTGGCCAAGACCCGCCAGGCCGTGGCCAAGGCACTGGCCTGACCCCGCTGAGGGCTTTGCGCCGAGAACACCGCGAACCGGTCGCCTTCGCCCCTCAGACCACCGGCAACACCCAGGGCTTGCGCCACTCGGGACGTCCCCTCAGGGCGTTGGCCTGCTTGTCGTCCTTGAACATCTCGGTCTTCGTATCAAGGTGCAACTGGCGACCCAGTCGCGCCGAGATGTTGCCGGAATGGCAAAGCACACTGGCCGGGTGACCAACGGTTTCAAGATCACAGTAGGGCTTCTTGCGACTCTTGATGCACTCGATGAAGTTCTGCACGTGTGGTCGTTCGTGGCTGTCTCCCTCGCCGGCGGCCACCTGTCCGCTGCGGTCAAACGCCCGCCACCGACGGTTGCCCAGTACGATGTAACCCTTGTCTCCAAAGACCGCCGAGCCCTCGGATTCTCCCAGGTACTGGTAAGGACACCAGACCCGCATCTCGTAGGTCAGGATCCTGGGTGACTGGCCCGCGTACTGGTAGGTCACCTGCAGCGTGTCGGGGAACTCCTGGGCGTCATCAAAGTACCACTTTCCGCCACTGGCACTGATCGCCGACGGCAGTCCCAGCGGGCTCTCTCCCTGGGCTTCGCAGGCGGCCTGAAACGCGGCCACCGCCATGTCGAGCCGGTGGACGCCGTCATTTCCCAGGTCCCCTGTGCCGTAATCGAAGAACCACCGCCAGCGGCCATGAAACCGGTTGACGTTGAACGGCTTTTTCGGTGCCGCACCACACCACATGTCGTAATTGATACCTGCTGGGACACGGCTGTCCTTGGGATGGCCAATACTGCCCTGACGTGAACTCTCCCAGGCCTTCGCCACCAGGCACCGCCCCAGCGCCCCGGTCTTGATGTACTCCAAGGCCGACTGCAGTCGCTTGGTGGAACGATGCTGCGAACCCATCTGGATGATCCGCTTGTGCTTGCGCATCGCGGCCACCATTCGCATGCCCTCGACGATGTTGTGGCTGTCGGGTTTTTCGACATAGACATCCTTGCCGGCCAGGCAGGCCATGATCGAGGGAATGGCGTGCCAGTGATCTGGTGTGCCGACGACGATGGCATCAAGCGACGGATCGTCGATCAGGTGGCGGAAATCGTTGGTCGTCTTCGGCTTGCTGCCCTGCAGACGATAGACATCCTCCACGGCCCGAGGCAGCCGACGGGGATCGAGATCGGCAATCGTGACGATCTCGGCGAATGCGTTCTCCGCAAACGACCGGTTCAGCGACAGGGCGCGACCACCGGCTCCGACCACCCCCACACGAACCCGCTCGTTCGCCCCGGCCTTTTTCGATTCACCCTGCAGCCGAGTCGAACCAATCGTCGCAAAACCAGCGGCAGCACCGGTCAAGAAGTTCCTGCGATTGACGGATGCCATGGTCTTCCTCCCCTACAGTGTCGCCTCCGGTCTAAAGTCTCACACAAGACGATCCGACGGCGACGGGCTATGATCGTTGTAGTCATTGTGCCCACTGAGAATCACAATGTCGACTGAAAGTCTCTGATGACCACTGCCCTGGAACTGTGCTTTGCGGTGGACAAATACCTGAGCGGCCGTCGTGTCGACGTGGTCCTGCAACGCAATCTCCGCAACCACACCCGTTTTCGTATTCATCGTCTCGTACAAGCCGGCCTGGTCCAGGTCGATGGAACGGTCGTTTCGATCGACCGCCGCGTCTATCCCGGCCAGCAGATCCGGATCCGACTTGTCGAACCACCCGACAAGCTCCTGCGAGCCGCCCCGTTGCCGGTTCGTGTACTTTTCGAGGACCGGTGGCTTGTGGCCATCGACAAACCGGCAGGACAGATCGTCCATCCGGCCGCCGTCGATCGCGCCGACACGGTCGTCAATGCCCTGCAATGTCACCTCGATGGCGATGCGGCCGTCCGCGGCCTGTTGCGACCCGGAATTGTCCACCGTCTTGACCGCGACACGTCGGGAGTCCTGATCACCACGAAACACCACCTCGCTCACCGCAACCTCTCGATCAGCTTTCAGCAACGGCGGATCACCAAGACCTACCTCGCACTCGTTGAAGGACATCTCGCCCGCGACAACGTGACGATCGACACCCCGATCGGGCGCGTGTGCGATCCGGATTCCAACCTGATGTCGGCACAACCCGACGCCATCTCACCGCGATCGGCCTCGACGGAATTCACCGTTGTCAGGCGACTCTCCGGCTGCTCGCTGGTCGAAGCTCGTCCCCTGACCGGACGACTGCACCAGATTCGAGTCCATCTCGCGGCGATCGGCCATCCGATCCTGGGCGAGCGGTTCTACGGCCCGCACGGGCAAATTCGCGAGGACCGCCACGGTCGCCGCCTGGCCGATTCGACGGCCGAGCACTCGGCCCCGCCCCTTGCCAGGCAGGCACTGCACGCCTCGTCACTGGAGTTCGATCATCCGATCACCGAACAGGCGATCAGTATCGAAGCCCCGCTGGCCGACGATCTGCAACGTGCGCTGACTGCAGCCGGCGGCGGTTGATCAAACCGCGTCGATCCGCCAGGCCGACCCCTGCTCGACCACGGCCTCCTCGTCGACGGTGTCAGACCTCTCGGCCGTTGCCGCCTGGCGAAGGAGTCGATCGTTCTCGCACGACGACAGCAACCGGTCGACAGTCAGGCATCGACGCATCGCCGCTGCGACCCGACCGATCGAATCTGTCACATCGGGCCCCATGGCATGAGCACCCAGCACACGACCGCTGCGCCGATTCCAGAGCAATTTCAGGGAATTGGCTGCCTTTCGGTCGAATCCGACGCGGCCCGCCTGGTAATCGACCCCGCCGGCCACCAGGTCCTCGGTCGTCCGCCCGGTCTGCGCGATCTCCGGCTGGCTGGTACTGACCATCACAGCGTCCGCCGGGCGGCGCTCGAATCCTCCGGCAAACAGCACATCGACCGCACAACGTGCCCCCTGGTCCAGAGAACATCTCAGCGAGACCGGGAAGCCGATGACCGATCCCACTGCCCGGATCGGTTCAACCCAGGTCTTGAATCGCTCGTCACACCACAGCCGTCCCTGCTCGTCGGTCTCGAGACCAATCCGCTCCAGGTCCAGTGATTCGGTATTGCCTCTTCGCCCCACCGAGACCACGGCCCGGTCAAAGAACTCGCAATCATCTCCAGTTAACCTCACGTTCGCCCCGCTCGCGGTCGGTTCGACCCCGGCCACGTCCTCGCCCAATCGCAGCGTGACACCCGCCCCGGCGACCGATTCAAGCATCAAGTCGACCAACTCCGAATCGGACTCCTCGAGCAATCGGTAACGTCGATCGAAGATCGAGACATCGACACCAACGCTCGCCAGCAATGTCGCCGCCTGCAGGCCGTCACGACCGGCCCCGACAATCGCCACGCGATGCGCCCCCACAGCCTGCTCGAACGAATCGGCATCGAGCACGAACCGATTGTCGACCAGGAACGACGATGGACTCTCGGGCCGACTGCCGATCCCGATCACGATCGTTTCCGCGGAAAGCTGCAGCGACTGTGATTTCGTTGTGACTTCGAGTGCCCCGGGCCCGACGAAACGGGGCATCCCGGTCAGGATCCTGACCTGCTGATTCCCAACGGTCCGGCCATTACCGGAAAATCCGGGCATGACCAGTGCCACGCGGGCACCGCGAGAGGCCGCCTCGGCCGCAACATTGTGGCCCTCGCGCTCACCTCCGATGACGACCAGATCCCAATGTGACGTTTCCTTGGTCATGGCCCGACTCCCCGGCCCCGCAGGCCGGATATTTCTTGTGGAAAGGTCGCGGCACAGAACACGTTTGGCCGCAACCCTATATGGGCCACAATTCGGATCAGAGAAATTGAAAAGACTTCACCGGATAGAAAAGCACGTCAAGAACGGGAAACTGTACGGATTCTGAGGGTCGTAGGACCCGACCAGATCACAAGACGCATGTCGTCTCTACCAAAGCACTTAGGACACTTTGGTCAAGGACCTTCCGGTTCGCAGACGCCACTTTCCGGCAACAACGACTCCAGCGGGCACCCGTCACAACGGGGTTGGGATCCACAATGATCCCGTCCAACGCGGTTGAAAAGGACGACGATCTTCTCCAGCGACGTGCCGGAAACCCCTGAGGCCTGGTGGAAAATGTGCTGCCACTCCTCGTATTCGGATTCCATTCCACACCACCCGTGACGGCAGACCACGCGGAGTGGTCCGCGCGAGAGCGGCATCGTGCGGATTCCCAGAACGAACAGCAGGATCCGGTCAACCAGTTCGGGACCGATACCACGGATTCCGGTCAATTCGGCACGACGGGCAACCTCCGCTTCGCACCACTCGGGTTGAGGCAGATCGCCGGGCCACCACCCGGCCAGTGCCTGCAGCGCTACGGCCCGCCGCGGATCACGACCGGTCCGTTTCAGCGTGTCGCGCACGACCTCCGGGGGCGATTCCAGGACGGCGTCCGGCTCGGTCAACGCGATTCCCGACTCACCATCTTTGTCTTTCCCGGGCGTGCCGGCGACGACTTCGAGCAATGTCTTCCAACGGCCGGGAGCCCCTTCGGCCAGTCCGGAAGGGCTCATCCCATAGACGGATCGCAGCAACTCGATCGCTTCTCCCAATCGTTGACTGCTCATCACGGTCTGTCCCGAACTGGCTCTTGTGCGAAGGGTTGCTCATCATGGCGGTCGATGTTCCAGCGGGCAACCGCCTGGCTCCCGCGCTTGCCGGGAACCCCATCGGACCACTAAATAGGAAAACCATGAAGCCCTGGGAATTCTGGATCGACGTCGGCGGTACCTTTACCGACTGCATCGCCCGTGCCCCGGATGACGACCTCATCGCGCAGAAAGTTCTCAGTTCTGCCGTCACCAAGGGACAGCTTCAGGAGCTGATCGGACCGGATGGGCTACTGGATCCGTCACGTCGATCCGACCCCGACGACTTCTGGGTCGGTTACCCGTTGCGGTGCCTGGACCCGGCCGGCCAGCCGTTGGTCGAGGCCCGTGTCACCGCGTTCGATGCCGCAACGGGCCGATTGACGATTGACCAGCCGCTGCCGGCATCGGTCACTCCCGCAACGGTCTACGAGCTGGTGTCTCCCGAGGAGGCCCCAATCCTGGCAATCCGCCGGACGCTGGCCCTGCGACTCGACGAGCCAATTCCTGAGATACAGGTTCGGCTTGGTACCACCCGCGGCACCAACGCCCTGCTGACCCGTGAGGGCGCACGGACCGTACTGGTCACAACCCGGGGGTTTGCCGACGTGCCGCTGATCGGCAACCAGGATCGACCGCGACTGTTTGATCTCGTGATCCACAAGCCCGAACCCTTGTTCGAACGAGTCGTGGAAGTTGACGAGCGGATCGACGCGGAGGGCAGTGTGCTGCGACCACCCGGGCTGGACTCGGTCGCCGCAGAATTGAGCGCGGCAAGAGCGGCCGGAATCGAATCGGTCGCAATCTGCCTGCTGCACTCCTTCGCAAACCCCGAACACGAGTTGCAAGTCGAGCGTGTTGCCCGCGAGGCCGGGTTCGAGGAAGTCAGCCGTTCGAGCCGATTGTCGCCATTGATCAAGGTCGTCAGTCGCACCGACACGACGCTCGTCGATGCCTACCTCAACCCGATTCTCCGGCAGTATGTTTCCCGACTCCGCGAGTCTCTCGGTGCGAGTTCACTGAAGATCATGACCTCGGCCGGAGGCCTGATCGATGCCGACCGTTTTGTCGGCAAGGACAGCATTCTCTCGGGACCCGCGGGGGGGGTGATCGGTTTTTCACGGATCGCCGAACGGGCCGGGTTCTCTCATTCGATCGGATTCGACATGGGCGGTACAAGTACCGACGTGTCACGCTACGACGGGAGCTACGAACGGGAATTCGAGACGCGAAAGGCCGGTGTCCGAATCGTCTCGCCGATGCTGGCAATCGAAACGGTCGCGGCCGGTGGCGGTAGCATCTGCCATTTCGATGGCGTCAAGCTGGCCGTCGGTCCCTCGAGCGCGGGCGCCGATCCGGGACCGGCCTGCTACGGGCGTGGAGGGCCTTTGACGGTCACCGATATCAACGTCCATCTCGGCCGGGTTCTTCCGGAACGATTCCCTTTCCCGCTGGACACCGCCGTTGTTACCAGGCGACTGGAGACGCTCTGCGAACAGATCGCCGATTCGCCGATGGGGCGACGTTACACACCGACGGAACTGGCCGAGGGATTTGTCCAGATCGCCAACGCCAACATGGTTCGGGCCATCCGCAACATCTCGGTCGCCAAGGGCTACGACCCGGCCGATTACGTTCTGGTGACTTTTGGAGGTGCCGGCGCCCAGCACGCCTGCAGCATCGCCGCTGAACTGGGAATCCAGGACGTGCTGGTGCACCCATTTGCGGGAATTCTCAGCGCCTACGGAATGGGCCTGGCCGACGTCCGCCGATTTGCCGAGCGGTCGGTGCTGCGACCGTTTGACGATGAGACCCTCGCCGATCTTGAAGAGGTGTTCGCTGAACTCGAAGACCAGGCCAGCGAGGAAGTCCGGGCCGAGGGTGTTCTCGATGAACGGATTGCTCGCCCGCTGCGAACGCTGGAGATTCGCTACCAGGGCGTCGAGGCGGCCATCGCCGTTCCACGGCCCGACGACGGTGACTACGCGTCCCGCTACGCACAACTGCACCAGCAACTCTACGGATATGTCCACCGGGCGCGGCAACTGGAGATCACCGCGGCACGCGTCGAGGTGATCGGGACCACCGCCGACCCCCCGCTGGAGACAACCGATGCCCGCGAGAGGGTCCCGCAACCTCGATCGTTGACCGAAACCGTCTTTGATGGCCAGCCTCACCAGACCGCAGTCTTTCTCAGGAATGACCTGCATCCCGGTGACCGGATCGACGGCCCCGCGATCCTCTGCGAATCCACCTCGACGGTCGTGATCGAACCCGGCTACACGGCCGGGATCACGATTCGAGACGAAGTGCACATCCGTCGGCAATCCGACGAAACCGCGGCCAGTGATGTTTCGACCACAGCCGACCCGGTGATGCTGGAGATCTTCAACAACCTCTTCGCATCGATTGCCGAGCAGATGGGCCTGACACTGCAACGCACCAGTTTCTCGACCAACGTCAAGGAGCGGCTCGATTTCAGTTGTGCCATCTTCTCGACCGACGGTGACCTGGTCGTCAACGCACCCCACATCCCGGTTCACCTGGGAGCGATGAGCGAGACGGTCAAGCGAATCCTGGCCGACAACCCCGGGATGGTCGCCGGGGACGTCTTTGTCACCAACGATCCCTATCGCGGTGGATCCCACCTGCCGGATGTCACTGTGATCACCCCGGTCCATGACCCCGAAAGCGGTCAACTGCTGTTCTTCACCGCCAGCCGGGCCCACCACGCCGAGATCGGCGGGATCGTCCCTGGCAGCATGCCTCCCTTCTCGAAGAACCTCGGCGAGGAAGGCGTGCTGATCCGCAACTTTCGGCTGGTCGATGCAGGCAGATCCCGTGAGACCGAACTCGAGCAACTGCTGGGCAACGGGGAATTCCCCAGTCGCAGCATCGGCGACAACCTTGCCGATGTCTCGGCCCAGGTCGCGGCCAACAACAGCGGCGTGGAACAACTCCGCCGACTGGTCGAACGCTACACCCTGCCGGTCGTGCAGGCCTACATGAGTCACATCCAGCAGGCGGCCTCCCGAAAAATGAGGCTGGCCCTGGCCGGGATCCCCGACGGTACGATGCGGCGCACCGATCACCTCGACAACGGATCCCCGATCTGTGTCGCGATCTCGATCGACGGAGAAACTGCCAGGGTGGACTTCAGCGGCACCGGCCCGGTCATGGACTCGAATCTCAATGCCAACCGGGCCATCGTCACCGCGGCCTGCCTGTATGTCTTTCGCTGCCTGATCGCCGAGGACATCCCGCTCAACAGCGGGGTGCTGGAGCCGGTCACGATTGAACTGCCCGAGTGCCTGCTGAACCCGCCCGAGCAGGCCAACCCGGCCGAGTCGGCCGCGGTCGTCGGCGGCAACGTCGAGACCAGCCAGCGGGTCGTCGACACGCTGCTGGGAGCTCTCGGGGTGGCCGCCGCCAGCCAGGGCACGATGAACAACCTGACGTTCGGGGACGAGACGTTCGGGTACTACGAGACGATCTGCGGCGGTGCCGGGGCCACGCCGACCGCCGCCGGCACCGACGCCATTCACACCCACATGACCAACACGCGATTGACCGACGTCGAGGTGATCGAGCGTCGTTACCCGGTACGGCTCCACGAGTTCTCGATCCGCCACGGATCCGGCGGTGCCGGCCGTCATCGGGGAGGTGCCGGGATCGTTCGCCGCATCGAATTCCTCAAGCCGCTTTCGGTCTCGATCCTCTCGGAACGACGCGGCCCCCACGCCCCCTTCGGACTCGACGGCGGCGGGTCGGGCCAACTGGGCGAAAACACCCTGCTTCGCGACGGGGATGATGTCGAGCAGGACCTCGGTGGCAAGGTGCAGATCGATGCCAGCGCCGGCGACATCCTGACGATCCGCACCCCCGGCGGCGGTGGCGTTGGACCGGGCTGACCCTCCCGGTCAAATCGTCGCTTACTGGCGACCGGCCATCCGACCGCTTACCATTCGAGTTTCCCCTGGATCTGACGGGACCGATCATGGCAGAAAATCGCCGCGAGGAAGTGGACAAGGCGTTGGAAGAAATCGATCTTTCGACAACCGATTACCAGGTCGAGTTCCAGACGACCACGGGACGGATCACCCTGGATCTCTGGCCCGACGTGGCCCCCGGGCACTGCCGTAACCTGATCGGTCTTGCTCGAATTGGATACTACGACGGCATCGTCTTTCACCGGGTCATCGCCGGGTTCATGGCCCAGGTCGGCTGCCCACAGGGAACCGGAACCGGGGGACCAGGTTACACGATCGATGCCGAGTTCAACGACCGGTTGCACGAGGCCGGTGTCATGTCGATGGCTCGCACCAACGACCCCAACTCGGCCGGATCCCAGGTCTTCCTCTGCCTCGCCCGCGTTCCCCACCTCGACCGCCAGTACACCGCCTTCGGCCAGACGGCCGACGACGAAAGCCTGCAGAACCTGCTGGCAATCGGGCAGGCCGCAACCGACGGCCAGGATCGTCCGCTCGAGGAGATCAGGATTGAGACGGGTCGGGTGATCGAGACGCCGCGTTGACCGCGTCGCCCACCCGGACCGTTCCGGCCTCGAGCACACGGGCGCAGATTCCACCGTGCCCGTTCATGGCGTTGTAGCCACCCGGACCCAGGTTCTGTTCCATCCGGTCGCATGGTTCACAGGGACCGGTCCCCTCGAGCAGGGCTTCTCCCAGCCGGAACGTCCGATCCTGCAGCGACAGCAGGTTGATGCCGCTGACGACGACGTTGCGCCGCAATTTGCCGGGATCGACACTCTCGTGACCACTCAGGCCGGCGACGGTGGCCAGGTGCTCGTGCTGGATCAACGTCACCTGGCGTTGCGGGTCACCGGAACCGGCGTGGTGGTCACCGACGATTCCCGAATCGGCCTCGATCCGGCACTCCTGGACAACCTCCAGCGGTCCTTTCGGTTCGGTGGCCACACCGACCCATTCGACCCGACCGGCGCGGACAAATTGTGATTCCATCGACTCGACACTGCTCATTGTCTTCCTCGACTTGGTACTGACAACCCGACCATGGTAAACCGAGAGGGACGAGAAACGAAAGACACGAATCGACCCAGCACGTAGAGTGGCCTCATGTCCATCGACCGTACCACGCTGACCAACTCCGCGGCCGTTCGACAGGCCTGCCGCGAGGGATCGTTCACCGATCACACCGCCGGACTCGCTCCGGGCTTCGCCCAGGCCAACCTGGTCATCCTGCCGCGGGAACACGCGTTCGATTTCCTGCAGTTTTGCCGCCGAAACCCCAAGCCCTGCCCGTTACTGGACGTCACCGAACCGGGCAGCCCCCTGCCCTCGACAATCGCTCCCGACGCCGACATCCGTACCGACCTGCCACGCTACCGGATCTGGGAACACGGGGAGCTGGTTGACGAGCCAACTGATATTTCCGACCGCTGGCAGGATGACATGGTTGGTTTCCTGATCGGCTGTTCATTCACGTTCGAGGCCGCCCTGTCCCGGGCGGGGCTGCCGATCCGCCACCTCGAGCAAGGAACCAACGTGCCGATGTTCCGCACCAACGTGGCCTGTCATCCCGCCGGGGTATTTGCCGGCCCAATGGTCGTGTCGATGAGACCCTACGCTCCGGCCGAGGCCATCCGTGCCGTGCAGGTCACATCACGCTATCCCGAGGTCCACGGGGCACCGGTTCATATCGGCCACCCGGGGTTGATCGGCATTTCCGATCTCGCCCGGCCCGATTACGGCGACCCGGTCCCGGTGGCCGACGACGAACTCCCGGTCTTCTGGGCCTGTGGAGTGACCCCACAGGCAGTTCTCGCCGCGGCGGATCTCCCCCTGGCGATCACTCACGCACCCGGTGCCATGTTCGTCAGCGACCTCAGTGACGAAGAACTGGGGCAGTAGTACTCGACCGGCTCGTCGACGGCGATCCAGGCCCCGTTCGCCATCACCGGCTGATCTGGATTCTTCGGCCACTTTTTCTCCTCGCTTCATTGAGAACCGGTTGCCTCGTCGGTAGGATGCCGAGCGTATGGAATGACTCGGAATCGAGTCCGTGTTTGGCAACTGTTGAGGAGAACGAAGTCCATGCGGGACCGGGACGATCAAGATCGCAGCGGGCCGGGCTTCAGCCGTCGCGATTTCCTGAGAGGCTCTGCCGCCGCCGCCACAGCCACGGCGATGGCGACGCAGGGAACTGAGGAAACGGCCGCTGCGAACGTGAAGGCGAATGTCTTTGCTGCAGCAGCACAGAACGTGACGCTGAACGTCAATGGCAAGGATCACACAGTCAAAGTCGAGCCGCGGGTCACGCTGTTGCATGTCCTGCGCAACGACCTGAACCTGACCGGCTGCAAGGAGGTGGACGAACGGTCTGCCGATGGAGCCGACACGGTGATGATCGACGGCAAGGCGGTCCTGGCCGGCAGCCGGTTGGCGATCGAATGCGAGGGAAAGAAGATCCTCACCGTCGAGTCGCTTCGCAGTGGCGAGAAGGTTGACGAGGTCATCAGCGGTTTCGTCAAGCACGATGCGATGCAGTGCGGTTTCTGCACGCCCGGCTTTGTCGTGGCCACCCGCGTCTTCCTCAACAAGAACCCGAAGGCCTCGCTTGCCGAGATCCGCAAGGGGCTGGGCGGCAACATCTGCCGCTGTGGCACCTACCAGGGCATCACCCAGTGTGCCCTGGAACTCGCGAAAGGGGGGAAGTGAACCATGGCAGAACGGAAAGTTGCCTGGAAAGCACGTAAAGACAACACCCTGATCGGACAGGATATTCCGCGGCTCGACGGTGTCGACAAGGCATCCGGATCAGCGAAATACGCCGCCGATATCAACACCGCCGGCACCCTGTACGCCCGTCTGTTGACGTTCAAGGGCGGGGCCGCCGTCATCAAGGCCCTGGACGTGGCCGCAGCCGAAAAGACTCCCGGGGTCCGTGCCGTGCACGTCTTCAACGGGGTCGACAAGGAAGTCCGCTGGGACGGTACGATCGTGGCCGCGGTGGCTGCCGATACACCGGAACAGGCCGAGGATGGTGTGCGGGCAATCAAGGTCACCTACGAGGCAAAGCCTCACTTCGTCGACGAAGAAGACCTTCCCGGTGCCGCCAAGGCCAAGCGAACCAAGCCGCTGGGTGACAACCAGAAGGGCGATGTGGCAGCGGCCCTGAAGGCCGCCAAGCACGTCCACAAGGGCTACTACGGGGTCGCGACGATCTCGCACATGTGCCTGGAACCCCACGGTTCGCACTGCGAATGGGAGGGCAAGGACAAGCTCAACGTCCACCTCTCGACGCAGAATGTCTCGGGCACCGGCGGCCAGTTCGCCGGACCGCTGGGACTGGACGCGAGCAACGTGTCGATCACCTGCAACTACATCGGTGGCGGGTTCGGTTCGAAATTCGCAGCCGACCAGTGGGGCGTGGTCTGTGCCCAGTTGGCCAAGAAGGCCGGCAAGCCGGTGCGGCTGATGCTCGATCGCGCCACCGAGTTGAAGATCGGCGGAACGCGTCCGAGCGGTTTCGCCGAGGTGACGATCGCTGCCGATGCCGATGGTAACATCACCGTCTGGGACAGCCATCACTGGGGAACCAGTGGAATCGCTGGCAGTACGATCGCGCTTTCACAGACACCTTACTGCTTCGACGGGATTCCCAACCGCAACCGCAAGGCAACGGGCATCTCGACCAACTGTGGCCCGAACCGGGCGTGGCGGGCTCCCCCGCACCCGCAGTTGTGTGCCATCACCGACACGGTCGTTGATGACCTGGCAGCAAAGATGGGTGCTGACAGCTACGACATCTTCATGAAAAACCTCGATAAGACACCCAAGCCGGATGTCTATGCCGAGGAAATGAAGATCGGTGCCAAGCTCATCGACTGGAAGGCCAAGTGGCACGCTCACGGCAAGGGCGGCAAGGGTCCCGTCAAGCGGGGTCTGGGCATGGCCATTCATCGCTGGGGCGGTCGCGCCGGGGCAACAACCTGCACCGTCAAGATCCACCCCGACGGCGCCGTCGAAACGTTCCTGGGCAGCCAGGATCTGGGGACCGGAACGCGAACGGTGATCGCGATCACTCTTGCCGAAACCTTCGGGTTGGGCGTGAGAGACGTGAAAGTCAACATCGGGAACAACAGTTACCCGAAAGCCAACCCGTCGGGCGGTTCGATCACCGTCGGCGGTGTCAGCGGACCTCTCCGCCGCGCCGGACTGGAGGCACTCTGGAAGATCTACGACCTGGTTGCCGCCAAGTACAAGGTCAAGGCCGATTCGCTTTCGGCCAAGGGTGGCAAGATCCTCTCGGCCGGAAAGACCGTCTGTAGCTGGAAACAGGCCTGTGGTCTCCTGGGCCCCATGCCCCTGGAAGTGCAGGGACAGGGTCCCAAGAACGACGGTCTGACCTCCCAGGGGGTCGCCGGCGTCCAGATGGCCGACGTGTCGGTCGACACCGAGACGGGAATCGTACGGATCAACAAGCTGGTCGCCGTGCAGGATTGCGGGCTGATCATCGACGAGTTGACCGCCCGCAGCCAGGTGTCAGGCGGACTGATCATGGGCATCGCCTATGCTCTCTCCGAAGAGCGGATCATGGACAACCGCACGGGTCGGTTCATCAACGCCGACCTGGAGAACTACAAGTTGCCGAGAATCGGCGACATCGGCGAACTGGTCGTCGAAATGTACCAGCCCGACAGCGAGTACGAACGGGGCGTGGTGGGACTGGGTGAACCCCCGGTCATCTCCACTGGAGCGGCGATTTCCAACGCCGTCGCCAACGCGACCGGCGTTCGCGTTCCCGTCCTGCCGTTGACTCCCCAGCGAGTCGTAGAGGCTCTGAAAGGAGGTCAAGCATGAGACCTTTTGAGTATGCCCGACCGCAGAGCGAGGGCGAAGCCCTTGACCTGCTCAATGACCACGACGCGAACACGGCCATCCTGGCCGGTGGAACCGACCTGATCTCCCTCCTGCAGGAAGATCTCCAGGTCCCGCAACGCGTCGTGGACATCAAGAACGTCGATTCGATGCAGGCAATCACCGCCGACGGGACCGGTGTCATCGTCGGCGCTTTGACGACCCTGGAAGACATCGCCGAGCACCCGATGCTCGCCGACTACCGATCGCTACTGGACGTCGTTGACGGCACGCGTTCGATCCAGGTCCAGTCGATGGGCACCCTGGGTGGCGACCTCTGCCACCTGCCCAACTGCTGGTACTTCCGTAACGGCTACGGGCTCCTGGGACTGGAGGACGGCGAATCGTTGGTCGCCTCCGGTGACAACCGTTATCACGCCGTCCTGGGCAACCAGGGACCGGCAAAGTTCGTCAGTGCCTCACGATTTGCCCCGGCCTTGATCGCCTGGGGAGCGGAGGTCCGAGTGATCGGCCCCGAACCGACGGCAGACGAGTGGCTGCCGCTGGAACAGTTTTTCGTGACGCCAAAGGTCCAATCCCAGGGCATCTCGGTCCTGGAACCCGGCCAGATGATCTCGCACGTCCGCCTGCCCGACGCCCAGGCGTTGGTCAGTTCGACCTACGAGGTCCTGCAACTGGAAGGCCTCGACTGGCCCCTGGCATCCGCGGCGGCCACACTCGACCTCGACGGCGGCGTGGTTCGCGAGGCAAGGATCGTGATGGGTCACGTGGCCCCCACGCCCTGGACCGCCCACGAGGCCGGGCAGAGCCTGGTTGGCCTGCCGGTTGATGAAGAAACTGCCGGTCGAGCCGGTGAGATCGCCGTTGCCGAAGCGACCCCGCTTTCGGGGAATGCCTACAAGGTGCAACTGGCCCGGACCGCCGTCAAGCGCGCCCTGCTCGGGGCGGTCGATAAGCTGGAAGGAGCTCTGTAAACCATGGCCGAAGAACTCAAGGTTCTCAACACGTCGACCCGTTGCCGCAGCCTGCTCTCCAAGGGGCTGTATACCAATGCTGGAATGCCGCCCGGCGAGAAGGCGACCGGAGACGGTGACTTCTGGTGCGGCAAGACCCAGACGATCTTCGGACCCGATGACGGGCTCTGCGACGGGGAACACTGCACCAATCCCGCCCGCAGCTGCTACGAAGCTCCCTGAAGCCACCGGCGATCCTGATCGACAGGCATCTCGCCCTGACCTTTCGCCCCACCAGGTCCGTCAGCGGAACCGGTGGGGTTTTTTTCGCATCATCACGTTGACTGACCTCACCGACCGTGAGAGAATCACGGCGTGCGGCCACGGGATTCATGGCCGATGCTCGCCCCCGGTTATCTGCTTCTGGAGGATTTTGGACATGCGTCATCTATCGCTGGCCACCGCTGCCGGCTTGTTGTTCGTGTTCGCGACCACCGGACACGCCGCGAAGATCACCGGCGAGTATGTCGAAGCCCGCACCTGCAGTGTCTACACCGGGCCTTGCTTCGCCAACGCCGAAATGGGCCTTGCAGGAAAAGAAGCCCTGATGGCCTGGAAGATCGACAAGGGCGAGTGGAAAGGTATCAACCTCGATGGCATCGGTGCCGCCGTGATTGTCACAGCGGAAAGCACGATCGGCTACGACGGGGTCTTCCCACTAGCGGCCGGCAAGATGAAATCAGTGATCCTTGTCGATTCCAAGGCGTCATCCGAGCAATTCGCGGCGATGGTCGAATTCGTCAAGGACACTGCCAAGACCTACACCAAGCACGTTGTCCGGGTCGAACGCGCACCGATCCAGCTCAAGAACAATCACCTGAAGAAGCAGGCCATCTTCTCGGCCGGTAAGATCGCCGAAATCAAGACACGAGCACTGACACTGGCGGACTGCGTCTGCACCAACGAGGTGGTTTACTACCAGCCGCTGGTGAAGGTCGAGAACTTCAGCCCGGCTTTCAGCCTGAAGATGTCTTTCCAGGGCAAAGGGCTTGGTCGTCGGTTCACCAACTTCAGCACCCGCAGTGCGTTCCTGGCAACCTTCCGTCGCTAGAGGCGGTCTCGGCCGGTGGCCACAAAGCCCCGGTCGTTTTTGCGGCGACGCAGCCAGGCCTTCTGGTTCCGCTTCGTCCGGTGGCCTTGTCGCCTCTGGAACAGCCACGACGGGTGTCTGCTGAAAAGGACGCGCGGGTCCGGTACAATGGCGGCGACCTCTCACGGTGACGCTTGCAGGAGGTGGCGTGACCTCTTGTTGACCCCCCGGAGTTTCCCTGATGAAACGTCGATTGTCTGCCCTGCTGGTTCCGGTTGTCCTGTTGATTCCAGCTGGATTGTTGCTGGCGACAGCTGCCGCCCCGAGTCATAAGCTCGGCCGTGCCAAGACTCTTCCCAAGGGCACCGCCCCCAAGATTGCCGCCCGACTCAATGCGACCGGTTTTCAGATTGCCGGGCCCAAGGGACCGGTCTGCACCATCTGGCTGGTCAAGGACATTCCGATCCGGGACAAGTTCAAACCATCCCTCTCGGTCAAGTATCCCTTCATGCCAGGTCAACTCGTTGGCCTGCTGCAGGTACAGGACAAGACCGGCTACACCGACTTCCGGGGCCAGGAAATGAAACCTGGCGTTTACACGCTGCGGTACGGGCAACAGCCCGAAGATGGCAATCACGTCGGCACAAGTGATCTGGCCGATTTCCTGCTCGGCATTCCAGCGGCCAGGGACACCGATCCCAAGCCGATCTCGGGATTTGACGACCTGTCAGAAAAAAGTGCCGGTGCCAGTGGATCAACTCATCCGGCGATCTTCTCGATGCTGCCTGCCGAGAAACCGATCAAAGCCGCAACGATCTCGCACGACAAGGACCACGACTTCTGGATCCTCAATGTCTCGACCCCTGCCAGGGCCAAGACCAGAGCGACGAAGCTCAGCCTGCGATTCATCGCCATCGGCCGCACGCCGGAGTAACCCAGTGTCACGCCCCACCGGTCGGCTAGCCCTGCTTGCCCTGATCGGCGTCCAGGTCGGAATGACGACCGCCACAGGGATGGCCGATCCTCCGCCGCCGAACACCACCGCTTCGGCAAGGTCAAAGCCACCGGCAACGGCAATCGACAAGCAGCTGTTCTCCGGCCGCGTGGTGCTGCTCAGGGAGGCGCTGAGACGCCGGGGAGTGAAGACCAGCAGCGATTTCGACAAACAGGTCGTGCTGGAATCGCTTTCCGGCGAGTTGATCCCGATCATCCCCGACTGGCGCGGCCGGGCCTTTTACCAGGACAAGCGGTTGCGGAACCGGCGGGTTGACCTCGTCGGTTTTCGGCGCCGCGGTATCCCCTACCTGCAGGTGCTGATGGTCTTTACCGTCGACAAGCGAAAGAACAAGGAGATCCGGCGATACTTCGACTACTGGTGTGACATCTGCTCGATCCCGATGTACGAGGTCAAGATGTGCGAATGCTGCCAGGGACCGATCCGGATGCGGTTCCAGCCCCGTGCCCTGCCCTCCTACCTCAAGAAACCGCCTGCCGGGACACGGCCGGCGCCTGCTTTGCCGACCAAGGCCGCCACGGAGAACTAGTTGTGGGAGAACCCGGCCTGCTGCTGAATGACCGTGCCTGGCAACTGGCCGAGACGCTGTTGGCGACGATCGAGGATCTGCGTGGCTGTGAACACCAGCTGAGCAACGGCTGCCGCTTGATCGACATGGGAGTCGACGTCGCTGGTGGACTCGACGCCGGCATCGCCCTGGCCCGATTGTGCCTGGCCGACCTGGGTCGTGTGACGATCGGGCCAGGCCCCCTGCCCGCCGATGGCTGGCCCCATGTGCAGGTCGCCACCGATGCCCCGGTTGCCGCCTGCCTGGCCAGCCAGTACGCGGGCTGGCAGATCAGCGAGGGGGATTATTTCGGGATGGGTTCGGGGCCGATGAGGGCTGCGGCGGCCCATGAGAAATTGTTCGAGGACATCCAGGGAGCCGAGTCTGCACAGGTCTGTGTCGGCGTTCTCGAGAGTGCCCGTCTTCCCGACGAGGCCGTCGTCGACGCGATTGCAGAGAAAACACGCGTCGGCGCCGACCGCACCCTGCTCGCCGTGGCACCGACAGCCAGCCAGGCCGGCACGGTCCAGGTCGTGGCTCGCAGCGTGGAAACCGCGTTGCACAAGCTGCATGAACTGAAGTTCGACATGTCGCGGGTGGTTTCGGGATTCGGCTCCACTCCGCTTCCTCCGGTCGCCGCTGACGACCTTGCGGGCATCGGTCGAACCAACGACGCAATTCTCTATGGTGGCCACGTGACGTTGTGGGTCACCGGGGATGACAATTCGTTAGCCGAGATTGTTCCCCGGGTGCCCTCCTCAGCGTCCGATGCCCACGGACGGCCGTTCCTGGAGATTTTCGCGGGTGCGGGCCACGATTTTTACCAGATCGACCCATACCTCTTCAGCCCGGCGGTGATCACCTTGATGAACGTCGACTCGGGACGAGTCCACCGCCATGGGCACGTCTCGCCAGAAATTCTTTCCGAGAGCTTCGGGCTTTGAACAGACGATCCTGATTTTCGATCTTCTTGCGGGAACCGCCACACGTGCGAATCGCCGTCCTCTGTAACAGCGGCAGCTGGTACCTCACCGACCTCCAGCGGGCCGCGAGCCGGCGAGGCCATGAGTGTCGTGGAGTCCGGTTTCCCCAACTCCTGGCGTCGATTTCCACCGCGGAGTCCCGGGAAACCGTCGGCGATGCCGCGGGTGAACTCGACGGTGTCGATGCAGTCATCGTCCGGACAATGCCCCCCGGCTCACTCGAACAGGTCGTGTTCCGGATGAACGCATTGGCCCGCCTGGAACAACTCGGAGTCCACCTTCTCAACCCGCCGCGTTCGATCGAGTGTGCCGTCGACAAGTACCTCACCACGGCCAAACTTCACACCGCTGGTGTTCCGGTCCCGGAAACGATTGTCTGCGAAGGATCGGACGAGGCAATGCGGGCCTTCGACAGACTCGGCGGCGACGTGGTGGTGAAACCGATCTTCGGAGCCGAGGGACGTGGAATCCTGCGTGTCGATGATCCAGAACTCGCCCTCCGCACGTTTCGTACTATCGAACGCCTGCAGGCGGTGTTGTATCTGCAGGAATTCATCGACCACGGCGGATTCGACGACCGCGTCCTGCTGCTGGAAGGCGAGGTCATCGGGGGCATGCGGCGGCGTGCCCGCGAGGATTTCCGGACCAACATTTCTCAGCACGGGCTGGCCGAAGCGTGGTCACCGGATGATCGAGACATTGGGCTGGCCCGCAGGGCGGCAACGGCAACCGGGGCCGTTCTGGCCGGGGTCGACCTGATCACCGATGCCGAGGGCCGGCGGATGGTACTCGAGATCAACGCGGTTCCCGGTTGGAGAGCCCTTGCCCGGATCAACTCGATCGATGTCGCCGACCGCTTGATCACCTGGATCGAGGCGCACGCCGGCGGCGCGGCGCGGGCGACGGGTTGAGTGCATCCAGGTGCGGCCGAACGGCCCGGGCCACCTGTCGGCGGCTCTTGTAGGGGATATAAATGGCCCGCATCACGAATCCGTACGCCTCGTCAACCTTGTATCCAGGTACGAACCACTGAAAATCCCAGGCCGGATTGGTCGCACCGGCGCCGGTTGGCGACTGCGCAATCCAGATTCCATCCCGGGCTCGAAAGATCTGCGCAAAGGCCATTCCATGACTGACACCGAAGAACCACGGTTCGGCATGGACATACTCTGAAGGATGGTTGACCAGGGTCAGGGGAAAATCCTTCACGATCGTGGGAAGCCGACCGCCGACGGGCGGGTGAGTGCTGTTGGTGCCGTGGGCAGGCGGCAGCGACTTCACCCATTTGGTTCCCGACCGCGCAGCAGATCGTCGGCCACGGAAATGAATCGCTTTGTCCTCGGGACCGTCGATGTAACTGGCCCAGAAAAGCCCGATGAATCCCTGGTGAAATGTCCTGGCCCGAGGAATGCACTCGAACGTGTATTCGATCGTTCCATCAGGCAACAACCGATAGCGGCCGCAACTCTCGAGTTTCCAGTTCACCGTCGGCCGCTGGTAAAGCTCGACCGTCGAAGAATCTATGACTCGCAGTTGCATCGGCACAACCCGGGGCTCGAATTTCTCCCGGGCCACAGCCAGCGTGCCATCGTGGATGTGCTCGAAGTTGATCCCGGCGTAAGGCGCCCGGAACAGGTTTTGCTTGCGGCGACGGTGTCCCAGTTGGGCCAACCCGTTGTAGCCGGCGCGATGAGCAGCCTGTAATTGGCCATCGTTGACCGCAGCGTTGTCAACGATGATCGCGGTGATGTCGCCGTTCTTGAGGACAACATGGTGTTGGTCTGCAACCTGGAATTCGACCTTGGGGTTTGTCAGGCTGGTTACCCCGGGAGCGGCCAGGCGATGCGCTGCCGGTCCAGCCGCCGGCCAGGCCGCAAGGACCAGTGCCAACACGCTGAACGGGGCCAGACGGCGTGTCGCGAACTTCCTGCCACGTTTCATCAACTCGGTCTCCATCGAGATTCTCGCACCTGCATCCTATCGCCAGCCCGGTTCCCGGCAAACCGGGTTGATTCCCTCCGGACGCACTATGCGTTAATCTCGTGTGGTCGCCGTCGGGAATGTCGGGACACCCCGGGCGATTCCACGAGACAACCGAGTGGATCGAAAGCATCGATCCCGTCATCCAGGAAGCGTCTTCCGAGACTGGCACTTACAATCCTTGCTGGCAACGAGTTCGACGATGGAACTGACCGAACTGACCTCTGCACTCTCACGCGAGATGCCCGAAGTCCTTCGCTGGAGCGGCGCGCTGGCAAAGCGGATCCGTGGTTTCAATATCGCCCTGCCCGGAAAGACATCCGGCAGCCACCTCACCGACGCACTGACACTGGCCGACATCAGCGTCCAGGAAATCCTGGTGGCGGCGTTGCGGGACAGGGATCCAATCTTTCGGCAAGCAAGAATCGAGGCCGAGGAGGAAAATGGCGATCTGCACCTGTTCGCCGATGATGCTCCCTGCACAATCGCACTGGACCCGATTGATGGGACACGGCAGTACCGCGACCACAGTGGCAACGGCTACGCCGTGATGCTGTCGCTGCGTACGCCGGACACGCTGCACTATTCCCTGGTGTTTCTGCCTGAAATGGGCGATCACGGCACGTGGGTCGAAGCGATCGGCGAGCGAATCACGTGCGGTCCCGACAACCCGTTGCGACCGGCCCGCGAGGTCATCGATGCAATTCCGGCAATCGAAGCTGCCACGCGGCCCGATTCAAACCGAATCTACCTGATCGGTTTCCAGCAGCACGACGCGGCGCGGGCCCTGGATGTGACGGCAACCGGCCTGGAAGGTGTCGCACCCGACGACATGCCCGGGAGCATTTACCCCCTGCTGGCCTGCGGCGAATTCGGAGGATCTTTGATCCACTCGCCCAACATCTACGACTTTCCCGTTTCACTGCACATTGCTCGTATCCTGGGTGGCGACGCCGTCTGGGTCCACAATGGAGAGCGGGTGCATTTCGAAGAACTGTGGATGGACGACCGGGCCGACATGTTGAGGCTGCCGGGAATCGTCGCCTGTAGCGCCAACCCCCAGACACTGCAAACACTCGTTGAGTTGGCTCGGGACTGGAGTCTTTCGCGTTACCACGATTGACGATCGCATTCCCGCGACAAGAGGCATTAAAGCTTGATGAGTGAGGTCATCGACATCCGCGACGGCGACGGCCAGGCGACATCTCGAGCAGTTGTCCGTGCCGCCAATGTTCTCAAGGACGGTGGCCTGGTGGTTGTCCCGGACGAGGCGGGATACCAGTTGCTTGCCTCGATCACGTCCCCCGAGGCCGTCGGACTCCTGCTTGCGGCATCCGATGAGTCTCCCGCGATGACCCCGACCGTGATCGCGGCAACTGCCGAGGCATTGCTGCCGGCCTCCCTGCCCCCCAGCCCACTGGCCCTGCGGTTGACCCGTCGCTGCTGGCCCGGACCGGTCGTGATTGATCTCGATCCCGGAAACACACCGCCGAGCGACTGGGAAACAACCTGGTGGAACTGGGTGAGCCGGGAGCAACGGCTCCCACTGCGGGTACCGGTTCACGAAGTGCCTCGGGGCCTCCTGGACGAAGTCGATGGAGTCCTTCTTGGTTGCGCCCACCCGATGACGGCAACCAGAGACCCGGACACCGAGCAGCAGGGCCCCGCGGCGCTGATTCTCAACGCGGGACCGCCTCGTTTCGAAGGAGGCGACACGTGGATCCGCGTGCGAACAGACAACTGGGAAGTTACCAGAACCGGCGTGGTCGGCCAGGCGACGGTGATGCGACTGGCCAGTCGCGTCATCGTCTTCGTCTGCACGGGCAATACCTGCCGCAGTCCGATGGCCGAGGCGTTGTTTCGCAAATTACTGACACAGCGGTTACAATGCCGGGATGGAGAGTTGATTGAACGGGGTTTCCTGGTGGCATCGGCCGGCGTGGCCGCCTACGGGGGAAGTCCGGTCAGCCCGGGAGCGGCCGAGAGTCTTAGGGAGCGGGGAGTCGATTTCTCGTCGCACGTCAGCCAACCGTTGACCGGTGATCTGGCGGCACAGGCCGATCATCTGGTCACGATGACACGTGGCCATCGTGATTCGGTTCTCCGTCTCTGGCCCGAGACCGCCTCCCGGATTCAACTCCTCGACGCCGGCGGTGGGGACATCGACGATCCGATCGGAGGATCCAACGAGATCTACACCGCCTGCTGTAATGCGATCGAAGAAAACCTCGACAGATTGCTCACAGAAGTGATGAACTGATTCACGGAAGCCGCTTTCCCCGACTGGATTTTTTGGTTTTTAATTCCTCGCCTCCTCAACAGATTGCTCATGAAGATTGCCGTTGCTAGCGACCATCGCGGACACGCCGTCAAGGGAAAGGTCCTGTCCCTGCTGTCGGACCTGGGACACGACGCCGACGACCGCGGCCCCGATTCCGGAGAAAGTGTGGATTACCCCGACTTCGCGGCACAGGTTGCCCGGGCGGTCTCGACGGGATCCGTGGATCGGGGGATCCTGATTTGTGGCACCGGCATGGGAATGTGCATCGTGGCCAACAAGTTCCGCGGTGTTCGTGCGGCAAATTGCCACGATGATCTGACGGCTGGTATGAGCCGGCTTCACAACGACGCCAACGTCCTCTGCCTCTCGGCCGACCTGCTCGGCGACCGACGGATCAATCGCATGATCGAGATCTGGCTCGAGACCGACTTCGAGGGAGGGCGGCACGCGCGCCGGATCGAGAAAATCGATGAGTACGAAGTGCAGGACGAATCGGCACAGGCTCCCAGCTAGAGATCACATCGGCAGCGGCCAACCGGCCCTGGACACGGACGCACACTCGGGCAAAACGGAGTTCGAACAAGATGGATCCGGCAACGCTGTTGTTCTCGACATCCCACGAATGGCTGCACCTCGACGGTGACCAGGCCACGATCGGGATTACCGACTTTGCCGTCGAGCACTTGACCGACCTCGTGTTTGTCGATCTGCCAGAGCCAGGGCGGGCCCTGGCCGCCGGCGAGATATTCGGTGAAGTCGAGAGTGTCAAGGCGGTCAGCGATCTCTACGCGCCGGTGACCGGCGAGGTCACCGAGATCAACACGGCACTGCCGGATGATCTCGACGCGTTGAGCGAGGACCCCTTCGGGAGGGGCTGGATGATCCGGATGACCGTCAGCGACGCCACGGCGGCCGAATCGCTGCTCAACGAAATCGCTTACCGCACCCACTGCAACGCCGCCGGTCACTAGCACCTCGTGTCATCGACTGGTCCGCTGCGTTTTTCCGACCGAGAACCCCGTGGCTTACCTGTTCAACACCCCCGATGAAATCGCGGCAATGCTCGACGCGATCGGCGCCGATTCGATCGACGAGTTGTTCTCCCAGATCCCCGACCGACTGCAACTCGACGGGCCACTCGATCTTCCCGGCGGGTTGTCCGAACCGGCGTTGGAAGCACACCTGCGACAACTCGCCGCTGCCAACAGCGGTACTGCCGCGCGGATCTGCCTGATGGGCGGTGGTGTCTACGATCACTTTATCCCGGCGGCCGTCGATGAAATCGCATCACGAGGCGAATTCTACACCGCCTACACTCCCTACCAGGCCGAGGCCAGCCAGGGCAGCCTGCAGGCGTTCTTTGAGTTCCAGACGCTGATCTGCCAACTCACCGGCATGGACATCTCCAATGCCAGTCTCTACGAGGCCGGCACGGCCGTCAGCGAGGCAGTTTTCATGGCAATGCGAGTCACCCGCCGCCATGGTCGCGTCGTGGTTCTCGGGTCACTCCACCCCGAATACCAGCAAGTGCTGGAGACCTATCTCGACAATCTCGAATGCCAACTCGAAATTGTCGCCACTCCCAACGGTTTCGCCGATGTCTCGATCGTCTCAGAGGCTCTTGATGACACAACGTGTTGCCTGGTCATCCAGCATCCCAATTTCTTCGGTGGTCTCGAAGACGTCGCGCCACTGTGCCAGGCGGCTCACGATGCCGGCAGCCTCGCCGTCGTCTGCTTTGACCCCCTGAGCCTGGGACTGCTCAAGTCACCGGCCGATTGCGGAGCCGACATTGCGGTGGCCGAGGGCCAGGCGCTGGGAATTCCGGCACAGTACGGGGGACCGTTCCTGGGCCTGCTGACCTGCCGAAAGGAATTTGTTCGCCAGATGCCCGGGCGCTTGATCGGCCAGACAACCGACCGGGAAGGACGCGACTGCTACGTCTTGAACCTCCAGGCCCGCGAGCAACACATCCGGCGTGAAAAGGCGACGAGTAACATCTGTACCAACCAGGGATTGCTCGCTCTGCGAGCCACCGTTTACCTCGCACTGCTGGGCCGGGAAGGACTGAACGAAGTTTCGCAGCTGTGTTGCCGCAAGGCTCACTACGCTGCCCAACGCCTGGCCGAGTTGCCCGGGATCGAGTTGATGTTTGATCGTCCGTTCTTCAAGGAATTCACGATTCGTTGTCGGGATGGTGCCAAGAGCGTGATCGATCGTGCGGCGGCAGCCGGCTTCGATCTCGGCCCGACACTGGCGCGATTTCCTCGTCTGACAGCGTCTCTTGGCGATGCTGCCGCCCAAGAGACTCTCCTGGTGGCCGTCACCGAACAGCGAACCCGCGAGGAGATCGATGGGCTTGTCGATGCCCTGGCCACTGAACCCGCAAAACTCAGCAGTCAGCCCTGACCACCATGCGTAATTCCCTTGCCACCGAATTGCTGTTTGCTCTCTCCCGTCCGGGCCGTCGCGCCGCGCGGTTCCCGGATTGTGATGTTCCGCTTCAGCCCCTCGATGAGCTGGTGCCATCGCAACACCTGGCAACAGCCGATCGGGAGAAGCGACCGACATTGCCCGAGTTGACAGAAGCCGACGTGATCCGCCACTTCCACAACCTGTCGACACTGAACATGTCGGTTGACACGCACTTCTATCCACTGGGCAGTTGTACGATGAAGTACAACCCCAAGCGGCATGAACGTCTTGCCGGATTGCCCGGTCTGGTCGACCTGCACCCCTACCAGCGAATCAACGACCAGCAGGGAATGCTGGCACTCCTGTATGACTTGCAGAAGATGCTCGCCGAGATTTCCGGCCTGCCTGCCGTCTCACTGCAACCGGCCGCCGGCGCCCAGGGCGAGTTCGCTGCCCTGCTGGTCGCGTCGGCCTGGTTTCGTTCCCGTGGCGAATCAAGAAGCCGAGTCCTGTTCCCCAGCAGTGCCCATGGCACCAATCCCGCCAGCGCGGCGATCGCGGGATTTGAATGTCTCCAGTTGAAGGAAGGAACTGACGGGCTCGTCGATCTCGCTGAGCTCGAACAACATCTCGACGAAAACACCGCGGTGTTCATGATCACCAATCCCAACACGCTGGGATTGTTCGAACAGCAAATCGAAGAGATCACCGAGAAAGTGCACGCCGTCGGTGGACTGGTCTACATCGATGGAGCCAACATGAACGCCATCATGGGGATCACCCGGCCCGGTGACTTCGGTGGTGACATGATGCATTTTAATGTCCACAAGACATTCACCGGACCGCACGGCGCCGGCGGGCCCGGGGCCGGGCCGATTGCCGTCCGCGAGGAACTCAGCGAGTTTCTTCCGGGACCAATCGTGACCAGCAACCTCGACGATGATGGAAACCCCCACTTCCAGCTCGAAGACCCTCCCCGGTCGATCGGTCGAGTCCGCAGCCACTTCGGCAACGTGGGAATCCTGGTCCGGGGTTACTGCTATCTCAGGACTCTCGGCCCGGACGGAGTCCGGGATGTCGCCCGGCATGCGGTCCTCAATGCCAACTACCTGAAATCCTTGATCTGCGACCTGCTGCCAGTCCCCCATGGCCAACATTGCATGCACGAGTTCGTGGCGTCGGCCGCTCGGCTGAAAGAGGAGCGAGACATCTCGGCGATGGATATCGCCAAGCGACTTCTCGACTTCGGTTTTCACGCGCCGACCGTCTACTTTCCCCTGGTGGTCCCTGAAGCCATGATGATCGAGCCGACTGAAACCGAGTCGAAGCGAACAATGGACGCGTTTGCCGAGACGATTCGCACGATTGCCGCCGAGGACCCCGGGTTCCTGCACGAAGCGCCTCACCAGACGCCGGTCAGTCGGCCCGACGATGTTCAGGCCGCAAGGCACCCGGTGCTGTCCTGGACCCCCGAAGACGGCTCCTGATGACCTGCTGTCGAATCATCGAATCCGGGGAGTCGCACCCCGGCTCCTGGAACATGGCCTGTGACGAGGTTCTGTTGGAATCGGCCATCCAGACCGGCCGGGCCGCAGTTCGTGTCTACGCCTGGTCGTGCCCCACCGTGTCGCTGGGCTATTTTCAGGACGTCGCATCGACAGAAAATGACCCACTGCTCACGAACCTTGATCACGTCCGTAGACTCTCCGGGGGAGGGGCCATCGTCCATCACCACGAATGGACGTATTCCTGTGTCGTTCCGCCGGCGTGTCAATCAACCCAGCACCCCGCCGAGCTCTACAGGTCGATCCACCAGGCGTTGATCGATCTGTTGCCCCGGGACCAGGAGCAGTCGTCAGCCGTGTTGGCACTGCGAGGGTCCGGTGACCCGGGCAAACAACCCGCCCTGTGCTTCGGGAGGTCGGCGGCCGAGGATGTTGTCCTGGATTCTCACAAGGTGCTCGGCAGCGCCCAGCGCCGCCGCCGCGGGGCCGTTCTACAGCACGGGAGCCTGATTCTAGCCCGCTCTCCACATGCTCCCCAGTTTCCGGGTCTTGCCGACCTGCTTCCCTCGCTGGTTCTGCCACCAGATTTTCCGGCACGAATGGCCAACACGATCGCTGGATGTCTCGAGGGCATCATCCCCCAGGCAGACCCTCTGACTCCGGACGAATCGGCTGAAATCGATCGACTGGCCGGGAGTCGGTATTCAACGATCGACGAGGACTCGAGACAGTCGTCATTGTCTTGAAGGTCGCAGAAGATTTCAGGAGCGGACTGTGCCCCGGATCAATACCACTGATACGTGTACTCCTCAAACCTCTCTCGCATCTGCTTCCGCGTTTGCGGATCTGCAAACCGTTTCCACAGCCTGCGGTTCTCATCGAGTGACTCGAACGCCATGCGGTCGGCGAGTTGCCAGGCTGTCCAGTTGAGCACACGGCGGGTCTTTTCGATCGCACCGAGTTGTTCGTGAGGTTCGGCGAGCAGTGCTCGGACACCCTCGCGAATGGTCGCGTCCTCGCACTCGAAGACCCGAGCCAGTTGCAGCAAACCTTCCGGACCGATCGGATGCGTGGACTGAGCGACTGTCGTGACAGTGCTGGCCGCCTCCGAGTGTGAGCTCCGGTTACCCATGACTGTCGACAAACCACCCATGAAGTCCTTCATCGCGAAGCAATATGTGTCTCACCAACCTGCCAATCGTCGATTGCGGAGATTGTCGTCAGGCGACCAGTGATGAACAGTTCCGTTCGCAAATGCGGTGATGTTCTGCTTTGCTGACGACCGATGTGAAGTTCCAGCACGTCATCCGCCCCAATTTCGTTGACATCTTGAGGCAATGAGAGTAGCGTGACCCTACATCTCCCGTGTTTTTCGCACGCATTTCCTTCATTTCAACAGTCGGGACAACTCGACTGACCAGTACGGACCGTGACCCGGTTATTGCAGTTTTATTCAAGTCTTTGGATTGATCTGGTCTTCGGAAGTCAGCGACTCGATAAGAACAATTCGAAGGTGCAAGACCTGAAACTGATAGACCTCGGGCCATTTTGGGGGGGTGCGGTCTAGATGCTAATTGCTGAATTGAAAGCCGTCGGTGGAACTCACGACGGGAAGCTGATCCCGCTTGAGGTGGATCGCAAGTTCCTGATCGGACGGGAACAGGACTGCCATCTTCGCCCCAACAGCGAAGCGGTCAGCCGGCACCACTGCTGTTTTACCCTGGATTCGTTTTGCCTGAGGTTGCGGGACCTGGGTAGCACCAACGGTACGCTCGTCAATGGCGAGCAGATTTCCGGTCAAGTTCGACTGCAGACCGGTGATCAAGTCGTTGTCGGACCACTGGAATTCGAGGTTCTGCTTCGAGATTCAGGCGAAGTGCCGGAAGCAGTAGACGAACCGGCCGAAGCGACAGCCGAAGTGGCGGCTGGGGATTCTGCTGGTGTACTGGACGACATCGACCAGGAGCCTTCCTCGAGCGATACATTGATCGGTCTGCCCGTCGATGCCGCTGCACTCGACGATGCTGCTGAATTCGACGATGCCGCTGAACCCAACGATGCCGCTGAACCCAACGATGCCGCTGTAATCATCGATGCCGCATCGGACACCACGATGCTCTCCGATGACACCACGATAATCCCGGCGCAGCAGGAACAGCAGCAATTGCAGCAGCAGCAATATCAAGCGCAGCTGGCCATGCAGCAGCAGATGGCCTTGCAACAGCAACAGCAACAGCAACAACAGTTGGCGATGCAACAACAGTTAGCGATGCAACAGCAGATGGCGATGCAGCAGCAAATGCCGTTTGTTGGTCAGCCGGGCATGATGCCGGGCATGGTGCCGGGTGTCCCGGCTCCGGTTTACCCTCCGCAAGTGCCCCAGGTGCCGGCGGAGGCTCCGCCAGCGCCACCGGCTGCCGCCGATGAATCCTTTCCCGACGTCTCACTTCCTGATCCGTCGACAACTGGTGCCAAGGATCCTGAACCCGTTCCCAAGAACGAAAACCCATCGGGAGACGAAGAGGCGGCCGCTCCCGAGGAAAACCCATC
This sequence comes from Planctomycetaceae bacterium, assembly GCA_002726205.1. Classification (GTDB taxonomy): domain Bacteria; phylum Planctomycetota; class Planctomycetia; order Planctomycetales; family Planctomycetaceae. Next base: position 52,526 of record PBSL01000058.1, on the reverse strand, counting down.
GAACCTGGCTGCGGACATCATCAGTAAATATATGCACCGGCGACCATCGACCGAGAAATAAGCCGACACACCTTGGGCGAATGAGTCGATCCAGCCCGGTGAGCCGTCGGGAACACCTTGCTCTGAGGGGCCACTTGTGTCAGACGCGAATGAACAGCAACGCCGTTACCGCGAGTTCCTGGACTTGCTTCCATTGACCTTGGAATTGGCCGGTTTGCCACGTAGCGAATCGGGCCGTTACTACAACGAGGATCAGCTCGAGAGTCGCCTGATCACTTTGCGCCACGCGCACAAGCTCTCCCGGCAATTTGGGCGCGAGTTGATCCAGAAGTGAGGCGGCGTTTGACGTCGGCCTCGCTTCAATCCTCACGACCGGTTCCAACGGCCGATGTCGCATGGCTGCTACAGCCGCGAACCGGTCGGTGCCGCTGCAGTCTGCTCACCGTAGCGACCGATGCTAAAGGGGCGCGCCGCCGGCCAGGGCCGCTGCGCGACGATCGCGCCTTCCAGAACGGGACACATTCGCTCATGCTCACTCACGACCGCACCCCCACGGAAAACCGCCGCGTTGACCAGGGCCACGACACGACCGAGAGTCGTGGTCGACCAAAGGTCGAACGCCGTCGACACATCGACCCGACCACTTGTGAACGCGACTACAACAACGACGAGGTCGAGTTCATGACGGCAATGGACGACTACAAGCGCCGCAGCGGGCGACAATTCCCCACCTGGAGTGAAGTGCTCGAGGTGATGCGGAGCCTGGGATACCGGAAAGTCGCCGCTCCGAGCACGATCGAGATCTGACGGCGGACAGCCCGGCGAGGGCTTCTCCGGCCAGCAAGGCCGCTCAGGACAGGCCGCGGCCGATCGTCATGATCGTGATGTCGTCGTTCTGCGGACGCCCGTTGGCAAATTGCCGGACATCGGCCAGCAGCGCGCGGCCGAGTTCATCGGCCTGCCGCGGACCCGCCTGCAGGAAGGTCCGCATCCGCTCGAGTGTGTAGAGTTCCCCGTCCGGGTTCATCGCTTCGTCGACGCCATCAGTGAAGATCACGACAATCTCTCCTGGCTCGATCGGGCGGCGGACCACCTCGAACGGGTAGTCCTCCATCACGCCAATCGGCAACCCAACCGAGTCCTCGTCGAACTCCTCGATCGAACCGTCAGTCCTGAGGATCATCGGCGACATGTGTCCGCCGTTGACCAGGGCCATTTCATGAGCCACCGGATCGATCACCGCGAGCACGAAGGTCACGAACCGACCTTCGACGGCGTTGGCACACATGTGATTGTTGATTGCCGAGACCGCCTCCTCGATCGTTGGTGCGAACCCCATCGTGTTCTGAACACAACTGGAGATCCGCGACATGATCAGTGCTCCGGGAACCCCCTTGCCGGCCACATCACCGAAGGCCAGGCAGATTTTCCCGTCGTCAAGCACCATGGCATCGTAATAGTCGCCACCGACAGCCTGCGCGGCGTCATAGGAGGCGAAGAACGAATAACCTTCGATCTCGGGAAATTCGTCCGGCAACAACGCCTCCTGAACACCTCGCGCAATGTCCAGTTCACTGTCCTGCTTCTGCTTTGCACTGAACGCCGCCATCAACCGCGTCGATTCGTAGCTTAGCGCCGCCTGCCCGGCCACCGCTTGCAACAGTTCGAGGTCCTCGGTCTTGAACTGATTGAGCGGATTCTGGGTGTCGATGTTGATCACTCCGGAAACATCCCCATCGACACCGATCATCGGGACACACATCATCGAGTGAATCGAGAGATTCGAGATCGACTCGCTGGCAGAAAACTGGCTGTCGCTGGAGGCGTCAGCCGATAACAGCCCGGTCTTCTCCTCGAGAACCTTGTTGACGATTGTCCGACTGAGCGTCACGGTCGCGTCCTCGGACTCTCGGCGATGCTTCATCGCTCTTGGCAGCATGTCGCCACTGTCGTGGTCTTTCAACAAGATGCAGCCACGATCCGCCTGAGAAAAAATCCCGAAAAGCGTGTCGAGCAACGTGGGCAACAACGACTCGACATCAACCGAACCGGCCAGCGCGCGGCTGATCTCCAGGACCCCCTTCAACTTGGCTTCGGGCTGGACCTCCAATGCCCCGAAGCCGCCCGCGGTATCGATCGATGCCATGATCGCGGCATCGTCATCACTGCCGTAGTTGACACCAACCAACGTCGAGCCCAGGCCTTCATCGGCAGAACCATCTCCTGATTCTTCGAACCTGAACAAAACCGGGCCCAGCTTGACCCGATCCTGGCTTTTCAACGGCACCGCGCTCTCGATTCGCTGGCCATTGACGAACGTGCCATTGCCGCTGCCCAAGTCCTCGATCGCAAACTGACCGCCCTCAACAAAGACACGGGCGTGCCGCCTGGAAACCGCGTTGGAGTCCAGTTGGATGCCACAATCGGGGTGACGACCGATCAGTGTCTCTTCACCACCCAGGTCGTGAGGAATCGCCCGACCCGCTTGGAGGAGGACCAGAACCGACATTCTCCAACGCCTCTCTTTCACTCACTCGATCAGGAAACACCGCGGAAAATCGTTTCGACGTTTCCCCGGAGCACCTGGTGTCCCAGTTCCAACGCCCGCCGTTCACTCCAACCGTAACCAATCACAAAGTCGCTGGCGAGTACACCGGCGAGAATCCTGCGATACATTCGAAACTTCGGCAGGGCGAATTCCAGCTTGTACATGTCGCTGTAGTAGCCAATCTGCTTGTGCCGCGGTACGGCCTGCAAACGACTCCGACAATCGATCTCGATGAAAGCCGGGATATTCGAATACCACCAGTGCCCGTTGGTCACGACATTGGGAAAGATCCAGCTGTAACTGACCAACTCCTGATTGCTCGTCGATGAGAGAACCGAGACTGGAAAGGTCACACCCGGAAAAGCACTGAACAGATTCGCGTACTGTTTCAGCGATGTCCGCTTGTCGAACAGGTCCTGTCCCTGGAAGACTCCCGCGGGGTACACCTGACGATTGACGCCGATCATCAAATCGAAGGGAAGCTTGAAGTCCGTGCACAACTCCGCCAGCGTCCAGAAGACAAAACGGGACACGACAGCGGCATCGTCCTCGTCGAGATCGGTATCACCATCAAGGCGTGCCAACACCGTGTCGGTCGCCGTGACGTCCGGCTCGCTCGGAGAGAAGTCCGGTGGAAGTGAAATTGCACAGGCCCTGGCACCCCGTGACGTGAAGTGCTCGAACAGTCGAACCAGCCCCTGTTTCAGAGACGATGTTTTCGAGACCATCGAGCCTGTCGCCTGTTCGAACCGATCACGAGTTCCCTGGCGAGCCAGTTGAAACACCAGGTCATCGGTCCGCAGACAGGGGACGTAGCGACTCGTGTCAAATCCCTCGAGCGAGTCATCAAAGTCGTTGGTCAGAAAGACCTGCTCCAAACCACTTTTCTCGAGAACCGTGTCCTCCCAATCATCGGCCGCCATCGCCGCCTCCGCCGCGTCGTAGACCGCCTCCCAGTTGTTTGCTCCGATCCGCTCACCCTCAAACCCAAAGAACTCCCGACACATCTCGACCAGCCAACTGACCTGGACAGTATTGTCGAGTTGTTCCAGCTGCGGTGCGAGTCGCCTCACAAGTTCCCGCGGCCCGATCCCCGCTTCTTCGATCGCCTCCCGCGACAATCCGGCCGAATGAGCCAACTCGGTGTAGTAGTGGTATCCCAGGATGTCAGCCAGGGTCCGGGATGCCGCAGCGTGCGGATTGATATGGGTGTGAGGATCAATCAGGACCAATTGTTCCAACTCGTCAAACAGCCGGCGTTCGAGTTGTTCGGACATGGTGACAATGGTCCCGGAGAGCTCTTGGCAACGGCCGGTCGATGGTGGTTCTACGGGAAAAGAAAACGGCGGCCGCCATCGTTGATCGTGGCGGCCGCCGCCGGATTTCTCGAGTTGAGGACTGTCGGCCAGGGTTTACGGCATGAAGGCCTTGATGACCTTTCCATCCTTGCCATTCCAGACTCTGACGACACCGTCTTCACCGCCGGCGACCACGAAGGACTCGCTCCGGCTCGACGCGGCTGCGTACATGAAATCGGTTCCGCCGCTGAAACTACGATAGTTCTGGCCGTTGCCGGCCTTGTGGTAGCGGACCGACTTGTCACCACCACAACTGATCAGGTTCTCACCGATTCCGACAAATCGAAGCGAGGTCACCTGCTTGGAGTATCCCCCAATCGTACGACGCTGTTCCCCGGTGTCGACGTTCCAGACCTTGATCACGTTGTCGGCCCCGGCGCTGGCAATCGAAGTGCCATCGGCTTTCCAGCTGACATCGAGCACGTGGTGAGTGTGCCCTTCGAAACTGCGCACGTGTTTGCCGGTGGCGATGTCAAAGATCTTCACGAACTTGTCGGCGGCACCGGAGAGCAGTTGCTTGCCGTCACGAGAAAACTCGGCACCAAAGATGGTGTCACTGTGAGCATCCTTGAACTCCTTGACGAGGCTCTTCTTGGCCACGTCCCAGATCATCAATTCTCCGCTCCGCGACGGATCTCCGCCTCCGGTCAGCAGTTGTTTGCCGTCCCGACTGAAGTCGACCGTCAGCACCCGGCTGACGAAGGGGGATTCGGAGACATCCAGGGGCGTGGCTGGCTTGGTTCCCAACTGCCCGGCAGGCGACCAGCGAGGTGTCAGGTCCCAGGCGGCCGCCAACTTGTCGGCACCACCGGAAACAACCAACCCGCTGTTCGAAACTGCCAAGGCGGTGATCGCCCCAGCATGTCCCTTGATGGTCTCAACAGGTTTTCCGTTGGCCGCATACCAGACATGAATCAGTTGGTCCGCGCCACCGGTCATAAGAAAGCTGCCATCGGGCGAAAAGGCCACCACGCTGATCGGCTTCGCGCTCCCGGCTTTTTCGGTTGCGGTAGCCGTCGTGACTATCGCGTCAGTCTTCTTCTGGTAGGCATCCTGTGCCGTCTTGGTTGCATTGGCCGCCTTCAAATTGGCCTGCGCGTCAGTCGATGCCTTGTCAGCGAGCTTCTGTGTTCGAACCGACGAGGCCTGTCCGTCGGTTTGTTTCTTGAGTTCACCTTTCTGCTTGGCGGTTTCCTTATCCGCAGCATCCTTGGCCTTCTTCGTCGTGTCGGCCTTGGCCTGCTCGGTCTTGACCGCGGCATCGCCCTTGGTCTTGGCAACATCGGCGGCCTTCGAGGCGGCCGCGGCATCGGTTGACTTCTTGGTGGCGGCAGCGGCGGCCTTCTTGGTGTCGGCTGCAGCCTTGGCGGTGGTGGCAGCTGCCTTGTCGGCTGCGGCCTTTGCGTCGGTCGCGGCCTTGACGGCTGCGGCCGCTTTCTTCTTGGCGGCATCATCGGCAGCCTTCTTGGCGGCCGCCTGAGCGTCGGTCAATTTCTTGGCCGCATCCACGGCCGCCTTCTTGGCCGCGTCGGCCGCCTTCGTGGCAGCGGCCGCCTTCTTGGTCATCTCGTCGGCGACTTTCTTCGTATCGGCGGCAGTCTTCTTCAACGCGACCGACTTCTTTGTCGCGACCTCGGCCGTCTTCTTGGCCGTCACGGCTCCCTTGGCAGCAGTGTCGGCCGCCTTGGTCGCCGCATCACTTTTGGTCTTGGCGGCGTTGAACTTCTTTTGCTGTTCAACGACCTTCTTGTCAGCTGCGACCTTGGCTTCTTGCGCCTTCTTGGCTGCTGCGATTCGCTCTTTCGACGTCTTGTCGGCCGCCTTCTGTTTGCCGTCGGCGACCCCGACAAGCTGCTTGGCGACGCTTTGCTCTTCGACCGTATTGGCAAGCGTTCTCTGTTCTCCGACGTCTCCTTTGAGCTCGGCAACTTGTTTGCCATTCAGGTCATACAACCGGGCAAAGGTGCCCGCCGCTGCGGCAATCGCGGTCCCATTGGGACGGGCGGCCACATCGGTGACCGGGGCCCCGACGGCGATGCTGCGGATCTGGTTGCCCTTGGTCACATCAAAAATCCGCACCGTGGCATCCTGGCTGGCGGTCACGATCTGTGTCCCGGCCGGCAGGATCAAGGCAACACCGGTGACGGGCTTGGTGTGACCTTTGATCACCAATGCCGGTTGGGGACCGGCAGCGGCAGCCTTTTTCTTCTTCTTGTCAGCGGCGGCCTTCTTCTTGGCTGCCGGTTTTGGTTCGACCACGTTCCAGACCCGCACCAGGTTGTCGGCATGTGCCGACACGACGCGGGCGCCGTCCTTGGTGAAGGTGACGTCGTTGATCGCCGCGGGCGTGGCCAGCTGCCGAACCGGGCTGCCATCAACAACCTTCCAGATCCGCAGTCCCTTGTCCTGGCCCCCGGAAACCAGCAGGCTCCCGCTGGCGGCCAACTTGTCGAAATCGGCCTGGGTCTTCGTTGCAGTGGCCACGGCAGCCTTGGCGGCCACGACGGCCTTGTCGGCCGCGGTCTTGGCATCGGCACGTTTTTTCTTCTCGGCGGCGATTGCATCGCCCTTGAGTTTCAGTGCTTTCGGGTCAAAGTCCTTGACCCCGGCAGCGGCGGCGCTGGCCGCGGTCTCTGCAGCAGTCTGGGCCACCCCGGCAGCAGCGGTTGCCGCCGCCAGACGGGCGGCTTCTTCCGGGGCCGGGTAGAAGGACAGGCCGCTAACAGCAGCGGTGTGTCCCTTGAGAATCTTGCCGGGTTTTCCGTCGGCGAGATTGAGCAGCCGGATGGTGTTGTCACCGCTGGCGATCGCCGCGGTTCGACCGTCGGCGCTGACCGCCGTGGCGGTGATTGCCGCCGGGGCAGCGAGCTTGGCTGCCTGCCGGGCCAGTTCCCGTTTCCATAACTTGACCACGCGAAAACCACCGGTGGCCAGCAGGTTGCCATCAGGGCTGAAGGCCAGCGAGTGCACGAAGTCGCGATGGGCGGCACCGCCGGGATACATCGGCTTGTCCTGGAATTTCAGACCGTTGAGGTTCGGATCGACCAGTCTCGACACTCTTTCCCCCAGGGTGATGTCGTAGAGTTCCACCTGGTTGGCGCGACCGGCCGCTGCAAAGCGATCCCACGGGGAAATGGCGACGCTGTAGATGGAACGGGCGGAAACCGGCAGGGGCGCAAACTTGACGGCCCGCTTCTTTCCGCCTTCACTTCCACTGGCCCCTTCCAGGATCCACTGGCGGAGGATCCCCAGCTCGCGGGGTGTCAATGCCTTGGCGTCCTGGCTGTTGGGCAGCGGCGGCATGTGCGGCTTGGCCCGGCGGGCGGCGACCAGGTAGACCAGGCTCTTGTCGGGTTGCTTGGCGACCAGCGAGGTTCCTCGCTTGCCTCCTTTGACGAGGTCCTTGATCTCTTCCATGACCAGCTTGCTCTCACTGATCGCCACGTTGTGGCAGGCGATACAGTTCTGCTCGAGGATCGGGTAGATGTCGCGTTGGAAATCCACCTTGCGGCCCAACTTGGGATCCTCCGGCTTGATTTCCGGCGCCTTGGCGTCCTTTTTCTTGTCGGCCGCCGTGGCCACCAGGAGTGACACGGCGAGAGTACCGGCGATCATCAGGCTGCGGGTCAGGAAAGTACGCATGTGTCAGTGCCCCCGAAATCGGCTTTCAGTCTGTTGGAATTTCCGTGGTTCGTCGGTTGGCGGCGGAGGCGATCTCCGCTGCCACGTTTACGCGAGTCGTTACTTGGCCACCTTGATCGTGACGGGCTGATCCACCAACGCCTCGCGGCCGTCGTACTGCATCGTGGCCCGCACGACCATGTTGGCCAGTGCCCCCTCGGTGGCCTTTGGGCCGGCAGAGATCGCCAGCACGCCGGCGGTCTTGTCGGCGGGAATCGTCACCGCCTTGGCGCTGACATCGGCAACACCCGGCGGCAGCGGCAGGCTGAGTGTCACCGGACCGGTGAAACCGTTGGCCCGTGTCACGGTGACCTTGACGTCGATCTTGGCTCCTCGTTTGAGGGCGCCTTTCCCGGGCACGTCGGCTTTCAGCGTGGCGGGGTTGTTGCGAATACTGATCACGATCGGTGTCGAGGCCGGAAAGGAGTTGACTTTCTTGGCCTTGGCCGCGTTGTTGGCCGCTGTCACGGCCTTGTCGGCAGCGGCCTTGGCGGCCTTGGCGGCCTTGTCCTTGTCGGTGGCCTGCTTGGCCGTTGCGTCGGACTTGACCTTGGCAGCGGCCGCCGTATCGGCGGCTTTCTTGGTATCGGCCGCCAGCTTGTCGGCCTTGGCCTTGGCTTCTGTCGCCGCCTTGACGGCGGCGGCGGCCTTTTTCTTGGCCGCGTCATCGGCGGCCTTCTTGGCCGCGGCCTGGGCGTCGGTCAGTTTCTTGGCGGCGGCGGCGGCGGCCTTCTTCGCTGCTTCGGCAGCCTTCGCGGTGTCAGCAGCCAACTTGTCGGCTTTCACCTTGACGGCCGTCGCAGCCTTCAAGGCGTCGGCGGCTGGTTTCAGGGTCGCGGTGACCTTGGTCTGTTCGGCCTTGACCCGCTCAACACGAAAGACGTTGCGACGGTAGGCAACCTCGCCCTGGCTCCTCAGATACAGAGCATAAGTTCCCAGGGGCGCGTTGGCCGGCAGGAAGATCCGCAGGACCTCCGAGTTCTTGCCCTTGTTGATCGGCTTGTTCTGAACCTGGATATTCTTGGGCTGCCCGACGAATGTCAGGGTCACCTTGTTGTCGAATCCGTCTCTCTTGGCCAGCTTGACGGGAACAAGGATCTGCCGGTTGCGGTTGGCATCAACGCGAAAGATATTCGTCTGCGCCTGGAAGGGAGCCTTTTCCTTCATGACCGAAACGACCAGCGACTGCGACAGTCGCGAAACGGCCGTCTGGTTCTGGTTGCCATCGATCACGATGGTCCCGGTGCGGGCGATGTGAGTCACCTGCCGCGCGGCAGCATCCCTGGCTGTCTTGGCTGCAGCCAGTGCAGCGGTCGTCTGCACCACCTTCTTGTCGGCGTCGGTCTTGGCCTTCTGCGCGGCGACCAGCTTGGCCTGCGCGGCCTTGGAAGCGGCGTCGGCCTTGTCCAAAACGCTCTTGGAGGCCTTGGTGAGGTTGGCGGTGTCGGTCGCCTTCTTGTCGGCAGCGGTCTTGGCCTTGGCCGCGTCGTCGGCGGCCTTCTTGGTGGTCGTGGCCGTCTTGGCGGTATCGGCAGCCGCCTTGTCGGCGGCGGCCTTGGCCGTGGTGGCGGCCTTGACCGCAGCGGCCGCCTTCTTCTTGGCTGCATCATCGGCGGCCTTCTTCGCGGCCGCCTGGGCATCAGCAAGAGCCTTGGCCGCAGCGGTCGATTTCTTCTTGGCCGCAGCGGCAGCGGTCCCGGCGGCAGCGGCTGCCTTCTTGGTGTCCACCACCTTCTTGTCGGCCGTGGCCTTGAGTTTGGCGGCAGCGGTCGAGACCGTGTTCTCGGCGTTGTACTTCTTCTCGGCAACAGTCCTCGCGTCGAGAGCCTTCTTCGCCGGACCAGTCGCCGCCACGATCGCGGCGGCAGCCTTTGGGACCGCGGCAACCGCGGCGGTCAGGGCATTCCCGGCATCGGTGACTATCTTGACCTTGGCAAGATCTTCAACCCGAGCTTTCGCGACCAATTTCACGACCGCTGTCAACTCGGGAGCATCTTCGCTGGCCGAAAAGACCAGCGGCGCACTGGTTTGACCTGCACCGATCGTGGTCCCCTTGCAGATGACCCCCTTGGGAAGTCCCTCGGCAGTGATCTCGATCTCCCCGTTGAACCCATCCCGACGGAAGGCCAACGCGCGAACGACGAAGTGATCGCCCTTTCTCAGGCCGACGCCGAAACTCACCGCGGTGTTGCTGTTCGCCCCGGTGTTCTGGGACGTGGGAACGACCACGACACGGAAATCACGAGTTTCCTTGCGGATCGCCAGGCGGTAGACCATGCGGGCCGACCCACGGGCCTCGAAGTTGCGATCGCGAACGGTGATCCGGTACTTGCCCTCGGCCGGTGCGGTGAACTTGTAGACGGGATCGTCGGTCAGCGTATCGAAGTGGTTACCGAAGAGGTTGGCCCCGTTGTCATCCTGGGCCGTCAATCGTTTCGGGGCGGTTTCCTTGCCCTCCTTGTCCACCTGGACCTGGTCAACGATCAGGTACGGATCGGCCGGGGCGCCGATCCGCTGCGAGAAGACTTCCAGCCAATAGGCGTCGCCGGCCTTCGCTGCGAACTCGAAAACATCCTCGTCGCCGCGGGACTGGAATTGGCCGGTCACCTCGCCGGGCACCTGGATCTTCTGTGCCTTCTCGGCGGTGTTGTTGGGCTCGGCTTCAACAGCCGTCGCCCCGCTGGTGAAGTAGATCGGCACGGGGTTGGAGACGCCCGAATCGGTCTTCAGTGAATACTCGAAGGCATCCAGTCCGGCACTGACCGCCTCGACACGACCGCCGATGGTCCGGTCGAGCCCGGTCTTGGGAACGGCGATCTTGACGACCAGCCTCTGCAGTTCACGGCCGTCGATACGGACGCCGGACGGTTGCCCCCCGGTCAGGTTGCGGCCAAACAGTGTGAAAGTCCCGGTTTTTCCGGGTTCGCCGGCGGCCGGTTGCACATAGTCGATGTGCGGCCCGGTGTGAGCCGTCAACAGGTAACCGTACGTACCGCCCCCGCTGTACCTCTCGTCGAAAATCCGCACGATGTACTCGCCATCAGCCGGCAACGTGACATCCGCCAGGGGATCGTGACCGATTTGACGGCGTCCGAAAGCCAATCTCTGAACCCGGTTTCCGGTGTGGCGATAGACCTCCACGACCGCGTTCAACTGCGTGTCGATCCGCACGGCCTGGCAGTCGATGATGACCCGCTGCCCCTGCTTGCCGGTGAATTTCAGGTAATCCACGTCGGCAGCCGCACCGATTTGCCCGGCCAGGGTGCTGCCCAGTTCCATCTCGTCGGCTTCGGTGAACGCGTTGTTGGCCTCGGATTCCCGCAAGTGCTTTCGCGACGAAACGGCGAATGTCCGCGGGTTGCTGGTACCGAAGAGTCCACTGATACGGACATCGTAGAATCCTGCGGGGACCTTTCCGTCGATCTTGACGACGAACGTGTTGGCGACGGGTGTCTTTTTCCCGTTCGCCTCGGTCGTCTTCTGCACGGCGGTGATTCCCGGGTGCGAGAACGACATCGCGTTGACCTCGTCGATATCCGCCCCGGCGACCGTCAGTTCCACGGTGCTCCCGATCTGACCACCTGGTGGAAAGACCGACTGGAGCCGCGTTTGCGGCAACTGGGCCTGAGCCGTGTCGGTTGCCAGCAGCGTGGCCAGGGCCAGGACCAAAACCGATCCGAGTCGTTGCAAGTCGTTGAGCGGGGCGAATGACATGGGCATGCCTTCCTGCGGTTGTCATCGGTGTGCGGGAATTTCCGGGTTGAACGTGCTGTCCCGTTGGCAAGATGTTGACCAGCAGGCAACGTGGAACCGGATCGACGCGGGAAACCCTGGCGGGCCAGGGTCAGTTCGGGGTAGGTCGGGGGTAGGTAGGAAAGAAACCCGGCTCCAGGCGAAACCGGGTTTCCTTCACGTTATGGCGTGGATGGAAATCCCCTCGCCAGCCACCCGTTGGTGACTAGTGGTTGAAGAGGAATTCCTTGGTATTGATCAGGGCCCAGACAATATCCTCCCAGGCGACCTTGACGTTCTTCTCGTGCTTGGCAAGGTGCGCCAGGGCGATCTTCATCTCGTCGGAGTCAGGTTGCCGGGAGTAGACCCAGCGATAGAGTTCCTTGACCTTGTCGTCGTTGGCTCGTTCCTTTTCTCCGGCCAGTTTTGCCGCGCGGCCACTGCCGTTGGCGATTTTGTTCTGGACCTCGGAACTGTTGAGCAGGTGCAGGCTCTGGGCCAGGTTGGCCTCCTGCGACCGCTCACACTCGCAAGCGGTATCCGCCTGGGGCTGTCCAAAGACCTTCAGGAAGTAGGGACCCTTCGACGGATCGGGCAGCTGCACGGCCCGGGTGCCAACAGGCAGCCCGCCGTAGCCCTGGGTGGTCCCGGTGACCTGGTGGAAGGCATCGTAGAGCACCTCGGCGGTCAGTCGCTTCGGGTAGTACCGCGAGAAGTTCTGCTTGTCCTTGAGGTTGTGGTCGTTCGGCAGCGAGCTGAGCTGGTAGGTATTCGACTGACAGATCGTCCGCACCAGCCCCTTCAGGTCGAAACCACTCGTGATGAAGTGCCCGGCCAACCCTTCCAGCAGCTGAGGATTCGACGGCGGGTTGGTCGCCCGCATGTCATCTTCGGGTTCGACAATGCCTCGATCAAAGAAGTGCTTCCAGTAGCGATTGACCAGGGCGTGGGCGAAGAACGGGTTGTCCTTCTTTGCCATCCAGTCAGCCAGCAGTTGCCGGGGATCCCGGTCGGCTGCGATCTCCAGCGGTTCTGAACCCAGACCGGCCGGCTTGAGGCTGAGGCCGTTGCGGGGATTCTTCGCAGTGGCGCTGCCGGGATTGTGAACAATCCGGCGATCGCGTGCCTGGCGAGAGAAGCCAGGCAGGTTGATGTTCTTCTTGGTCACCCGGCTGAAGAAGGCCGAGAAACCGTAGTAGTCGTTCTGGCTCCACCGCTCGAAGGGGTGGTGATGGCAGCGGGCACACTGGATCCGCAATCCGAGAAACAGCTGCGCCGTGTCCTCGACCTGCTCATTGACCTGGTCGACCTCGCGATACCAGACAACCGCCGGCGACTCGGTCCACTGGCCCGACGCCGCAATGATCTCACGGACAAACTGATCGTAAGGCCGATTGGTATAGAGGCTGTTCCAGATCCAGCGGTAGAAGGCGTAGGTCGACCCGGTGTCGTCGTTGCCCCGCTTCTTGTTCCGCAGGACCATGTTCCACTTGTTGGTGAAATAGTCGGCGTACTCGGGACTGTCGAGCAGACGGTCGATCATCTTGTCCCGTTTCTTGGGGTCCTTGTCGGCCAGGAACTTGGCAACGTCTACCTGGGCGGGCAGGGTCCCGGTCACGTCGACATGCACCCGACGCATGAACGTGGCGTCGTCGCAGACCGGTGAAGCGGGAATCCCCAGCAGCTTGAGCTTGCCGAAGACGGCCTTGTCGATCAGGTTCTTTTCGGCGGGCAACTGCCCGAGTTCGGCTCCCAGCGGCACCGTGGCACGGAAGGTCGCCACCTGCCCCTGGTAACGAGCCATGATGGCGACTTCGCCGGCCAGATCGAGCGTCTTGATCAGTCCGGTCACGGTCGCCTCGGCCATCTCGGTGTCGTTGGCCTCGTAGAGCGCCATCCGGGTGACATCCTCGACGGTGCCGTCGCTGTAGGTGGCGATCGTGGTGATCTGCTGATCACTGCCGGGATTCATCAGGCGTGTGGCGGGGTAGCATTTGATATTGACCACGACCGGATCCGAGTCGCTGCCCTCGGGCATGCCCTGCTCGATCCAGCGAAAGACCATCCGGTACTCGTAGCTCCCAACGTCCATTCGCTTGCCGCCACCGTGCGGTGAACTGCCGACGGATTTCGTCAGCAGCAGGCTGCTTGCCGGTGACGAGGGAGACAACCGACGACCGCGCCCCTCCTTGACCAGGAACTCGAAATCGTCATTGGGGTAGAAACCCAGCAGCGACAACTTGAAACCGTTCTGGCCACTCGCCTTGCCGTGGCATCCGCCGCTGTTGCAGCCGAGCTTGGTAAAGATCGGTACGATCTGGTTCCCGAAGTTGATCGGGATCTGCTTGACCACGCCTTCGACGCGAACCTTCAGTGTGGCGGTCTTTCCGCCGGCACCGATCGCGGTCACCACGGCATCGCCGTCGCTCACCGGTATCACCAGGCCACTCTTGTCGACGGTAACGATCCCGGCCGGGGCGGCCTTGTACTTGACCGAATGGGTGTGATCACGCAGTTGGCCACTGGAGTAGACTCCGGTGACATACAACTGCTGACGGGCATCGCGGCCTCGAACCGTGATCCCAACCCCCTTGAGGTTGGGAGCGACCTTCAGCGATGTCAGAGTACCGGGATCTCCCAGCCCCTTGGGCTTTATCGGAGCAGCAGCCGAAGCCACCAGCGACAGAGACAGCACGGTAACCACCGTGCTCAAAACCAGCCTGTTCAAGATCCGACCCATGCGAAAATTCCTCTCGTTACAAGTCAACACCGCAAACGGCGGTGCGTCCCAGTCCGTTGTTACCGTCTGACTTCGAGCGTGCTTGGTTCCTGAAACCACCGACGACCCGGGCAGATGTTGGAAGTGATCAACTCACACCAGGGTGTTCGGTGAGGACATTTTGCGATCGTACGTCGCTTTGTTGGCAGGTTATTGAGGCGGGAGGTCCCGAAGGACCACAGCACATGATACCCATTATCCTCGGAAACGTGCAACAGCCTGCTGCACGTCGGCGACAACATATCAATATTCATCAAATAGTCAAACAGTTCCAGGTTCCCCGAAATCCGGGGTGGCTCCGCGTTGATCGTCGCCGGATTGTTTTCTCTCGCCCGGTGAACCGGGGCCGGATCCGGGCACGTGACCTGTTACATGCAGCAGTCGCGTACAGTACAGTGGAGGCTGGTATGTCATGCGGGCTGGAGGACTCCGGTCGAGTTGTCACCGGGGAAACCGAATGAGTGATTGGCAAAGCGAGATTCGATACAACACGATCGACGAGGCGCTGGAGGCTTTGCGTCGCGGGTTGATGATCATCGTCGTGGATGCGGCCGAGCGCGAGAACGAGGGCGATTTCATCTGTGCCGCGGAATCGATCACCGCGGAACAGGTGGATTTCATGCTCAGGCACGGCAGCGGTGTGCTCTGCGTGCCGATGGCCGAGGAGATTTCCGAGCGGCTGCAGTTGGCACCGTTGGCCGAATCTCATGGAAACGGCCCCCTGCCACGGACTCACTTTCTGACGCCCGTCGATCACCACCAGTCCGGCACAGGCGTCAGCACGGCCAACCGCGCCTTGACGATCCAGGCGATCAGCCGGGAAGAGAGTCGACCCAAGGACTTCATCCGTCCCGGTCACACCAACACCCTGCTGGCCAAGCCCGGTGGTGTGCTGCGTCGGGCGGGCCACACCGAGGCGACTGTCGACCTGTTGCGGATGGCCGATCGCAAACCTGTCGGCTGCCTGATCGAGATTCTCTCGCAACACGGCGACGGCATGGCCGACAGCATGGAACTCCAGGGAATTGCCCGCGAGTTCGGAATGCCGATCATCTCTATTGAAGAGTTGATCCGGCACCGGCGGTTGCGTGAGCGGCTGGTGTCGCGCGAGGTGGAGGTGCCGATCGTGACACGCTACGGCCCGACCCAGGTCATATCGTACTCCATCAACCACGAGGACCAGCAGCCACTGGCGATTGTCTGGGGCGACCTGCAGTCGGCCGAGGCACCGCTGGTGCGGATGCATTCCTCGTGTTTCACCGGTGATGTACTGGAATCGCTGCGATGTGATTGTGGCGACCAGTTGCACCTGGCCATGAAGATGATCAGCCAGGAGGGCACCGGCGCGGTGGTTTACCTGCCGCAGGAAGGGCGAGGAATCGGGCTGGTGTCGAAGCTGAAGGCCTACCAGTTGCAGGACCAGGGCTATGACACCGTCGAGGCCAATCACAAGCTGGGTTTCAAGGCGGACATGCGGGACTACATGATCGGCCTGCAGATTCTCAAGGATCTCGGCCTGACCGACATCCGCCTGTTGACCAACAACCCGAAGAAGTCCGACGCGTTCCCCGCCTGGGACCTGCAAGTCGTCGAGCAAGTCCCGATCGTCGTGCCGCCGGAGACACACCGTGCCGTCTACATGACGACGAAGCGAGAAAAACTCGGACACGCGATTCCCGATTCGGCGATCCACGGGCCGACCACGGCTACCGAGGCCACCGCGGACAACTTGCAACCTGACGACTGACCACTATACTTGCGGTTCCCCGCCTTGGGGACACGACCATTTCCGCTGGTTGTTTTTGACCGCGAGGAGCCAGATCATGGGCCAGCAGTGTGCGATTTGCGGGAAGACGCCCCAGGTTGGCAATCGCGTGTCACAGCGGGGCAAGGCAAAGTACCTTGGCGGAAACGGCCGCAAGACGACCGGGATCAGCCGGCGACAGTTCAAGCCGAACCTGCAGAAAATCCGGATCCAGCAAGGTGGCGGCGTCGTGACCCGTCGCGTCTGCACTCGCTGCATTCGCAATGGTGTTATTCAGAAAGCGGTCGTGCGGAAGGCGTTCAGCGAAGCAGCACCCTCGGCCGACTGAGTTGCAGTGGGGCTTGCCCGCGTTGATTGGCTCGAACGGTCCGACGGTTTTCGCGCGAGGGATGTCATGTCCGACTCGTCTCAAGCTGAACCGCTTGTCCCTGAACTGACCCGCGACGTTGTGCTCAAGGTAGCCCGCCTGGCGCGGCTGCACCTGGCCGAATCCGAGGTCGAGAGCTTCACGAGCCAGCTGACCCAGATCCTCGACTACGTCGGTGTCCTGGACGAGGCTGACACCGAGGGAGTCGAACCGGTGGCCGGAGCGATGGGATTGAACAGTGTCCTGCGGGAGGATCTCCCCACCACGTCGCTGTCGCGCGACGACGCGCTTTCTGGTGCCCCGCACCACGACGGATCCTACTTCCTGGTCCCGCCGATTCTCGATCCCAGGGCAGAATGACCCGATGGCCACCGCCCTGGAATCCAGCGCCACTCTCCTCGACCAACTGACCGATGGTCAGACGACCTCGTTGAGGCTGACGCAGGATTGCCTGGACAGGATCGCGGCGCACGACACGGCGATCGGCGCATTTCTCCACGTCGACAGTGAGCCGGCCCTGGCGGCCGCGGCCGCGATCGACCGGCGTCGGGAGGCCGGTGAGCCGCTGGGACTCCTGGCCGGACTGCCGGTGGCGGTCAAGGATGTCCTGGCCACCAGAGGGCAACCCACGACGTGTGCCAGCCGGATGCTGCAAGGCTGGGTTCCGCCCTACGATGCCCACGTTGTCGAACGGCTTCGCCGTGCCGATGCGGTGCTGATCGGCAAGACGAACATGGACGAATTCGCGATGGGATCGACGACCGAGAACTCGGCGTTCGGGCCGACCCGAACACCCTGGCGACTCGACTGTGCCGCCGGCGGTTCCAGTGGCGGCTCGGCCGCGGCCGTCGCTGCCGGAATGGCCCCGCTGGCCGTGGGCAGTGACACCGGCGGATCGATCCGGCAGCCGGCGTCGTTTTGCGGCGTTGTCGGGCTGAAGCCGACCTACGGACGGGTCAGCCGTTACGGGCTGGTCGCCTTCGCCAGCTCTCTGGACCAGGTCGGCCCATTCTCCGGCGATGTGCGAGGGGCCGCACTGCTGCTGGAAGTGCTCGCCGACCACGACCCGCGGGATGCAACCTGTGCCGACGAGCCGGTTCCCGCCTACCGCGACCAACTCGAACGGCCCCTCGACGCTCTCCGCGTGGGGATTTGCCGGGACCACTTCACCGAGGGGCTCGACAAGGACGTCGACGAGGCCGTCGAGGCGGCAATCGACGTCTACCGGCGACTCGGTGCCGAGATCCACGACATCCAACTGCCTCACGCCCGGTTCGCAGTGGCCTGTTACTACCTGGTGGCCCCCTCCGAAGCCAGTAGCAACCTGGCCCGCTACGACGGTGTTCATTACGGCGCCCGCAGCGACGACTACGACGGCCTGGTGGACATGTACTGCCGTAGCCGTGGCGAGGCGTTCGGCGCGGAGGTCAAACGCCGGATCATGCTCGGGACCTACGCACTCTCGGCCGGCTATTACGACGCCTTCTACCTTAAGGCCCAGAAGGTCCGGCGATTGATCCAGCAGGACTACCAGCAGGCCTTTACTTCCGTCGACGTGATCGCCTCACCGGTCGCCCCCACCCCCGCAATCCCGCTGGGCAGCCTGGTCTCCGATCCTCTGCAGATGTACCTGGCCGACACCTACACGATCAGTGCCAACCTCGCCGGCCTGCCGGGACTCTCGCTGCCGGCCGGGTTTTCCGACGACGGCCGGCCGATCGGTCTCCAGTTACTCGCCCCGCCGTTCCAGGAATCGCGACTACTTCAGGCGGCTGCGATGCACGAGCGTGAGACGCAGTGGCACCTCCGCAGGCCCCCGCTTGCCGAGGACAGCTCATGACGGCCCCCTGTTCCCCTGCGACGACGATCATCGGTCTCGAAGTTCACGTCCAGTTGTTGACCGAGACGAAGATCTTCTGCGGATGCCTGAACCGGTTCAACCCGGAAGAACCCAACGTGCAGACGTGTCCGGTCTGCCTGGGACTCCCGGGAGCCCTGCCGGTGATGAACCGTCGGGCGCTGGAGCTGGCAATCCGGGCCGGCCTGGCGTTGTCGGGCACGATCGCCGGCACCACCAAGTGGGATCGCAAGCAGTACTACTACCCCGACCTGCCCAAGGCCTATCAGATCAGCCAGTTCGATCTTCCCTTCTGTGACGGTGGCTGGATGGACGTCGACGATGCAGACGACGGCGACGAGACCCAGGCGAGCCGTATCCGGCTGATTCGAGTCCACCTCGAGGAAGATGCGGGCAAGAACCTGCACGACGAAACCCAGCGGGGACGCGACAGCCGGATCGACCTGAACCGTGCCGGCACACCGTTGCTGGAAATCGTCTCGGAACCCGATCTCCGCTCCGCGGCCCAGTCGCGACGCTATCTCGAGGAAATGCGGTTGCTGATGGTCTATCTGGGCGTCTCGGACTGCAACATGCAGGAGGGCAGCCTCAGATGCGACGCCAACATCAACCTCGAGCTGGTCAATGACGACGGCGTGGCGATTCGGACACCGATCGTGGAAATCAAGAACCTCAACAGCTTTCGCGGTGTCGAGGCGGCGTTGGAGTACGAGATCGGTCGACAGCGACAGGAGTTCGCCGAATGTGGCGGTGTCTACGCCGACAGTGAAAAGCAAACCCGGGGCTGGGACGCCGACCGGGGCGTGACATTTGCCCAACGGGGCAAGGAGGACGCGGCCGACTACCGCTACTTTCCTGATCCGGATCTGGTGCCGGTGCAGATCGCCGCGGAGTGGATCGAGGAACTGCGAACCGGATTGTGCGAGCTTCCCGCGGCCCGGCGTCAGCGTCTTGTCGATGACCTGAAACTCTCGCGGTACGACGCCTCGGTCATCATCGACCAGGGCCGCGACCTGGCCGACTACTTCGAGGCGGTGGCCCAAAGGTGCGGTGACCCCAAGCGGGCGGCCAACTGGGTCACCCAGGATGTCCTGCGGGAACTCAACGACCGCGGCCAGGCGATCGGCGACTTCGCGATCGATGCCGACGGGTTGGCCGCAATCCTGGCGAGAATCGCTTCCGGTGACCTGACGACCCGCAGTGCCCGCGAGGTATTCACCGCCCTGCTCGATGACGATCCGGAAGGCGAGCAGGTGACCGTCGAGGCGAGAATCGATGAGATCATCTCGGACCGCGGGCTCGCAACGATCGCCGACAGCGGAGCACTCGAACCGCTGATCGACGCGGTGATCGAGCGGAACCCGCAGGCCGCTGCAGATTTTCGCGGCGGCAAGCAGGCCGCGATCGGCAAGTTGATCGGCGAGGTGATGCGTGAGGCCAAGGGCGCCGACCCCCAATCGGTTCGAGCCGCGCTGATCGAGCGACTCTCGTCATGAGGCGGTCATGACGCGAGATGATCGTCGACGCTGGGACCAGAAGTACACCGCCGCCGTGTTGCCTGAATCGCTGGTCGCCGATGAATGGCTGGTCGAGGCCGTCGCGGAGTGTGTTGCCGGCCGCGCCCTGGTCCTGGCCTGCGGACTTGGCGAAAACGCCGTTTGGCTGGCGACACGTGGCTGGCAGGTCGATGCCGTCGATGTCTCGGTCACCGGGCTGAAACTGGCCAGCCAACTGGCGGCCCGCCACGACGTCACAATTCGACTTCTCGCTGCCGATCTGGACCTGTTCCTGCCGCTTCCGGCCACCTATGACCTGGTCGTCGTCTTTCGGTTTCTCGAACGCGAACGGCTTCCCAGCCTGGTCAGCCGGGCACTGACCCCGGGTGGATTGCTGGTCTACGAAACCTTTGGCCCCGGCCAGTGCCAACGGGCCGACAACCACCTCGGCAACCCCGACTTCGCCCTGGGACCGGGAGAATTGCCTGTGTTGTACGACGAGTTGGAGGTGGTGCGAACCGAGGACACCGTGCTGAGCAACCGGACCGTCGGACGATTGATCGCCCGCCGTGGCTGAGGGCCGGACCGCTGCGGATCACTCCAGTGGGTCGCGATCCAAAACCGATTCCTCAAGGTCCCGTCGACGGTTGGCTGCGGAATCGAAGTCCCCGGCCTTGAACCGCCGCCAGTACTCGTCGAGGTCCCGCTTGACGCCTCCCGAGAGCAGCAGGACGCCGAGGATATTCGGGACGGCCATGCCCATGATCATCAGGTCTCCGAGTTCGAGCACGTTCTTGGCCGACACGACCGAACCGAGAAAGACGAAGGCCAGGAAGATCACCCGGTAGGACAACGACGCGCCGTCTCCGAAGAGATAGACCCAGCAGCGTTCGCCATAATACGACCAGGAAATCATCGTCGAGTAGGCGAACAGGATCACCGCAGCCGAGAGCACGTACTGGAAATAGGGGATCGCCTCGCCCATGGCACGAGACGTCAGTTGTGCTCCCTGTTCCTTCTCGATGATCTCGGCGTGCTCGGCCACCAGCGTTTCGACGTCTGCCCCGCGGGCGGCTGCCTGCCGGGCCAGCGTGCCACGATAGGTGTCGGTGCTGTAGGCGCCGGTGACGATGATCACCAGTGCCGTCATCGTGCAGACGACGACCGTGTCAATAAACGGTTCCAGCAAGGCCACGATTCCCTCGCGAACCGGGTACTCGGTCCTGGCGGCCGAGTGGGCGATCGCAGCCGAACCGATCCCTGCCTCGTTGGAGAATGCGGCTCTCTGGAATCCCATGATCAGGACACCGAGAAAGCCGCCGTAGGCGGCATCCGGCGAGAAGGCTCCGGCGAAGATCGCCGAAAAGGCCGACGGCACGCGTTCGGCGTTCATTACCAGGATCGCCACCGAGGCAACCACGTACACGCCGCACATGAACGGGACGATCGTCGCCGCGGTGGCGGCGATGCGCTTGATCCCGCCGATGATCACGATGCCGACCATCGCCGTCATCGCCAGGCCGTAAATCCAGGGCGCGTCCTTGAGCACCGGGATTGTCTCTTCAACAGCTCGCAACGACTGGCTGACCTGGAAGGCATTGCCGCCGGCAAATGACCCGCCGATGCACAGAAACGTGAAACCGATCGCCAGCACCGTCCCCAACGGGGCAAGGCCCTTCTCGGCAAGGCCCTTGCTGAGGTAGTGCATCGCGCCACCCATCACGCGTCCGTCCGCGCGGACCTCGCGGTACTTCTGCCCCAGCGTGCACTCGACGAATTTCGCCGACATGCCCAACAGGCCGGCAAGGACCATCCAGAAGGTCGCACCCGGCCCTCCGATGGAAACCGCCACGGCCACGCCGGCAATGTTTCCCAGGCCGACGGTTGCCGAGAGTGCCGCGGTCAGGGCCTGGAAGTGAGACACCTCCCCCTCGTCGTCGGGGTTGTCGTACTTCCCGGAAGTGACTTTCACCGCGTGGACGAAGCCACGCAGGTTGATGAACCGCATCCGCAACGTGAAGAACAGCGAACCGGCGACAAGCCAGGCCACCGCCGCCGGCACGCTCGATTCCCCGGGCAACGGGATCGGGTAAAACAGCACCGTCGCGATCCAGCCGTTGATCGTTCCGAAAATCTCGTTGACCTTCTGCTCGATCTTGCGGAAGCCGGTGACTGCCTGGGCATCGGCCGCAGGAGCAGCCACCCCGGCACCAGCGCCGCTTGCCGAGGGTGGCAGATCGGTTTGCCCCGGCTGGGCCGACGCGGTCGCCGTGACCCCCACCAGCGCCAGCAGCAACAGTAGCAACGCCAGCCACCGAGCCGATTGGCCAGGCTTGCCATCAGTCCCATCCAACGTCCGCGACGCCCTCATACCCTCCCCCTCGTCTAATCCTGTCTCGATGTAGCTACAGACTATACCGGGCCATTCCCCGTTCAAACGATTCCATCAATTCTAAGATGCCGCGCCACGTTCTCGAAGTCGGCGGCGTGACTGCGGATCACAGAAACATTGCGGCTCGTTGGCAAGGATCTTCAGCAGGGATCGATCTGCCGGGAGTCGCGGGGGATCGTATCACACGACATGGTCCTTTTCGAGATTCATCCCGGTTCGTAACAACACCCGCAACGGAACAACAGCACTGGCAGTTGTTGCCACCAGATCACCCGGATCCCGACCAACATCGATCCGAGAAAAGGCAAATGTTTTTACGCAGCAGTTCTTGTCTAAAATCGGTTGGTGGGCATAGAATGGATGACTGGCAGCTACCCTACTTCTTTCCCGTCTCGAGCAGAGCAACATTGTAGTGCGAAAGTCACTGGATCCTCAGGACCGTGAGTGTCTGAATCGGTTGCGGCAAAGCGACGGTGCTTCGGTCCGCGATCTGTGCGAGATTTTCGGTGTCACACCGACGGCGATTCGCCAGCGGGCGTCGAGGCTTCTCCAGAGGGGCCTGGTCCGTCGCGACGTGGTTCGGCGACCGAGCCGTGGTCGGCCTCAATACATCTACCGTGTGACCGAACGGGGATTCAGAGAACTGGGCGACAATTATGGTGACCTGGCCCGGATCCTGTGGCGTGCGTTGAAACAGATTGACGATCCGACCATTCGCGCCGGGGTGATGGCTTGTGTGAAGAGGTCTCTGGTCGATCACTACGGGCAGTGGGTGGGGACGGGCACGACTGCCGAACGGTTTGCCAACCTCTCCTCAGCGTTGGCCGACGACGGTTACGACGTCGAGCTGGATGAACGAAATGGTCTGCCGATCCTGCGCGAGCGGAACTGTCCCTATCCGGAACTGGCCACAAGTGACCCGGAAATCTGTTCGCTCGAGCAGGAGGTTCTCTCGGAGGTCCTCGGGACCGACCTGGGCTTGATCCAGTGCTGGCGGGACGGAAAGAGCTGTTGCGAGTTCGAGCCTCTCAGCGGCCCGGTGAGAGAATTGCAAACCTAAGTGCTCCTGCTAAAGTGACCTGTTTCCGACGCCCAATCCACCACGACAGCAACTGACAAGACCGAGGGACCGATGACCTGGATCGAAGGACGCTTTGAAGAGAACGTCATCATTTCGTCGCTGGAACAGGCGATGAACTGGGCCAAGGAATCAAGCATCTGGCCGATGACATTCGGGCTGGCCTGTTGTGCGATCGAGATGATGGCCACCGGAGCGAGCCGGTTCGACCTGGATCGGTTCGGTGCCGGCGCCTTTCGTGCAAGCCCTCGCCAGGCCGACCTGATGATTGTCGCCGGCACGGTCACCTTCAAGATGGCCAGCCGCGTCCAGCGTCTCTACGAGCAGATGCCCGACCCGAAGTACGTGATCGCGATGGGTGCCTGCACGATTGGTGGCGGCCCCTATTTCAAGTGGGGTTACCACGTCGTCAAGGGTGTCGACCTGGTCGTCCCCGTGGATGTCTACGTCCCGGGATGCCCCCCACGGCCCGAAGCATTGCTGGAAGGTATCATGCGAATCCAGGACAAGATGAAGGGACGCAAGCTGGGCAAGCAACTCGGCACCGCCGGACCGCTTCGCCGGGGTGTGAAGATCAGCGACGAACTGCCGATCCCTCACCACAGCGGATTTGCCGCCGATCCGGAGACCATCCAGGTCTGATCTGCAGTGGCTGACACCACCGAAACCTCGACTTCTCGAAAAAACCTCGCAAGCCGATGACCGACGTTCTCACGATCTCCGATCTCCAGGTCTCCGTGGCCGACACCCCGATCCTGAAGGGGGTCGACATCGAGATCCGCCCCGGCGAGATCCACGCGCTGATGGGTCCCAACGGATCGGGTAAGAGCACGCTGGCCTACGCGCTGGCCGGGCATCCGCTCTACGAGATCACCGGTGGCCAGGTGATGATCGACGGCGAGGATCTGCTGGAGATGGACGCCAATCAACGGGCCCGTCGTGGCGTCTTCCTGGCCTTCCAGTACCCGGTGACGATTCCCGGTGTGAAGGTCGCCGATTTCCTGCGACACGCCGTCTCCAACATCCGCAATCCCGGACGCAAGGAGGGCGAGAGCCTGATTCCGATGCGCGAGTTTCGCAAGGAACTGCGATCGCAGATGGACCAGCTCGGTCTCGACGCCGAGTTTGCTCGCCGCTACCTCAACGACGGGTTCTCCGGGGGCGAAAAAAAGCGGATGGAGATCCTGCAGTTGGCGATGCTCAAGCCTCGCTTCGCCCTGCTGGATGAAACCGACAGCGGGTTGGACAGTGACGCGGTCCGCGTGGTCAGCGAGGGGCTGGGCGAATTGACCGGACCCGAGATGGGCGTGTTGATCATCACCCACCACGAACGGCTGCTTGAATTCAACCGGCCCGACTACGCGCACGTGATGCTCGCCGGCCGCATTGTTGAAACCGGCGATGCCGACCTGGCACAAGAGCTGCATGCCAACGGCTATGCCGCCATTCGGCAGCGGCATCCCGAGGCCGCAGCCGAGGAACAGGACCAGGAAGCTCAGCAGGTTGCCTCGACAACCTGATCGACCCCAGTTCTTCTTTCCGCGAGATTTCCATGGTCACCGATGCCAAGACTCACGTCGCGATTGGCGACTACCAGTATGGCTTTCGTGATCCGACCGACAAGTATGTCTTCACCAGCCGCAAGGGGCTGGATGCCGAGATCGTCGCACAGATCTCGGAGATGAAAGGCGAACCGGGCTGGATGCGCCAGTTCCGACTCGACGCGTTGAAGGTCTTCGATGCCAAGCCGTTGCCGCAGTGGGGCGGACAACTCGACGAGTTGAATTTCCAGGACATCTTCTACTACGTCCGTGCCTCGGAGGGCCAGGAGAAGAGCTGGGATGACGTGCCCGAGGATATCCGCAAGACCTATGACCGGCTCGGGATTCCCGAGGCCGAAAAAAAATATCTCGCCGGCGTCAAGGCCCAGTACGAATCGGAAGTCGTCTACGGCAGTCTCGAGGAAGGCCTCGCTCGCCAGGGTGTAATTTTCACCGACACCGACACGGCCCTGAGGGAACATCCCGACCTTTTCCGCGAGCACTTCGGGACGATCATCCCGCCGTCGGACAACAAGTTCGCCGCGTTGAATTCCGCGGTCTGGTCGGGTGGCTCGTTCATCTATGTCCCCCCCGGGGTCAACATCGAATTCCCGCTACAGGCCTACTTCCGGATCAACACCGAGAACATGGGCCAGTTCGAACGGACGCTGATCATCGTCGATGAAGGGGCCAACGTGCACTACGTCGAGGGATGTACGGCACCGACGTATTCCAGCGAGAGTCTGCATTCGGCCGTGGTCGAGATCGTCGTCAAACGCGGCGGCCGCTGTCGCTACACGACGATCCAGAACTGGTCCAACAACATCTACAACCTCGTCACCAAGCGGGCGATGGTCTACGGGGACGCGTTGATGGAGTGGGTCGATGGAAATCTCGGATCGAAGCTGACGATGAAGTATCCGGCCGTGTACCTGATGGAACCTGGGGCCCGCGGCGAGACACTCTCGATCGCCTTTGCCGCTGCCGGCCAGCACCAGGACGCCGGGGCCAAGATGGTCCACTGTGCCCCTCACACCTCCAGCCGGATCATCTCCAAGAGCATCTCCAAGGCCGGCGGCCGGGCCAGTTACCGGGGTCTGGTCAAAGTCAACAACAACGCGGCCCACTGCAAGAGCCACGTTGTCTGCGATGCCCTGATCCTGGATCCCGAGAGCCGCAGCGACACCTACCCCTATATCGAGATCGACGAGGATGATGTCGTGATCGAACACGAGGCACGGGTTTCGAAGATCGGCGAGGAGCAGTTGTTCTACCTGATGAGCCGCGGGATGTCGGAAACCGAAGCCTCGTCGATGATCGTCACCGGGTTCATCGAACCGCTCGTCAAGGAACTGCCGATGGAATACGCGGTCGAGATGAACCGGTTGATCGAGTTACAGATGGAAGGGTCGATCGGCTGACCCTGCCCCGCACACGACCGGCACGGCCCCGCACGACGCGACTTTCATGAGTACTCCCACCGCCGCCGCGACCACCGCGGCTCCCTATGACCAAGCGGCTTTCGCGGCGTTCCTGGACGGCCGGGACGAGCCCGCATGGGTCACCGAAAGCCGCCGCGCCGCCTTTGCGACCTACAGCGAGTTGGTGGCCGAGCCGCTGGAGGAAGAGGAATGGAAACGGGTCGAACTGCGGGCCTTTCAACCCGACGCCTACACCTTGCAGCCGGCCGGTTCCCAAACCCCGCCCCCACCGACACTGATGAGAGATCGGGCCGAATACGCCGGACATGTCGTACACGTCAACGGCCAGGCTGTCGACGAATCTCTTGACGAGGCCCTGGCGTCATCGGGTGTCCGCTTCGGTGACCTGTCGCGACTGGTCCGCGAGGAACCCGACTTGCTCGAGCCTCACCTGCTTTCCCGAGGCGTCGCCGGAGACACCGACCGGTTCTCGGCCTGGCACGCGGCCTTTTGGACCGGTGGCACGGTGCTGTACGTCCCGGCCGGCGTCGAAGTGACTTCCCCGCTGTACAGCCTGGTCGGGCTGGCCGCCGACGCCGCCGCCGATTTCAGCCACACGCTGGTGATCCTGGAGAACGGGGCCCGGGCCACGCTGCTGGAAGAAACCGCCTCGGCCGATTCCAACACGACCGGGCTCCACGTCGGCGCCGTCGAACTGCTGGTCGCCGCTGGAGCACGACTGCAATACGTCCAGTTGCAGAATTGGAACGAGCGGACCTGGCACATCGCCCACCAGGCCGGCCGTGTCGATGCCGATGCGTCGCTGCAATGGACTGTCGCTGGCCTGGGTGGCCGCCTGACCCACATCCACCAGGATGTCCGGCTCGACGGCCGGGGCGCCCACGCTGAAGTCAACGGGCTGAGCTTTGCGACCGGTCGCCAGCGGATGAGCTACTACACGCAGCAATCGCACCACGCCCCCGATACCTCCAGCGACCTGCTCTACCGCACCGTCCTCAGGGACAACTCGCGAGGCGTGTGGCGAGGGATGATCCGGGTTGACCCCGAGGCCCAGAAAACCGATGGATACCAGCGCAATGACACGCTGCTGCTTTCGCCCGACGCCCGCATCGATGCCATTCCCGGCCTGGAAATCGAAGCCGACGATGTCCGCTGCACTCACGGCGCCACCGCCGGTCGTGTGAATGCCGAGCAGGTGTTTTACCTGATGTCCCGTGGTCTGAGCGAGTACGAGGCGATGCACATGATCGTCCACGGGTTCTTCCAGGTCGTCTCGGACCGGATCTCCATCGACCTGGTCCGAGAAGCGCTCGGCCAGGCCGTCGAACGAAAACTTGGCATCGCCGACTGACCGGTTGGACAACTCACCAAACCTCGTCCCGACCAACCAGTCACCGTCTTCCCCGCAAGCCACAAACACCACAGGGATCTTCTCCCCATGACCGACTGGACCCCCCTGGCCACGACCGGCGACCTGCAGCCTGGTGATCGCCGGACCGCATTCGTGGATGACGAACCGGTCCTGCTGATCCGGATCGGCGACGACTACTTTTGCGTCGCGGATGCCTGCACACACGACGGTCAACCCCTGGGTGACGGCCCGATCGACGGGATCGAGATCACCTGTTCACGTCACGGTGCCCGGTTCAATTTGACCAGTGGCGAGGCCCTGTGCATGCCGGCCACCGAGGCAATTCTTAGCTACGAAGTCCAGGCTCGCGATGGCCAGATTCTTGCCCGACCCGCCAAAGTCAATGACAACCGGTCTGCGACCGGGGGAGCCGGGCAGATCGACGGAGAAGTTTCTGCCGAACCCGCTGAGGAATCCCGGCCAGCGAGCGAGAAAACCGGGCCACCGGATCCCGACGCCACGTCCGGCGACGACGAGACCGCCGACGCCGTGGAGATGATCGAATCACTGCGGGAGGTGATCGATCCGGAGTTGCTGATCAACATCGTCGATCTCGGTCTCATATACGACATCCGCCCCGAGCACGACAAGGTCACCGTCGACATGACCCTGACCAGCCCGGCCTGCCCGGCAGGCCCCCAACTGGTACAGCAGGCAAAACTTGCCCTCGAAAAACTCGACAGCATCGAAACTGCCGAGATCAACCTGGTGATGACACCCCCGTGGACCCCGGAACGAATGACCGACGACGCTCGCGACAAGCTCGGCATTTTCTAGGCCAGGCCCCTCGAGAGTCCGGAATCGGAAACACCGGCGGTGCAGTGTTTGCCCGGTGGGCGATCGGGGTCGGGGCACACGCTGCGACGATCTTTCGAAAGTGTGATCGAATGCCGGAACCGCAGTTCTGCGAAACCAGCGGCGGAAGAGAGGAATCGGCGGGCCACCCCTTCTGGGGATGGTTCCTGCTGTCGCTTCTCCTGGCAGCGGTGATCGGGCTGACCTGGTGGGTGCCCTACCAGTTCGACCGCCGCCAGTGGCAGCAGCAGATGATGCCCACTGCCGTCCAATTCAATCCCGGCTCACGGCCCTGGCTCGAGAACATGTTCGGTCATGAATCGCTCACTGATGCCTGCCTGCCCCTGATCGCGGCACACACCGACATCGAATCGCTGGATCTCAGTGGCAGCGAGGTCACCGACGAGGGGCTCTCTCAGCTGGCCCCGCTGGAGGACCTTCAGTGGCTGACACTGCAGGACACCCGGGTCAGCGACGAGGGCCTGCAGGCCCTGGCGGACATGACCGAGCTGTTGGGAATCGACCTCAGCAACACGCGAGTCACCGGCCACGGGCTGTCTCAGCTGGTTCACCTGCAGCGGTTGAGCTCGTTGAGTTTCTCCGGCGCCCCGGTCGACGACGAGGGTTTGCGACAGATCGGGAAATTCATGAATCTCAATGGACTGGACCTCGAGAAAACCCGGATCACCGACGAGGGACTGCACCACCTCGCTTCGCTCGACCATCTCCACGTTCTCAGGCTCAACGCGACGGTCATCACCTCCCGCGGGATCATTCGTCTCGGCCCCAAGCCGTTGCTGCGAATGCTGCACCTGGACTGGACACTGATCGACGACCGCGCGCTGGCCACCATCGGGGCCTGTCCACGCGTGATGGAGTTGTCGTTGACGGGCACCTCGGTCACCGACGTGGGCCTGCCGCAAATCCACAACCTCGACCAACTCACCGTGCTGATCCTGAACCACGCGGCGGTCACCTCTCACGGTGTTCGAGCCTACCGATTGGCCCTGCCCAACTGCGTGGTCGCCCGCTGACAGGCGAGGCCAGTTCCGGGAATCCTGGCAGGGGCGTCATCAGCAGACGGTTTGCGTTTGCCAACAGCACCATCGCACCCTAGGATGTCGCCCGTCATTTCCAACCCGTGAGGTCGCGGCCTGCTGTGGTCGCCCAGTCATCGAGTCGCCTCGTGTCTCAACGGATCGTCGAAAGCTGGCCTGGCGATCGCCTGCCCACCCGTCCCCGGCAACCAAGTCCCACGACGGTCACTCGCCCTCCGGATTTTCTCCGGAACCGGCTCTCGGCCAACGGCCTGACGACGATTCGCTGGGACATGCTCAAGGATGTCTGCGGTTGCCGTGACGCGGGCATCGGAGCGATTGGACTCTGGCAGCCGAAGGTTCTGGAGTTCGGTGAGGAGCGCACAGCCGAGTTGCTCCACGATGCCTCCCTGAAGGTTTCGAGTGTTTCCTGGGCCGGTGGTTTCACCGGAACCAACGGCCAGGCGTTTCGGGAAGCCGTGTGGGAGGCGGGAGAAACGATTCGGCTCGCCGGCGCTGTCGGTGCGGATTGCGTGGTGGTCGTCAGCGGCAGCCGTGCCGGCCACACGCTCAACCATGCCCGCCGGTTGCTGCTCGAGGCACTCCGGGAACTGACCGATGTCGCCGAGGACGCCGGTGTCGACCTGGCATTGCAACCGATGAACTCGATGTTTGCAGACTGGACTTTCCTGACACGGCTCGACGACGCCGTCGACATGCTGGCGTTGGTCAACCACCCCCGCTTGAAGCTGGCCTTCGACACCTATCACCTCTGGCAAGAGCCGAACCTGCTCGAACAACTGCCCGACCTGGTCCCGTTGATCGGTGTCGTGCAGGTCTCGGATTGGCGAGACCCCCCCCGATCACGGCACGACCGGGTCTTGCCCGGCGACGGCATCATCCCCCTGGCCCCGATTCTGGAAACCCTCATCGGTGCCGGCTATCAACGTCACTTCGACCTGCAGGTCTGGTCCGATGAACTCTGGCAGGGTGATTACCTGCAGTTGTTGCGTCGAGGCCGTCAACAGTTCGAGAGCCTGCTGCCTCGTCTCCCGTCGGCTGTCAATCCCCTGGGCTGAGCCGGCCCGCAGGCGGCTGACCGTCCGCCACTTTCGTCGCCGACGCCGACGGGATAGGATGACCGCCGGTGAACACCATGGCCGTTGTCCCGCTCTCCAACCGCCCAGCGCCGTTGTCATGGCAAGAGGTCATGGCCGCCAGCGACGAACAGGCCCGGTCCTGGAAAATCCAGGGGCCACATGGCCCGATCCACGGTCGCACGATCGGTAATGGCCCGCCGCTGGTGTTTCTCAATTCCCTGCTCGGCGACTGCCGGTTGTTCACGCTGGTGGCGTGGTTGCTCCGCGATGAATTCCGCTGTGTCCTCTTTGACGACTCGAGCCTGCTTCTCCCTCGTTCCCGGATCATCCGCGGCTCGGTTGCCGACCTCGTCGATGACCTCCGGGCCGTTGTCGACACGATCGAGGATGCACCAATCTCGCTGTTTGGTACCGGGCTTGGCGCCGCCGTCGGGATCGCAGGACTGGCCACGGCCCCGCAAACGGTGGCAACCGCCATTCTGCTTGGCCCGGTCCTCTCCGGCCGATTGAGTGGCCCGGAACGTTGGCTTTCCCGGATCGGCTGCCACCTGCCCGGTCGCCTGGGCCAACTGCCCGGCTTTCGCAGCCTGATGGTACACAACCACCACTCCTGGTTTCCCGCCCCGGACCAGTCCCGGCTGGGATTTGCGATCGAGGCGATCAGCCGGCTGCCGTTGCGGGTCGCGGCCCGGCGAGCCCTCCGGTTCGATCGGCTCGACCTCGGGCTGGAACTCGACCAACTGGCCAGCGCCCACCGCGACCTGGCCATCCTGCTGATCGACCCGGCGGCCCGGGACAATCCGGATCCCCAGTCCACCGCGGACCGGGAACCGGCAGTTGGTGGAGGATTCCGCCCGGCGATCTCCGCCATCACCGCCTGCCTGCCCTCGGCCCGGATCGCTTCTCTGACCGGATGCGGACCACTGGGCTGCTTGACCCACCCGCATCGACTGGCGAAACTGATCCGGACTTTCCTCAAGGGGCAGTGTCTCGAAACCACAGCGATCGACGACCTCAGCCAATGACCGACGACACACATTCCCGGCCCGCTGCCGATTCCGCGCCTGAATCACTCGACGTGATTGCCGTCGGGGCACACCCCGACGACGTCGAGATCGGTTGTGGCGGCACGCTGGCGCGACTCGTGCAACAGGGCTACCACGTGGGAATCGTCGATCTGACCGATGGGGAACCGACCCCTGGCAGCCCCTCGCCGGATGTGAGGTTGGCCGAGGCGGCCGAGGCGGCCCGGATCCTGGGAGTGCATCGAGAAACGATGGCCTTCGAGAATCGGCGGTTGTTTGACGGGTTCGACGTTCGCGTGGAACTCGCAAAGATCTTCCGTCGCTTCCGGCCACGGATCGTGATCGGCCTGGAAGGTGGCACACCGATGGCCTCGCCCGACCACGAGGAGGCGGCCAAGATCATCAACGCCGCCGTGTTCTACTCGCGACTGTCGAAGTGGGACGAGACGTTCGACGGGCTGCCGGTTCACCCGATCCAGCAGCAGGTGTGGTACTCACTGGCGTTTGCATCGCTGACCCCGCCAAGTGGTCCGAGCCGATTTGTTGTGGATATTTCCGACACGCTCGAGATAAAATTGGAGTCGATCCGGGCATACAAGACACAGTTTCCACCGGAAAAAGACAGGGTCTTTCGCCTCGTGGAAGGCCAGGCCAGTCTCTTCGGAGCGGTCGCAGGGTTCCAGGCCGGTGAATTGCTGAGTGGAGCACGACCCCTGGGTGTCCAGAACCTGGTGACGGCGCTGTGCCCGCCACCGCAATGACCATCACAAACTGAACCGTTCGGCCCTCGCGACGGAGACCATGGTGCAGGTACGAGTCGGCAGCCTGAGCATCACCGGAAATTTTCGGGAGAACAACGAAGACCGCCTGGTGGTGGATGCTTCGGGACGGTTCTATCTCGTTGCCGACGGCATGGGTGGACAGTCGGCCGGTGAAAAGGCCAGCGAGATGGCCGTCGAGCTGATCGTCGAAAAACTCGAACGGCAATTCGATTTTTCCGAGAACTCGGCAGAGACAGTGGTCGAGACGATCGACCTGTCGGTGGCGAATGCCAACATGGAAATCATGGCGCTGGCGGAACTGGAGCCGCGGTTTCACAACATGGGCACGACGGTCGTGTTCGTGATCATTGCCGGGGGGCGTTGGTATGTCGGCGGCGTGGGCGATAGCCGTGTCTACCGGCAGCAAGACACCGCACTCACACAACTCACGACCGACCACTCGCTGACACAGGCTCTGGTTGACGCGCAGACGATCAGTGAGGAAGAAGCCGCCACACACCGTTATCGCAACGTTCTCTATCGCTACCTCGGATCCAAGGAGGGTGGCAACGGAACCGATCCCGAGGTCCTGGAACCCGTCGGCGGAGACCGCTACCTGCTCTGCTCCGACGGAGTCACCGACGGCATTGACGACGAAACCCTCGGCAAGTTGCTCTCCGACGGCGACGATCCTCAGGTGATCGCCGAGTCAATCGTGGCGGCGGCCGAAGCGGGTGGCTCCAAGGACAACATCACCTGTATCGTGCTGTTGATCGACTGAACAACGGCGCAACCCGAACAATCCAATCGAGCCCCACGGGAAATCAGAAAGCGGTCGAAAACACCCCGCACCCCGTGCAAGCGACTCGTGGGTGGGTTAGACTCGGAAGATAGGGACCCTGGGGGTCCTGTTCGGGTTGTAATGATTGGCCCCCCGTCGCGAGGGTCCGCACGAGTTGTTGGTACACCAGAGGAACCTGAGAATGCACCGTTTTGGAATGCTGTTTGGCGCGTTGTTGCTGGCACTAATCCTGGCCGGTCCGTCTCAGGCACAAACAACCACCAAGGCCAAGCCAACCGTCCCGACCCCGCGACCCGAGTACCCACCGTTTGCGACGGTACTCAAGGGATTCACCAAGGTTGTCAGCGCGCCCAATATCAAGCGGACGCTCTACACGATCTACACGCGGAGCAAGGACCAGCAGGTCTATGCCGAGTTGCCCGCCACCATTGGTCCTTCGCAGAAGTACTACATCGCCTTGACGGTCTCCAGCGGTGAGCAGTTCGCCGGACTGCAGGCCGGCGAACTGTATGTCTACTGGCGTCGTTTCAACAATCGGCTGGCGTTGATCGAGCCCAATATCGGGATCCGCAGCACCGGCGACCGTCACAGCCGCGCCAGCGTGCCCCGGTTGTTCACCGACCGCGTTCTGCTGGAAGTGCCGATCATTACGATCGGCCCCTCGGGCGGTCCGGTCATCGACATGGACCAGTTGCTCGTCGCCCAGGCCTCGCGGTTCTTCGGCAGTTCGGCACGTTCGAGCACTCCCCGGTTGTTCACGATCAAGAAGGCCAAGGCGTTTTCCGACAACATCGAGTTGGCCTTCGAACTTCCCGCCTCGGGCGGCCGGCTGAAGACGTTGCACTACTCGATCAGCAAGATGGGCGCCTCGCCCAGCTACAAACCTCGTAAGGCCGACGAACGCGTCGGGTTCTTCACGACGACCTATCGTGACCTGGGCAAGTACCGCGACGAGGAAGTCCAGGTCCGGTTCATCAACCGCTGGCATCTCGAGAAGGACGACCCCTCCCTGAAAATCAGCCCGCCGAAGAACCCGATCACGTTCTACATCGAGCACACGACACCCGTCCGCTATCGCCGTTGGGTCGAAAAAGGCGTGTTGTACTGGAACAAGGCGTTCGAGAAGATCGGCATCTCCAACGCGATCCGGGTCGAATTCCAGAACGCGCGGACCAAGCGGCACATGGAAAAGGATCCCGAGGACGTGCGCTGGAACTTCATCCGCTGGCTCAACAACGACGTCGGCACGGCCATCGGGCCAAGTCGGGTGAACCCGTTGACCGGCGAGATTCTCGACGCCGACATCATCCTGACCGACGGCTGGATCCGGCACTACTGGATGCAGTTCAACGAATTGCTGCCCCAGGTGGCGATGCAGGGAATGGGTCCGGAAACGCTGGCCTGGCTGGCCGAACATCCGCAGTGGGACCCTCGTGTTCGCCTGGCTGCACCACAGCGACGAGCCGAGGTCATCCGCCGGGTCGCCCGGCAGTCACAACGCCCCTACGCAGGACACCCGCTGGCACAGGTTGATTCCCGCTTCATCGGTGATGACATCTACGATGGACTCGTGGGTCGTACCAGCCAGGTCAACGGACTGTGCCTGGCCGCCCAGGGGAAGGCCTTTGACCTGTCCCTGGTCCGGATGCACCTGGACATTCTCGCCGCAGTCGACGACGACGACGATGACGAGAAAAAGAAGGACAAGAAAGGCAAGGACGCGAAGAAAAAGGATGAGAAGAAGAAGGACGCAAAGAAGAAGGACGAGAAGAAAAAGGACGTCAAGAAGGTCGTGGTCAAGAAAAAGACCGAGTCGCTGCTCGACGGGATTCCCGAGTGGTTCGTCGGTCCACTGCTCTCGGAGTTGGTCGCTCACGAGGTTGGTCACACGTTGGGCCTGCGGCACAACTTCAAGTCGAGCAGCATTTACTCGCTCTCGGAGATCAACAGCGAGAAGATCAAGGGCAAGAAGCCGTTTGCCGGATCGGTGATGGACTACATTCCGATCAACATGAGCCCGCGGTTGGGCAAGGCCCCGACCGCCGGTGACCTGACGATGCTCAATATCGGGCCCTACGACATGTGGGCGATCGAGTACGGCTACACCTTCGCCAGTGACCTGAAGCCGATTCTCGCGCGGGTGGCCGAGCCGGAACTGGCCTACGCGACCGACGAGGACACCGGGGGACCCGATCCGCTGGCCCGGCGTTACGACTTCAGCAAGAACCCGCTTGACTATGCCAGGACACAGTTCGAGTTGGCCAAGTTCCACCGGGGTCGCATTCTCGAGAAGTTCGTCAAGACCGGCGACAGTTGGTCGAAGTCACGACGGGGTTACGAGTTGACACTGTCGCTGCAGATGCGTGGCGTCAGCATGATGGCCAACTGGATCGGTGGAGCGCACATCAACCGTGACCGCAAGGGCGACAAGAACGGTCGCGCTCCGATCGCGGTGGTACCGACCAAGACACAGCGTGAAGCCCTGGCGTACGTGATCCAGACGACCTTCCGCGACGAGGCCTTTGGCCTGGACACGAAGTTGTTGCGGTACATGACCGTCGACAAGTGGATCGACGGTGCGAATGGGTTCCACCGGGCGATGAACAGTGATCCGACCTGGCCGGTCCATGACAAGATCATGGGCGTCCAGGCCTCGACGCTGACGATGCTGATGAACCCCACGACACTGCGGCGGGTCTATGACAACGAGTTCCGCGTCCCGGCCGACCAGGACGCATTGACGTTGCCGGAACTGCTCAAGGCGCTCTCCGGCGAAATCTGGTCGGAACTCGGCCAGAAACTCGCGAAAAAGACGACCGCCCGCAAGCCACTGGTTTCGAGCCTGCGTCGCAACCTCCAGCAGGAACACGTCGACCGCCTGGTCACGCTCAGCCTGCCGGGCAACGGCTCGGGCACGGCATACAAGGCGATCTCGCTTCTGGCACGCCAGGAACTCGTCGAGACCAAGAACCGCGTGGCCGCGGCCACCAAGGCCGGTGGCGACAAGATCGATCCCTACACGATCGCGCACTTCTCCAAGGTCGTGGACCAGATCACCAAGGTGCTCGACGCCCAGGTGATCTACAACGCCAAGGATGTCGGCGGTTCGCGGTTGCCGATGCTGTTCCTGCGACCTACCGAGAATCGACAGTCGTTGCCGCAACAACCGTAAACGGATCGGTCGCCTCCTGATGAACCGACGCCCGATCGCGATTGCCCTGGTTGCCGCCACGGCCGCCGCGATCGGGGTCTACTGGCTGACCGATTGGCCACTGGGTGTCCGGGGCGAGTGGACCTGGGACCGGATTCCTCACCCACCGTCACTTCGTGGTGACAGCCTGCTGGGAATCTGCCAGGGACTCCTGGCGGCGACCGCGTTCGTGCTGGTCGCCCGGACGGGAGGCCGGTTGATTTCCCGGTCCGGCCGGTTCGTCGCGATCACGCGACTGGCATGCCTGTCCACGCTGGTCGCAGCCGGTTTCTTGTGGCTGCACATCCTGCAGGAGAGTGCACCGTCGGGTCATGGACTCTCCAAGGCCCCCTGGGTGGTGTTTTACCCGGGCAGCTCGGGGTATTATTTCGAAGCCCGCTACAGGATGGATTCGATCGAGGAGTTCCTGGACTCCTACGAGAATCTGCTCAACGATCCCGATCCCGCACGCCGCACCCTTCACCTGGGCACGCATCCGCCGGGGCTGTTTCTGTTCCATCACGCGGTGCTGGAAACCTGTCGCCAATCAGCGGGGCTGCGACGGTCGTTGATCGCCTGGCAACCCGGTAGCGTCCGGCAGGCCCTGGACACGATCAGCGACGCCGATGGTCGCCTCGGTGAACTCGACCGCGCCGCCCTCTGGCTGGCCGCGCTGGTCACTCAACTGGCTGCCGTGGCGACGATCCTGCCACTGTACGCCCTGGTGCGTGTGGACCATTCGGCCAAGGCGGCCTGGCGAGCGTGCGTGATCTGGCCGCTGGTGCCGGCCGTGGCGATTTTTCTGCCCAAGTCCGACTGCCTCTACCCGTTGCTGGCCACAACGGCTGCCTGGCTCTGGTGGTCCGGCGTGCGTAAGGGGGGCTGGTGGCGGCCCTGCCTGGCCGGTGTCACCCTCTGGCTCGGCCTGTTCCTGAGCCTCGCCTTCCTCCCGGTTGTCGCGCTGGGCGGTGGTCTGGCCGCGTGGGCCCGGTGGAGGGGTACCCTGCCCCGTCGTCGGCTCGCCGGGTTCGCGATTGGCACGCTGGTCGGGCTGGCGATTCCGTCGTTCGCCTGCTGGCTGGCCTGGGGCTTGAATCTGCCATCCACCTGGTGGTCGAACCTCGCCAACCATGCGGCGTTCTACGATCAGCCCCAGCATCCTCGCCACTACATATCCTGGCTGTGGACAAATCCCCTCGAACTGGTCCTCGCTGCCGGGGTTCCCCTGGCCGGGCTGACCGTGGCGGGATTTTTCTCTCGAGTTCGCAGGGGAACCCCGGCGGAGGCGGGACCGGCCTGGATCTGCCTGATTGTCTGGGCCGCACTGTGGATCTCGGGCAAGAACATGGGCGAGGCGGCCCGCCTGTGGCTGTTCCTGATGCCCTGGGGTTGTTGGCTGGCCGCGACAGTCTGGCAGGAGATCCGCACCCGTGACTGGGTGTGGCTGCTGGCCCTGCAGGCGATCCTGGCCGTGGCAACCGTCTCGCGAGTCAGCGGATTCCATTTCGCCAGCTGATGAACCGGGACCGCCTGGTTCTACTGGGCACTCATCACATCCGGACGCAACTGCTGGGCATCCCGCAGGTAGACGTGCACGATTTCGGAGGGCGGCTTGTGTGAGTTGACGTGAAGAAGAACGCGGATGCACCGCGGCATGCTGTTCGGAACCGGGATCTCCGAAGCGCACAGCAGCGGAACCTGGTGCATGCCGATCGCACGAGCCGCCTCAGCGGGAAACGTCGAGTGCAGATCGGAGGTGGTCGTAAAGATCGCTGAAACGATCTCGTCGAAGTCTTTCAACCCGTTGGATTCCAGGATCGCCTCGAGCAACTCGCGGGTGGCTGCCAGCACCTGGTCGGCATCGTCCTGGGCGACCGTGGTCGCACCGCGAATTCCACGGACGCTGGTCATCTCGCACCCGCTCCTGCCTGAATCCTCCGGGGAACACCCCCCGGCTTTCGTCCCCAGTCTAACAGCCCACGCCGAAACCGCCCACCGCAGCCGTGTCGATGCGGCGTTGACCAACCGGCATTGATTCTCCCGGGGGATCTCGGTTACAAACGGCTTCCAGAACGAGGTCTCGCCCCTCGAGGCCTCCCGGAACCCTGGAGTCGGAAAGGACGCCGCTCCGTGCATTGGACCACCTGCCAGCTGGCTCAGCAGATCGCCTCTCCTCTCCGTGGCGATCCCGATCTCTCGATTCACTCGGCCGCCCGACTGGCGAAAGCAACCGAGCATGAGATCACCTACATCACGTCATCGGCTTCCGACGCTGACATCTCCTCCTGCCGGGCGGGTGCGGTGGTCGTCGAGGAATCCCTGTTCGACGTGGCATCCGATCAACTGCCGGCGACGGCCTATCTGATTGTCGAGGATGCCCAGGCCGCATTTCTGGAGATCCTGGCATTGTTCCACCCGGTTTCGTCGCGACCGGCAGTGGGAGTTTCGCCCGGGGCCCACGTCGGAGTTGATCTTGTTTGCGGGGACCAGACCAACGTGTTTCCCGGAGCCAGCATCGGTGACCACGTTGTAATCGGGAGCCGCTGCGACATCCTGTCCGGCGCGGTGATTGGCGACGGTTCGCGGCTGGGAGACGATGTGGTCGTCTACCCCGGTGCGGTCCTCTATCCCGGTGTCCAGGTCGGCAACCGGGTCCTGGTTCACGCCAACGCCGTGATCGGCGGTGATGGCTTCGGATATCGTTTCGAGAAAAACGAAACTCAGCCCGCCGGTGCCTACGTCAAGATCCCTCACTACGGCACGGTCATCCTCGAGGATGATGTGGAAATTGGCGCGGGAACATCGGTTGACCGGGGCATGATCGACGCCACGGTCATCGGCAGCGGCACGAAACTCGACAACCAGGTCCAGGTCGGCCACAACTGCCGGATCGGTTCTCACAACGCGTTCGCTTCCCAGGTCGGCGTGGCCGGCAGTGTCACAACCGGCAGCTACGTTCGCTGCGGCGGAAAAGTCGGCATCTCCGATCATCTCGAACTCGGATCCGGTTCCTCGATCGCCGCCATGGCCGCCGTCGTCCGTGACGTCCCCGCGGGCCAGACGCAACTGGGCTACCCGGCCGGTCCGGAATCCGAGCAATTGCGGATCCTGATCGCACAGAAACGCGTGCCCGAGTTGCTCAAGACGGTCAAGACTCTCCAGCAGCGGATCGAACAGCTCGAACGGAGTCTCGAGGAGCTCACCGCGGCAGTCCCCTCTCGCACTGCAGAAACAAAATCGGCGGCATGACAATCGAACCGTCAACGACCGCCAACAGGTCGAGTGAACGGCCTGAGGCGACCGACAGTCGGCAAGACGACAACGGTTGGATCGGCTTGCTGGCCGGGGCCGGACGGTTTCCTCTGGTCTTCGCCCAGGCGGCGCAACGGCGGGGGCTGAAGGTCTTCGCCGTCGGTGTCCACGGGATGGTCTCCGCAGAACTGGCCTCATCCTGCGATCACTTCACCACGGCCGGACTGGCCCGCCTGGGAAGAGCCATTCGACTGTTCAAACGGGCCGGCGTCCACAACGTGGTGATGGCCGGCAAGATCGAAAAGACCGTCCTGTTTCGGCCGTGGCGGTTCCTGAAACTGCTGCCCGATCGGCGAACGCTGCACATGTGGTACCGCTACGCCCGCCAGAACAAGAAGGACGACACGATTCTGCTGGCGGTCATTCGTGAGTTCGCTCGCGACGACATCCACTTTCATTCGGCCCTGGATTTCTGCCCGGAGCTACTCGTGAATCATGGTTTCCTGACCCGCCGCAAGCCCTCCCCGGATCAATGGCGAGATATCCAGTTCGGCTGGGAACTCGCCAAGGAAATGGGCCGGCTCGATATCGGCCAGACAGTGATCGTCAACGACACAGCAGTGATCGCCGTCGAAGCGATCGAAGGAACCGACCAGGCGATTCGCCGTGCCGGGACGCTTTGCCGTCGTG
Organism: Planctomycetaceae bacterium; assembly: GCA_002726205.1. Lineage (GTDB taxonomy): Bacteria > Planctomycetota > Planctomycetia > Planctomycetales > Planctomycetaceae. The sequence goes on along the minus strand of PBSL01000058.1, from coordinate 12,426 downwards.
GTGGCTTCACCGTGATCAAGGTGGCCAAGCCCCAGCAGGATCGACGCTTCGACGTGCCGACGATCGGCCTGGAGACCATCCAGACGATGCACGAGGCCGGTGGACGTGTCCTGGCAATCGAGAGTGACCAGACGATCCTGCTCGATGCCGACGATGTGCTCGCGCTCGCCGATCAACTGGGAATCACCATCGTGGCACTCAACGCCGAGGAAATCCAACTGCGGATCGCCTCCTAGGCAGCACTCCCTCACGACCACACCCGTAGCGCCGCAGGACCGACTAGAGTTCCGGGATGGGGAAGGCGTCGAGACTGTCCGACGAGGCGTCTTCGTCGGACTCGAGCATGTCGATGACCACTTCGGCCTCGGGCAACACCGGCATGACCTCGGTCCGCTCTGCCGACAGGCCGGGCGCGTCGGGAGGCAATTCGGAACCGAATTGCACCTGGAACTTGAGGCTGGCAAACGACAACTCGTCGCCGGGCAACAACGCACCACGGCTGATCCGCTGGCCGTTGACCAGGGTCCCGTTCGTGCTTCCCAGGTCACGGACCAACAGCAGACCATCGGTCTTGACGATCAGACAATGGCACTTCGAAACGCTGCCGTGATCGAGAAACACATCGCACACACCCCGCTTGCGTCCAACGACATTCACGTCGTTCTGCAGCGGAATCGCGATCTTGCCGTCGAGTGAGATAAGACGGGCTTGCATGATGACGCGTTTTCTCCCCCCCTCCCCCTAATTCTCGATCCACGCGCCCCCTTGTCAAGAAAGAAGACCTCCGACGAGCAATTCCCGTTCGGTCGATCGAATGACAATTCTTGACGGTCGTCTGGGTGCCTGCTAGCGTGGACGGCTTCCATCCAGATCCTCTCCAACGGGACCGGCCCTCATGGCGGAATCGCCCAAATACGTCTATTTCTTCGGTGGTGGTGAGGCTGATGGTTCAGCCGAGATGAAGAACTCGCTCGGTGGCAAGGGAGCCAATCTCGCGGAAATGACCAACATCGGGGTCCAGGTTCCGGCCGGATTCACGATCCCCACCGAGGTCTGCAACCACTTCTCCGAGAATGACGGCCATTATCCACCCGAGCTCAAGGAACAGGTCGAGGCGACACTCAAACGCGTCGAAGAGGTGATGGGAGCGACCCTGGGTTCGACAACCAATCCCCTGCTGGTTTCCTGTCGTTCCGGCGCCCGCGAATCGATGCCGGGCATGATGGACACCGTGCTGAACATCGGCCTGAATGACCAGGCGGTCGAAGCGCTGGCTGAACACTCCGGCAACGCCCAGTTTGCCTGGGACAGCTATCGCCGGTTCGTCCAGATGTTCGGCGAGGTCGTCCTGGAAGTCAGGACAGCCGAGGGCGAACACGACGATCCTTTCGAGAGCCTGCTGGAGGCCAAGAAGAAATCCGCCGGTGTCAAGTTCGACTCGGAACTCTCCGCCGACCAGCTCAAGGAGCTGGTTGCCGAATTCAAGGCCGAGGTGGAAACACGAACTGGCCGGGGGTTCCCCGACGATCCACTCGAACAGATCTGGGCAGCAATCGGGGCCGTGTTCCGCAGCTGGAACAATGACCGGGCGATCGTCTACCGCCGTGACTACGGGATTCCTCACGAGTGGGGTACCGCCTGCAATGTCCAGGCGATGGTCTTCGGCAATCTCGGTGACGACTGTGCCACCGGTGTGGGACTGACCCGCGATTGCTCGATGGGCTTCCCCGGCTTCAACGGCGACTATCTCATCAACGCCCAGGGAGAGGACGTGGTGGCCGGGATTCGCACGCCGAAGCGAATCGAGACCTCGTTGAAAGACGAGATGCCCGAGGTCTTCGAGCAGTTGCAGAAGATCGGGAAAACCCTCGAGAACCACTACCGGGATGTGCAGGACATCGAGTTCACCGTGCAAAGAGGCCGCGTCTGGCTGTTGCAGACCCGCAATGCCAAGCGGACCGGTTTTGCCGCGGTCCGGATCGCCGTGGACCTGGTTGCCGAAGAGTTGATCACCGTCGAGGAGGCGTTGCAGAAGCGACGCATTCCGGCCGACGACCTCAACCAACTGCTCCAGCCGGTCTTCGACCCCGAGGCAAAACAGGAGGCCCAGGCCGCCGGACGCCTGCTGACGAAAGGCATTAATGCCGGACCGGGGGCCGCGTCCGGCCGAATCTGCCTGACAGCCGAAGAGGCCGAACGACTCTACAACGAAGACCCGACGGTGCCACTGATCCTGGTCCGTCGCGAGACCAGTCCCGAGGACCTGCGGGGCATGCGGGTCGCCCAGGGGATCCTGACCTCCTTCGGCGGCGCCAGTTCACATGCCGCGCTGGTCAGCCGCCAGATGGGCAAGGTCTGCATCGTCGGATGTTCGGAGCTGACCGTCGATTACCAGGCATCGACCGTCTCGGCCGGTGACACGGTACTCGCCGTCGGCGATTCGATCAGCCTCGACGGGTTTTCCGGCGAGGTCTTCACTGGTGAGGTGACGACAAAGCCCAGCGAGGTGGTCGACGTCCTGATCCACAACACCCGGGCACCGGAAGACTCCGAGGCTTACCAGCGTTACGCCCAGCTGATGGAATGGGTCGACCAGTTTCGCCAACTCGGTGTCCGAACCAACGCCGATCAACCCGAACAGGCCCGCGATGCGGTCGCGTTCGGAGCCGAGGGAATCGGGTTGTGCCGGACCGAGCACATGTTCTTCGAGCACCTCGACGAGATCCGGGAGATGATCCTCGCTCGGACCGAGGAGAAGCGGAAGGAGGCCGTCAACAAGTTGCTGCCGTTCCAACAGGAGGATTTCGCGGGACTGTTTCGGGCCATGCAGGGGAAACCGGTCACAATCCGGTTGCTCGACCCGCCCTTGCACGAGTTCCTCTCGGAACGTCATCTCGAAGAGCAACCCGATCTCGCCGGGAAACTCGCGAATCAACTGGGTGTTTCGATCGAGGAAATCCGGCAACGGACCGCCGAACTGCACGAAGAAAACCCGATGCTCGGCCATCGCGGCTGCCGACTGGGCATCGTGTTTCCCGAGATCACCGCGATGCAGGCGCGGGCAATCATGCAAGCGGCCGTCGCAGTGAACAACGAGGGCATCGAGGTGAATCCCGAAGTGATGGTTCCGCTGGCAGGATTCCTGACGGAAGTCGATCACCAGACGCAAATTGTCCGCGCGGAGGCCGAGGCGGTCTTTGCCGAGAGCGGGACCAGTGTCGAGTACCTGGTCGGCACGATGATCGAGGTCCCCCGGGCCGCGCTCCGGGCCGACGAGATTGCCCGCACGGCCGAGTTCTTCAGTTTCGGTACCAACGACCTGACGCAGACCTGCCTGGGAATGAGCCGGGATGACTACGGCGGCTTCATTGGCCACTACCGGGAAAACGACATCGTGCCGAACGACCCGTTCCAATCGATCGACCAAAACGGTGTCGGCAGGCTAATGGAACTGGGGGTCGAGGGGGGCCGATCGACGCGCGGCGACCTGAAGATCGGCATCTGCGGGGAACACGGCGGCGACCCGGCCAGCGTGATGTTCTGCCATCGGACCGGGCTGGACTACGTCAGTTGCTCGCCGTACCGGGTCCCCATCGCCAAGCTGGCTGCGGCCCAGGAAGCACTCGAACCGTCCTAGTCGGTCGTTAGCCCCACGGCGAGCAGTTCCGACTTCATCGATTGCTCGATCTCGAGAATCGGGGCCATCAAGCCGTCGATCTCCGCCCGTTCGGCCTCGGTCAATTGACGCTGCGGCGGCCGCGGCTGTCCGAAATCCGGACCAACCAGCGTCATGGCGTGCTTGAGCATCGAGACGTTGTAGCTGTCGCCGACTCTTGCCCGGTAATCCTCGATCGGCAGCAATATTGCCTGCAGCCTCAAGGCCTCGTCGTATTCACCCGCCGCCAACGCTGCATGCAGGGCCAAAGTAACATTCGGGGCCAGGTTCCCGGCACCGGTCGTGTAACCGGTGGCCCCCACCAGCATGTAAAACGGCGCAAATCGTTCGGCCGAACCGCACAGCCATTCCAGTCGGCCGCGGTCGGCCATCACGGTCGTTCGGAATCCGTGCAATTCGTTGACCGCGTACTTCACTCCCACCACGTGGGGATTCTCGGCGAGTTCCAACAACAGGTCGTCGGTGGGAATTGGCCCCTTGCGGTAGACCAGTGTCGGTGCAGCAACGGTATCAATCACCTCACGGTAATAGTCCATCGCTCCGGCATCACTCATGTAGGGATGCACGAACGGCATGAACATGATCCCATCGGCACCGGCCTCCATCGATCGCCGCCCGATCTCGATCGCGTGTCCGACCTGCAGACCAACCGGAGCGAAGATCTGGGCATCCGGCCCTGAAGCCTCGCGGGTGATCCGCACGATCTCGACGACCTCGTCAGCCGAGAGACTCTGGAATTCACTGGTCCCGGCCGCCGGCAGAAAGACCCTGATCCCCGCCCCAGACATCGTCTCGATGTGCCCCGCCTGGACATCGGCATTGATGCTACCGTCGGCAGCAAACGCGGTCAGGGGCACGAGGTGAACGGTTCTGAGCAGGCTGCGGTCGTAGTCGGTCATCATGGATCTGCCCGTTTCTTCACAGACGAATGTTCGGAGAATTCTCACCTCCGGGGAATTCGCGTTCGGTTGTGACACCGGCCAATCCGGCACGTCATCGCGAACAACTCCCGTTTCGTTGTACGCCCGACCGCCCCGGGCGGTCAAGTATCCCGGGCGACCGCTGCTGCCGGGAGCCGTTCGACGCGATACAATGCGCGGCGATGTCCCAGCTGGTCGAACACATCCGCTTTGCCTGCCTGCTCGAGGCGACCGCCGCCAAACCCGGCAATGTGCACCCGAGAGCGTCGTTTGCCGACATGACCTACACCGACCTGATCGGTTCGGCCGACGCGGTGGCCGAGATCCTGGCCACCGCGTCCGACCGCGGTGTCGGCCGGACGGTCCTTGATTCGGTCAACGCCACCGCGAGTGTCGTCGACTGCAACAGTAACCTCGGCATCATCCTCCTGCTGGCTCCACTGGCCGCCGTCCCTCGCGACGTGCCCCTTGCGACCGGCATCGCCACCGTGCTCGAGAACCTCGACGATGTCGATGCCGACTGCGTCTACCAGGCCATCCGCCTGGCTCGTCCAGGCGGACTCGGCGAGGTTGTGTCGCACGGTGTTGCGACACCTCCGAGAATTTCTCTGATGTCGGCCATGAACCTGGCCACCGCGCACGACGACGTCGCCGCCTGCTACACCGACCACTTCAGCCGGATACTCGACTGGAGTCTCAACGAACTCCCGCGGGGTCAGCAGTTCTTGCAGAACTGGAGCCAGAGCGTGGTGCGGCTGTCACTGAGAATCCTCGCTGATCACCCCGACACGCTGATCGCCCGCAAGTGCGGAATGGCCACGGCCGTCGAGGCATCTCGTCGCGCCGCTTGCCTGCTTGCCTCCGGATGGCCTCGCCAAGACCGGTCACCGGCGGACCTGGAAGCCTTCGACGCCTGGTTGCGTGAGGACGGTCATCGACGAAACCCGGGGACCACCGCGGATCTCGTCACCGCCACCCTCTTCGCGGCGTTACGTGACGGGATCATCCAGTCGCCCACCCGCCGCGAACTCGACAACCACGTGGACCGGGTCCTCGCAGCGGAGTGAGAGACTGGCCTCTGGGCACACCGACCCGGCCGGTCTATGATGGAATCAACGGCCGCAACACGTCAGTACGCTGGTGGGCCTAGAGACCCGGATCATGACCATGAACAGAATTCCCCAACTTCTGCCAGCGACCATCGGTGCGATTCTCGTGTCGTGCATCGTCGCCGCACCCTGCCCCGCTCAGTTCGGATTTGGTGGCGGTGGCGGGTTCGGTGGTGGCATGGGTGGTGGCATGGGTGGCGGAGGAGGCTTTGGTGGGGGAGCCGGTGGTGGTCAAGGATTTGCCGGGGGCGTGCTGATCAACGGAGAGGGTGTGGTTTCGGCACGGTACGCCACCAGCCGGGCTCGATCGCTGGCTCAAAAACGGGCCAAGGCGACATCCGGCAAGCATCTCTCGACCGACATCAACCGGGCCAGCCCGCTACGAAAAATCTCGCTGGTTCGCCTCGAACAGGCCTGCGCCCGGCTGGAGGGCAAGAAAATGATCGCCCCGTTGGATATCCAGTTTCTGGCCGGGCTGCAGCGAATCGATTACCTGTTCGTGGATCCCGAGGGAAACGATCTGGTGATCGCGGGTCCGGCCGAGGGCTTTGCACCCGATGGCGACGGTCGGATCGTGGGGGTCACGACTCGTCGCCCTCCGCTGAGGATTGATGACTTGATCGTCGCGCTCCGCAGTGCCGACTCCAGGCGGGGCATCGGCGTTTCAATCGACCCGGTCCCCGCACAACTCGACCAGGCCCGCCGTTTCCTGGCCAAGAACAGCTCGGCCACTTCGATCAGTGTCATCCGCCGCCGTTTCAAACAACTCGCCCAGATTCTCGGCCAGCAGACGGTCAGCGTCTGGGGCGTGCCGCCGCATTCACATTTCGCCCAGACGCTTGTCGAGGCCGACGTGCAGATGAAGCACATCGCCGTCGGGCTGCTCTCGCCTCCCGTCCCCGGTCTTCGCAGCCACCTCTCGCTCCTGAAGCCCCAGGGCAACTCGATGCAGCGCTGGTGGGCGACACCGCTCTACGAGGCCATCCACACCACCGGGGACCGGCTGGCCTTCCAGCTCGTCGGTCAACGCGCCCAGGTGATGGCCCAGGAAGAGCTGCTGGGAGCCGGTGGCAAGCGGATCGACGCCACGGTGACACGAGTGACAACCCGCCAGTTTGCAAAGATCTTTACCGAGAAATTCCCCCTGCTGGCCGACCGGTCGCCGGTGTTTGCCCAGCTCCAGAACCTGATCGATCTGACGATCCTGGTGGCACTGCTCCACAAGGAACAACTGCCGAAACGCGTCGGCTGGTCGATGGAGTTTTTCCTCTCGGCCGAACGGGCTCGGCTGGCCCGTGGCGAGACACCGACGCGGATCGCGTCGATCTACAACACCAGGACCGTCGGCAGTCGATTGATTCTGGGCCTGGTTTCCGGCGGCGTGGTGCTCACTCCCCGTCAGACAATTCAGCGGATCCCGACACGAGTCACCGACGACGAACAGTTCAGCCTCCGTCGTCGCCAGGCCCTGGCGACGACGGCTCCCAAGACGCATCCCTGGTGGTGGGATTGATCGCCCGCGCGGCCCACGACCCAGTCCACTTTTTCCTTTCAGACGAACAACGATGACCGACACACCAGCTGCCAACCCGACTCCCGACCCTCCCTCTGCCGCCACCCCGGCACCCGAACCTCAGGTCGGCCACTCGTCGGCGTGGATCAGGGAAACCACCGCCGAGTCGTTCGAGCAGGACGTGATCAACCGGTCCCACGACGTGCCGGTGGTCCTGGACTTCTGGAGCCCCTCGTGCGCTCCATGCCAGGAATTGACACCGATCCTGGTCAAACTCGTCAACGAGGCCGATGGCCGTTGGGAACTCGTTCGGATCAATATCGACGACTGCCAGGACCTGGCCACCGCCTTCCAGGTCCAGTCGATTCCACTGCTGGTCGCCTTTGTCGGTGGCCAGCCGGTCGACAGTGTGCCGGGCCTGCTGCCCGAGGAAGGACTCCGCGAATGGATGTCGCGTTTCATCCCCTCGGAAGCCTCCACGCTGATGGCTGCCGGCGACGCATTGGAAGCCCAGGATCCGGAATCAGCTGCAGCGAAGTACCGTGAAGCGTTGGCGCTGGCCCCCGACGAAGCCGCGTTGAAGATCCGCCTGGCCCGCGTCTGCCTGGCACTCGGAAACAACGAGGACACATCCGCGTTGATCGATGAACTGGAATCACGAGGATTCCTCGAGCCCGAAGCCCAGCAACTGAAAGATCAACTCGGGCTCACCGAATCGGCGACCGAAACCGGAGGTGTGGCCGAAGCCCGGGAGGCACTGACCGCATCGCCCGGAGAGATCGACCTGCAATTGAAGCTGGCCGAAGCATTGGCCGTCGAACGTCAATTCGAGGAGGCCGTCGAGATCTGCCTGCAGATGGTCGAGCGTGACCGTGACGGCGCCGGCCAGCAGGCGCGGGACACGCTGGTGACCTTCTTTGCCATGCCGGGAGCCGACCCCGAATTTGTCAGTGCCTCGAGGCGACGACTGGCCACGCTGCTCTACTGACGGCCGCCGACAACGCCCCTGCGGTCGGGTTGTCGGGCTGTCGAGAAACGACAGCGTGGGAACCTCCGGGTGCAGCGGCTAGAATATCGGCGGTCACCAGGACAATTGAGGATTCACCCGATGATTCGCCACTGGCTCGTGCTGTTGCTCGCCGCACTTCCCCTGGGACTGATCGAAGCAGGATCGGTCCGTGACACGGCAATCGTCGACTTGACCTTCGACGAGAAATCCGGAGCCGCCGTTGACACCGCACCCGGAGGCCACGTGACCAACACCGGTCAACTGACCGGCGGGGCCCGCCGGGTTCCCAGCCCGTTTCCCAACGAGACGGGAAGCCGCGCACTTCTGCTCGAGGCTTCACGGAAGCAACTGGTTCGAATTTCCAGCAGCCAGGATACGTCGCGACCCGGGGCCGCAACGGTCGCCTTCCTGTTCGTCAACCTGCACGGACCGGCCGACGCGGCCATGCACGGGCTTGTCGCCAAGCGGTCGACGGACAAGACCGGGCGGACCAACTACGGCATCAACTTCCAGCCCAAGTCCGACTTGCTGCAACTCTACGTCAACGACGGCAGCGGATTTCGCACGATCATGTTCAGCGCCAAGTCGACACTGGGGACGCGACGACGGATTCACCTGGTGGCCTCCTTCGCCGTTGGTGATGCCCCCGGTGCCGACAAGGACACCGACGCCGACGACATTCGGATCCGACTTTTCATCAACGGCAAGCCGGTTGCCTCGACCAAACAATCCAAACCGGCACTGGCCGTTGGTGCTGACACCTGGTTGCTCGACATCAAGCCCGCCGGACTGGTCAACACCGATGCGGTAACGATCGGTGCCAGCACGCCAACAATTGAACATACCAGCGGAGTGTTTGACGAGTTCCAGCTGTTCGGCCATGAGTTGACCGCGGAGGAATCCGGCCGGCTGTTCACCGAAGTGGTGGGAACCGATGGCGGAAAGCGAATCGCCCAGGACCAGAAACCCGTCGCGGGACTCCCGGCGGTCCCGTCGATCTCGAACCTCTCCCTGCGTGGCCTGCAGATCGGCAAGTCGACCCGCCTGTCCATCTCGGGTAAGAACCTCGCTGCCGCTGCGACCTTGTTGAGTTCAATCCCCGGGCTGACCTCCCGGGTCGTCGCCGGATCCAACGCCGGCCTGTTGACCGTTGAAGTGACGCTGACAGCTGCAACGACGGCCGGCCTGTACCCGTTGCGGGTGTTGACCACCGGAGGAGTCAGCAATCCTCTGTCGATCGCTGTTGACCGCCTTCCCCAACGCACGATCGGCAGTACAACCGCCGCCAAGCCGGCGGCGATCCCGGTGGCACTCTCGGGTTTACTTGCCGGCCCACAAATTGCCCGTGGCCACGTCACAGCCCGTAAAGGGCAGCGATTGGTAGCCGACGTCGAATCACGACGATTGGGTTCAGGATGTGAACCGGTCGTGGAAATCAAGAATGCCCAGGGGACACCGTTGGCCATCGAGTGGGCAAAGGTTTCCCTGAAAGGCGACACCCGTGCCGAGATCACCGTCCCCGCCGACGGGACCTACACGATCGAAGTCCACGATCTCAGCTACAAGGCCCCGGGCAACAGCCCGTTTCGCATCAAGATCGGAGACCTGTCCCTGATCGACACGGTGTTCCCTCCGGCCGCGGTGGCCGGAGGCGAGGTCCGCGTCGTGCCGGTGGGTACCGGGCTTCCCGCCAACGCGTCGCTGACCGTCGATCTGCGCAACGCCCAGGCCCGTACCGGTTCGCTGGTGGCCACCCCAGCAGCGTCAGGTTTCCTGGGTCCGGCACCGGTCATCCAGGTGACCCAGGGAACCGAGGTCCTCGAGCCTTCCAAGCCGGGAACCGCAATTGATGCCCGGTTTTCCGCCAACCGACATCCTCCGCTGACGATCAGTGGCCGCCTGTCGAGCCCCGGCGAGCGAGACCAACTGGCACTCGATGTCACTCCCGGCCAGAAATTCCGGCTGGCGATCGCGGGCCGGTCAATCGACTCGCCGATCGACGCGGAATTGAGCGTCCTGGTCGATGGCAAGCCGGTCGCCAGCAGCCAGGATCGACCCGGATCGCGTGATCCCCAGTTGGATTTTACCGTCCCGGCAAAAGTGACCCGCGTGGTGCTGGGAATCCGCGACCTCTACGGCCGTGGCGGTTCACACTACCTCTATCGTCTACGGGTCAGCCCGACCGGCCATCCCAACTTCTCGCTCCAATTGCAGACCCCGCAGCTGAATCTTCCCCGGGTCGGATCGGCCCTGGTCCGTCTTCAGGTCAACCGCAGCGGCTACAACGGCCCGATCGCACTGCGGGTGGTGGGGGACGATCGCATTCGACTGCAGCCGTCCCGGGTTGCCGCAGGTGTCGGAGGCGTCATCTCGGTGACCGTTTCACGGTCAGCCGGAGGCGATGCGTCAGCCGCTCGTTCGCTGAGTTTCGTCGGCGAATCGGTCGGGATCAAGCCTGGTTTGCGCCGCATTGCCCGTGTTTCCAGCCAGTCGATCCCCGGCCACAAGGACCTGCTGCCGGTTGGGCTGACTCATTCCAGCGGTGCCGCGCTCGAGATCCTCTCGACCCCCGTGGCCCTCTACCGGGGGCTGCCGTCCCGGATCACGGTTTCGGCCCGGGGCCTGGCACCCAACGATCGAACCGGCCAGGCGCTGCGAATCGCCTCGATCTCCAATGAACCCCCACGACCAATCGACCCCCGCAACCGTGGCAAGGGAAACCGCCCGATCGTGCGTGCGCTGCCCAACCAGGCGATTGGGATCGGAGGATCCCCGGGAACCATCTCCCTTTCCGTCCCCGCCGACGTGGTCGCCGGACAAATTGAACTCGTGCTGCGTGGAGCCCTCGTGGCGCACGGCTACGCAACCGCCGTTCAGGGACAAGTCTACTCACGACCATTCCGGCTCCCCGTCCGAAATGCCGCGTCCGTGACCCTCGATCCCAAGAGCCTCACACTCGCCAGCAATGTCGTCAACAACATCCGTGGAACACTCACCCGGGATGCCGGGTTCAACGGTGCCGTCGAATGCGAGATCGTGATCGACAAACGACTCGGAGCCTACCAGGCTGGCAAGGTCACCGTGGCACCCGGTCAAACCGCGTTTTCGATCACGGTCAAGGCCGGACAGGAGAACGAACCACGCGTTCTCCCCAACGCGCAACTGTTGATCCGCAGTGCCGGTGGCAATCCACTCCTGCCGCCAAGAATAATCCAGCTGAAGGTGAATCCCCCCAAGGCAAAGGCGAAAGCGAAGCCGAAGGCGAAAGCGAAGGCGAAGAAGTAGGCAGCTATTGCGCCAGTGACCGGCTTCCGTCAGGAGATCCGGAAACCTGGACTCCCTCGGGCAGGGGGCGGCCGGCCACGTGGAACCCGGCCCGCTGCGCCGCCGACTGCAAACGGCGAAATGCTGCAAAGCTGTCCGGGTAGACCCAGAAGGTCAGCGCCGTGTCCGAGTGGCACGATTTCAGGGCCGCGTGAAATCTCGAGCCACGGGCCAACGCCTGTTCGGGCGTCTCCGACACCACGTCTTCCTCGGGCTGGATCGTCCAGTGCGTCACGCCGATGCGAACCATTCCCCGTCCGTATTTCAGTTCATCCACCACCGACAGCGGTCGTCGCTGGATCGTGTAGTCCAGCAGGAAACCATCCACCGGCCCGACCCGCCCTTCGTGTTTCTGGAACCGGGAAGCAAATCGTGCATGCTTGGTCAACTGATCACGGACACGCTGTTGCAACCGTTTCAACGGAATCGACGCTACCCGCCCGCCAGCCACGTGAAAATGCTGTTCCTTTCCGCGAACCGTCTTGCTCACCGGAGTCAACCGATGGGTCAAGGGTTTGACCGGATCCGCCCGGCGCGTGATCTCCTCGAGTGTCAGCAGCGCCTGCTGATGTTGCCGAGTCAGGGTTTGGACCGTGCCGTCGGCAAGCGCTTGCTTGTCCAGCAGGACCTGCACGTCCTGTTGACGAGATTCCAAGAACGTTCGTCGGCGTCTGGTTTCTGAACGAGCGGTCTCGAGCCGACGACGGCTCGCCGCCAATGCCGTCTCCCGCCGCAGCAGTTGCTCCTCCAGGCGGACCAGTTCGTCGGCGATCTCGGTCACCTCATCGCTGCGATCCACGATCGCTGGCAACAACACGGTCGGTGGTCGAGGTCGTGAGGGGGCGATGACGTTCGTTGGAGGAGGTTCAGGTTCG
>PBSL01000057.1 GCA_002726205.1 Planctomycetaceae bacterium | reverse complement strand
GGTGGTGTGGTCCCTGCCGCCGGTGGTGTAGCACCTGCCGCCGGTGGTGTGGTCCCTGCCGCCGGTGGTGTGGTCCCTGCCGCCGGTGGTGTGGTCCCTGCCGCCGGTGGTGTCGCGTTGGGATCAACAGCGGGCCGTTTATAGATTGTCATCAGGCCCACGATTACAACGGTAGCCAGGTGAGGGTTTTCTGTCGGTACAACGTTCGACCTGGCAAATCCACCGGTCGAAGGCATCTTCCCCATCGGACCCTGGAATCCACCTCCACCCATCGGCGTTCCGCCGCCAGGAGCCTGCAAACCAACACTTGCGGCATTGCCACCGCCTCCGCCGCCCATCGGTGTACCACCCAGGCCGCCCATCGGGCCACCACCGCCCATCGGCAAACCGCCCAGTCCACCCATCGGGCCACCACCGCCCATTGGTGTACCACCCAGTCCGCCCATCGGTGTACCGCCCATCGGTGTACCGCCCAGTCCGCCCAGTCCGCCCATCGGACCACCGCCGCCCATCGGGCCACCGCCGCCCATCGGGCCGGCCTCTTCGTTATCGGCAATCACTTCACTGGGGCGATAGACCGTGGTCGCGGCCGGCCCCTGGTTCACATGAATGATCTCGATCGGCCAAGGAGAACGGGTCAGTGCCGCCATCAGTTCCGGTAATTTGCGGTGATCAAGGACGACTTTAATCTTGAACCCGCGGGTCCGACGAAACTCGCTGTCGTCGCAATAGCGTGGTGCCTGCGAGGAACTTCCCGCTGCAGGTGCCCCACCACCCATCGGGCCACCGGCTCCCATCGGGCCACCGCCGCCCATCGGTCCACCGCCGCCCATCGGACCACCGGCTCCCATCGGTCCACCGCCGCCCATCGGACCACCGGCTCCCATCGGGCCACCACCGCCCATCGGGCCGCCGGCGCCATCAGCACCAGAAGCATCACCGCCATTGCCCTTCTGGCTACCGATCACGACATTACTGAATTCTTCGGCCAAATCGTAATCAACCGAAACGGTGAACTGGTTGGAGGCCAATTGACCGCCTCCTCCACCTGCCGCTCCAGCGAATGCACCACCACCAACTCCGGCTGCCACGCCCGTGGGGCCAGCTGGAAGCCCGCCGCCGCCGCCGCCGCCGCCCATCGGGCCACCCGCTCCGCCCATCGGTCCACCCGCTCCACCCGCTCCACCCATCGCTCCACCCATCGCACCGCCACCGCCACCGCCACCGCCACCGGCAGTGCCATCGGCCAACCGGGTACCGGAGAACAGTTGGATCAGTTGCAGTTCCTTGACGTGCGAATCAACTATCGAACCCGTACCGGAGTTCACTTCGCGGATGGCACCCAGCAGCGACGACAGAAACCATAGATCCTCCTGCGCCGAATAGATCTCGGTGATCGACGGGTCCTGCTTCCACGGGTAATTGACCGGCGTCGGCAGATCCCGTCGCAGGAACCTCACCTTGCGAGGCCCCTGGAGAGCTGTCTCGGGCTCCACCTGCAGCCAGACCTTGTCCAGTTCTCGCTCGTAATCCAACCGGTAGAAAGTGCGGACCATGTTGCGATTGCGACTGGGCAACGCGTTGACCGTCGACACGTCTTCGGGGCACTCAAATTGAGGTGCCAACCGGGCAATCCGAACGGGCCAAACCTTCAGCCGCTTCTGCGTCTGCCACTGCATTTTCGCCGCGGTGGTGGTCCGCACCACCATCTGACCGTTGATCTCGGTCAGCCGTTGGATCCACTTTTGATTGGGTGCACCAGCCGCCAGAAGCTTGGCCACTTTCTGGTACGACGCGTCCAGTTCCTTGCGCTTCTTGTCGGTCCCTTCCGACAACGAACCCACACCACTGTTCCATCCCACGATCGAGATCGCCACAACGACGACGAACAGGATCCAGAATTTGTGAGTCAAGATCGGTCGCAGCTTGTCCATGATCGTCCCCGTCATGCCACCCGTTAGGTCGGATGAGTTTGAACTGGCAATTCTCGTGTGTTGGCGATAGCAGGATCAGTCGATTGTCTGGTCTCTTGTTCTAACGTTGGGTCGCTTGATCAGGATCCGGGTGTCTGTGGACCACCCGCTGCACCCGCTGCAGCAGCGGGGGTCGCCGGTGGTGGAGTTCCTGGTGGTGGAGTGGTTCCACCGCCGGGCTGGTTGTCGGCAGCGGCCTGTTTGTCCTTGCGGCCAGCAACCATCGTCGGCTTCCAGACGAATTCCAGCCGAAACGTCGTCTTGTCGACCTTGATGAACTTCACGTCCTTGCGCGCCGCCTTCCCGGTGGACCTGGCCGTTCCCAACATCGGCGAGGTCGCCGCGGCCCCCCCGGCGGTCGTCAACCTGACACGGCCGGTGGGATCATAGTTGACAATATCCCGCTGGAGTTGGACGAGCGTCGCATGCGAGATCCCCAACCGCCTGACCTCGACCTGCTTGGACGTTCCGGGTTGCTGCATGTAGTCCTGGCGAAGATTGCTCAACAGCGTTTTCTGGACATAAAACTGCAGTTGATCATCCTGAGTCGCCCCCTTGTGAAAGTGTTCGCCGATGAGCGTGAACACGTATCCACTACCGCTGGGCGGGGCCTTGCGTTCCTCGTCGTCCATGTAGCCGCTGCCGTCAGACGTCCCGATCACCTTGTCAAACCACTCGGTCTTCAGGTCACCGTAGCGCTTGTGAACGATGTGAGTGATGTTGATCCGATTGCGTTGCGTCAATCCCTGGGCGTCCTTCTGGTTTCCCACGTCCCGGGGCAAACACTCGTTGATCGCCCTGAACACCTCGGGCACCAGGTCCCGTCGATCACTTCCACCCAACAATGTCTGCTGTCGACTGATCTCGCCGGTGAAAGCACTCTTTTGACCGTCAAAGTTACTTTTCGTCTGGTTGAAATCACCGACAACCTTGTCGCTACCTTTAGCTGCAGCCATCACTGCGGGATTACGAACCGAATGATCAACGCAGCCCCGGGGCAACACGTCGATAGCAAGGCCGGCAAGCAACAGCGACGCAGCGACAACGGCCCACGGCTTCTTCTTGCGAATCGTCCTCGCCGTGGCGATCTCGCGCGGCAGCAAGGTGGTGTGAACCCGGGTCAATTCCATCGCCTGCAAGGCCAGGCCGTAAGGAACCGCAAACGTCAGGATGTTGTCCTGGAACATCGACGCATTGAGTACTTTCTCTCCAATCGCCGCCTGCAGTGTCTCGGTCCGCTCGACTTCCATGTCACGCAGGCTCTGCTGCAGGAACTTCTGCAACCCGGCCAGTTTGAAACCATTGCCAACACCCAGGACCTTGACGATCTTCGCCTCGCGGTTGACGCTGGCGAAATATCCGATCGATCGCTGGATCTCCGACACGTAGTCATCAAAGACAGGCCGCAGGGCCTTGAAAACTGCCCGCGGATCCGGCGCCCTGGTGGCGTTGCACTTCAGGTGTTCGGCCTTGGAGAACGTCAACTTCATATCCTTCGTCAACGCCCGCGTGAAGTGGTTGCCTCCCAGCGGCACGTTGCGAATCCAGATCTTCACTCCGTTGGTGATCAACAGCGTCGTGTTGTCGGTGCCCATGTCGAGCACGATCGTGTATTCCTCACCGTCGATCGGTTCATCGTCGACTCGCACACCCATCTGGTCATAGCAGACAAAGTTGTGCAGCGCCAGCGGGGCGATCTGGACGAGATCGATCTCGAGGCCCTTGTCCAGGAACGGCTGGAGGGTCTCGAAAACCTGTTCGCGTTTCATCGCGAACAGGCCGACCTCGGCGTTGAGCATGTAACCGCTGTCTTCGTCGACACTGCCACTGATCTTCTGGTAATCCCAGATCACCTCGTCCAGGTCGAAGGGGATCTGCTGCTTGGCCTCGTACTTGACGATCTCGGCCACCTTGTTCGTTTCGACCGGCGGCAGATTGATGAACCGCGCCAGAGAAGTCGGGCCCGGTACGCTGATGGCCACCTTCGCCCCGTGGACATCTTTCCTCTCAAGAAAGGTCTCCAGGGCCTCAGGAATCAGCTCGGCGGGAATCGCGTCTGGTTGACTGAGAATCTTCGGAAAGGGGACGTAATCGTAGTCCATCGCCAGGACCTGGTCGGCGCCCCCAGCGTACCGCAGCTGGATCGCCTTCAGGCCGGCCTGACCGATCTCGATTCCCCAGACATCTTGACTGTCTGCCATCGCCGTTGTACTCCCGCTCGTTGACGCGCCCTATATTCTAACGCATTGCGACCGGGAATCACCCGATCGCCACACAAAATAGGCGAGTTGTCGACTGTCCTAACGTAAAGCTATCTCGTAAATTTCGGTGAGGTCAATCGAAAATGGCCTCGAGAGGTCGCCTCTTGCCAGTTGCCGGTTTTGATGCCCGGACAACCTGAAAAGTTCCTCGCAATCCCCGACTTTTCACTACTGGTGCTCTCGTCATCCGACTCGGAGAACCCCGACAACCGGTTCAAACCCCGTCCCACCGGCAGCGATGGTGAACCGGGACAGAAACCGGTGAAATCCGCAAAGGGGACGAAGGCTTGGTTGGCACCGCGGCTCCAATTACACTCACAACCCCAACGACTGCTCCGGGTCACCAACAACGTATCCGCACATGATTCCTGGCCGCGCCGGGAAAAGAACTCCGGCAATGAGCCTGACCGACCTCGTCATCCTGATCCCCAGCCACAGCCTGGAAGACTTCCCGACCGAACTCGAGGAAGGGGAAGCGGCCGGTCTTCTCAACGCATTCGCCGTCGCCTGGCATCCTCGCTTGCTCGAGGCCACCGGTGTGATCCCCAACTGGCAACGCGCCGACGAGCCGTCGGACCCGATGGCCGGCCAGTTGTACTTTGTCCCGACGGCCAGCAACGACTGGCTTTCGCACGGTTGGGCCGATCGTGCCCGCGATGCCGGGAGCTTTGTTCTCACGCAAGTTTCAGAGCGGCAGGAGATGATCGACGCGGCCCTCGCCGTACTCGACCCCGACGGACCCAGCACGGAAGTCGATCCCGACCTGGTTGCCGATTTCCTCGCGCTGGGGACCTGCTACCTGCAGATGGAACTGCTGACACGCCACATGCACCATTTCGGGAGCCTCGACGAGGTCTTCCTGCAAAGGGAAGCCGTGATGGCGGCCGAGTCGGCGCTGGCCGGCGATGCAGAAACCACCCGCGCCCACCTGAAGAGTTGCTTCGAGTCGTTGCACGAGGCGCGGGAGCGGTTCTACCCGGTCGACTGTTACCTGCTTGACCTGTGCCTGCTGGTTCCCGAGGTAGCCGATGAACACCTCCGCAACCTGTTGCTGGGCGAGAAACCGGTCAACCTGCTCTTGAACGGTGTCGACGCTGAAACGATTGCTTCAGAGCACCCGGACCTGGCCGGGTTGATTCGTGAGGCCTGGGCCCGTGGGGTCATCGACATCGTCGGCGGGGACCACAGCGAAGTTCCCGTCCCGCTGGTGCCACTGGATTCGTTGCTCTGGGATCTCGACCGGGGGCGAAACACGCTGAAGCGGCTCTTCGGCCGGATGCCGACCACCTGGGCTCGTCGCCGCTTCGGACTGGCCCCGTTGTTGCCCCAGTTGCTCTCCCGCAGCGGTTACCACTCGGCACTGCATTTCCTGCTCGACGACGGGTTGTATCCTGATGCCGAGCAGAGCAAGGTGCGCTGGGAAGGCTGCGACGGTACGGTACTCGACGCGATGTCGCGGATCCCGCTGGCCGCCGAGGGCGCCACCGGCTACCTGCGGTTTGCGATGCGAATGGCAGAATCGATGGAGGATGACCAGGCCGCGGCGCTGATGCTGGCCCGCTGGCCGGAAACCCAGTCCCCGTGGTTCGAGGACCTGGTAAGGATGCACGGCTACGCCCCCTGCCTGGGCCGCTTCGTGACTCTCGATGACTACTTCCAGCACACCGACACCCCGGGGCGTCTCTCGTCCTACAACGCCGGCGAGTACCTGGCCCCGTTCCTGACCCAGTCGGTCGCCGGCCGCGACCCCGACCCGGTCAGCCGCTACCACGAGCATTTCAGTCGCCGGGCGATTTTTGACTCGGCCGCCTGGTGCGACAGCCTCTCCCGGCTCCTGGCCGGGCAACCCGGCTCGACCGATCGACACCGCGAGATCGAATCGCTGGTCGAGCGGGCCGGCTGCGAAGGTTCCCGGGAAGACCGGGACCAGGCCGACGCCCGGCTGGAGCAGTTCCGTGACGAGGCAGTCACAGCACTGGAGACGGTGATCACCGGAAACCAGGGGGATCGGCCGGGCCTGCTGGTGCTCAACTCGCTGTCCTTCCCACGCACCACCGCCATCCCGCTGCCGCCAGAGACGATCATCGTCGAAGGAACACCCGACCTGCGGGGGGTGCAACAGACCCGCCGGGGTCGCGAGGCGGTCGTCGACCTCACGGCTGCCGGCTTCACCTGGTTCCCGGTGACCGCCGGGCCGGCGGATCCCGCTGATGCCGCGACCCCGCTTGCCGAGGGCAACCTGTTGAGGAACGAGTTCTTCGAGATCCACGTCAACGCCACGACCGGGGGAATCGAACGCATCAAGGGCTACGGTCGCAAACCCAACGTGCTCAGCCAGCAACTCGCCTTCCGATTTCCACGGGAACGCACCGTCACAGACAGCAACGGTGACCAGGCCCGGGAAAACACGACGTGGTATTCGGAGATGGTCTGCCACGGGATCGAGGTGACCAGTCGTGGTCCCCACATCGGAGAAATCCAGAGCCACGGGGAACTGATCGATCAACTGACCGGTCAGCGGGTTGCCCGATTCTTGCAGTCGCTGCGGACGGTCCGCTACCGGCCAAGCGTGGATGTGGAGATCAAGTTTGATGTTGACCAGGCCCCCGACGGCGATCCCTGGAGCAACTACCTCTGCTCACGTTTCGCCTTCGGAGACATGACCGCGGCAATCACACGAAGCGTCCTGGGGGCTGCTCAACCGGCCGGTGACGATCGTTTCGAGAGTCCGCACTTCGTCGAGATTGCCAACGAAAGCTCCCGGGTGACGATCACCGGCCCGGGACTGCCGTTTTACCGGAAGACCCGCTCGTCGACGGATCCCGGGTCGGCCAAACGCATGATCGATGCGATCCTGGTCCCCGAGGGTGAACAGCAGCGTCGATTCCATTTTCGGATCAGCGTGGATCAGCCCTATCCGATGCAGGACGCGCTGGACCTGCTGGTTCCGCCGCTGGTCCGTCCCGACGTGGCCGGGCCACCGTCGTCTGGATCCCGGGGCTGGTTCTTTCATGTCGATGCCCGCAACGTCCAGATCACCCGCGTGCTCGACCTCATCAACCCCCCCGCCTACGGCGTGCTCGAGGCGGACGGCCTGGCAGAGGAAACGGCCGACATCTCCGGAACCGATCGGCCCGACGAGCCAGAGTGGGCGGAATACGACCAGCCATCCTTGCCCGACGGATTCGGGTTCGCGGTCCGGCTGCAGGAAACCGAGGGTCGGCATCGCAGCGCGACACTGCGGTGCTGGCGAACGCCCAGCGTTGCCAGGCAACGCGATCTGCAGGGCCGCACGCTGGCCGACCTGCCGATCGAGGGTGACGGGGTCCGGATCGACCTGACGGCCCACGAGGTCGCCGACATCGAGCTGAGATTCGAATGAACCGGCTGCCGAGGGCACGATGATCGTCACGATCGATGGACCGGCCGGCTCCGGAAAAAGCACCGCCGCCCGCGGCCTCGCCCGACGGCTCGGTTTCGACTTCATCGACACCGGGGCCATGTACCGCGCCGTCGCCCACAGTTGCCGCGAGGCCGGGATCGACTGCACCGATGGCCAGCAGGTGACCGAGCGGGCCCGGCAACTGGCAATCGGCTTCGACGGCGCACTCGTGTTGCTCGACGGTGTCGATGTCACCCGGGAACTGCGATCACCGTCGATCTCGGAAGAGGCCTCGCAGGTCGCCCAACACCCGGGCGTCCGCAGCGAAATGGTCCGCCAGCAACAGGCTCTCGTGGCCCAACGTGACCTGGTGACCGAGGGACGGGACCAGGGAACCGAGGTCTTTCCCGAGGCAGAGTGCAAGTTCTTCCTGGAAGCAAACGCCGAGGTGCGGGCCGCGCGGCGCCGCGAAGAACTGCTGGCACGCGGTGTCGAGATTCCCCTGGAGCAGACGCTCGAACAGATCCGCCAGCGAGACCACCGCGATCGAACACGGGAAATCAGCCCGTTGCGGGCTGCCGACGACGCGATCCGGATCGACTCCTCATCCCTGACCGCCGACGAGGTGCTCGACGAGTTCGAACGGCACGTGCGGAATCGGCAACGCGACTAGTGCTGCGGCGCCGCGATCCCGAATCGCTTCATCTTCTTGTAGAGCGTCGTTCGGTTGATACCCAGGGACCGGGCCGCCTGCTGGCGATTCCAGGCATGAGCTTCCAGGGCATCGACGATCAACCGCCGCTCGGGGTCGACCAGTGCCGACTTCAACCGGTTGAGCGTCATCGCGGGTGCGCCGCCGTCGGCCCGCCGCACCGATTCCGGCAGGTCGTCAACCCGGATCACCTCGCCGTGGCATAACACCACCGCCCGTTCGATCACGTTGACCAGTTCGCGGACATTTCCCGGCCAGTGATAACTGCACAGCAGGGCCATCGCCGCGTCATCGATTCGGCAGACCGCCCGTTGCAATTCGTCGGCAAACCGCTCGCGGTACAAGTTGAGCAGTAACGGGATATCGACGATCCGTTCACGCAGGGGAGGCTGGGTCAAGGTGATCACGTTGATCCGGTAGTAGAGATCTTCACGGAACAGGCCGTCGCGAACGCGGGCCTCCAGGTCCTCGTTGGTCGCCACGATCAACCGCACGTCGACACGTTCGGTCTGGGCACCGCCGACCCGTTCGAATTCCCGATCCTGGATCACCCGCAACAACCGAACCTGCAGGGCCGTCGAGGCCGCGGCCACCTCGTCCAGGAACAGTGTGCCGCCGTCGGCCTGTCGAAATCGACCGGCCCGGTCGGCAACCGCGCCGGTGAATGCACCGGCCACATGACCGAACAGCTCGCTCTCGAGCAGCGTCTCGCTGAGTGCCCCGCACGAGACCTCGACAAACGGCCCCTCGCTGCGGTCGCTGTGATCGTGGATCGCGCGGGCCGTCATCGTCTTGCCCGTGCCGCTCTCACCAAGAATCAATGCCGTCGTCCGCGTGCGGGCAATCGTCTCGACCAACTCGAACAACTGCACCATCCGCTGGTCCTGGCCGATCAGTCGGCGGTTGTCATTGGACGACGCCGGCTGTGAGTCGCCCGGCACGACGTTCCGGCAGCGGCGGTCCATCGCCCGGGCAATCGTCTCTTCGAGTTCATTGTCACGGATCGGCTTGGTCAGAAAATCTTCCGCCCCGATCCGCATCGCATCGACTGCACTCTCGATCGTGCCATAACCGGTCAGCAGGATCACCGCCGGCGGTTCGGGACGATCGACACACCAGCGCAGGATCGAGAAACCGTCGCCGTCGGGCAACTGCACGTCACACAGGACCACGTCAAAGGTCTGCTCGCGCAAGCGGCCGATCGCATCGCCACAACTGCCGCTGGTTTCGGTCCGGAAGCCGCGAGACCGCAGGCGCTCGGCCAACGATTCACGAACGTCGACATCGTCCTCGACAACCAGCAGGGATCCGGCCTGAGCAATCATGGGAAAAGGCCCCGGGAATGCCGTGTTCGGGTGGGGAGTGGGAATGTCCAACGGTCGGGTTGAGTGGGTCAGTCCGATCAAAGGGCCTGCAGGAACCGGGGAACCCGAAACCCGGCTGATTTTCATGCCACGCGCGAGCGGCAGACAACCATAGGTCACGACCGGCGTGTGGTCAAAATGCCACACCGGCCACACGAACTTGACCCCCCCGTGACGGCTCAATTAGACTCTCGGTTTGACCCGGGATGGCGGCAGCCGTGGCCATGCGGGATTCACGCAGAGAATTGGGTACCCGTCTGTGCGCAGAGCCCTGATCAGCGATATCCACGGCAACCTCGAAGCTCTCGAGGCCGTCCTGGCTGATGTCAAGACACAGTCGATCGACGAGATCTACTGCCTGGGAGATATCGTCGGTTACGGGCCCAACCCGCGTGAGTGCATCGACCGCGTGACCGAGTGTGGCGTCTGCCTGCTGGGCAACCATGACCAGGGTGCGTTGTTCGATCCCGAGGGATTCAACGCCGGGGCCGAACGGGCCATCTTCTGGACCCGCAAGATGCTCGAAGGCGGCGACCGCGACGGCAGCGAACAGCGATGGGAATTCCTGGGCGAGTTGCCTCGCGTCCACCGGGAACCGGGACTGATGTTCGTCCACGGCTCGGCCCGCAACCCGCTCAACGAATACGTCTTCCCCGAGGACATCTACAACCAGCGGAAAATGGAGCGGATCTTCGCCCTGGTCGAGCACGTCTGTTTCCAGGGCCATACCCACATTCCCGGAGTCTTCACCGAGGATCTCAACTTCATCTCACCCGAGGAGACCGATTTCGCCTACACGCTCGGGGCAGGAAAAGCCCTGGTCAACGTCGGATCGGTCGGCCAACCCCGCAACGGAGACAGCCGCGCCTCCTACGTCATTCTCTCCGACACCCCCGGCGACACGTCGACAACCGGCGGCGACGGTGATCCCAGCGGTGATCCCCCCGACGCGAGCGGTGATCCCAGTGGTGCCCCCGGCGGCAGCGGACAGCCGGGCGGCGACCTGACTCTCGAGTTCCAGCGCGTCGAGTACGATTTCGAGGCCACCGCCGAGAAAATCTACGCCGTCCCCGATCTCGACAACTTCCTCGGCGATCGGTTGCGGGACGGACGGTGAGTCATGGAACAACGCCGGCTGCTGGTTTTTCTCGTGCTGTCGATGTCGCTGCTGTTTCTGTGGACCTTTGTGCAGCCACCGCCGCAACGGCCACCCGCTGAACCGCCCGCGGCTGTCGCTCCAGAAGATGGCCCGGCAGCCGAACCGGTCGCGAAGGCAACCAGCGCCAAACCCGGCAGCAAACCCGGCACCGCTGCCAACACCGAGCCCGAAACAAACGCCGAAGTCGAAGTGCCGGCCCACCCCTTCGAGGTGATCGCCATCGGCAGCGATGACCCGAAGTCCGGCTACGCCCTCCGCGTGCGACTGTCCACGCTGGGTGCCGCCGTCCTGGTGGCCGAGTCCAACGACCCCCGTTACCTGGCCCTGCCCCGGTCCGGCGTCACGAACGCCGATCCGTTGTGGCTGGTCGGAGACCATCTCCGCGAAATCGAAGACGAGGGAACCATCTCCTCGGAGGCACTGCTGGGTTGGAGCCGTGCGCCCGACAAGCAGCAACTCCCCGAGTTGACCCTGCAGACATCGATCGGGACTCTCGACCGCCAGTTGCAGCAGCGACAACAACCGACCGATCTCAAGAACGTCAACTGGAAGATCATCGATCGATCCCGTGACGGAAGCGTCGTCAACGGCGTCACCTTCCAGTTTCGTTTCGATGACATCAGCGTGACAAAGGTCTATCGGCTCGGACGGCTTCCCGACGAGGATCTGGCCAGGATCAGCGAGGGCACCGACCCCACGCGACTGGTCGACCTCGAACCGGCTGCCTACCAGCTGGCCTTCAGCCTGACCCTGAAAAACCACGGCAAGAAGCCCAGGACGCTGGTCTACGACCTGCAGGGCCCGGTCGGCGTCCCGCTCGAGAATCTCGAGAATGCCCGTTACAACAGTTCGATCAAGTGGGCCAAGCTCAACGAAGAGCTGACGGTGGAAGCTGCCGACGCGATGGCCGCGGCGGGAATCGCCGAGGAAGTGGCCGAGGGAAACACGCCGGAAATCCAGAAATCGACCTGGCACTACGTCGGCATCGACGTGCAGTACTTCGCCGCGTTGCTGTTTCCCGATCGCGAGCAGTTGCAGGAGGCCCACCAGCGGTCCAATCCCGATGGCTACATTGCCGAGGCCCGCCCGGGACTGGTCCGTGCCGGCAAGGATTCCAGTCACAGCCAGGTGAGCCTGGTGCTGAGATCCCACGACATCGAACTTGCACCCGACCAGTCGGTCACGCACAAGTACACGCTGTTTACCGGCCCCAAGCGTCCCACGCTGCTCAATCCGCTCAAGGCCCAGGACATCCTGGACCTGACCAATTTCCTCTGGATCGGCAAACACGTCGCCCGCGTGATGCTGCTCGTCCTGGGCGTGATCCACTCGACCGTTCCCTTCCTGGGTTACGGCTTCGCGATCATCATGCTGACCGTCGGCGTTCGCCTCTGCATGCATCCGCTGACACGCAAGCAGGCAATCAGTGCCAAGGTCATGAAGGACCTCAAGCCCGAAATCGAGAAGCTGAAAAAGAAGCACGGCGACGACAAGCAGGCCTTCGGCCGGGCGCAGATGGAGCTGTTCCGCAAGAACAACTACAACCCGCTCTCGGGCTGCCTGCCGATCGTGATCCAGTTGCCGATCTTCATCGGGCTCTACCAGTCGCTGGGCAGTTCGGTCGATCTTCGTCGCGCCGCCTTCCTCTACATCGACAACCTCGCCGCTCCCGACGCCCTGTTCCACCACGGGTTGAACATTCCCTTCCTGGGCCCCGACTTCAACCTGCTGCCGCTGGTGACCGTGGCGCTGTACCTGGTCAACAACAAGATGTTCATGCCGCCGCCGACGACACCCGAGGCGGAAATGCAGCAGAAGATGATGAACGTGATGATGATCGTCTTCGGCTTCATGTTCTACCGCCTCCCGGCCGGCCTGCTGATGTACTTCATCGTCTCGACGCTGTGGGGCATGGGCGAACGCAAGCTGCTCGACCTCCGCCCGCCACCGACACGGCCTTCGCCCAGCGAAACCGAAGGAGAACCGCGACGGGGCCTGTGGGCCCGGTTCGGCGAATTCATGGACGATGCCCACCAGCGGATGGAAGAGCAGAAAAAGGACATTGAACGGCAGAAACCCGGTCGCGGTTCCAACAAGAAACGCCACCGACGCTAGCCCACACCGCCGGTGCCGGTCATGGTCCCCACGCTGGATGACACGATCGCCGCCATCGCATCGGCACCCGGTGGTGCCGCCCGGGGCGTGGTAAGGATCAGCGGACCGTCAACCCGCGAGGTCTGCGACGCGTTCTTCACGCCGTCCGAACCCGACAACTGGCAACAGACCCACAGCGCCCGGCGGCACACCGGAACCTGGCAACTCGACCGCGACCCCGGACCACCGCTGCAACTGCCGGTGGAACTGTACCTCTGGCCAACCCCCCGCAGCTACACCGGGCAGCCCGCCGCCGAACTGCACACCGTCGGGTCTCCTCCGGTGCTGGAACGACTGCTCGCGGAACTGCTGACCCGCGGACCGCGGATGGCCCGGGCGGGAGAATTCACGCTACGGGCCTTCCTGGCCGGACGAATCGACCTGGTGCAGGCCGAGGCGGTGCTGGGAGTGATCGAGGCCGAGGATCATCGCGAACTCGAGATCGCCTTGCGGCAACTTGCTGGAGGACTCTCGGGCCCACTCGCCACGCTCAGGACCACGCTCATCGATCTGCTCGCCGACCTGGAAGCCGGCCTCGACTTCGCCGACGAGGACATCGAGTTCGTCTCCCGCGAGGAACGGGGAAACCGGTTGAAATTGCTGCAGTCCGAACTGGCGACAATCCGCCGGCAGGCACATGATCGCAGCGAATCGTCGGGACGCCGCCGCGTCGTGATTGCCGGTTTGCCCAACGCCGGCAAGAGCACGCTGCTCAACGCGTTGACCGGCCAATCGCTCGCGCTGACGTCTCCGCTGAGCGGGACGACACGCGACACGGTCTCGGCCGAGGTCGATTTCGACGGCGTCCGGCTGGAACTCGTCGACACGGCGGGCTGGGAAACCTCCAGCGAAAACGGGATCGCCGAGATCGAGCAGCTGGCCCAGCAGCAGCGAGACGCTCAGCTGGCACCGGCGGCACTGATCGTGTGGTGCACGGCCGCCGACGCCACCGACAGCCAACACCTCGCACGCGACCTCCGGGCACGACGCCAACTCGAGGATCGCGGCACCCCGTTGCTGCCGATCCTGACCCGGGCTGACCTGGCCACCACACCGCCGTCGGCGGCACCGTGCCTCTCGGCGGTCACCGGAGACGGGCTGGATGCCTTTCGGACTGCGGTCGTCGACGCCCTCTCGGGTGGCGGCAACGTCGACCTGAACCTGGTCGGGTCGACGACGGCCCGAAGCGGCGATGCCCTGCGACGTGCCCAGCTGGCCCTGGACAATGCCGCCGAACTGGAAGAGGAACTGCTGGTCGCCGTCGAAATCCGCGAGGCCCTCGGCGAACTGGCCGTGGTGCTGGGAACCGTCTACACCGACGACGTGCTCGACCGCGTCTTCTCGCGGTTTTGCATCGGCAAGTGAGACGCCCGGCCCGCTGGCGGGCGATCACCGGGTGCTGCTATCATGCCCGGCTGCCGACGATTGTCCCTCTCCGGAGTCCTCATCATGAGTAAGTGGCCCATCGGTGTCTTCACCTCGATCGACGCGGGACTGGGCGTGCACCTTGGCGTTGCCGCGGAACTGAATGTCCCCAGCGTCCAGATCCACGCCCCGCACAAGGACACCCGCTCCCCCGAAGCCGCCGCCGAGTTTCTCGGCAAGTGCGCCGATGCCGGGATCACCGTCACGGCCGTGTTCGGCGGATTCGAAGGCGAGAGCTACGCCGACATCCCGACGACGGTCCGCACGGTCGGTCTGGTTCCCGAGGAGACTCGGGCGGCCCGGATCCAGGAGATGAAGGAAATCAGCGACTTCACCGCGCTGCTGGGCTGCGACACCGTCGCGCTGCACATCGGGTTTGTTCCCGAGGACCGCAGTGGCGAGAGTTACCGCGGCCTGATCGACGGCACCCGTGACCTGCTCGACCACGTCGCCGCCAACGGCCAGCAGTTGAACCTCGAAACCGGTCAGGAGTCGGCCGAGCACCTGCTCGATTTCATCGGCGATGTCCAGCGCGACAACCTGTTCATCAACTTCGACCCGGCCAACATGATCCTCTACGGGACCGGCGACCCGATCGACGCCCTGAAGAAGGTCGGCCACCTCGTTCGCAGCATCCACTGCAAGGACGCCACCTGGGCAGCCGAGGGCCTGCGCGGCACCGAGTGGGGAGCGGAGGTGCCCCTGGGCGAGGGCGACGTGGGGATGGAAACCTATCTCCGCACGCTCGACGAACTTGGCTACGCCGGCCCGTTGACGATCGAACGAGAAATTGCCCACGATCCCGAGAAACAAAAATCCGACATCGGCCAGGCCGTCCGGCTGCTCGAGTCGCTCCGGGAGAGCATCGGCTGACCCGGCCGACAAGTGCCAACTTGCAGGCCCTTTACCGTTCACCTAGAGTGACCTCACTCACCCGGGCAGGTAGCTCAGTTGGTAGAGCACAGGATTGAAAATCCTGGTGTCGGCGGTTCAATTCCGCCCCTGCCCACTTCGCTTTGACTCGCATCGTGTCGCAACCCGTGGCATGGTGCGAGTTGCGCATTTAAGGCCCCCGAGGCGGTCAGTGGTTCTTGGGAACCTCCCACCCGACGCTTTCAAGATGAACCAGGGCAGAGGCATTTTCGGCGTCCACCTCGGCCTCTTCCCGGTAGTTCTTGTACTCGGTTTCCAGTGTCACGTTGCCGCAGTAGTCGTACTTGTCCAGGGTTCGCCCGAGCAGACCGAAATCCACCTCGCCTTTGCCCGGTGTGGCTTCGAGCAGGAAGTCTCCCCTGGATGAGTCCTTGCCCGCCGCGTCGCGCAGATGCACATTCCACAGGCGATCCCCCAGGAAACTCACGTAGTCGTCGAGGTCGTACCCGCTCGTGTGCCAGTGAGTCGCATCCAGCACCACGCCCACGTTGTCGGATTTCACGAGTGACAGCATCTGTCGCGACCGGTCCACGTCGTAGTAGAGCTGCCACACGTGGGGCATCTCCAGGACCACCCGGATGCCCCGTCTTCGGGCATTCTCGGCAACCTCGTCGATCACCGCTGCGGCCGCCTGCAACTCCTCATCAGGATCCTTCATCTGCGCCCGACGGCCGACGTTGAGACAGACCATCGGCACACCAACGACCGACAGGTTGTCGAGATGTGCGAGTGCCTGGGCCTTGTACGCCTCGGCCTGCCGTGGCTCGTGCAGCTTGTAGAAGACAACGTTCTCCTTGGCCTTCCGCACGTCCTCTCGCTCCGCAGCCGACTGCCTCGGCGCGGCCACCTTCTCGTAGCCGAGCCCTTCCTCGTAGATCGTGACCAGCGCGCAGTTGGCGGCGATCGCGGTGAGCCCGTTCCGCTCCAGGAGTTCTCGAACCGCAACCGGATCGACCGTTCGGGAACTGTGAGCCGAGAAGTGCTTGGTGTGGGTGAGCATGTCCGCGATCTCGACTCGGTCGAATCCGTAGCGGGCGATGTGCTCGAGAGCCGTCTGAAGCGAAGAGAGGGCGAAGGTCAACGTGGAGCAGGCGGTGATGCGGGGCATGATGTCTTTCCTGCGCCCATGCGTGCTGGTGATCCGACCGTGGGTCAACCTCCCACCCAAACCCCAGTCACCTGGGCAATGCCGACGAAGCTTGGTGAGAATGATGAGCAGCCGACGGCCCCCTGTCTCCACTTCCGAAAACGAGCGCGGCGCGGATCTGGCGGGTTGAACGCCGGGGCTGGGAAGCAGGCGACGCGTTGGAGGTCACGGCAATCGCCAACGCACCGTCTCGGTCACGAATTTGTCCGGGGGTTGTTTCAGGTACGCCGTCAACGCGTATCCTGTCAGCAGGCTGCCGTCAACGAGTTGCACCGTGACCGGCCAACCGACCTGGTTATGGGCCGAGAGTGCTAATTGAATGGGATGGTCTCGGTCCCAGGTCCGTCCGCCGTCGCTGCTCACGATGGCGTAAACGCCAAACGGCAGGTGATAGTTGGAGTATGTGGCCAGGATCCGACCGTCCTTGAGTTCGGTGAGATAGGCATGCACCTCTGCGGTCCGGGAAATCGCCCGCGGTAGAGACCACGTCTTTCCATTGTCACGTGACTCGGTCAGCAATGTGATTCCGAAACCATGCATGTCCCCCTTGGGTGCGCCCTTCTGAAGACTGCGAATCGTGGCCAACATTCGACCGTCACGCAGACGGATGCCCGAGACTTCTCCAAAACGACGCTTCTTGTCCCAGGCGATAACACCTTCGGTGAACGACCAGGTCTTGCCACCATCGCGTGAGCGGCACAGTTGGAAATTCGGGCTTCCCACGTTCGCCTGGGACCAGTCGAACTTCGCGGCTCGTACGAACAACAGCGAGCCATCCCTCTCGACGATCATGTTGCGTGGGAGATCGCTGCCTCGCAGGACCGATCTTTCCCACGTCCGACCGCCATCCGTCGAACGGGCCAAGTTGATTTCTTCTTTGTATTTCGTTCCCGGACCGAAATAACCTTTCTGGGCCGACAACACGACCGACCCATCCGGCAGTGCCGTCAGGCTCGGCTCTTTTCCCGAAAGTGGAGTCTCGCCGATCAGCTTCCACGACGCGCCGTTGTCCGTTGATGCGTAGACAAAGATGTCAAAGATCTTCTTGGTTGGATCCTCGTCGTTGTTGTTCTTGCAAGTCGCCAACAACAATTTTCCGTCCTTGAGCAGCGTCAGCCCACACTTGTAGTTCCCGCGGGGCCCGACACGTGTCCGTACGGCATGCTGCCGATTCCAGAACACCACCTCTTGGCGATCCTGCCCGTTGTAGCCGGTGATTGCCACGACATACTTGTCGTAGTCGTAACCGGCCAGCAAAGCCGCGTTACGCTTCCGGTCCTGCTCTGTCCTGCCAACGCGTTCCGGGTTGGTGGCTTCCTTTGCAGGCGATGCATTTTTCAGCCACGCCCAGGTCGCGACAGGAGCAGCCAGTCCCCAGATCAAGGCGATAGTGAGCATGACTTGAAACGTCTTGAATTGATTTTTCATGGTTCGATCCTCGGTGCGATGTCTTCGCAAAGAATTGGGGCGATCCCGAACGCAGATTTTTCTCCTGGCGAGACCTGCGGCTTCGCGGCTCTCTTCTCAGCCTTGTCTCGGAGTGCTGCAGCGACGGCTGACGAGACCGAAAGGCCACACAACGCGGCAACCGGCAGGAAGCAGTGACGAGCGGTCACACGGTGCACGGTGGAGACCTCCGCACGGCCAAGGGGTCGGTAAACGCAACCGGTTCAGCGTATCAACGTGGCGGTGGGATGGCAAAACGCTCCCGCGGCGAACACGGGATAACCGGAGTCACCCAGCAAGCGGGGGATGCGGTCGCGGATCGGACCTCCCGACGGGTTGAACGCCGGGGCTGGGGTGGGGAGACTGGAGCAACCCGGAGAAATCAGTGATGATCGTTTCACGACACTCCCGAGATTTCCTTGCTTCGAGCTCAGACAGACCAGTGGAGGTAAAATGAACGGCCAGGCAACTCGACGCCAGGTGTTACGGGATCTCGGGATCGGCGGGCTCGCGAGCCTGGCAGGCCCTTCGCTTTCAGCGGCATCCCGCCCACGTCGGAAGAAACTCCCGGTGGCGGCCGTGGTCACCCAGTACGCTAAATTCTCGCACGCGGATGTCATCATCGGAAAAATCCTGGAGGGCTGGAAACAGACCGGTGGTCCCGGCCCGGACCTGGAACTTGTTTCGATGTACATCGACCAGTTTCCTGAAAATGACCTGAGTCGCGGGCTGGAAAAGAAATACGGTTTTCGCATCGCCAGGACGATCGACGAAGCGGTCACCCTGGGGACGAACAAGGTTCCCGTTGCCGGCGTGTTGAGTATTGGTGAACACGGAAGCTATCCGGTCACCCCGGACACCAAGCAACACATGTACCCGCGGCGACGATTCTTTGATGAGATCGTGGCCGCCATGCGGCGATGCGGCCAGTTCGTGCCGCTGTTCAATGACAAGCACCTCGGCTATCGGTGGCGAGACGCCAAGCACATGGTCGACACGACTCGACGTTTCCGCATTCCATTCATGGCTGGTTCATCATTGCCGGTCACCTGGCGAATTCCCGCCGAAGAACTTCCCCTTGGCAGCCCGGTCAAGCAGGCCCTTGTGCTGGGGCACAGAAGTTTCGAATCCTACCTGTTCCACGCTCTCGAGGCGGTGCAGTGCATTGTTGAACGTCGCCGTGGAGGGGAA
Source organism: Planctomycetaceae bacterium (assembly GCA_002726205.1). Classification (GTDB taxonomy): domain Bacteria; phylum Planctomycetota; class Planctomycetia; order Planctomycetales; family Planctomycetaceae. Next base: position 106,804 of record PBSL01000057.1, on the reverse strand, counting down.
ACCGGTGTGTCGGCGGTGACGGCGATTCGCGGAGAGAAGATCCTGGCTGCCGAGAAACGCGGCGATTGGTCTCGCCCGTTGCTGAAGGCCGCCCTGCGATCCCTGGGAGCGTCAACAGACAAACTCGATGAGCAGATTAGAGATCCCCGCACGGTGTTTTTCCTGATCGAACACCGCGATGGCCTGAAGGTGACGGGGGCCATGATCCACGGTGCCACCAGTCCGGTGCCTCCCAAGTACAGCTGCAACCTCGCGGTTGCCTGTCGTAGCGAGTCGAGAACCAGGCCTTTTTCCTGGCGGATGAAGACCCCCGGAATTCCGTTTCCGCACTTTGCCGAACTGTTGCAGGGGATCGAGCACATGGTTCACACGGGAAAACCGGCCTACCCGGTCGAACGAACACTCTTGACGACCGGAGTCCTTGATCGCCTGATGCACAGCATGCATCCACAGAAGGAGAAACGGCTCCTGTCTCCCGAACTGGCTATTCGCTACGAGACACCGCGGTGGGGATTCGCCAATCGGAAAGAGCCAGGCAAGCCCGGGCAAAGCTGACGCAGGCGACCTCTCCCTCGACGGCCTGACGAGCCTGCCAGATGCGGCTGCCACCTCATCGGGTCAGCCTCACTACAGCCGTCGCGGCACATCGACGGTTCGATCATTGCGAACGTTGCCGGTGTTGAGGGTTGAGGTTGGCTCGAGCAGTAGCACGTGGGTCTCGGCTTCGGTGACAGGCTTGTGTTCCACGCCCCGGGGAACGATGAAGAACTCGCCTTCGTCGAGTTCGACGATCCGGTCACGAAGATGTATCGACAAGTGACCCTGCAGGACCAGGAAGAGCTCGTCCTCTCGCTCGTGGTGGTGCCAGACGAATTCGCCTTCGAGCTTGGCGAGCTTGACGTGCTGGCCGTTGAGTTCGCCGACGATACGCGGGCTCCAACATTCAGTGAACTGCTGGAGTTTCTCGGCGAGGTTGACCTTGTCGTTCTGGCTTTCACTCACGCTCGACCACCTCTCGCCCGAGCGAATCCGGTGGCAGCCAGCGGGAAGCAGCAGCGAGCGTTCACACGTTGCACGGTGGAGATCTCCGCACGGCCAGGGGAGCGGTAACGCGGCTTCCCAGCGTATCAACGCGGCGGTGGGATGGCAAAACGCTCGCCGCCGAACACGCGTTTTCACTGATCGATCTGCAGACGCCTGCGACCTTCACCGTTTCACCGGCGGATCCTGCTCGGATTCCGGATCGGGAGACCTCAGTGGCAGGACCTGCGTGGGTGGCTGGAAATCGCGGGTGACTTCATCCGACGGATCAGTGGTCAGGTCGAACTCGGTCTCCATCTCCTCGATCCAGTGCCGGATCTCCGCCTCGTACTCGCTCGACCGCCCGGCCTTGATCAGCTCGCGCTGGAACTCGGCCACTCCTCCCTCGGCCAACTCCGCCTCCTCGGCCGACGGGAATCGCCGCAGGGGATTGGGATCGACGAGTTTCCGCAACAGTTTCAGCAGCGGTTCAGTGACAGCAAACTCGTCGACCGGCACCACCCCGGCCAACCAGTCGGCAATCGTCCGTTTCGTCTCCAGCATCTCGGCAAAACTCATCGCTGCGAACGGGTGCGTCCCCGAGAGCATCTCGATCAGCATGTAGCCGACGCTGGCCAAGTCCGAAGCCGGCGTCCCGGGTTGCCCGACCAGGATCTCCGGTGCCGCGTAGATCGGCGTGCAGGGCTGTACCGTCGGCCGGTGCTCGAGTTCGAACGCCGCCCCGATGTCGATGATCTTGACGTTGCCGCTGCGCTTGAGCATCACGTTGGACGGCTTGACGTCGTTGTGAACGATGCCGTGACGATGCAGGGCCGCCAACGCCGACAGGCACTCGCGGATAATCGACGCCGCCGTGCCGGGACGCAAGCGGGGCTGATCGCGACCCTCGGTCATCACCACCTGGTTGATGCTCTGCCAACGGCGGTCGGTGACCTGGTCACGAACACGGCCGAACGCATCCGGTGTCAGCAGGCGACGAAGGTCATACCCGTCGATCCACTCCATCTCGAGAACATGGATGCCGGTCGGACTGACGACGTTCTGGACATCGACGAGATGATCCTGCTGGATACGCGCAACACGCGAGGCCACGCCGGCAAGCCGGGCCATCTCGACGGAATACTCGTCGGGACTGGTGAACCGATCCGGTGAAAAGACCTTCAACGCCACCGGAATCGTGAATCCATCCACGCCCCGCCGCTCGCTGAGATACACGACCCCCTGGCCGCCAACACCCAGGCACTTCAGGAACGGCCGCGAGGCCTCCCAGCCAACAACTCCACCGGTCAACAACGAGCGATAGGACTCGCTGAGCTGCCTGAGCCGATCTTCGGATTCAATTGCGTCGGCCGTCATCGTCCCGTAATTCCAAGCTTCTCCCCCATTTAAAGATCCCCTCCTGTAATGAATCACCGCCGGACACACAAGACCCACTCATCTCTGGCCCGACATCTGGCCGACATCTTCTACGTAGACCCGATATCCGGACTAATCCCCACGATCACCACAACCGGCCTGACTGTTCGAATCGCTAAAGTCGAGACTCTGGGAATGCCTGGAAAACAGGGCAGTCTGGTGATGCGCCCCGTGCGTCCGGGGAGACCGTTTGCGCTCAAAGCACTGCAACTGTTGCCGCTGATGGGCCTGATGGTCGCAGGTGAGATCGGTTGCACGCGAGACCATTACCGTCGCACTGCCGACGAGCAGACTTACGAGATCCTGGAGGAGAAGGCCTCGGATCCACGTTGGCACCAGGCCGACTACAACATCAGCCCCGATCCTCGCAGTCGGTTCTTCGATCCATACGACCAGGACCACCCCCCGTTGCCTCCCGATGACCCTGCGGCCGGGGCCTACATGGAGTCGGCCTACGGCATGCCGGGATCACGCCACTGGGCCGAACTGGATCGCCTGGAACACATCGAGAACCCCGAGTGGACGGTTGCTCTTGGAGGTGAACCGTTCCGGGGCCCCGGAAGCAGGCTGCCGACGATCAAGCGGCTGACGCTGCAGGACGCGGTCACGCTGGGATTGATCCACAGCCGTGATTACCAGGAGCAGGTCGAGAACGTCTATCTCGCTAGCCTGTCGTTGACCTTCGAACGGTACCTCTTTGACGTCCGTCCCCGCGGGTTCCTCAGTGAACCCACGTCCGGCCTGTTTGCCGGGTTCATTCCCGGCGAGAAGGGGCGGTTGGAAATGGGAGAATCGACGATCGGCTTTCGGCGGCTGTTTCCCACCGGGGCCCAGTTGATGGCCGAGATGACCAACAACACGATCTGGATGTTCTCCGGCCAGAAGGGCCGTGGTACCGCCAGCGGGATGGCTTTTTCGCTGGCCCAGCCCCTGCTGGCGGGTGCCCATCGCGAGGTCGTGATGGAACGGCTGACACAGTCGGAACGAAATGCCCTGTACGCGATCCGTGACTTCGCCCGTTTCCGCCGTGACTTTTACGTGACAATCGTGACCGGTGAACGGGCCGTGCCGCTGCCGGGAAGTGCCGGTGGCGGCGTGCTCTCGTTTCTGATCCGTGGCGAACGCAGCCCGACGGTCGGCTTCTATTTCATGTTGTATCGCCTGCAGACGCTTCGCAACGTCCGCGCCAACGTGGCAAGCCTGCTGGCCCGTGTCCGGGAACTCAGGGCATTGGCCGAGGCGGGACGGGCCACGTCGCTGGACGTGACCCAGTTGGAGAGCAGCCTGCAGCGTCAGCGGATGATGTTGTTGATGCGTGAGCGGATCTACCAGGACCAGCTCGACCGCTTCAAGCTCCAGCTCGGCCTGCCTCCGGACCTCGAACTCGAACTCGACGATTCGCTGTTGGCCCCTTTCCGGCTGGTCACGCCGGCCCAGCAGGCGTTGCAACAGCAGGTCAACGCGTTTGCCGCCTCCCTGGTCCCACTCCGCAATGACCGGTCGCCGGCAACGTTCCAGGCCAGCGTGGCCGCCTTGAAGGGTGTCGGCAATCAACTGGCCACCAATCTTGGTCAGTTCGCCGGGTACTTTCGCCAACTCGAGGAGGTCATCCCGCGGAGGAAGCAGCGGATGTCGCAGGACCAGATCAAGCAACTTGACGCACAACTCATTGAGGATCGCAGCCGCTTCGAAGACCTCCGCAAGCGGTTGGCCCCGCTGCCGGGCAGGATCGGGAAACTCGAAAAGACCGTCAGGACACCTCTCGAGAAAGACCCCGCCGACACGGTGGAACGTGAACTGGTGATGCTGCGTGAGCAGTTGCTGCGGACCACCCGTGAACTGGCCGGCCTGCTGGTGACCGTTCGCCTTGAACTGCTCGAACTGACCCCCGTCGACATCGACCTCGAAACCGCCGTCGCCTCGGCACAGGCAAACCGCCTGGACCTGATGAACCGCCGCGCCTTCGTGATGGATGCCCGGCGAAGCATCGAGGTGGCGGCCAACGAGTTGGAGGCGACGGTCGATCTGGTCGCGGAAGGCGAGATCAACACCCCCCCGTTGCTGGAAAACTCCAAGCCCCTGGATTTCAGTGGCAGCCACAGCGACTACCGGGTCGGCCTGCAGGTCACAACTCCCCTGGACCGGCGGGCGCAGCGAAACAACTTCCGGGCCGCCCAGGTGTCCTACCAGCGGGCTCGTCGCAACTACATGGCGGCCAAGGACCAGGTCAAGCTCGATGTCAGGCAACGCCATCGACGGGTCGAGATGAAACAGCAGGTCTTCGAGATCAACCGTCGCGCGGTCCGGGTGGCGGCGAGAGAACTGGACCAGGCGGTCGAGTTCGCCGCCCGCCCGCTCAAGCCCGGCCAGGACGCCACCGACCGCATTGCCCAGGGCGTCAACATCTCCCGCGCCCTGGACAACATTCTCGAGGCCCAGAACGAGATGATCGAGACCTGGGTCGATTACGAGATGAGTCGCCACAATCTCTACCGCGACACCGGCACGATGGTCATCGATGCCCAGGGCCGCTGGATTCTCGACCAGCAGCAGGACGCTCCCTAGCGGAGCTGGCCACGGTCGACCGTCATCGGGTTGGTCACGACGAGGTCGCCCTTGCGGACCCCCGACTTCACCTCGACGTGCTCACGCGTCCGCAGGCCCGAACGGATCGGTTGTCGCCGGATCCCCTTGGTCGTCCGTACGTAGCAGAATGTCCCGGCCCGATCCTCCATCACCGCGCGGCTGGGTACCCGCAACACGTCATCCCGTCGCACGCGAACCTCCACGATCGCCGTTTGGCCTGGTGCCGGCCTGGGCAGGGTCGCCGGTTCCTGCTTGTCGATCGAAATCACCACATCACCGGCAACTGCTCCTGCAACCGATGTCCCCTTGGTCTGCACCTGCGACACGTGACCGGGCACCTCGATCGCCGTCGTTCCGAAAAAGCGAATCCTCGCCTCCTGGCCGGCCTGGACCAGGTCGGACCTGGCCGGTGTCAGGCGAACATTGGATTGCCCGCCAGGAGCAGCGGCCAGAACCAGCAACGGTTGCCCTCTGTACACCAGGCTACCGGCACCCACCGTCCGACGGTTCTCACCATCGGGCGCGGCGACAGAATCGGCACACGACACCACCACTCCATCACACGCGGCGGTTATCGTGCAGGCGGCAACCCGCTCCTCCAGGATCGTCAACGCTCCCTGTTCCAGTCGCTCGGCCTCGGTCAACGCCTCGGTCCGCACCCTCTCCTGGACCACCAGCGCGTCACCCTCTCGTTGCACGCGTATGTATTCGCTCCGAGCCGACTCGAGCCGTGCTTTGAGTTCCTTCAATTCGCGGACACGGGTGTGATCGACCAGCAACGTCAGGCGACCACGCGCGTCCTCGAGCTGGTTTTCCACGTCCGCCACGACCAATCGATCCGACTCGAGCGTCGATCGCGTGATGTAGCCCTTCTTCAGAACGCGTTGAGACCAGGCCAGGCGTTCCCGGGCACGGCGACGGTCATCGACCAGTCCGTTGATCCGGCTGCCGAGAATGCTGCGGGCCTGGACAAACCGCGAGTTCTCGAATTCCTCGAGATCCAACGCGGCGGATTCCTGCTCGAGCTTGGCGGCGACAATCGCCCGTCGAATCGTCGACCGGGTCCGTGACAACTTGCGTTGCTGAGCCGCAACTGCCGCGGTCGTCCGGGCAAGCTTGACCTGCTGACCGCGGACACGGACAAGCAGAGCCGTCGAATCCAGTTCCACGATTGTCTGGCCGGCCGAAACCGACGTGCCCTCGCGGGCAATCCGGCGAACCGCCGCGGACCCGGCAACCGCCGAACGGACCGGCAGGCCGTCGGTGCGTTCGACCCGTCCCCGTTCGAAGACGAGTCCCTCGATCGTCCCGGTGGTCACCGGTTGCGTCTGTACGCTTGGCCGACGTCGCAGCACGTGGACGTCGATCCTCAGCTGGACCTTGCGACCAATCCAGTGAGGCGATGCGAGAACCGGAACGGGGATCGTGACGCGGCGCGATCCCGGATCGGCACCCTCGACGGTTTCCACGCGGGATACGGCAGCAACAATCGACTTGCCGTTCCCATCGGGCAACCGCACCGTGACCTGGCGGCCGACGCCAACCTTCGACGCCGCCTTGCCGCTGACCGTCACGCTGAGTTGCGGTCGCAACCGATCGGCAAGCAGCACGACTGTTTGCCATTTCTTCACCCTGGCCCCGGGCTTCCTGGTCGAGCGGTTGCCCGCGTCTTTCCCGTCCGCGGGATAAAGGACGACCCCGTCGACGGGAGCAATGATCGTCGCGAGCCTGCGTTGTGCACCAAGTTCCTGCAGCCGGCCGTCGGCGACACGGACATCAAGCTGGCAGGCATCAAGTTCCGCGGCATGGCTCTTGCGACCTGCCCCGGCATCTCGCCGGGCCAGGGTCAACCGTTCGTTGGCCTCGTGCAAGGCCGCGTCCAGTTCGAGCAGACGTCGGCGGTGCTTGGCCGTCTGGAATCGCCGCAGTTCTCGCCGCGACTCCTCGGATCGCCTGCCGGCACGGTCCACCGACGACTCGTCGCTGTCGATCTGGCCAGGTGTCAACAACCCGCGATCGGCGAGCTTCCGGGCCCGGCCCAACCGGTCACGGGCCAATTCCAGCCGCCGGGCGGCCAGGGCCACCTGTTGAGTCAATCGCTGCTTGCCGGTCTTGAATTCGCCCTCGAGATACCGTTGCCGGTCAAGCGTCGCGAGCGTGACCGCCAGTTGGGCAGCCTCGAGTTCTCTTGCCAATCTCGCTTCCAGGATCACTCGTCCCTGGCGAGCCACCTCCAGTTTTGCCTTCGCCCCGGCCAGGACAATCCGTTGCGAGCGGATGTCGTCGTCAAGTTGACTGGTCTCCAATCGGGCAATCGTTTCGCCACGCGCGATCCGGGTCCCGTCGGGCACCACCGTCAACAACGTGCCACCCCCCTCGAGCAGGCACATCACCGGAGCCGCGGCGGCACACTCGATCCGCGCCGTCGCCTCGATCATCGGCGAACTGGCGGCCGGCCGGGACTGCTCGACCGGTGGAGGCACCGGCCCACCAGCTTCAATCAGCCGGCAGATACCCACGAGAAGCAAAACGACGAGAACCCCGCCGCGGCAGCCAGGGCTGCCGGGCCGACACGTCCGGCCGGATGATGAATCGCGTGGTCTGCGTTGGAGCATCAGGTAGGACAGAAGCGGGTGTTGTACTTCCCTGTGGCTGAGACGCCTGGCCGATCAAGGAGGGAAACCGACGCACGCGCCGGCTGTCTTTGGTATCGGCCCGACCCGGGTGAGGATCCCAGTATCGGCGACTGTCTCATATCAAATTGTGTGCATCCGTTCAGTTGGGTTATATCGGATGATCGAGTGGATTGTCCAGATCGGTTCGACCATGACGACTGCGGTGTCCGACGACGAGGACCTGCGAGAACAGCCTGGCAGGGAAGATCAACCTAACGTTGATCCAGGGGCACGTAGTCTCTCTGCGTGGCACCGGTATAGACCTGCCGAGGCCGATTGATGCGACTGCCGGGGTCGTCTCTGAGTTCCTTCAGATGAGAGATCCAGCCGGGCAGCCGGCCCAGGGCAAACATCACCGTGAACATGTTGGTGGGAATTCCCATCGCCCGGTAGAGCACACCGCTGTAGAAGTCGACGTTGGGATACAGTTTCCGTTCGATGAAGTAGTCGTCGTTGAGCGCCACGTCCTCGAGCTGCTTGGCGATGTCCAGCAATGGATCGTCCACGCCCAACTCCTCGAGCACCTCGTCGCAGGCCTTTCTCAGGATCGTCGCACGGGGATCAAAGTTCTTGTAGACGCGATGACCGAAACCCATCAGGCGAAATTCGCTGTCGCGGTCCTTGGCCAGATTGACGTACTTCTTGTAGTCGGCACCATCGGCGCGGATCATCTCGAGCATCTCGAGCACCTTCTGGTTGGCACCGCCGTGCAACGGTCCCCACAGGGCACAAATCCCTGCCGAGAGCGAGGCAAAGATATTTGCCTGGCTGCTGGCCACCATCCGCACCGTCGAGGTGCTGCAGTTCTGTTCGTGATCGGCGTGCAGAATCAACAGGACATTCAACGCGTTCTCGACCACCGGCGACGCCTGGTAGTCCTCGGTTGGAACCGAGAACATCATGTTCAGGAAATTGCCGCAGTAGGAGAGGTGGTTCAGGGGATAGACCAGCGGCTGACCGATCGACTTCTTGTACGCCCAGGCGGCGATTGTCTTTGCCTTGGCCAGAACGCGAATGAAATTCAGGTCCTCGTCCTCGTCGCCTTCGATCTTGGGGTAGTACGTCGCCAGCGAGGCGATCATCGACGAGAGCACGGCCATCGGGTGAGCCGACGCCGGATAACCCTCGAAGAACTTCTTCATGTCCTCGTGGATCATGCTGTGGTTGGTCAGCCCGCCACTGAACGCCTTCAACTGATCGGCCGTCGGCAACTCGCCGTAAATCAACAGGTAGCAGACTTCCGCAAACGACGCGTTCTCGGCCAGCTGCTCGATCGGAAATCCCCGGTATCGCAGGATGCCCTGTTCGCCGTTGATGAAGCAGATCGAACTCTGGCATGAGCCGGTGTTGCCATAGCCGGAATCCAGCGTGATGGCTCCCGACTCACCCCGGAGCGAGGTGATGTCGATGCCGCGTTCGCCTTCCGTTCCGGTGACGACCGGCAGATCATACTCCTGTCCATCCAGGCTCAGCTTGGCGTTTTCCATCATGCTCGCTTTGATCTTGGTGTAAGTCCCGGAGCCACGACCGTGGGCCATCACCATTATCTTGAGCGGCGATTCGCTTCGCAAGCGACCCTCCCACTCAACCGGCGAACCGGGTTGGGCTTTCGGCCGCATCGGTGGCCTGCGACGACCCCAGACTCGCATCCCGGGATTGTGACCGATGAGTGGCTGACCGCGAGGCAGGGTGCTCGTGGGAACCGGAAGCGTCGGCCGCTGTTGATCGTCGGTCACCGGTAAAAACCGGCGTGGACCGTCAATGCGGGGTGGTTCGGCCGAATTCCTTGGCCGGCACCTCTCCACGCAGGCTGGCCCAGAAGTGGTACGCGCCGGGAACAACATTGGGCTTGGGTTCACGGTGCATCACGAACCCCCCGGCCTGGTCGGACTCGCAGAATGTCCGAAACCAGAGCATGCGACAGACGTGCGGCTGGGGATCGAACAGATGCACGGTGACCCCCTCGTCAACGTGCAGGTCATGCAACATTCCAAAAAAACCGGTCGGGATCCCCTTGACCGATTTCATCTCAATGCCAACCGCGTGGCAGCGCCCGGCGGTGCAGAGATCCACGAGGGTGTCACGGATCAGGCACAGATCCGAACCGTCCCAGATTTCCCTGGAGCCGAGGTCCAGAACCGGGTAACCGCGATCGTGTTGGACATCGATCCGCGAGCTGACCTGCCAGCGAGACTGGATGCCGGCACGGACCCTCTCGGCGTGTTCCGCCGAATCGTCGACTTCAAGCGGGAACGGACATGTCGCACTAGTCATCGGTTCCACTCCGTCTAATGGCCCGCAACCTGTGGCCCGCGGAGTCCGTTCGGCAACCGACCGGGGTCGATCATCGACGGGATGAGGCGGGAAAAATCCGTCGTCCTGACGATGCACGGCAGGCATGGGCGGGGAGTTAGCCTGTCGGCACCGCAGGACGCGGATCCGTTGCCCTTTCGAGCTACCAGATAACCCCGCGCCGGCAGGGAACATTCGTCAGAATCCGACGTTCTCCCGTCGGAATGCCGAAGTTCTCCCGTGTCGCCACCGCCACCGCGGGCCGCCTAGAGGTAGTCGTTGATGATGTTCTCGAGCATCTCCTGGCGACCACTCTCGTTGGCATCGGGATTGCCCTTCTCGAGCATGTAGGTCTCCAGGGCCTCGAAACTTGCCTCGCCGGCCTCGATCTCCTTGCCGATCCCCGAATCGAAGCTGCGATAACGGTTCGAGACGAAGTCGCCGAGCACGCCGTCGGCCCGGATGGCAGCAGCAATCTTCAGCCCGCGAGCAAACGCATCCATGCCCCCGATGTGTGCATGGAAGAGATCCACCGGTTCGAAGCTCTCCCGGCGAACCTTCGCATCGAAGTTGACTCCACCCGGCGCCAGCCCGCCCTGCGCCAGGATGACCAGCATGCAGCGGGTCGCCAGGTAGACGTTGGTCGGGAACTGGTCGGTATCCCACCCCAACAACAAGTCGCCCGTGTTGGCATCGATACTGCCCAGGAAGCCCTGGATCGATGCGTAGGTCAGTTCATGCATCATCGTGTGGCCGGCCAGCGTCGCATGGTTGGTTTCGATGTTGAGCTTGACCCGGTCCTCGAGTCCGTAGGAACGGATGAAATTCAGGCAGGCCGCCGCGTCGAAGTCGTACTGGTGCTTGGTGGGTTCCTTGGGCTTGGGCTCGAAGAGAAACATCCCGTCGAAACCAATCCTGTCGGCATGCTCGGCGGCCATGTGCATGAAACGGCCCAGGTGGTCCAGTTCGCGTTTCATGTCGGTGTTGTAGAGATTCATGTAGCCCTCGCGGCCACCCCAGAAAACGTAGTTCTCACCGCCGAGGCGGTGAGTCACCTCGATCGCCTTCTTGACCTGCGCCGCGGCGTAGGCAAACACGTCGGCGTTGCAGGTGGTGGCCGCCCCGTGCAGGAACCGCGGGTGGCTGAACAGGTTGGCCGTGCCCCACAACAGCTTGATGCCGGTGCGTTGCTGGGCCGCCTCCAACGCATCGGCCACCCGGTCGAGATTCGCGTTGGTCTCGGCCAGGCTGGCTCCCTCGGGCGCCACATCGCGGTCGTGGAAACAGTAGAAGGGGGCACCGAGTTTCTGCATGAACTCGAAGGCCACCTCGACCCGCTTCACCGCGTTCTCGACCGACTCGCTGCCGTCATCCCAGGGACGCTGCATCGTCGCGGCCCCGAACGGATCGGAACCGTTGGCGCGGAAGGTGTGCCAGTAGCAGACGCTGAAACGGAGATGCTCCTGCATCGTCCGACCCTCGACCACCTCGCTGGCGTTGTAGTGGCGAAACGACAACGGGTTGCGACTCCCGGGACCCTCGAAGGCAATCGACTCGATCTCGGGGAAACACTCCATGGCTGGCGATCCACTGTCTGGGGTGAAGAAAAACAGGCTGCGGGCAACGAACCCGGTTACTGTACTGCCCCGGTCGACCCGACGAAAGCCGCCGGGACTGCACCAATCTGCCCTTGCCCCACCCACCCGGTTTCCAGACACTACCGCGCATCCGGACCGGCCGGGACGACATCCCCACCCTCCCCGTGACCTGAGATCATGCCCCGTTCATCGGTTCGACTGGCGACCGTCCTGCTGGCGGCTGCAACCGGCTGCACGGTCCTGCCCGGCCCCCCGGCGGCAGCCGTCGCCACGCCACCGCTGCTGGTTCCAGGAACGATCACCGAGGCGACCTGGGAACGAACCGTCGATGTTCTCCACGCGTTCCACTTTTCAATCGAAAAGGAAAATCGGCTCGCCGGAACCATCCAGACCGGCTACCTGACCGGTGCCGGACTGCTGGAACCCTGGCACCACGATTCAGTCACTTTCAATGATCGGCTCGAAAGTTCTCTGCAACCGATTCGCCGACAAGTCCTGGTCCGCCTCACGCCCGCCGCGGGCCGTTTCGAGGTCGCCGTCGAGGTCACCAAGCAACGCGAGGATCCACGCGGACCCACCCGACACTCCCCTGGAGCCGCCACGTTCCCGGAAAATCGACCCCGCCCACGCGACCTCGACGTCATCCTCGAAGGCTCAACGCCACCCGGCTGGATCAACCTCGGCCGCGATCCCGCCCTGGAACGCGTCCTCCTGACGGCAATCGTCAACCGCCTCCGCTATCAGTAGGCCACACCCGGCACGACGGTCTGCCGCAGCGGACCGTGATGCGTTCCCGACCCGCCTGGGAATTTTCTCGCATTTCACGAGAAAACCGGGCCCTTTCCCTAGGCGCCCTCCAGTGTCACACCTAGCATGTATTGAGACTGAGTCTCAATTTCAGCTCTCCGCGGGCCAGCAAACATGTCCATCCCAGTCAAACAGCAGCGAGGCTTCACGTTGATCGAACTGCTTGTGGTGATCGCCATCATCGCAGTTCTGGTGGCCCTGCTTTTACCGGCGGTACAGCAGGCCCGCGAGGCGGCACGACGGTCCCAGTGCAAGAACAACCTCAAGCAGATCGGGCTGGCCCTGGCCAACTACCAGGAGTCATTCAAGTTCTATCCGATGAGCATCTGTGCCGATCGCAATACGGGAAACACCGGCGGCGGCGAGTGGAGTGTCCAGGCACGGATTCTTCCGTTCCTCGAGCAGGCAGCGCTGCAGGACCTGGTCGACTTCTCCCAGTCCTACGGTCCCCAGACACGAGTCAAGACTCAACGTGTCCACACCTACCTTTGTCCCAGCGAAACCAACGACATGGCCCGCGTGGGATCCAACGGCGAGGCAAAGTACTACCCGCTCAACTATGTCTTCAACGGGGGAAGTTGGCAGGTCTACGATCCGTCCCGCAACCTCGGTGGCGACGGAGCCTTCTATCCCAACAGCCGGCTCAAACCCCGCGACTTCGTTGACGGCACAAGCCAGACCATGGCGTTCTCCGAGGTCAAGACTTTCACCCCGTACCTTCGTGACGGGGGGGCCGGTGGCCCGATCCCACCGACCGATCCCGCTCTCATCTCCGGTCTTGGAGGATCCTTCAAGACAAATTCCGGACACACCGAGTGGGTGGATGGCCGCGTCCACCAGACCGGATTCACAACCGTTTTTGGCCCCAACACCAAAGTCCCCCACAACGACGGCACCAAGACCTACGATGTCGATTACACGTCCTGTCGCGAGGACAAGGGATGTGGGACCTTCGTCCGGGCTGCGGTCACCGCCCGCAGTTTTCACTCCGAAACGGTCAACACACTCTTCATGGACGGCCACGTCCGCACGATCAGCAAGTCCATCAACCTCGACACTTACCGCGCACTGGGAACACGGTTCGGAGACGAGTCGATCGGCGAATTCTAGTCCCGCCGGCGTGCCCTGTCGTCACCGTCCGGAAAGCGGCCCCTGATGCCTTCTCCCTGGCATCCGGGCCGTTTTCTTTTCCCGTCCCCGCTCGAGCCATCGACTGATCGGACAACGGCTCAGCCACTACCGCCGGCCTCGAGCAGCCGAAAGTAAATCCGCTGAACCTCCTGCAGACAGCAGCGGCCATCGGCGGCAGCTGTCTGGCAACGAGCCTCGTCGCTTTGAGACCGCTCGAACAACTCGCGAATCCGACCAGGGTGCCCCTCGGCGACATCAGCCTCGATGTCCTGCATCGTCAGCCCGAAGCAGGCACAGACGGCCGCCCGCGGATCCATCGGAAAGACCGGCCCGACCAGCTGATCGCCGGTGACGCTCTCCTCGAACAGGTTGAAGTACGCCACCTCGCACCGCTCGAAGTTACAGAACCAGCCCGAGTCGCCCATCGCCGGCCGGATCTCGGATTGGACGTGGGCATCGAGTGTCGGCCCCAGCACGGCAATTCCCAGCTGACCGCACTGGGGACAAAACGCCCGCCCGTCGAATTCCGCTTCCTTCACAAACGCCTTGTTCATGCCGCCGTCTCCGGATCGTGAACCTCGCCGTCGAGCTGCCGGGACCTGCCGGTCCGCTCCCGGGCATGGTTTCGACAACCGGAACATTATAACCGGCGGAAACCGCAACGTTGTTTCCCTGGTCAATCCTCTGATTGACCGCTTCCGGCAGGCGCTTCTAGGATGGACGGCCTGTGGCACGGAGGCTGTCTCCTGGAAATCCGTCCCGGGTCCACCTGATGACATCGCAACGAGTGGTCCTGGTCAACCCTCCACCACTGGCCATCGTCGAGCCATGGTATGACCGGCCCGACTGGGGACGGATTGGACTGGCCTACCTTGCCGGCTGGCTGAAACGAGACCCGGCCGTCGAGGTCTTCGTGGTTGACGCCAAACTCGAACGTCTCGATTTCGAACAGGTCCAGTCGCGCGTCGCCGCGTTGGCTGCCGACGTGGTCGGCCTGACCGCATTCACCAACGAGATCAAGCCGGCCGCCTACACGGCCTCGCTGATCAAGGAGGTCCTGCCCCAGGCGGTAACGGTCATCGGCGGCGTCCACGTGACCGCCCTGCCGCAGCAGACGCTCGAGGAATTCTCGAGCTTCGATGTCGCCATCGTCGGCGAGGGAGAACAGACGCTCGAGGAACTGTGCGCAGCGATCCGCAGTGGTGACGACCGCAACCGGGTGACCGGACTCGTTTACCGGACCGACGATTCCAGCCGCGGCCCGCTGATCCAGACAGCTGCCCGCCCGCGAATGCTCGACCAGGACCTGTTGCCCCTGCCGGCCTGGGAACTGTTTCCCCCGATGAGGTCTTTCTGGCTGCAGACAATTCGCGGCTGCCCGTTCAACTGCGTCTTCTGCATGAACCACAATGGGCGAATTGCTCGCGCCCGATCGGTGGAGAACGTCGTCGAGGAGATCCGCTGGTTGGTCGAACACCATGGGTGCGGCGAATTGCAGTTCGGCGACGAGTTGTTCACCGTCGACATGCAACGATCGCGGGAATTGATGGAAGCGTTGATCGCCTCGGGCCTGGGAAAACGCATCCGCTGGGACTGCCAGACACACGTACGGTTCGTCGACGAGAGCCTGCTGCGACTGATGAAACAGGCCGGCTGCTACCGCGTCGAACTGGGGATCGAGACCGGAGACGAGGAAAAACTGAGGACGCTCGGCAAGGGAACCAATCTGGGAATGATTCTCGAGTCAGCCGACGCGGCGCGGCGCGCCAACCTGCCCTTCGGCACGTTCTTCATCATCGGTCAGCCCGACGAGACCCTCGAATCGATCCGCAAGACCGTCGACCTGGCCGTCAGAATGAACCCCGACCTGCCGGTGATCGGATTGATGTGCCCCTACCCTGGAACCGAAGTCGGTCGCCTCGCCGCTCGCGGCGAGGCCGGCTACCGACTGGTGACGACCGACTGGGACGAGTACAACAAACAACTCGGCGGCGCAATGGAGTTCGCCGGCATGACACGCAATCAGCTCGAGTGGATCCAGATCAGGGCCTACCTGGCCGTCTACCTCAAGAACCTGCGATTCTGGAGCCTGCTGAAGTTCGCCTGGCATTACCGCAGCGGTGCCTGGCAGATCCTGAAAAAGGCCCTGTTGAGACGATCGATGAGCGAGGCCCTGTCGCGACCGGATGACTACCAGGCACGGCTCTCCGGAGGCCGCGCCGCGACACCCGCAGACGTCGTCGCCTCGCGGGCCGACTGGGAAGACACCCAGAAGTGGGAACTGCAGCGAGGAAAAACCGCCGTCCGGCAACCTTCCGAGACACCCGTCCACCCCGAGTGATCGGTACACACACCCGCAGATTTCTTCAGGGCCGCCAGCATGCAGCATATTCGGAATTTCTGCATCATCGCCCATGTCGATCATGGGAAGTCGACACTGGCCGATCGGCTGATCCAGGTCTGCGACGGGGTCACGCAGCGTGAGTTCCGGGACCAGGTACTCGACGCGATGGATATCGAGCGTGAACGGGGCATCACGATCAAGAGCAACTCGATCACGCTCGACTACCGTGCCCCGGATGGCCAGGACTACCTGCTCAACCTCATCGACACACCGGGACACGTTGATTTTTCACACGAAGTGCGACGTTCCCTGATGGCCTGTGACGGCGCACTGATTGTCATCGATGCCTCCCAGGGGGTCGAAGCGCAAACCGTCGCCAACCTCTACCTGGCCCTGGAGAACGACCTGGAACTTCTGCCGGTGATCAACAAGATCGATCTCCCGGCCGCCGACGTCGACCGTGTCCGCGAGGAAATCGAGGCCGACCTGGGGCTTGATCCTTTCGAGGCACTTCCCGTCTCGGCAAAGAACGGCGTTGGCATTGAAGACGTACTTGACGGCATCGTCGAGAAGTTGCCCGCTCCCAAGGGCGACCCCGAGGCGCCGCTTGCCGCCCTGGTCTTCGACGCCCATTTCGATCCTTATCGAGGTGTGATTCTCCAGTGCCGTGTCATGGAAGGCACACTGAGCCCGCGCGACGCGATCCACTTCATGCACGCGGGACGGGATTACACCGTCGAGGAACTGGGCTACAACCAGCTCAAGCATGCCCCCCAACCGCAGCTCAGTGCCGGGGAGGTCGGGTACATCGTGGCGGGTGTCAAGAGTGTCCGGGACATCGAGATCGGCGATACGATCACCCATCCGGAACGCCCGGCGGCGACGCCGATTCCCGGTTACCAGGAAGCCCGGCAGGTCGTCTTTTCATCCATCTATCCGATGACCTCCGACGAGTACCAGGATCTCACGAAAGCCCTGGACAAGCTGGCGATCAACGACGCGGCACTCACCTACGAAAAAGACAGTTCCGCGGCACTGGGTTTCGGGTTTCGCTGCGGTTTCCTCGGCCTGCTTCACCTGGACGTCGTCCAGGAACGGTTGCGGCGAGAATTTGACATCGGACTGGTCATCTCGGCCCCCTCGGTGAAGTACAAGGTGGCCTTGAAGGATGACAAGACGCTCGACGTGGACAATCCCAGCCACTGGCCCGACCCGGCCACAATCGAATCGGTCTCGGAACCCTACATCAAGGCATCGATTCTCACGCCCGACGAATACGTCGGACCGGTCATGGAACTCTGCAGGGAACACCGCTCGGAGAGTCAGACGATGACTTATCTGACCACGGGACGGATCGAACTGATCAGCGAGATGCCGCTCGGGGAGGTACTCTTCGACTTCTACGGCAAGCTCAAGACGATCACGCGGGGGTACGGATCGTTTGACTATGTTCCGCTGGAATATCGTGAAACCGACGTCGTGAAGGTCGACATCCTGGTCAACAAGGAACCCGTCGACACGCTGTCCTACCTGGTTCATCGTGACAAGGCGCGAAGTCGGGCGATCCACTACTGTGAACAACTCGCCGAGGCGATTCCTCGCCACCAGTTCAAGATCCCGATCCAGGGCGTCATCGGTGGCACGATCATCTCACGATCAACAATCCAGCCTTACCGAAAGGACGTGACCGCAAAGCTCTACGGCGGCGACGTCACCCGCAAGAACAAGCTTCTCGACAAGCAGAAAAAGGGCAAGGCAAAAATGAAACAGTTCGGCCAGGTCAACATTCCCCAGAAAGCCTTCGTCTCGGTGCTGCGCTCCGACAGGGACTAGTGCCCCGCCTTCCGCGGAGAAACCTCTCGCACGACCGTCCAGCGGTTCGTGTCGGGATCGCCGAATTCCACCTTGTACTTGCCCTTCGAAAACACCCAGGGCCTGACACGGAGCCGGGACAATCGCAACGCGTAGACCAGTTCGCCCGAACCGGCACGCGAAACACGCAGCACCGGCCGTCTTACCTTTTTCGGCGCGACGACCTCGGGCAGGTAACCGGTGACCTGTTGACCGCGGTTGTCGGTCAACCTGATCGTCTTTGGCCAACCCGGGAACTGGTCCCCGGGCGTCACCGCCTTCGGGTTGAACTGCACGCGGTAGCACTCCATCGTGATCGTCTGCTTCGCCGAATCGAATCGCACGATGCCATGACCGGACGACTTGTCGTGGGCCCTGTTCTCGCGTCCTCGCCTGTTCTTGTCTGCCGGGTTACCGACACCGTAAACCGTGACGAAGTTCCCGAAGCCGTCCTTGTATTCGCCGGTGTTGACCAGTCCCGGCGGGGGACGGTTCTGCACGACGCGCCCCTCCTTGTCCGGGAGCCACGAGCGGGGGTACCCCGCCGCGATTGACGGCACGCAGAACGCGAAACCCGCGTCCCCCCAGGTGTCGATTCCGTTTTGCGTGATCGACGGCAGGTGCTGATCACCGGCGTAGTGAAAGGCATAGCCTTTCCGCAGGATCCGCAACGCGTTCTTGCGCGGTGTCTGTGGCCAACCGTTCGAGTCAAGATCGGCAAACACGAACTGTCGGCCGCCGCCATGGTAGTTTGCCAGGTTGCAGAAGATCGTCTGGCTGAGCACGCACTTGAAGTCCGCCCCGCGCCAGTCGCCGGCCCAGCGTTCAAGGAACTTCTCCTGCCGCCGACCCAGCAACTCCAGGCCCGGCTTGTCGAGCCGGGCCATGTCAAATTTCGTGTCGGTCACGTGGTCGGGTCGCCCCTTCCAGGAATTGACCCTCGTCTGGGGACCACTCTTGAAGTAACGGTCCTCGAGAATCGCAAAGCTCACTCGCCCGTAGACCATTGGTCCGTAGAACACGGCGATGCCCTGTTTCTTGGGAGTTGGGTCGGGCAGATCGGGGTGGTGAGCACACTGGGTGCGGAAGACCGTGTTGACGAACGTGGGATGCTCGGCAAACCCGCCCTTGGCGTGATTGCGGATGCCATGCGCGTTGATGCCCCCCGCGCCCCAGATGTTGCCCTGGTACACGTCGTGATCGTCGGGCAGGCAGAGTGTCGGACGATCGCGCATCAGGTCACCGAACGCCCATCCCAAGAGGTACCACTTCCGCAGATAATTCAGCGTGGCCCGCCGGATTGTCGCTTTGTCGGCCCGATCGGTTGGCGCTCGCACTATGCCGTATCCCCCAACGCCCTCGTAGATCTGGTCGCCGGAAAAAAACAACACGTCCGGGTCCTGGGCACCGACGTTACGAGCCACCGCGTTGTTGGGGAACACGTAGTCCTGGTTGCCGGTGAACCCGGCAACGACGAGCGGCCGGCCCGAAGGTTCGGCACGGATGGTCCCCGTGTAGACGGCGCCGCCGCAGTCAACGGTGTAATTCGCGCTGCTGGTCGGATCCCACCCTGCGATGCGAAAGGTCCCGTTGCAGGCAAGTGGATCGATCCGGGCTTCGATCGCCGAGTCCCGGTTGCTGACCCTCAGTTTCGCGGTTTTCGGTCCCTGTTCACCCATCGGCGCCAACTGTGCGGTCAGCTTCAGCACCACACCGTCGCTTGTGTGCGTGTGATGCAGCGTGTGCATCGTCCAGAGGATGGGTCCCCAGGCACGTTCGTCGTGCGACTTGACGCCGGTTCCGGTCAATTGCCAGTTCGAGAACCAGAACGCGGGCCTGTCCTTGGAACCGTGGTTGTTGACCAGCGCGACCAACCCGCGGACCTGCTCGGCGCTGACGGCTGACTCGACGCTGGCCAGTGCCTTTCCCCTGGGATCGACAGCGGCCAGTGAAAGGACAATCCTGTTCCGCACGGGTTTGCCCACCAGGGTAAGCGTCAGGTCATCCAGCGACCCGATAGCGGACAACTTCCCGCCGGTGACCTTGCCGATGAACAGCGTACCCGTCGTCGCAGAGATTCCCACGTCGAGGCCAACGCCACGCAGGGCGGCGGCACGGTAGTCGTTGATTTCATCGCGAACACCGATACGGAATCCGACTGATCCGACGGCATTCGCCATTGTCAATCGACCCAGCCGCACCGTCATCTGAAATGCACTCCGGCCGGTCAGGGTATGGGTCAGCAGCGCGAGGTTGCGATTTCCACCCCCGCGACATTCCAGTCGACCGTCATTGATGGACCAGTCTTCCATGGGATTTGCCCAATACCGGGGCCCCACCCAGACACGATCCGACGTGTCCCTGAAGTCGCTGGCGAAGTCGGCGGACACGGCGGCAGTCGAGAAACTGACCGTGAACAGACAAATCAGTGCCCGGATCATGTTCGGTCCTCGTGGAAGTTCTCGGCAGAACAGGCAAACGCCGATGCAGCGACCCCGCTCATCCGACGCTTGACCGGACACTCGTCCTGACGCGCAATCGCTGCCCAGCAGGATACGAGAGTGCCGGGATCAGTCCAGCGACGGGTCGGAAATGACAAAACAACAAAGGCCTCCCGACGTGTACCCACTCCGGATGCGTACAGTCAAAAGGCCGATCTGATGAGCGTCGAGTACACCCCAGAGGATTCGAACCTCTAACCTTCGGTTCCGTAGACCGATGCTCTATCCAATTGAGCTAGGGGTGCAGATCCCACCGCGGAGCGGGAATGTGAATACCGGATTCGTAGGCGATTGTACGAAATCAACAGGAAAGCGAAAGCCCCTCGACATCAACCGGCCCTGCCGACACCGCGGCACACTCGACGCCCGACCGGCGACTGTTCAGAATGGCCGACGGTGACCGTGATGACAAATGAACCAGGCGACATCCAGCGACCCCCCCCGTCCGACCAGTCGGCCGAACCGGTCGCTGACGAGAACCGGATCGGTGACGAGGAACTCCCGCCGGTCGAACCGCCCTCGCCTCGCTTCATCGCCCAGTTGTTCCTGATCCCCGCCCTGATTGTCGGGGGCATTGTCGGGCTGGTCCTGTTTTTCGGCTGGGTCGGTTCGGGAACCCGTGACTGGCAGACACTGGTCACGAATCTCGGACGTGACAACTCGCACCGCCGGGGCCGTGCCGCCCACGACCTGGCCCAGTTGCTCAACTCCGACCACCAAACCGCCCGGAACACTCCCCTGCGCCAGCACCCGCCCCTGGCCGACGCAATTGCCAGGCTCGCGCGGCAACGACTCGACAACGAATCCGCCGCCGACCAGCAGGCCGACCACCGCCAGCAGCTGGTGCTGATGCTGGGTCTGCTGGGGCTGCTCGACACCCCCGAAACGACGTTCCCGGTGCTGGGGCTGGCCATCACTGCCGGCCGTGATCCGGTGGTACGGAAGACCGGACTGGAAGCGATCGCGGCGGCCGGCAAGCGGGCAGTCGACCGTGATGCAGCAATTGATGATCCCGCAACGGTCGATCGACTGATCAGCATCGTCTCGGAAAACGACGCCTCGCTGCGACGCGATGCAACCGCCGCGTTGGGCATCTTTCGTTCCGCTGCCGCCCGGGCACGGCTGGAATCCCTGCTCGACGACGCTGACGCGATCACCCGCTACAACGCCGCCGCCGCACTCGTCCACCAGGGTTCACAGAAGGGACTGCCCGTCTTCCGCAATTTCCTGCAATCGGCGGCCGATGACAAGTCGCTGCTGGACCTGGACCGTCCGCAGACAAGCGACGAATCGCGTGCTTTCGAAGAACGCTGGCTGCTCGTCCGACTCTCACTGAAAGCCATCGGCAACATGGCCGAGAACCTCTCGGCCCAGCAACGAGCCGACATCGCCCGGGTGATCACTCCCCTGGTCAGCGACGACCGGGCCGCCCGGATCCGCATCGACAGCAAGCGGGTGTTGCAACAGCTGGGCCATTAGCCTGGCCGGCCGACGAACTCGTGTTCCGTCATCCGGGGGATGCCCGCTACACTGTCAGGCGGCGAGTCGCCCGACGAGGTGGTGACTGCCCAACGAGAGGGAGACATCACAATGAATCGAATTCGAATCCACGCCCGGACCGTGCTGTTGCTCGGCTGTGGGGTGGCGGTCACCGTGTGCGGTGGCAGCTGGTTCTACACGGCGGCTGCACAGAATCGCCGGTCACTTTCCGTCCAGAAGTCCCGCCCCGCCGCCCGCCGGACGACAACCACCGGCGGTTCGATCCTCGCCACCGCCTGCCGGGTCAAGCTGCTCAAGCAGGTCGCCCTGGGCTTCGACCGCGTCGGCACGATCAAACAGCTGAATTTCCGCGAGGGCGATCTGGTCAAGGCCGGTCAACTCGTGGCGCAGCTCAGCGACGATGTCGCCCGCGCCGCGTTGGCCAGTGCCGAGAAAAAGGCCGGCAACGACGTCCACAAGCGATACGCCAGCAAGAGCTACGACGTGGCCAAGAATGAACGCGAACAGGCCGAACTGGCCAACAAGAACACCGGCATGAACGTCGTGCCGCTGATCGAAGTGCGACGACTGCTCCTGGCCGAGGAACGCAGCCGCCTGCAGATCGAGCAGGCCGATCACGACCAGTTGATCGCCGTGCTCGACCGCGAACTGGCCAAGGCCGACCTGAACACCTATTTTCTCGCGGCTCCCTTCGCCGGCACCATCACGCGACGATTCAAATACGCCGGCGAAGCCGTCCGGCAGGGCGACCCGGTCATCGAACTGGTCAGCACTGCGACGATGAAAATCGAGGGCCGTGTACCGCTCCGGGACGTCCTCCGCCTCAAACCCGGACAGGTCGTCACCGTCAAACTGATCGATTCGGAGGAACAACCCGACGAGTTGCCCGCAGCGTTCAAGGCGGCAACGTTCAGAGGACGTCTGGTCTTTATCGATCCGGGAGTCAACCCGGTCGGCGAACGCGATGTCCGGGTCTGGGCCGAAGTGGCCAACCAGGGCGGATTGCTGCGACACGGCCTGACGGCCGTGATGTCGATCGATCCCGCAACCCGACCATGAGCGCCGGCCCCACGCTGACCACCGCAACCCGGCGGCCCATCCCGCTACAGATCCGCGATGACCTGGTGTTCAAGCAGATCGAGTACCAGGGTGTGAGCTACTGGGTCATCAAGGACCCGGTCGGGCTGAAGTACTTTCGCCTGCAGCCCGAGCAATACCATGTCTTGATGTTGCTCGACGGCAAGCGCAATCTCGAGGAACTGCGGGATGCGCTGCATGAGCGCCTGCCGACGGTTCGGTTGCAGTTGACCGATATCCAGCACCTGATCACCGACCTGCACCAGAAGGGACTCGTCTTCTCCAACCGTTACGGGCAGGGCGCGTCGCTGGCAAAACTGAATCTCGAACAAAAGAAGCAGAAAATCCTCACCACCATGCGCAGCCTGCTCTACATCCGGCTGCCTGGTTGGGATCCCGAACAAACCCTGCAATGGATGTACCCGCTGGTCCGCTGGTTGTACCACCCGGTCACCGTCACCTTCTCGGTCCTGTTCGTCATCGCCAGCTGGATCCTGCTGGCCGTCCAGTTCGAGGCCTTTGCCTCGCAGTTGCCCGAGTTCCAGCAGTTCTTCAGCTGGTCAAACCTGATGTACCTCTGGATCACGCTGGGAACCTGCAAGGTGATCCACGAGTTCGGCCACGGGCTGACCTGCAAGCACTTCGGGGGGGAATGCCACGGGATGGGCATCATGCTGCTGGTCTTCAGCCCCTGCCTCTATTGCGACGTTTCCGACAGCTGGATGCTGCGCAACAAGTGGAAACGGATCATGATCGGGGCCGCGGGGATGTACATCGAGGTGCTGATCTCGGCGTTGGCCGTCTTTGTCTGGTGGAACACCAAGCCGGGCATGATCCACCATCTCTGCCTGAACATCTTCTTCGTGACGACAATCAGCACGGTCGTCTGGAACGCCAACCCGCTGATGCGGTTCGACGGCTACTACATGATGTCCGACCTGCTGGAGATTCCCAACCTCCGGCCCAAGGCCGACCGCCTGCTGCGGGACTGGTTTGGCTGGTACTGCCTGGGAATCGAGATCAAGCCCGACCCGTTCATGCCCGAAAGCGGCCGGGCCGGGTTCGTGATCTTCGCGATCGCCGCGGGCCTGTACCGCTGGTTCATCCTCGCGGCAATCACCATCTTCCTCTACACCGTCCTGAAACCCTATGGCTTGCAGAGCATCGGGATCATGCTCGCCGTCGTTTCGATGACCATGATCGTCTTCAATCTCGTCCTCAATATCTACAAACAGGTCACCGCACCGAGGATCGAACCATTGAGCCGTCCCAAGATCGTCTTCTCGCTGGGTACCCTGGCCACGCTGATCGTCGTCGGGTTGGCGATTCCATTACCACTGCACGTCGAGGCGATGTTCCTGATCGAACCGCACGACGTCCGACATGTCTATACCGCCACGACCGGCCGACTGGACACCCGCCCGGCCCAACCGGGACAGCAGGTACAGGCCGGCACGACGCTGGCCGTCCTGAGCAACCCGGACCTCGAACTCGAAGAGACCCGGCTCGAACAGGAAGAGCAATCCCAGATCATCCGGATCTCGGTCGCCACCGCGCTGGACGACCGGGCCCGCGAGGAACTCGCCCGGGCCCGTCGGCAGTCGATCCGCAGCCAGCAGACTGAATTCCAGAAACAGGTCGACCGGCTCACGATCACCGCTCCCTGTGCCGGCACCATCATCGCCCCGCCACGGGTCGCTGCCCTCGGACTGGAGGCCCGGCAAAACCAGTTGTCCTCCTGGCACGGTACGCCCCTGGAAGAACGCAACCTTCACTGCTTCCTCCCCGAGCGCACGCACCTGCTCTCGATCGCTCCGGATAACGACTTCCAGGCCGTCGTGCTGATCGATCAGACCGACCGCAACGACCTGATCTCGGCCGAGGAATCCCTGGGTTTCTCGGGTACCTCCGGTCCCGACGGCCTGACCGTCTCGACGGTGCTGCCGGGGTCGGCGGCCGACAAGGCCGGTCTCCAACCCGGCGACCGGATCATCGCCCTGGACCAAACGCAGGTCACCCGCCTGGTCGACCTGCTCCCCGGCACACCCGGCGACGGTCCCCCCCGGGCACTCTCACTTCAACTCGCCCCAACCAGCGCCGAGGGGGACATCCGCACCGTGAGCGTGGCCCCGACGATCAGCCCGACACGGGTCGAGTTGAAATTCGATCACCTGCCGCACCGGATCTACGAGGGTTTTGTCGAGAAGATCTCGCGGCGCAATCTCGAGTTCGTTCCCGAACTGCTTTCGAACAAGCTCGGTGGTGAGGTTCCCACCGTCACCGATTCCCAGGGCCGTGAACGCCTGGTCAGCCCCTCTTACCAGGCCACCGTGATGCTCAGAGAGGACGCTCCGCTGCTGAGAACCGGACTGCGAGGTCGTTCACGTTTCCTGGTCGATACCCGCACCGCCTACCAGTGGCTTTATCGCTGGTACCGTCATACCTTCAAGTTCCGCCTCTAATGGCCCACGGTGAACACGATGTCCGCTTTTGACCTGTTGATACGCTCCGGTCGAATCGTCTGCCCGCGATCGGGCCGTGATGCTCCCGGGACAATCGCCATCCAGGACGGCTTGATCGCCGCGATCGATCCCCCCGACGACACCACCGCCACCCGGACACTCGATTTTCCCGACACCACGCTCTTGCCCGGGCTTGTCGATCTTCATGCCCACCCGGCCAAGAGCGGCTCGAAGTATGGAGTCGATCCTGACAGCGAGTTTCTGCCGCGGGGAGTCACGACGGTTCTCTCGCAGGGTGACGCCGGAGCGGACAACTGGGCGGAATACCGTGACGAGACGATACACGGTTCCCGGACCCGGGTCCGGCTGGCCATCAGCATCTCGCGGCACGGCGAGGCTCCCGACCGCCCCTGCCTGGATGATCTCGACTGGCTCGACGTCGATGCCTGCGTCGCGGCAATCCAGGACGGTGGACCCCTGATCTGGGGAATTGCCATCAACTGCAGCCGCGCCTCGACCGGCCGCAGCGACCCGCGACTGGCCCTGGACCGGGCACTCGCGGCCGCGCGTGCCACCGACCGCCCCCTGCTGTACGGCCTGCGACAACCCGACGACTGGTCTTTCGCCGATCAACTTGAGCTGCTCAGACCCGGCGACGTCGTCACCTACACCTACCGTCGCGAGCCACTGGGCATCGTCGCCGCGGGCCACGTCCGTCCCGAGGTGATCGCCGCCCGCGAGCGGGGTGTGCTGTTTGATGTCGGCCACGGCATGACGTCGCTGGATTTCAACGAACTCGAAGCAGCTCTCGGCGACGGCTTTCCACCGGACACGATTTCCACCGACGGATACGCCCGCCATGTCGGCAGCGTCCCGCAACACGACCTGCCTCGCACCATGTCGAAACTGCTTGCCGCAGGTATGCCCGAAAACGACATTTTCCAGGCGGTCACCTCTCGACCCGCCTCGGTACTGGGACTGGCAGACACGGTCGGTGGCCTCCGCCCCGGGTCCCCGGCCGACCTGACCCTGCTCGCCTTCCACGACGACTCGGCACCGCTGGTCGATGTCCACGAGCAGACCCGCCCGGGGGGATGCTGGGAAGCGGTGCTGACGGTTTGTGGGGGAGAACCGGTCGGCTAGCCGCCGGGGACCGGTGCCGACGGCCGCGACCGGATCTTCACGCGCAGCGTTGCATTGCCACGGCGATCCGCGTTTGATGAGACCGGTCCTGATGGCCGGGGTGCCCGGGATCCTGGCGACTTCCACGCCCCAGGCCAATGCCTGTCTTGCGGTCCCTGCGGAGAAAAATACGATGCTTGAAATCAAGTGGGTCTGCATGCTGGTCGCCGCGTGCGGCGTCATCGAAAACGCAACACTGCTTGCCCAGGCGCCGACAACCCTGAAGGGCAACCCCCTGGTCGGGTTGATCGACTTTCATGTGCACTCGGGTCCGGACAGCTTCACACGATCGACGACCGACTTCGAAATCGCCCGGATTGCACGGGGGCGGGGAATGGCGGCGCTGGTGCTGAAAAACCACTTCACGATGACCGCCGACCGCGCGATGCTGGCCGAGCGGATTACCGGGCAACGGTGCTTTGGGGGTATCGTGCTCAACCGCGCCGTCGGCGGTCTCAATGCCGAGGCCATTCGCCGGATGGTCACCTTCACCGGTGATCGCGGCCGGGTTGTCTGGCTGCCGACCTTCGATGCGCAAAACCACGTGCGACGATTCAAGGAAGACCGACCGTCGGTCGCGGTCGTCCGCGACGGAAAGCCGGTGGAGGCATTGAAAGAGGTCTTTGCCGTCTGTGCCAAGCACGACCTGGTCCTCGAAACCGGGCATTCCTCGGCTGCGGAATGCCTGGTCCTGCTCGAAGCGGCCCGCAAGGCGGGCATCAAGAAACTGCTGGTCACACACGGCATGGCCGACCCGATCGGAATGACCGTTCCGCAGATGAAACACGCCGCACGACTGGGAGCGAAAATCGAGTGCGTGTGGATGACCAACCTGACCGGCCCGGGCTCGCACCTGGCCAGCATGAGACACTGGAAGAAGATCTCCACGGCCGACTACGCCAAGGCCATCCGGGCCGTTGGCGTCGAACATTTCGTCCTCAGCTCCGATCTCGGCCAGTACCTCAACCCGATCCCGACCGATGGCCTGAAGAGCTTCGTCCTCGGCCTTTCCGAGGCCGGGTTCTCTCGCAAGGAGATCCTGCGGATGTGCCGCGAGACCCCGGCCGCGTTGCTGGGACTGGACCTGAAGATCTCAAAGTAATCCCCGGGCGTCCGATGAGCTATACTGGTGCACTGGCACCCGGCGACCAACCTTCGCCTGTCGATTGTTCTGTGATCGGACCATGCGGATCATCTTCCTGATTCCACTTGCCGTCGCACTCCTGACCGCGACCGTCCCACAACCGGTCACGGCCGCGGGTCCGCTGCACGCCGACATTGACCGGATGATCGAAACGGCTGCCGGGGGACCACTGGCAGCCGTGGCCGACGACACCGAGTTCCTCCGTCGCATCACCCTCGACCTGGCCGGCCGGATCCCGACCGTTGCCGAGACGACCGCGTTTCTGGCCGACGCGAATTCCAGCAAGCGAACGGTCCTCGTCGATCGCCTGTTTGCCTCGCCGGAATACCCCCGGCGGATGCAGGAGTGGTTCCAGGTGATGGCATTGGAACGGCGTGCCGAGAAGAGCATAAAGCCCGCCGAGTGGTCGGCTTACCTGCAGGCGGCATTCCGGGAGAACCGCCCCTGGAATGAACTGGTGAGCCGGGTACTGTTCGTCGAAAAGGACGACAAGGCAAATCAGCCCGCCACCAAGTTCATCCTTGCCGCCGGCCGCAAGGGCAACGCACACCAGACCACCCAGGACATCGCACGCATCTTCCTTGGCCGCGACATCATGTGCTCGCAGTGCCACAACCACCCGACCGTCGATGTCTACACGCAACAGGACTACTTCGGCCTGTTCTCCTACGTCCAGGAACAACCGGTCAAGGCGACCAGCGAGTTCGAATCGGTCTTCGAGCCCGGCAAACAGACCACCGGTCCGAGACTTCCCGGGGGCCGGGAGGTGGTCATCCCGAAGTTCGAGAAGGGACAGGAGGCCGAAGCCGCCAAGTATCGACCTCGACTGCTGCTGGCCCGGGATCTGCCCCAGGCAGCCAACACGGCATTCGTTCGCACCAGCACCAACAGGCTCTGGGCCCTGCTGATGGGTCGCGGGCTGATCCATCCGCCACACCTGGATCACCCGGTGAATCCACCATCACATCCTGAACTGTTCGAGCGACTGCAACAGGAATTCGTCACTCACAAGTTCAACGTGCGGCACCTGCTGCGGGAGATTGTCCGCAGCCGGACCTACCAGCGGTCGAGCCGGTTGCCCGAGGGAGTCCAGCCCGCCGACGTGCCCGAGCACCGTTTCCGCGTCGCCACGTCCCGGCCACTCTCGCCGGAACAAATGGCCTGGTCGCTGATGGTCGCCACCGGCAACCTCCAGAGAATGATCACCGGTAAGGTCCCGAAAGACTCGCCATTCGATGCCTACAACTACATCAACGGCAACGTCGATCGCCTGCCGGCCACCGTCGGAGAGACAATGGAGCTGTTCTCCTGGATGATGGGGAATCCCCCGGGAGAAAACCCCGACGAGTACAACCCCGCGATGGGGCACGCGTTGTTCCTGATGAATGAAGAACTGGTGCTCGACTGGCTAAAGCCCCGCAAGGACTCGTTGATCGGCCGGGTTGTCGCGACCCCGGACAACACCCGCGCCGTCGAACAGCTTTACCTGGGAGTGCTTTCGAGACGACCGACCGATGCCGAAACCCGCTCGGGCGTCAAGTTTCTCGACAAGAACACCGCGACCCGCAAATCGGGCCTGGCCGACCTGGCCTGGTCGTTGCTGGCATCGGCCGAATTTCGCCTGAATCATTGACAGGATGACATGACCGAGATCACTCATCCCCACGCCTGCCAGGGCCTCGATCACGACCTCTCGCGCCGCCAGGCCCTGGCGATCCTGGGCGGCGCTGCCGGTACCGGAATCGGCGGCCTGCTCGACCCGACGATCGCCGCCGAGGTCAAACGGAAACAGAAACAGGTGTTGTTCATCTGGCTCGACGGTGCCATGAGCCAACTGGAGACCTGGGATCCCAAGCCCGGCACCGAGTTCGGCGGACCGTTCCGGGCCATTCCGACCGCGATTCCCGGTGTCCGATTCGGAGAACTCGTCCCCGCCACTGCCGGAATCGCCGACAAGCTGACGGTGATCCGCTGCATGTCGACGAAGGACGAAAACCACTCCACGGGTGTGCCCCGCATCCAGCGAGGTGACCCGAAAAACCGCGGCGTCACCTACCCGTTCCTCGGTTCGGCGATCACCAAGTTGCTGGGCCCCCCGGACAATCATCTGCCCCCCTACATGCACATCAAGCCCGGCCGCGGCGGCTACATGTGGAAGGACGCCGGCTTCCTGGGTCCCCGCTACGGTGCCCTGGGCCTGGGAGACGGCAAACCACCGATCCATATCCGGCGTCCCGAATCGCTCAACAAGCAGCGAGTGACCGTTCGAGATCAGCTGCGGCAGCAGGCCAACCGACGATTCACGACCGGCCGACTCGATCGCTTCATTTCCGCCTACGACTACTCTTTCGACATGGCCCGGCAACTGACCAGGCGACAGGACCTCTTCGACCCGACGACGCTCCCGGCCAGCGACATCCAGCGATACGGCCGACACCCCCTCGGCCGCCATCTCCTGCAGGCCCGAAGACTGCTGGAGGCCGGTGTCCAGTTCGTCAAGGTGACCAGCTACCACTGGGACACCCACGGCGACAATTTCAACATGCACCGCGTCATGGTGCCCCAGGTCGATCGACCGTTCGCCGCGTTGATCAACGATCTCGAAACCCGCGGTCTGCTCGAGAACACGCTGGTGGTCCTGATGAGTGAATTCGGACGGACACCCAAGATCAACAGCCGCTGCGGACGTGATCACTGGCCGGAAGCCTGGTCGGTCATGCTCGCCGGATCCGGACTCAAGCCTGGCCTCATCGCCGGCAGCACCACGGCCAACGGAGCGTTTTGTCAGGACGCCGAATACGACATCGGTCACCTCTTCCACACGATCTTCCGCTGTCTGGGCCTGGACGCGAAAACCACCCAGTACGTCAACAACGGTCAGCCCTTGCCGATCGCCCACGAAGAGATGGACGTGATCAAGGAGGTGCTGGCATGAACCCCGCAGCCTCTACCAAACTGGCGGTGACCAAGAGTTGGCTTCGGACAACGCTCGAACATGATCGCCAGTTGTATTGTTGCCTGTTCAGCCGTGACGGTCGCTTCGTCTTCGCCGGCTGCCAGGACGGGACGATTCTCCGCTGGCCTCTGGAATCGATCGAGAAAGCGGCTGCTCCCAGGAACAAGTCTCCCAAGACCAAGACCCCCGTTCCCCGAACGATTCTCGAGGGACACACGACCTGGGTCAGCCGCCTGGCAATCACCGCCGACGGCAAACGACTCGTCAGCAGCGATCTGCACGGTAACCTGATCGCCTGGGACTTGGCGGCGAAGAAACCGGCACCAGCCTGGCGAGTCAACAACGCGCATCCCGGCCGACCGGGCGATCCGGGCTGGATCCGGGCGATCGCCCTCACGTCAGACGGCAAGACACTGATCTCGGCCGGCACCGACGCGATCATTCGTCTCTGGTCAGTCGCCGACGGCAAGCCTGCCGGAACACTCGACGGTCACAGGGGTGATATCTTCAGCCTGGCCGTTCATCCCGATGGCCGAAGCCTTGTCAGTGGCGATATCTTCGGGACCGTCAACCAGTGGGATCTGTCAAAGCGGAAGGTGGTCCGGGTCCTTGATGCCGCCCAGTTGCACACCCGCAAGGACAACTTCCTGGCCGACGTGGGAGGCGTCCGCAGCCTGGCCTTCGATGCCAAGGGGACCCGACTGGCCTGTGGTGGAATGACCGACGCGAAGAGCAACGCGTTTTGTCCGGGCCATCCGGCGGTCCTGCTGTTTGAC
This sequence comes from Planctomycetaceae bacterium, assembly GCA_002726205.1. Taxonomy (GTDB): domain Bacteria; phylum Planctomycetota; class Planctomycetia; order Planctomycetales; family Planctomycetaceae. The sequence continues at coordinate 75,465 of PBSL01000057.1, read as the reverse complement.
TGGGCCAGCGGCAAGCAGACGCGGTTGTTGAGAATGAAGAAGGGCAAGGCCGACGACGGACCGATCAATGGCCTCAAGTTTCTCGCCGACGGGACACTGGTCGGCCAGGGCGAGCGGCTGCACGCGGTCTGTTCGCTGGAGTTCTGGAACCCCGACGACGGAAAGGTACTCCACGTCATCGACACCCCCTCCGGCTACGACCTCGATCTTCATCCCGATGGCCAACAGATCTGTACCCCGGTCTGGATCGCCAACGGACGCAGCGGCAACGGTCGACACGCCAAGCCCGACGAGTACAAGGCTCACTTTGGCCATGTCCGCGTCTACCAACTCACAGAAAAACCGGCCCCCGCACCGGCCAAGACCTGATCGTCGAACGGCCGGACGAACTGCCTCAAAACCACGGAAGGTCTGAGCAAGGCAATGCCACGATGAACCGAGTGATCCTGATCGGCGCCAGCAACGTCACAATGGCTTTCCCGCGACTGGTCAATGGACTGGGAACCGCGTTCGATTCCCCGCTGGAGATCTGGGGGGCACACGGTCACGGTCGCTCCTACGGCACCTGGAGCAAGGTGCTGGGGCGAGCATTGCCGGGAATCAGCAACTGTCGGTTATGGAAAGAATGGTCAGTGGCCGAAAGTGACCCCCGGCCCCGCGCGCTGCTGACCGACATTGGCAACGATGTCCTCTACGGCCATGAAAGCCCCCAGATTATCGATTGGATCGAGTCGTGCCTGCAGCGGTTGCGCTCGATGCAGGCGAAAATCGTCATGACAAGGCTGCCGCTGGCCAGTCTCCAACGGCTGTCTCGCCTCCGCTTCACTGTCGCCAGGCGAATCCTGTTTCCCCGTTGCGCGTTGAAGTTCGACGATGTCATCCGGATCGCTCACGAACTCGATGACAGGCTGACCTCGCTGGGAGAAGAGTATGGTGCCAACATCGTCGAGCCGCTGGGGCACTGGTATGGGCTTGACCCGATCCACGTCCGCAGCCGCTGCATGAACCGGGCCTGGCGCCACATTCTCCAGGCCTGGTTCGCTGGCGATCCGCCAGGGTTTCCCCGCGTTTCGTTGCAACGAACCCTGAACACCTGGCGCTGGTGGCCGGCCGAACGGTCACGCCGCGGACGCCTGACCGAGACAACCCAGCCGGTCTTTCGACACAACGGACTGACCGTCAGGCTCTACTAGCCGCAGCAACGGTTTCGGCGAAGAGCCGGATCAGCCGGATGGCTATCGCTTGAGCATCGTCAGCGGGTTTTTCCGGTTCTTCAACGGAAACTCGACCGGCCCACCGACACGGTGCGACTCGAAGACACCGGCAATCATCTCGGTTGCCGCTCGTGCATCGTAGACGCTGGAAATCGGCTGCCGGTCCTTCTCGATCGCCTCGATCAAGTCGAGCACCGTCGCCGCGTTCGCTCGGTGCTTGCTCGAGCGTGTCTCGGGCTTGCCCACGCCATTGCTGGAAATCGGCTGCCAGGACGCACCGCTGCGACCGGGCGACCAGGCGGGGTCCTTCAGCAGCCAGGCCGTCCTGAGGTATCCCGACTGGAACTCGATAACTCCCTTGGAACCGAAGACTTTCAGTCCAAAACGACCGCCATGCCCACGGTGCGACGAAAAATATCCGTTCACGCCGTCCTGGAAGCGGTAGACCGCGTCGATCGTGTCAGCCGCCAGCGGACCGATCCCCTCGTTGCCTTCGTAGACATGCGACCGGTTGACCGGTTGCCCTTTCTCACTGCAACGGGCGTAGCAATCGACGACATCACCGACAAGAGCTCGCATCAGGTCCAGCATGTGCGTGCCCAGCACCCACAAGTCCTCGCCTCCACCGCGGCGCGCGTCCTCCTTGCCACGGGCCCGTACTTCCAGCACCTGCCCGATTTCCCCGGCGGCAATCAACTTCCTGGCAATCGCCACCTGGGGTGAATAACGGTTGCCATGGGCGATCGCCAACTTCACGTGCCGCATCTCACACGCCTTGACGATCTCGTCGGCCTGGACCAGGTCCCGCACGAACGGTTTTTCCATGTAGACGTGGCAACCCAGCGAGACAGCCGCCATCACCATCTCGTGATGCCTGTCGAGCCAGCGTTGCGAGACCGACACGATGTCGGGTTTTTCCTTCTCGAGCATCTCGCGGTAGTCGAGATAGCTCTTCTTGGCACCGGTCCTGGTCAGTGCCCCCGGCAGGGCCGACTTGTTGTCGTCGGCCACGGCCACCACATCACAGCGGTCGATGTCTTTCCAGACGACATCGAGACCGTGACCATAATTGCCCTTGCCGGTCCGGCCGATGATGCCGACGCGATACTTCTTTGCCATTGTGTGTTCACCTTCCCTGCTGGACCTGCCATCGGCCCACCTGAAGTTTCCGATCCGTCCCGCCTGCCCGGCTCGAAAACAGGCATCACGAGCCGCCCCCAGGCATCAGCGGGCCGACGCTTTCTCGCCGTGGATTTTCGGATCGTATTCGACCAGTCGAACGTTGTCGACGAAGTACTTGCCCGGTGGCCAGAAGGGGTACAACAACACGCGGACCCAGCGAACCGAGGGTGTGTACTTGGTGGGCTGGAACGGTTTGTTGCGACGAGAATAGGTCTTCCAGTCCTTCGACCCACCTGCCCGCATCTGGCCACGCCACTTGTACTTGTGAATGAACGCCTTGCGGTTGCGCTTGTTCGGCGGTGCGGTTCCCCGACGTTTCGAGAAGTACTGCTGGACCGCTCCGGCGTCGGCTCCGAATGACACGCTGGGCTTCTTGGGATACCCGACCAGCCAGACCAGGATCCCGCCGCCTTTCACATCAAGCGTCAGCCAGAACTTCTGCCCTTTCTTGATCGGAATCGGGTGACTCCAGAACCAGACCCCGTCCAGCCCGGCCAGCGTATCGAACTTCGGCGCGGTCGTCGGGATTCTCTTGGGGGCCTTCAACGGCGAGGCCCCGTCGTCGATCTTCAGCCACCAGTCATACGCCTGGCTTTGCAGCACGTCACTGTCGAACATCAGCACACGGCCCCGCCGTGGATCGGAGTCCTTGACCCAGAAACTGGAGAGTCCGTCGATCGTCTGCCAACGGACCGGCGTGACCTTACCGGCCTCAAGGTTGCCGTTGGGCAGGAGATTGCCGTCTTTTGATTTTTCCGTTTTGGCCGCGGCAGGTTTCACCGACCGATCGGCCGGTTTCTGTGGCTCGCGTGCCGGCGACGGATTCGCCCAGGCGATCACCACTGCCGCTGACACGCTCACCAGGACGATCATCGTCGTTTTCATCTGGATGTCCTCTCGCCAACCGCAACGGCGGATCACGGCGTTTTCGGCTTGGATCCGGCCGCGGGTTTCTTGGCCGGAAGCGCCTTGAGTTTCTTACGAGCCCGGTCGGTCCAGCGATCGCTGATCCCAGTGGCGACAAGCTTGGCCAGTTCGATCCGGACCCGTCGGGGCTTTCCGATCGCCTCGAACGCCAACGCCAGTCGCCAGCGCGCCTCGTTCTCCCATTCCGCCCCCACGGCAATCGTCACGGCCAGGTCCAGGTACTCGGATGCCTCGCGGTGCTGGCCTCGCAGGGCCAGCGTGACGCCCCGCCAGTAGAACGTGTGGCCCTTGACCTTCTCGGTCGCAAACTGGTCCTCCCAGCGTTCGACCGTTCCCAGTGCCGCCCCGTAATTGCGAGCCACCAGGTACTCGCGGATCGAGTTGGGATAGGAGCCGATGCGGGCCGCTCGAACCGAGCGGGGAATCGGCTTGCCCGCGAGCACTTCAACCCGCTTGTAGAACCCACGTGCCTCGGCCGTCTTGCCGTGCCACAGCAGCACGTCGCCGGCCGCGTTGATCGCCCGCCGGTAGGCCATCTTGGCAGTAGCGTCCTGCTGCAACGGGGGCTTGGCGTTGACCGCCACGTCATTGACCTGCTTGAGCAACGCAGGCGTCTGATCGGGCTTGTCACGCCGGATCCCCACCAGCCGGATCAACTGCGCCAACGAGTCGAGCGCTTCGACGGTGGGGGTCTTGGCAGTGATCGAGGCCTGGAAATTGGCAATCGCTTCCTCGATTCCCTTCTCGCCGGCTGAGAGCACGGCCAGTGCCAGCACCCGCCGCACTGCCGGGGCCTGTTCGGGCTGCGAGGCGGCAAACCGTGCCACCCAGGCGCGACCGACCGTGACCGCCTGTTGCGCCTGGCCGCTCTCACCATAGAGATGGACCAGTTCCTTGAGGTTCTTGGCGTCGAGTGCCTTCAATTCGTAGCCGGCGGTCAGCTTGACGTAGTCGGGATGCCGCCCCTGGCTGATGTCGCCGGCGACGTGCTGTACCTCGAACACCTCCAGCGGCCATGTGACCGACTGCCGGTGTTTGCCACTGGTCGCGGTGAGCTTGGCCTGGTAGCGCCCCATGGCCAGGTACACGTGATCGACCGACGCGCCGGCGGCCACCTGTCCGTCGCCGAATTCCCAACGGAACGTGGTTCCCTTCGGGAACGACCCGACAGACTCGACGGCCAGTCGGACACGGGTGTACTGTCCGGCGGCACGAACCCCGGGATCGGGCCAGATCGTATCGAGATATGCGGGAACAAAGGCCGGCAACGGCCCATCGGTTTTCTCGTAACCGGTGACCGTCGCCGGGTGCGGCAGCGGATACAGCGCCTCGGGAATCGCCGCGAAGTGGCCCTTCTGCGACCCCGGCGGACTCCAGCCCAGGAAGGCCACCTGCTTGAGCATGACTTCCTCGTGGTAGTACTCCAGGTAGTGCAGGCCGGCCTTCAACTCGATCTTCTGGTTCTTCTCACCGCGTGCCCCGCGTTCGGACGTGTGCCTTCCGGGCCAATGGATCAGCGGCTTGCCGTCGAGGAACGAGAAGCTGGCCTCGTTCGACGCGGTGCAGAAGTGGTAGGTGCCGTCGCGGGGAATCCGGATCCAACCCCGGTAACTGCTGATGTAGTAATCCGAGGGGCCAAACGGGTTGTGCCCGTCGGCGACGCGTTGCTGATAGCGGGCCCCATAGCGTTCCTTGCTGGCGGCCATCAACTGCGCCAGATCGGCTACCGTCTTGGGGTTTTCGCCCTCGGGACGCTGGATGGTGGCAAAGACGAGTCCCTGGTGCGGGATCCAGGATCCCTTGGGAGGTCCGGCTCCCGGCTTGGCCGATGCCACGACCTGTTCGCCCGCGCGGGCGGCCTGGGAATTCCCGAAGTAGACGAAAAAACGGGCTCCCGCCACGGGTTTGACGGCCCGAAAGGCCAGCAACGAGTAGCCATCGGGATCGTGCCACGACAATTGAAATGGAACCGGCTTGCCGACCGCGTCCAGGACCCGGAAATCCGCCCCGTCGGGTCGAGCGCGGCCCTGGTGAACGATACGGACGGCTGCCGTGTCGACCCCGGCAACCGACAACGGCTTGGCGATGGTCACGATCGCCCGCCCGGACCAACCGGCCAGGTGCCAGCCGTCGGCGGCGACCAGCGGCGCGGTCCAGACCAGGACGATCAGCGCCCAGCCTGCTGCTCCCCTTGCTCGCAGCATCACACGACCCCTACTTTTCCGTCTCCGACAATGCCCTGTAGTAGCTCTCCAGCAGAGATTCGTAGCCTTTCGGGTAGGAATCGTCGGCGGATTGCAACAACTCGTCACGCAGTTCGGCCGGCAGATCACGGGCCTGTTGCAACCGGATGACCGTGGTCTGTTCGACACCCCCGAGAGCATCCCGCAGTTGTCGCAGCGCGACGCGACGCTTTCGGAAGGCGTCGTCGTACTTGCGGTTCCTCAGGTCGTTTTCGACCGAATCCAGCAGCCGAATCGCCTCGCGCAACCGCCGTCCCCGCACACTGGCCGTGTCCAGCTTCTTGGCGACCTGGTTGGCTCGCTCCCGTAACCCCTTCTGCTTTTCCGAGAGCCGTTTCATATCCTTGCTGAACGGCGGCGGCGTGCCCCCCTGCAGACCCTTACGGCCTTCGCCGGCCCGTTTGCCGCCACCGGTGGCCCCGTTGGGATCCTGTCGTCCTTCTTCCTTGAGTCGGCCCTTTTCGTAGCGTTCGTTGTTCAACCGCGCCGGTGTCTTGCGACCGTCCAGGCCACGGGCGGTGTCGCCGACCATCTGGCCGGATGACTTGCCACGACGCCCGTCGCCGGATCGGCCACTGACCTCGTTGTTATTGGGCAAGTCGTTGCCCGTGACACCCTTGGCCGAGAAGTTACTGATCGGCCCGTCCGAAACGCCCCAGCCGGCCTGGTTGAGGTTGTCGCCCCAGGCCGACGTGATGTCATCGGCCTCGTCCTCGAAATCCTCGGCCTCCTGCAACAACTCGCCGATCAGGTCCTCCAGCGCATCGGGCAAGGGCATCTCCGGCATCTTCATCCGCTCCATGTCGAGCGGTTCTTCCATCAACCACTTCAGTGAATCGGGAGCATCGGGCATCCAGATCTCGAGGTTCTCGAGCATCTCGGTGGCCTTGCTCGACCCCAGGTCTTCCAGGGCCACTTCCAGGCTCGTCGTCTTCGGTCGCTTCGAGACGGCCTCGATCTCCTCGAAGACACTGTTGACATCGCTTCGCAGGCCGAAGTCCTCGATGAACCCGGTCGGCAACTTGGTCAACTCGTCGATCGTCCCCTTCTTCCACTTGTTCCACTTGGCGACCAGGTCGTCGAACTCCTTGTTTGCATCGAGTTCCTCTTCCTGGAACTCGTCGACTTTTCGCTTGGGCAGCTTCTCGAGCTTGTTGGCCAATTCGGTCTCGTCGGCATTCATCCGCTCGAGATCCTTCATCAGCTTTTCCAGCGACGTGGTGATCGCCTTGTGCGCGGTCTGGTCCTTCTTGCGGAGCCGGCGGAGATCGCGGCGGGCCTGCTGGTTCTTCTCGAGCCGCGCCAGCAATTTCCGCAGCTGCTTGATAATCTCGTCCTGGACCGGCAGCGACTCGGAACGGACGGCCTGCTGCCGCGACCGGTTCATGGTATCACGGCCGATCTCAAACAGTTGAACCACCTTGGCCATGGGTCCGACGACGATCTCGTTGAGTGACCCGATCACCGTCGTCAACGGCAGTGACGAGCGCTTCATCAACGAGGCGAGTTGCCCGGCGCCTTTGCGGATCCGGGTCTGCCGGGCAAACAGCGAATCGAAGGCGTCGCCGTTGGACGTGCGGGCCTTGTTTTCACTCTGCAGCCGGATCAGCCCTTCCAGCAGTTGTGCGAAGTCCTCCAACTGCATCTCGACCCGGGCCTGTTCCTGCTGAGGCGTGATCACGAAGATCGAGAACTGTCGGGAGGTTGCCACGCCGGGACCGGTGACCGAGTTGCGGTCGATCGCCTCGGCCCAGTAGCGAACCAGGTCGCCTCCTCGAATCTCCTGGTCGGCCAGTTTCCAGTCGAACTCGATCACGACCGGATCGTTGGCTGCCCCGACGGGTGGTTGCACACGTTTGAGTTCGTGAATGTCCTGTTCATCATTGAGACGATATCTCACGCGGACCTGGCCGATACCGTAGTCGTCCTTGGCCGTGACCTGCAGGGACACCGTCGCATCGGGGGCGACCTGGCGATCCTGGCCGGGACGCGGGATGGCCACCGTCGGCGACTGATCGGGAACTGTCGAAATCGATCGCCAGACTGGATCGCTGTTTCCGTGGCCCCGCGAATCGACCAACTGCAGCTGGTACTGCTCGGGAGCGGTGATGCTGCGGGCGAGCTGGTTGGTTTCGAGCTTGGCGCCGGCAACGGTCAGGACGAAATCGGTCTGCCAGGACGTTCCCTTTCCGGTCAAGTCGAACTCCTGCCCCGACTCGGTGACAAGCCGCGCGCCCCGCAGTTCCTTGGACGCGGTGACCGTCAATTGCACCCGGCTGCCGGCCAGCGCGGCCACTTCCCCGGTGTCCCCGGCCGCCGGTTCAGTCTCCAGCCCGGCATAAGCCGGCGGAGCGATCGTTACCTGGACCGCCTGGACCCGTGGGCGGCGATCCACCACGACATCGCGGTCGCTGGACCGGTCGTCTCCGGCGACAAGAAAGAACTCGAAGGACCGCGTTGCCCGTTCCAGCCTGGCGGCATAGCGCACCGGCTTGTCACCAGCGAGGTCGGCGTTCTTCGGCGGACTCATCACCAGCGTCGTCCAGTGGTCCGCGCCTTGCGGACGATAGAACAGCTCGGCCTTCTCGGGTTTCACGCCGGCGATCATTGCCTGGAACTTGACCGCCGTGCCCTCGGCGCAACGGTTGAGCTTCTGACTGGGCCGGATCGAGTCTTCATCGATGCGGGTGGCCGTGTAGGGTTCGATCGTCGCAAACGGCAGCATGATACGGGAGAGCCCGTTTGAGAACCGGGATCCCCCGAGGATGGCGTAGAGGATGAGCGTGGCAAACACGGCAGCACCGGCCATCGCGGCCCGGCGGACTGGTTGCCAGTCAAGCGAATCCGAGAGATCCAGGTCGATCGTGACATCGCTGGCGTCATCGACAATTGCCTTGACGATCTGCGGCGACCCGGGCTCGGTGCCGCGGCCCAACTGCAACGCGTTGATCAGCCGGTTGTCGAGTTCCGTGAAATGACGTTCAGCCAACGCGGCAAAGAAGTCATCACGTCTCTGCTCGAGCCATCTCTTGACGAACAGGCTCAGCACGAGCACCGCCGCACTGCCCAGCAACAGGGCAAACACCAGCATGCGACCGCCGACTCCCAGTTTCAGCAGGTTGTCGGCCGCGACGGCAAGCACCACCACGCCCAGGACCACCGCGGTGATCAGCAGGCCGGCTTCCAGCAACTGCCGCTGCCGCCAGGCACGCCGCAGTTCGTCCATCGCGTCAACCAAACGTGGGTAGGCACCCGTGGAACTCATTGTCATGCTCCCTAAACGAGCCGGTTGCGTCGTCGAATCCACCACTCCCCGGTGACCATCGCCAGGAAAAAGACAAACAGGAACGGGGAATTCCAGTACTCCCGAGGGTCACGCGATCGCGTGACCGTGCGTTGCCGGCGATCGGCCGAAAGTGATTCGGCCAGTGTCTCGGCCTTGTCGATATCCACGTAGATCCCCGACCCTCGTTCCGAGGCCACCTGCCGAAGAACCTGCGGATTGGTCCGCGTGTCGCTGGTCTCGAGATCCGAGCCATGGACAAGGAACTCGACACTCTCGTTGGCAACCACCTGGCCTCCGCTGGCAGACGCGGCGTGAACGATGTGCCGCCCCGCCCCGTCGGGGAAGACCGTGGCCACCATGTCACCCGAGCCGTCGGTGGCCGGTCGCAGGGGCAGGCTGCGTTCGCGTCCGGCCAGGTTGACGATCCGGGCCGAAACGGTCTGCCCACCGTCGGCGGCTTCACCACGTTGCACCACGCGGACCGCAACCGCTTCGCCATCCTTGTATCCGGGCCGGTCGGTGGTCACGACCAGGGGCGCCTGTCGATCGTCGAGATCGCGGCCGGTCAGCCAGCGAACCGCCTGGCTCCAGAACCGGGAATACAACACGTCACCCTGCCCCTTCAGCCGGGCAACCCGGCTCCAGCGCCAGGTGGTATCGGCGGTCACGACCATCGACTTGCCACGTCCGTAGTTCTGGGTAGCGATCACGACAGCGGGTTGATCATCGGCGGTCACGATCGGATTGTGAGCCAGGACCACCGCTCCGGGCTTGGCTCGCTGGACCAGGCTGCAGCCGGCCAGTTGCGCGGCTTCTCGCCACATCGTCAGGTCACGGACACGGTCGCCGGTGACCTGGAATATCGGGTGGACCTGTCCCTGGGGAGTCAGGTCCATCGTGAACGCCTCGTCGGACTGGTCGGCCTGGCCCTGGGCAGCAAAAACCACCGGCAGGACATCGGCCAACGGGGTCACGGCCAGGCCGTTGGATCCGAATGAGCGGTACCCGCCCAGCGCCAGGATCGCGTGCCCCTCCTCGGCCACCCAGCCCTTCAGGGCCGTGTACTCGGCCTCCCCCAGGAAGTCCGCTTCCATGTCGCCCAGGATCACCAGGTGGACGTTCTCGAGCTGTTTCGGCGTCAGCAGGATCTTCGATGCCCCGGGGTTGGGACGCAGCGGGTTGGCCGTACGAACGACGGTGACCAGGTTGATGTCGGGGTCGTCGTCGAGCCGCTTCCGCAGGAACGTGTATTCGTATCGCAGGAAGCCCTCCAGGTAGAACACCCCGATAGCCTCGGCGTTGACCTGCAGGGCGAACTGCCGGACATTGTTGGCCACCACGCGTTCCCCGCTGGTGGTGCTGGCTTCGACGCGGTACATGAATCGACCGGCGACGGTCGGTTCGAACGTCAAAACGGCCTCGGCCTGATTGGCCCCCTGCTTGATGGTCACCTGCTGCTCGTTCTGCAACTGATCCCCGAGTGTCACCCGGACGGTCACCGGCACGGCCTGGTCGGGTCCGGCCACGCGGGCAATCGGCACCCGGACCGTCACCGTGTTGTTGACCAGGACCTGTTCAGGGGCCTGTGGATCACGCAGGGCGAGATCGAGTTCGGCGGTCGAGAGGTCGGTGGGGAACCCGATCGCGTGAATCGGCGTGTTGCTGTCGGCGAGTTGCAGGATGTCGTCTCGGCCGGAATTGTCCATGCCATCGGTCACAAGCACCGTGCCGATCAGCTCCCGGCTCCGCAGTCGGCTTTCGACCCGTCCGACCGCACGGATCAGGTCGGTCACGTCCTCGAGTGGTTTGGCCGGCGGCCCGTCTTCGAGCGGTTCCCCGGTGATATCGAACAGCTCGACCTGGACCTTCGCTCCCTCCCCCTCCTCGATCTGACGTGTCAGCTGCTCGACGGCCGCACGGGCCAATTCGTATCGTGACTTCTCGCCACTGTGGGCCAGTGACATCGACTGCGAATTGTCGATCACGACGGCCAGGCGTCCCGGATCAACCAGCGTCGTGTCCTCGGTCCAGACCGGCCGCGCCAATGCCAGCAACAGTGCCAGGATCCCCGCACCACGCAGGCCCAGCAACAGCCAGGTCAACCGCCGCTCGGTCCGTCGGAAAATACTGCGGTAAGCGTAAAACAGCAGCCCGGCACCGACAGCGATGCCCAGCAACCACAGCCAGCCGGAGTTGACATTTTGCAGATGGAACATGGGAGTTACGGTTCGTGTTTCTCGGTGGACTCGTCAATCGCGATGCAGATCATGGTGCTGAAGCAACGGTTTCAGACTCTTCGACAGAAGTCGTCGGGTTTGGGTCGGGAGTGCGGGCGACCGCCAGGTCGTTCAGATCGCCCCCGAGGGCGACCTGTCCGGTGGGAATCGCGATCGTCTTGGGTTCACCACGAGGCTTGAGGTAGTGCCGCGAGGTGATCCAGTTGGCCAGTGCCGGTTCGAGCAGCGCGATACACAGAACGACCCACATCAGGATTTCCCACAGCCGTGCCCGACCACGACCGATGCCGGCCTGGCCGCCCAGTTGGGTCGCGTCGTCGATCACGGCCAGCCGTTCGGCCCCAACCCAGGTCAGGATTTCGCGAAGCTGGTCGCCGTCACCCTCGCCGGTATCGATCGACACGAGGTCACTTTCTCCGGCCTCGAGATTGACGGCAAACGAACGTCCGGCCTGGGGGGTATTGGGAGCCTCGACACGGTAGACGCCGGGTTGCCCGGTTTCGGAGAACGCGACCTCACGGGACGTGGGATCGCTCGACACCGAGAACACTCCCGTCGATCGGTCCGGCTTGACGATCCGCAGCCGCTGGGCCTGGCCGCCCACCGGAACGGCCTGGCGAAGCGGTTGCCCGGTCTGGAAGAAGTTACTGCCGCTGGCCACCGAATCGGTCTGTTGACCGCTGGCCGACTGCGCCAGGTGCCCCACCAGCCGGTACACGAACGGCAGGAAGGCGGGACGAACCGGGAAGTTGGTCCAATCGCGATCACAACTGGAAGCAAACAGGGCCACGCGACCGCCGCCGTAGTTGCGTTCACACAGCAGCGGATCGCCACCGTCGGTCTTCATCAGCACACGGGTATTCCTGGTGGTGGCCGTATCGAGTTTCCAGTAGGTCGAGAGCGTGATCCCGCCCAGGGTACCGGTTTCGCCAGTGCTGAAACCGGCCAGTGCCGGGTGATCTGCAGAGAAGTCGCCGATCGTGGCGGCTGTTGCGTTGTCGGCGGCCTGCCCCTGGGGAACGGCCCCGGAGATCGTCGCCGGCAGCAGGCCGCCACGGGTGAGACTTGGATCGGCCAGTCGCTTGTTGTAGAAGGCCGGCTGCACCTGGTTGCCCAGGAAGACCAGCAGGCTGCCACCGCGATCAACGAACCGTTCAAGTTTTGCCACGGCCGCCTCGGGCAACGACTCGACATTGGCCATCACGACAAGCCGGACATCCTCGAGCGGGGCAGCCTGGAACGCATTGACACGGACGCTTCGGACCTCGATCGGGTTGACCTCGCTGCCGCCGGCCGAGAGCGCCGCCTGCAGGAAGAAAAGTTCGTCCTTGCGGCGGATCGACGAGGGAGAGCCGTTGACAGCGACGACGTTGACGGCTTCGAGAACTTCGAACGAGAAGTACCGCCGGTTGTCGGCCGTCAGTCGCTCGTCATCGACAGCGACGTAGCCGGATTGCCAGCCTCCGTCATTGAACGTGTGATGCAGGGTCAACACGCCCCAGCGACCCGACTCGATCGGCTCGGGCACCTCCTGCTCGGCCACCTTCCGGTAGCCCTCGTCGTCCACGTCATCGGCCCCCTCGGCCGCGCGGACATGCAGGCTGACGGTACACGACCGGGGTTGCGCGCCGTCGTTGCGGATATGCGGCCTGATCGAGAAGGGAATGCCGGCCATCGGACGCACCGCTCCGTACTGGACGGCGGTGATGGCGAGGTTGCTGACGGGAGCGGTCGGTCGAATCGGCACGAACACGACCCGCGCATCGAAACTCGCCTCGCTTTCCCCGGCCAGGGCCGGTGCCGAGAATCCTCGTCGCTGCAAATCGCTGAACACGTAGATTTCGTGGCTCGCCTCGTCTCGATCCTTGAGCATCCGGTCTGCCAGCAGGACCGACCCCGGCAGATCAGTGCCGAGGGCTTCAGGAAGACCATCGGCGCTGTTGGCCGTGTCGGCCAGGCTCAGCAGGCTGTTCTCGACTGCGGCCCGATCGGTCGTCGGCTCGCGATATTCGGCCAGTGGCCCGCCGGCGCGTCGGCCGGCCAGGACGATCGAGGCCGAGTCGGAGGGCTTGAGTTCCTTGATGACCGCGGCGGCCTCGCGGGCGGCTCTCGAGAGCAATGTCCCCCCATCGGCATCGCGGTAGAGCATACTTGCCGAATCGTCGAGCACGATCACCACCGACCGGCTTTGGCTCGCATCTCCCTCTGCGGGCGCTCCCTTGAAGAACGGTTCGGCAAACGTCATCGCCAGCAAGGCGCACAACGCCATCCGGGCAGCCAGCAGCAGCAGTTCCTTCAGGCGGCTCATCCGGTAACTGCGGAGGAACTGGTCGGTCAGGAACCGCGTGGTCGAAAATCTCAGCGTGCGGGTCTTGCGTGACCGGCTGAGGTGAATCAGCAGGGGAATCGCCGCCGACAGCAGGCCGACCAGGTACAGCGGTGTCGTTAGTCCAAACATCGTGGCATGAACCCGGCGAAACGGTCTCTGGAAAAGTTACATCAGTTGGTGACGGCGGGCGAGGTAGGCCCCGAGGAACTGGTCGAACGGCGTGCCGGTTTCGGCCACCGAGTAGTCAATGTGCGAGGTCAGGCACCCTTCCCGCAGCGTGTCGAGAAAGCGGCCGAGTTCCTCGAGATAGCTGTTGCGGAAGGCCCGCGGGTCGCTGGTGATCTCGCGGCCGGTCTCCATGTCCTCGATCCGGCTGACATCGTCAAAGGGAAACGACAACTCGTCGGGGTCGAGTGTCTGGAAGACGATCACGTCGTGCTTGCGGTGACGGAAGTGCTTCAGCCCACTGACGATCGCATCGGGATCGTCGAAGAGATCCGAGATGATGATCACGACACTGCGACGCTTGATCGTCTCGGCGAGTTGGTGAAACGATTCGGCGAGGCTGGTTTCTCCACCCGGCTCGATCGCTTCCAGTCGATCCATCAACACCCGCAGGTGTCCCGGTCCCTGGCGAGGCGGCACCATGTCGCGGACCTCGTCATCGAGCGTGATCAGGCCGACCGCGTCATGCTGGAAGGCGACCAGGTAGGCCAGGCTGGCCGCGAGGAAGCTGGAGTACTCGAGCTTGCTCATCCCGCCGACGGTGCCGTAGGACATCGAGTTGGACTTGTCGAGCACGATGTAGCACCGCAGGCTCGTTTCCTCCTCGTACTGCTTGACGTACAACTTGTCGCGGCGACCGAAGACCTTCCAGTCGATGTGCCGCGGGTCGACACCGGGGGTGTACTCGCGGTGTTCGGCGAACTCGACGGAAAACCCGCGATGGGGACTCTTGTGCATCCCCGCGAAGAATCCCTCGACGACCAACCGGGCGGCCAACGAGAGGTTCTTCAGGCGGCCCAGCGCCTGGGGGTCGAGGTACTTGAACTGGGTGGGGCTGGCAGTGGCCATCCTAGACGTAGGCCTCCGCTTGAGGTTCCTCGATCGCATCGATCAGCATTTCGACGATTCGATCCGGCGAGATCCCCTCGGCCTCGGCATGGAAGTTGGTCATCACCCGGTGCCGCAGAACCAGTCGAGCCACTTCACGAACGTGCGCGCACGTCACGTTGTACTCGCCCGAGATTGCCGCGCGCGCCTTGGCTCCCAGCACCAGGTTCTGCACGGCCCGGGTGCCGGCGCCCCAGTTGACGTACTCCTTGGTGAACCCCGGTGCGATCTCGTCATCGGGCCGCGTTGCCCGTGCCAGGTCGACCGCGTAGCGGCCGACGTGGTCGGAGATCGGCAGACGGCGGACAATCTGCTGCAGGTTGAGGATTTCTTCACCGGTCAGCACCGTGTTGATCTTCACGTCGACATCGGCGGTCGTCGTCTTGGCGATCAGCAGTTCTTCCTCGGGGGTGGGATAGCTGATCCGAATATCGAACATGAAGCGGTCGAGCTGGGCTTCGGGTAACGGGTAGGTCCCCTCCTGCTCGATCGGGTTCTGCGTCGCCAACACGAAAAATGGTCGGGGCAGTGAGTAGGTGTTGCCACTGACGGTGACTTCCAGCTCCTGCATCGCCTGCAGCAACGCGGCCTGCGTCTTGGGAGGCGTCCGGTTGATCTCGTCGGCCAACAGGATGTTGGCAAACACCGGTCCCTTGACGAACTTGAACTCGCGTCCACCGGTCGTCTTGTCCTCCTCGATGATCTCGGTCCCGGTGATGTCGGAGGGCATCAGGTCAGGCGTGAACTGGATCCGATTGAAGTCCAGGTCGATCGCCTGGGCAATCGTGCTGACCATCAACGTCTTGGCCAGGCCGGGGACACCGATCATCAGGCAGTGACCGCGGGAAAAGATGGCCGTCAGCAGGTCGTCGACGACGTGTTCCTGTCCGATGATGACCTTGGCGATCTCGCTCTTGAGCGTCGCCCGGCCCTCGCCAAGCTTCTTGATCGCCTGCAGGTCATCAGCCGAGGCCGTGTGATTGTTTGCGCCGTCGGACATTGCGGTCTCCTTGCGTTACGCCAAAAACGGCGCCTGCCACCGACCAACAGGCCGGACCACGGCAGGTTCCAGGTATCGGGTCCACCAGAGTGCGGGTGTGCCCGTCCTGGGCCAGAGACCGCCGGCAATCCCTTGCGGCGGCTTCATTTTCTCCAGATCAAGCGGTCAATTCTGCAGGGCATAGGCGACGATGTTGACCGCCAACCGGCGGCAGCTCTCGGCATCGTAACCGTTGCCGTACGGATCGCTGACCTGCTTGAGATGCGTGATCATGTCGTGCCGGGAATAGACCAGCACCAGCCGTTTGTTGAAGGTGACACCCAGCAGCTCCAGTGGCCGGTCGGCACCACTTTGCCGATCGCGGACGTTGCCGACCTTGTAGAACGACTTCAACAGGTCGTGGTCGGTGGCAACCGGCTCGAGTTTCAGCTGGGGGAACAGGTTCGAGACAAGTCCACGGGCATGCTGGTCGAACGCGCTGCGGCCACAACAGTTGTTGATGAACAGGAACCCCCCCGCCTGCAGGTGGGCCCGCAGCGCGACGATCTCGGCCTGGCCCAGGTTCGGATCACGGTGGCCGGTCATGTAGACAAACGGAAAGTTGACCAACCGCTGCGGTGTCGCTTCGACACCACGCAGATCGAACTTGACCGCAAGGCTCGAATCGACGGCGAGGTGCCGCAACCACTGCTGGGTACTGTTGGGATCGGGATTCCAGTCGCCGTCGTGCTTCAACTGCGCCATCTGGAACCGTTGGCGGGCACGGCGAACCGGCGCCTGAACCTCGCGGGTAACCGCCTGGACCTCTCCAAGTTGCCTGAGCCCGGCGACGTAGCTGATGATGTTGATCCCCAGTCGGATCGCGTCACCTGGCAGCAGCCGCGACCCGTGCGCGTGCACGTGTTCGTCCCAACCACAGCTCATGTCCCACGGTGTCAGCACAACCGCGGTACGGCAACCGATGTTCATCCCCAGCAGGTTCGGCGGAGCCTGGAAATCGTGCTGCACGCCGTCCTCGAAACGACGGTAATGGACGTTGGTGTACTTGTGGTAGGCCCGGAAGATCGGGTGGTCGATCTCAAGACGGTCGAAGGTTCGCTGCGGAAACATCCGCGTGACCTCGCCCATGAATGACCGCCGAAACTCCTCGCGACCGCAACAGGCATCTCCCAGCAACGTGCCACCGTCGATCACGTACTGCCGGATCGCCGCGCGTTCGTCGGGATTGAACCCGAACGTGTCGTGGCCGCTGATATAGAGGATCGGGATCTTGGTCTTCTTGTTCGCCTTGTGATTGGCAACAACCTCACGGATCGAGAGATGACGCCAGCCGTACCACAGGCCCAGTTCATAGCGGCAGTGACGCATCAGGTTGTCGACATCACCGGGATCGGTGTTCCAGTCTTGTGTCGTGCCGTATTCGAGCTTGGCGATCATCAACGGTGGCGCCGGCTCGGCCTTGGGCTCGCTGCGTCGCAAAGGAGTCACCGGCAGCGGCAACGGCGGAAATCCCTCGGCGGAAGTCTGCCGCTGGGGATTCTTGCGAGGAGGCGGGCCACAGGTGCCCAGCTTACGACCGGGCTTGGACTGCGCAGTTGCCATCGCGGCCAAACCAACGGCCGTCATCAACACGACCCCCAGTTTCATCAACCGTGTCACGACCGATCCGTCGAATCTTCGATTCACAGGAATTCTTACGGGTGTCATGGCCTTTTCCTCCACCTGGGAATATCTGCATCCAACACCACCGGCTCCGCTGACCGGTTCAACTTCAACCACTCACTATCACTCACGATCACTCACTATCTTTCACTTCCGCTCTCGTCTGGCATCCTCACCATCGACTTTTCCGGCCGATTTCACCTTCCGCAACCGAACCCCCACCTTCGTTGATGGAGCCACGATACGGCCTGTATCGACCCGCGGCCGCTTTGATGATACCTCAAGACCGCCCAGCCCCGCATCAAATGTCACCGATTTCTGAACATATCGGCGTTTGGGCATGCGTTGGCGGTACAGGACTGTAAACAATTCATCCCTTCGCTTCAACCACGTCTCTTCGGGCCGTTCGAAATGCCAGAGTTCGGCCCGCCAGATGATCTCGCCGGGCTTGGAACCAAAGAACGGACGGGTGCGGAGCTTGTTGATCAGGATCGCCGCGTGCTGAATGTTGCCCTGGATCACGAGGATCTCGACCACGTCCTCGAACTTGTTGAGCCGCAGCACTTTCTCGCGGATGACCTTCACATCCTCGGCTGCCAACGGTTGCTCCTCGACGTAATCAGACCGCGGAACCTTGAGGTTAATGCCCTCGAGTCGGCGTTGCGGACCAAAATCCAGTTGCAGGTCGTACCGCCGTCCGAGCGTCAGGCCGGCGACGGCGAATCGCCCGGAGGCAGCATCGACGATCTTGCCAACCACGCGTTTTTTCGCCTTGCGATCGATCGCGGCAACCCCGGTCAGGCCTCGCGCCGGCTGAACGGTTCCGACAATCCTCGGAGAATTCTGCGCGAAAGCCGGTGGCGTCAAACCGGCGGCAACAACAGCCAAGACCAACCAGGCGAATCGCGGGGGTGTCGACTTTGCCATCGAGATCACCGTTGGTAGGCGGGCAAGAAGTGCATGTAGACCTCCAGCACCAGCGAGGCCATCGCCGTCCAGTAAACACCGTTGGCACCGACGACGTTGGCTGATTCGGACATGCCGCCGGCCGGCGCATCCCAACTGCCGTTCTCGAGTTGGTGTTCCAGGAACATCTCGCGGACCTTCGGATGCCATTGGTTCCAGTACTTGCCACCGGCCTGGTAGTTTCCCTGGATCGCATAGTAGTGGAAGTAATAGAAGTAGGTAACGCCGCCAGCCTTGCCCCAGGTCACCGGGATCTTCGACATGAAGTCAAGAGCCTTGGTGACAGTCGGGTCGTTGTAGTGCCCGAGCAGTTGCAGCGAGAGAATCCCGGCCGCGGTGGTATGTGGCCCCTGGGCAGGCCCGGTGTAACCGAACCCCCCCTTGGGATGCGCACAACTCTTGATGTACTTCACGGCATTGTCGATCGTCTTCTGCGGCACGGGGATCTCGGCGTTGTTGGCTGCCCGCAGGGCAACAATCTGCATGATCGTGACGCTGACATCCTGTGTACTCGGGTTTGGCTGGTAGCGCCAGCCCCCGGCTTTCGACTGGCAGCGGACAATCAGGTCGACCGCCTTGCGGAGTTTTTCCTCGAGCTCGGGGTCAGGGTCCATCCCGTACATTTCCGACATGCACAGCGTGGTCAGCCCGTGTGAATACATGGGTCCGCTGCCGGCGATGCGTTTGGACCGGAAGACACCGTTGGCGTCCTGGGTCCGCAGCAGGTATTTCTTGCCACGTTCGATCACGTCGGCGTAGGGTCCGCGGCCGGGCACGTGGCCTCGCCCCATGATCGCCAGCAGGGCCATCGCGTTGGGCGCGTTGCAGTCATCCCAGGCGCCGTCCATCGGCGATCCGTCGCGTCGTTGAACGCTGGCCAGGTACTTGACCGCGCGATCGATCGACCCGATCACGCGTTCGATGATCTGCGTTTCGGTCAGGATCTCGGCGGTCGCCGCCTTGGCGGCGGGTTTTTTCGGCTGCGCCCGGGCTTCATGACCGATTCCGGCCGTCTGCAGTCCCCAGGTCACCGCGATCAGCAGCGCGGCGCCGATTGCCGCGGAATGCCATCTGTTGTGTCGAGTCGTCATCCGTGGTCAGTTCCGTCAAGAGAGAACAAGTGCCTAGGAAAGTCCCATCAGCCGGCGGATGCCGACGTCGATCGAGTAGACGAGGACCAGCAGTACCAGCATCAGCCAGTTGTCCCAGATCGTGGCCTGGTCCTGCCGCCGCGTCTTCATCGCCTGGCCCTTCAGCAGCGGTGGCAGGCTGGCCAGTCGATCCAGTTCCAGCAGTTTCCCGCCGGTGGCCTGCGCCAGCCCCTGGAGCGTGGCCCGGTTGAGTTGTGGTTGGCGGAACTCCTCGGGAGCCACCATCACGTTCAACAGTGCCTCGGCCCCCTGCGTTTCATCTCCGCCGGGCGGCATGAAGGAAACCGAATGCTTGCCGGCTTCTTCGGGCAGAAAGCGGCCGGTGAAACGGCCCCTGCGTTTCTTGTCGCGTTCAAGCTGAACCGTCTTGCTGCCGCCGGGTCCATTGATGATCACCGGCAACGTGAGGTCTTCGCGGGGGGTTCCCTCCGCGTCGGCAAAGGCCATCATCTCGATCCGGGCTTCTTCACCTGGCTGCACCCGAACCGGCTGCACCTCGATCCAACTCTTCTTCCCCGCCTCGTCGTCCCGCGGTGCCATGAACCTCAGGCTCTGCCCCCAGAACTTGTAGAAGAAACGGTCGCCGACGGTCCGTCGCCACAGCCAGGTCGAATCGGTGGCGACGAACATCACCTTCCCCTTGCCGGCAAACTGCCAGCTGATCAGGGGCAACTTGCCCTGGGGCAACCGGATCGAGGGATTCCAGGCCAGCACGGTGGCGCCGGCGGCCGGCCGTTCGACGGCGGCACACCAGTAATAAGGTGGCATGCGACTCCAGACCACCTGGTTGCGACCGGGATCGTCGTAAAGCCTCATCGTCTCGTGCAGCGATCCGTCGGCGGACACTTCCATCCGGAAGGGTTCAAACACCTTGGCCTCGCGGCCGGCGACGCCCTCCTTGACGACCACTGGCAGCAGCTCCTGGAAATCCGGCCCGTAGGCATGCGGCATGTGCTCGGTCCCGGCTTCGACGATCAGCCCGACCCCCTGTTCCTGGACAGCCCGGATCAGCAGATCCTCGCGTTCCCTGGTCAACAACTCCGGCGAAACATCTCCGAGGATGATCACGTCGTATTCACCGATTTCCTCGATCGTGCGGGGAAACGCCTCGGCCTGCACCTTGGCCGGTTGCCGCCGCCATTCGGCCTCGAGCAGCACCTCGGGGTCGTCCTCGCTTAGCCGACCCGCGACGCCGGTGTCACGCCGCAAGGCGTTCTTCAGGAAGCGAAAGTCCCAGCGGGCCCGGCCATCCAGCAGCAGCACCTTCAACTTCTCCTCGTTGACCCGCACGTAGGCGATGTCGTGGTTGTTGGCACGCAATTGCTTGCTCTCACCGGGTTGCTCGGGAACCCGCACTTCCAGGTACTGCGGTCCCACCGTCTCGGCAACGTGAGTCAACTCGACCTGCTGTTGCTCGGTCCCGCTGAGCACCAGTTCCTTTTCGGCGAGCACGGTTTCGGCCGCCCGCGTGTGCGATACCAACTGGACCTTGACCGGTTTGCCCTCGAACCCGTGAGACTCGATTGTCACGTGCACGCGGATCGTGTCCTTGATCGCGACCATGCCCGGGGTGTAGACATCCACGATCGCCACATCCTGGATCTCCGAAGTCGATCCGACCGGGACGGTGAAAATCGGGGCGCCGTCCTTGCGGTAGGACACCGCCGCCGATGCGGCATCGGCGGGACTGGCCCCGCCGGGATTCTGACCATCGGAAAACACCACCAGGCCCGAAACCCTCTGGCCGGAGGCCTGGTCGAGCACGCTCAGTACCGCGTCTCCCAGGTACGATGCGTTGGGCTGATCGACGGTGATCGTCTTCGACTCGGGATCGTCGCTGAAGACACCCAGGTCCGCCAGTCGGCGGGCAAAGGCAAAGTACTGGACGTCGTATTTCTCGGTCAGCTTGTCGAACACCTCTGGCTTGGCAACACGAACGGCGGCCTGGGCCAACTGGACCCGACCGTAGCCGTTGATCGTCTCGCGGACTTCCGCGTCCAACGCCCCCTCGTCGGCCGCCGCAAATCCCGCCGCCCGGGCCACGGTCAACCGCTGTTCTTCCGTCTCGAAGGGCCCTGCCGGAAGCTGCATGCTCTGCGAAGCATCGAAGAGGACTGCCAGGATCGGCTTCTTGTCAATGTCCTGGGTCAGCCTCAACACCGGGCTTGCCAGGACGAGGATCAGCATCACGAGGATAAAGACCCGGGTGGCCGTCAGGGCAATGCGAAAGCCCTTGCGAACCGTGGCCAGGTTTTCCCGCTGCCGGACGTAGATGAACCACGCGGCCGGGATCATCAGGATCAGGGCGTACAGCCACAGGGGACGCTGAAACGCGACGTGAGTGTCCGAAACGTTCTCGACCAACTCGTCGGCGACACCGATCGACTTCAACAACCACTCAAGCATTGACAGAAACTGCCCCCCTCCATGAGCCGCTCACGGAGTCACTTTCCCGGCTTGGCCGCCCGGGCCCGCGACAACTTCTTGAAATAGTCGCGGATGAATCCCTGGTAGGCCTTCGGACCTTCCTCGCGCAGTCCCTGCAAGAGTTCTTCCCGTTCCTTGGGTTGCATCTTCATGATCACTCGACGTGTTGACACGTCAAGCTTGCTCAGTTCCACGAGAACCTCCTCGGTCCCCTGGCCGTCGGGCTTGAGGTTGCCGAGCAACTGATTGGCCAGTGTCGGTTCGGGTGGCTGCTGTTGTTGTTGTTGTTGTTGCTGGGGAGGAGTCTGCCCCTGTTGCTGCATCCGCTTCATCATCTTCTGAGCTTTTTGCATCAACGCCTTCTGCATCAACTGTTCGAGACTTTGTTGTTGCTGCGGTTGTTGCTGCGGTTGTTGCTGCTGTTGTGCCTGCTGGAGTTCCTGCTGGAGTTGCTCGAGCGATTTCTGATCGCTCTGCAGAGCTTTTTGGGCGAGATCCAGTTCCTGCAGCCGCTGCGCCTGCTGACGGTTTCGTTCCTGTTGCTCGGGGTCTCCCTTTTCGCCCTTCTTCTGCTGCTCGAGCTTCTTTTTCATCTGCCGGATCATCTTCTCGAACCGGGGATCGAGTTCTGCACGCAGACCACGCAGGGCCGGAAGGAAAAAGTCCTCTTCGGGCTCTTCCTTGTCTCCCTTTTTCTTCTTCTTCTTGTCCTTGGCGTCCTTCTCCTTCTTGCCCTTCTTGTCCTCGGGTTCGGGATCGCTGTCCTGTTCCTTGGGCGGCACCTTGTAGGCCTCGTCCTCGGGCTTGTAGGGACGGCCGGGGAAGAACGGTTGTCGTGGCATCCGCTTGGCGTCGAGCAATTTGGCCGTCTTGTCG
Organism: Planctomycetaceae bacterium; assembly: GCA_002726205.1. Lineage (GTDB taxonomy): Bacteria > Planctomycetota > Planctomycetia > Planctomycetales > Planctomycetaceae. The sequence goes on along the minus strand of PBSL01000057.1, from coordinate 52,852 downwards.
AGTTTCTTTTCGGCCTCGCGGCTGAGCTTCTCCTGTTCGGCCTGCAGTGCCTTCTTGAGGTCCTCCGACGACAGGTTCGCCTGGCTGTCCTTGAGCAGGTTTTCCTGTTTGCCCATGACGGCCTTCAGGTCTTTCTCCATCGCCTTGAGGTAGTCTTTGAGCTCCTTGAGCGCGTCGCGAGTCAGCTCGGCATTTTGTTCGAGCAGATCCTTCTTGAGGTCCTTCATTGCCTGGTTGAGATCCTGCCGGCTGTCTCGCTGGGCCCGGGCGAGCGAATCCATCCGCTTCTTGAGGGCCTCGAGATCCTTCTGGACCCGCTCGGCCTGCTTGTTGATCTCGGGCAGAGCGGTGTCCTGCTGCTTGGGCTGCGTGGCCTGCTTCATCTGCTGGACAAGATTCTTGAGCGGATCGATGGCCGCCTTCTCGAAGGCATTTTCGATCTGCTTCATCTGCTCGGTGACCTGCTGCGGCACCAGCTGGTTCTTCTCGGCCTTCTCGGCAAGTGCCTTCAGGTCGGTCTTGACCTGTTCGGCGAGCGCAACATTCTTGGTCTCCTGCGCGGCCAGCTCGGCGATTTCCTTCTTCAGGGCATCGAGTTCCTTCTGCTCTTCCGGATTCAATTCGACGGGCTTGGGTTGGTCGGGATCTTCCTTGGCGTCTTTTTTCTTCTCCTTTTTCGCATCCTTCTTGGCCTTCTCGTCGGCGGGATCCTTCTTTTCGGCCTGTTCCTTGGCCGCCTCGTCCTGGGCCTTCTCGATCTTCTCGGTCAACTTCTTGTACTTCTTCTCGAGTTCCTGCGACTTGGTCTGGACCTTCTTCTGCTGGGCAACGAGCTCGATGAACTTGTCACGGAAGGTGTCGGTTTCCTTCTCGAGTTGTTCAAACTGCTTGTCTTCGGCGGCCTTGTCGTCCTTGATCTGGATGACGTAATCGACCGTCTGCCCGCTTTGGCCCTTCCCGTCGCGAACCGCGACGCGGTAGGTCAGCGTACCACCGACCTTGAGCCCGCGCTGGGAAAGATCGAGGGTGACGTCGCGGTGATCGTTCTGCAGTGGCGGACTGAGCGTCACGATCGGCTCGCCGCTGAATGTCTCCTGGTCATCGATCCTGACCGACAGCACGATGTCCTTGACACCGTAATCGTCGAAGGAGGTGATCGAGATGGGGACGGGTTGAGGCTGGCTGAGCACGAGTGTCTGTCGTGGGCGTTCGATGATGACCTGCGGTGGGCTGTCGGGGATGGCAACGATCCGTGCCTCGGCCATCTGCTTGTTGAAGCGGTTGGCATCGTTTCTGAGCTGGACCCTGTACAGTCCGTTGTCGAGCAGCGGGAAGGTGCCCGAGAAGTGTTGCTGCCCTTCCTTGAGCTCTTCGGTGGGGGTCAGCTTGGTCAGCTTGAACTTCATGTCCTTGATCGGGACCAGTTCGGTCCGAATCTCTTCTCCCGGAGGCAGCGTGCCGGCCGAACCCCAGACGGCCTGGCCACCGTGCAGTGTGAACATCATGCCATTGATCGCCCGGCCGGCCAGTCCGACGACGGCCGCCGGCACTTCCAGCCGCACCAGCCGACCCGACTGGGGAAGCGGTCCGATGTGATAACGCGACGCGGTACCCGGCTTGCCCTCGCCGACCAGGTCCTCGCCCCAGAACGCACGGTGTTCCCAGCCCTGGCCGTCGTTCCACTTGAGCATGATCTCGCGGGGCACCTGGTCCGGCGGCAGGTAGACATCGGCGAAGAGCACCTCGTTGGTCCCCACCTGGAAGGGCTCGGCGGCTTTGGTGAACCCGTGGGCGTGAACGGCGCTGTTGGCTGGATCGGTGTGAGCCGCCTTTCCGTCCAGTGATTCTTCCTGCCACGTTCCGCTGGGCGTCGATCCATCGGGACGTGTTGCAGCAAACCAGGTCCGTGTGGGACGATCGGCAACCGTCACGCGACGGCTCCTGGCTTCCAGGAACTCGACCCAGCCTTCCTTGATATCGCCCTCGGCCTTCACATTGACGGTGACCGTACTGCCGACGGGTCCCTCGACATCAGCTACCTCAGAGACCAACGGCTGTTTCTCCATGTAGTCGGGGAAGGCCAACTCGGTCTTGACCCCCACGATCTCCGGACGGGCCAGTATCTTGACTTCGAATCGTCGCGTGTAGGTTCCTCCACCGCTGACGCGGTAATGGAAATCGTGTTCCAGCCCCTTGAGCACGGTCCGCGACAGGTCCGCGTCGTCGAGGGCAGCAAATGCCGGCAGGGTGTGCCGGATCGTCACGGCTTCGCCCTTGTCGTTGACTGTCTCGATCGCCAGTTCCAACCGCTCGTCCTCGTAGAGGCTGCCGCCGGTCAGTTTCACCTGGAAGACGATATCATCGCCGCGGACAACCGAACCGTCGCCTGCACGCATCTGATCGGTGTTGCCGACTTCGACGTTGTAGGACGCGTGACCGGCGGGCGGAATGTCGTCGAAGGGGCTAAAGACCCGCTCCATCGCGGTGGTCACGCCCGGGATGAATATGACTGCCAGGGCCAACGTTCCGACAATCGCCACCAGGCCGGCGTGGCGAAGCTTGTGGATGTCGAGTACCTGCCTCGGGTGAAATTCCCGGATTCGCTCCAGGGCTTCCGAAACCAACCGGCGATGGAAGGCCTGCGAAACCGGCACCCGCTGCTCCTCGTCTTCCAGGTCGATGCAGGTCACCAACCGGTTGTGAATCGCCGGCAACTCGGTCTCGATCCGCCGGGCCACCAGGACATTCGAGAGACGACGCAACAACGGTCGCAGGACACCGACGGCAACGGCCCAGGCCGTAGGAACCACCAGCAGCACCAGCGCCAGGGTTCTCAGCCAGGTCCAATCCGAGGGAGCCGCCGACGAGACGACAAAATCAGTCATCGCCGATCCGACCAGCAGCAGCAGCCCCAGGCCAAAACTGGCCAGCAGGCCCGTCAGGACCCACGTCGAACGCAGCAGCCGCCGCGTACGGGCGACCAACTCGCGGAGTGGTTTCGTGTCCGTCCCCGAGGATGCCCCCACGGGACTGACAGAACCGTGACCGTTACTGGAATGTTCGCTCGTCATGAGTCGCCTCTTCGAGAGAATACCCGCCGATCCATCCGTGTCGGCTCGTGTCTATTGACGTGTATTGAATGCTGGACGCGAACCGTTGTCAATTGCGGTCTCGACCGCGTCCTGATGTGGTTGCTTCAATTCCGAGATTCACTCGGCCGCCGCCCCAGTTGGTGCCTCCTCGGTGACGTCGGCGCCGGTCATGCGGCCAACCCAACCTCCGGGACTGAGTTGCTTGATTTTCTCGAGGGCCCCGTCTTCCTCGCCCTCCGCGACCTGGCCACTGAGGGTCGAGAGCAGGAACTCGGCACCGATCACGATGAACATCACGAAGATCAACCAACGCCAGATCTCGCTTTGCTGTCCCGGTTCTCCGTACTGCTGCTGGGCCTCGGCCGTGGCGTCGACCACCTGCAGCGTCTCGCCGGGAACCAGCCCGTCAAGCATCGTGGCCACCTCGGTGCCGACCCGTTCCATCCGCCCGGTCATGGCATCGGGATCGTCGGTCGTGGGCAGATTGCCGCCGAGTGTCCGAAAGTCCGATTCGCCGCTGGCCAGGTTCACGGCGAAGGCCAATTTCCCCTGCTTGGGACGGGCCGTACTGCCACCGCTGACCTCGACATCATAAAACCCCTGGCTGATGGTTCGGTCGAACGCACCGACCAGACGGGACTTCGACCGCTGAAACTGCTCGAGCGGGGTGGGGACGCCGGTGGTGAGATTTTCAACCTTGGCCGAAACCGGATCCCAACCGGCCTCCTCGGCAAAGAACTCCGCCGTCCCGCCGGCGGGCACGACGCTGGGACCGTCGAGTTCGGGCCGTTTCATGACCTGGCTGACCATCCTCAGCACCAGCGGCACGAACTCGGGTCGCATCGGCAGGTTGGACCACTTCGAGTGGAAGGCGAAGGCCGAGAGCACGACGCGCCCGTCGCCGTAACTTCCCTCGATGACCGCCGGTGCGTCGGTGCCGGCGAAGGCGATCAGCGGCCAACTGCTGCCTCGTTCCTCGGGAAGCGTCAGCGCAAAGTGACGGTACACCTGCACGCGGGTCAGGTAGGGCGTTTTGCCGGCGTCGAAGACCGAGAGGATCGCATTGGAGAAGTCGATGTTGGAGAACTTCGAGAAGGTCTCGGTCTTGGTCGGATCGCCGACGGCAACTCCGAGTGTGGCCGCCAGCAACGGTGTCTTGGGATCGTTCGGGTCGGGGAAAAACTGCTTGGTGTAGACATCGGGAGCGACCTTGTCACCGGGCAGCACGATCAGGCCGCCACCCTTGTTGACGAAGTTCCGCAGCAGCGTGAAACGGGCGGCGTCCAGGCTGCCGCAGTTGGCCAGGATCACGACGGCCGCTCTGGCCAGGGCATCGGCGTTGAGCTGGGCCTCGGGAAGCTCGTGAACGTCCAGGGCCCTGACAAACTCCCGGCCCGGTCCCAGATCCTTGGCCGCCGGGTCGGCCGCTTCCGCCGGCTTCTCATCGCCGTCGGGTTCGTCGTCTCCGGTATTGGTGGCCGTCAGGGCCGTCCGGACGTACAGCCCCGCGTCATCCAGGGGTATCGGGGCCGGGTTGCCGTTGACCAGCAACACCTGGACCTGGGGTCGAACGTCGAGCGTGAAACGATAGATGTTGTCGTCGAGGAACGGGTCCCCGGTGATCTCGAATTGCCCCTTGAGAATGCCCGGCTGGTTGGGCATGTAGATCACTTCCACTTCTTCGGTCTTGCCCGCCTTGACGCTCAACGGCTGCCGATCGACCTGCTGGCCGTTGATACTGATCGTCACGGCGAAATCGGACGACGTGTTCCTGGAGAGAGAGAAGTTGGCGACCCGCGGCCTGAGTGTCACCGGCAGACCGACGATCACGCGGGACTGCGCCGGCGGGTTGCCGACAACCGCGTAGTTGTCCAGCGGCCGTCCCGAGCCGACGTTGACCACCCGCAGGTCGGTCCCGGCGGGCACCTTGACGGCCGTCTCGCCGCCGCGGAACTCGTCCCAACCGCTTTGCTGCAGATCGGTGAACAGGAAGACCTGGGGATTCTTCAGCTTCGAGATTTCTGGCGAATCGCCGGAAAACAACTGCGAGAAGGCGGCGTAGAGATTCCCCCGCGAGGGCCCCGTCTCGAGGTTGTCGATCTCGTTCTGGATCTCTTCGGTCGATGCCTGGAAACGTCTCAGTAACTGCTCGGGCCGTTCATCAACCCGGATCACCGTCACGTGGTCGCCGGGCTGGAGTTTTTCGACAACCTTGCGGGCGGCTTCCTGCGACCGTTCCAGGGCCGTTCGCCCATCGGTGGCGGCCCCCATGCTGGCCGAGGTATCGAGCATCAGCACGACATCGCGGCCACCGGCCCCCCCGCCAAAGAGTGTCTCCCAGTAATCGGGCATCCGCATCCGGGAAATCGCGAACACCAGGAACAGCAGGAACAGTGTCCGCAGCAGCGCGATCAGCCATTCGAGGAACTTCATCCGGCGTCGCTGCTGGACGTAGCTGTCGAAGAGAAACCGGAACGTGCTGAGTTCGACCGTCTTGAGCCGATGCAGTGTCAGCAGGTGCAGCAGGACCGGGATCAGCGCCAGCGGTAGGAACCACAACAGCAACGGGTTCGTGAACAGGCCGGCCAATCCGCTCATGAGTGCTACTCGTGATTTTCCATGAAGAACAGCGTCGACCGTGCTGGCTGGTCAGAAAATTCGGGATCGCTTGTCGAGGTAGGAGGCCAGGAAGCGGTCGTAGGGCTGAGAGGTATCGCACAGCTCGTAACTGATCCTTCGCTCCATGCAATCACGTTTGACCTGGTCGGTGAACTGGCCGATCCGCGAGAGGTACCGTCTCCGGAGACTCTTGGGATTGGCAACGACGCGTCCAGCCCCTTCCATGTCCTTGAAGCGGGTCAGGCGATCGAACGGAAACTCGAGCTCGGCGGGATCCATGGTGTGGAACACGATGACCTCGTGGTTGTTGTGCCGGAAATGGCCCAACCCGCTGGCGATCGCTTCCTCGTTGTCAATCAGATCGCTGATCACGATGATCAGTCCCCGTCGCTTGGTCCGCTCGGCCGCCTCGTGCAGCACGGCACCGAGATCGGTTTCCCCTCCCGGTTCCACGTCATCGAGCGACTCCAGGATTCGGCGAAACTGGGTCGGGTGCGCCTTGGGAGGAACGAAGGATCTCACGCCGGTGTCGAACTGCAACAGCCCCACGGCATCGTTTTGCCGGATCAGCAGGTAGGTCAGCGCGGCGGCCAGGTAGGCTCCCCAGCTGAGCTTGCTTTGTTCGCCGGAGGTGAAACTCATCGAGCTCGAGCAGTCCAACAGGATGTAGGCCCGCAGGTTGGTTTCATCCTCGTAGAGCTTGACGTAGTACTTGTCGCTGCGGGCGACGATCTTCCAGTCAAGGTTGCGGATCTCGTCTCCGGGCGTATAGGCCCGGTGGTCGAGATACTCGACGGAGAACCCGTGGTAAGGGCTGCGGTGCCGACCGGTCAGAAAACCCTCGACCACCTGCTTGGCCACAAGCTCCATGTTGCCAACCCGGTGGAGCCCGGCGGGATCAAGGTATTTTTGTTTTGCAGCCATCGTGGCCTGATTCATGAATCGAGAACGCGTCGGAGGGACTGGCCGACCAGCTGCCGGCTACAGATCCTCGCTGGTCATCTCGCACAGGTCCCGGATGATGCTGTCGGTGGTGACCCCGTCACTTTCTGCCGAGAAGCTGGTGACAAGCCGGTGTCTGAGCACTGGGAAGGCGACGTACTTGATGTCCTCGATCGATGCATTGAACCGGCCTTCGAGCAAGGCGTTGGCCTTGGCTCCCAGCAACAGGGCCTGGCAGGCCCGCGGCCCCGCACCCCAGGTCAGGTACTTCTTGACGAAGTCCGGCGAGTCGTCGGTATCGGGCCGCGTGCCACGAACCAACTTGACCGCGTAGGCCGCGATGCTGCGGCTGACGATCACCTTCCGCACCACCTGCTGCAACCCCATGATCTCCTGGGCATCGAGCAAAGCGTTGAGTTCGACCTTCTCCTGGGAGGTGGTGACCTCGGCAATCTGGAGTTCCTCCTCGAAGGTCGGATAATCGACGAGGATCCGGAACATGAACCGGTCGAGTTGTGCTTCCGGCAGCGGGTAGGTTCCTTCCTGCTCGATCGGGTTCTGCGTCCCCAGGACCAGGAACGGCCGGTCCAACCCGAAGGTCTGGCCGGCAATCGTGACCTCGTATTCCTGCATTGCCTGCAGCAACGCCGCCTGGGTCTTCGGCGGGGTCCGGTTGATTTCGTCGCCGAGGATGATATTGCCGAAGATCGGCCCCTTGACGAACTTCATCTGCCGTCGCCCGGTTCCCTCTTCCTCCTCGAGGATCTCGGTGCCGACGATGTCACTGGGCATCAGGTCAGGAGTGAACTGGACCCGGCTGAATTTCAGCGAAAGCATCTCGGCAATCGAGCTGATCATCAGGGTCTTGGCCAGCCCGGGAACACCTTCCAGCAGGCAGTGCCCCTGGGCAAACAGGGCAATCATGACCTGCTTGAGAACCTCGTCCTGTCCGACGATCACCCGGCTGAGTTCTTCCCGGAGTTTCCCGTAGATCTCGGCCGCCTGGTCTGCCGCCTTGAGGTCCTGCTCGTCGACCTGGTCAGCACCTTTTCCGGTCTCATTCACGTCCGTTGCCATGGCTCCCTCGCTACAACGCGATCCTGCAATTCGACCAGCCTCCTGGCCGGACCATTATCGCATCACCCTACACTGATCTTTCCGGCAGTCAACCGACCCGATGAGAATCGCCTCAGCACTCTCGTCGCACCGGCCCCGCGGGAAAACAGCAAATAACTTTCACCGCCGTTGGGCGTCGTCGCCTGTCAGACCAGCTCCGGCATCGGGCCGGCATCGGGGACGAGGTACTGCGGTCGGCCGGACAGGTCGGTGAAGAGGGTCGTCCGCACGTCGATACCGAACTGGTGATAGAGCGTGGCGAAGACTTCCCGGATATCAACCGGTCGATCCACGGGTTCTTCGGCGTTTCGGTTTGTCGTTCCCACAACCTGCCCGGCTCTCAACCCGCCTCCGGCCAGCAGGCCGGCGGCAACCCGGGGCCAGTGATCACGGCCGGCATTGGCGTTGATCCGCGGCGTACGTCCAAACTCGCCCCAGACAACGACCATCGTCTCCTCGAGCAATCCCCGCTGCTCGAGATCCTCGATCAGCCCGGCCACGCCCTGGTCAAGCATCGGCAGGGTGGCCCGGGCCTCGGTAAAGTTGTCCTTGTGCCAGTCCCAGTTGTAGTCGCCCTTGAGCATCCGGCCGAAGGGAAAGCGGCTGAAGCACAGTGTCACACAGCGTGCCCCGGCCTCGATCACCCTCCGGGCAAGCAGGAACTGGTCGAGATGCTTGTTGCCGGCCCGCACCGATTCCGGGATCCCGTCCAACCCGTATCGCCGCCACGAACGCCGGTCTTCCTGCGAAAGATCCAGAGCCCGGGCCAGGCGAGGTGAGGTCATCATCTCGAACGCCTGTCGAGCGTAGACATCCAGGCCGTCCATCATCCCGGTGACGTCGGCAGAGCGGCGAAAGCGGTCAAACGATGTCAGCAGGCTGCGGCGGTCGGAAAGCCGATCGAGGCTGACGCCGTTGAGAGCCATGTTGCTGCGGTCGACCGTCGCGGTCTCGAAAGCCGAATGGGCCGCACCGAGGTACCCCCCCTGTCCCAACCCGACACTGTTGACGAAACGTGCGTCATAGTAGGCCGGAGCGAGATCGACCACGGGAGGCACACCCACACGACGGGGTCCATGGACCTTCGAGACAACCGCGCCAAGGCTGGGCCAGCCGCCGGCGGCATACCCGGGAATTTCGCGTGAGCCGGTCTGCTGAGGATGCGTCGTGCGACCGGTCACGCACCAGTGCACGTTGTGATCGTCGCGGATGCCGACCAGCGTCCTGAGCACGATCAGCTTCTCCATCATCCGCGCCGTCCGTGGAAACAGCTCGGAGATCTCGATACCCGGCACCGAACTGGCAATCGGCGAGAACTCGCCCCGGATATTGGCCGGCGCCTCCGGTTTCAGGTCCCACATGTCGATGTGAGACGGTCCCCCGGGCAGCAGCACCATGATGATGTTCTTCGGGGCCTGCCGGTTTCCCGACCGGTCGGCAGCCTCCAACAACCGCGGCAACGCCGCGCCTCCCAGTCCCAGTCCACCGATCTCCAGGAAGCTGCGACGGGAAATTCCGTCACAGTACCGGCTCGAGGTTCCGGGAATGGTCAGCATCTGGACGCTCCGCAAGCTGAAATCCGTCCGCCTATTCTACCCGACCAACCGGCTTCTGCCATGGCACCTTGCCGTAACGCTGCAACTGCTTCCGCAACGCCGAGGACAACTCGCGAAACACTTTCGGATTGGTCCGGGCAAGATCCTTCTGTTCCCGGGGATCGGTCTCGAGGTTGTACAACTCCAGCGGTTGGAATGGACTGTTCTGCAACAGTTTCCACGGCCCCCGCCGCACCGCCTCGATCGTCTTGCCACCGTACCGCCTGCCCCCCTCGCGACGGCTGAAAAACCACAGCGTCCGCAACCGCTCCTGGGACTTGCCCAGCAGCGTGGGCAGAAAACTGCGGCCCTCGATGCCCACCGGCGGTCGGATCCCGGCCGCCTCGCAGACCAGCGGAAACAGGTCCATCGACAGCGCCATGAAATCGGTGCGGGAACCCGGCTTGATCCGACCCGGCCACGAGACAAACGTGGGAACCCTCAGGCCGCCCTCGTAGACGCTTTGTTTTCCATCGCGGACCGGCCCGTTGTTGGCCCCGACACTGAGTTGGCCACCGTTGTCCGACGAGAAGATCACGAGGGTATTGCCGGCCTGCCCGGTCGTCTTGAGCGTTTCCAGTACGCGACCGATGCCGGCGTCCATGTGCTCGATCAACGCCACCAGTCGGGCTCGCCGCCGATCGATCTTCGACTCGCGCTTCACGACCCGCTGCACCCAATCCTCCGGTGGCTGGATCGGCGTGTGGGGCGCGTTGTAGGCCAGGTACAGGAAGAAAGGCCGCTTGTCCTGCGAAGCGGCGATCGCCTTGAGGTGATCGACCGTCCAACCGGTGAACAGGTCGCTGGCATGACCGGGCGGATCGATCGTCTTTTCGTTCTTCCTCATATAGTTGATGCCATGGCGACGGTGCTTGTAGTAGTCGTCCATCATGTCGCCCAGGAACCCGTGGAAGAACTCGAAACCTCTGTCGTTGGGGAGGTTGGGAGATTCAAGACCCAGGTGCCACTTGCCGATCATCGCCGTGTGATAACCGGCGCGTTTCATCACGCTGGGCAGCAGGACCGCCTCGGGCCGCAGGTATCCCCAGTTGTTGTCCGCATGTGTCCGGATCACGCCGGGCACACCCACCAGGTCCTGGTAGCGACCCGTCAGCAGCGCCGCGCGGGTCGGTGAGCAAACCGGGCAGTTGGCATAGAAGTTAGTGAAACTGATCCCCGACGCGGCCAGCCCATCGAGGTGGGGTGTCTTCATGTCCCGGGCGCCGTAGCACGACAGGTCGCCGTAGCCGAGATCATCGACGAGGATCAGTAGCACGTTGGGAGGAGCCGCCAACGCGGTCACCCCGACCCCGACAACCGAGGCCAAGGACAGGGCCAGCACGACAATCGCCCGGTGGTGGACGCCTCGAACCAGTGGTGAATCACACATCAAGACACAGTCCTCGTTCAATCAGCCGCGGGTGATCTGCGCCCCGGTCGATCCGTTCGACCACGACGTGCATTCCCGCCCGCCCCGCCCGTTGACGGCACTCGGCCAGCAACGCGGAAACACGAACGCGAATCACCGCGTCGGAAATCCCCCGCGGGACCAGTCCGGGCACGACCAGCAGGTGACGACACCTCAGTTCCCGTGCCCGGCCAACCGCCGACGCGAGGCGGCCAAGCACCTCGCAACGGACAACGTCTCGATCGGAGGCGAACGTGACACGACCGAAATCGACAACCGCCTCGATCGCGGCCAGTTCGAGCCGATGCCTTGCCAACGCCTCGGCCAGTTCCCGCTGCCAACTCTCGGGACGGCTCATCACGGTGTCATCCCGCACGACCTTCCAGCCCCGCGACACGGCGCGGGCGACAAGCGTCCCCGGCCGATCCTCGATCGTCTCCCGCAACGACTCCAGTTCAATTCCTGCGGGCACGCTGGCCGCCGATTCCCGTGAAGCCAGACACACGGTTCCCCATCCGGCGGCAACACCGGCGGTGGTCTGCAGGAAACCGCGGCGGGTGCAACCGGGTGCCCGGGGGGCCGGTGATGTCGGAGAATTCGAGAATTTCAAGAGAACTGCTCCCACAGACGTTCAAACAGTCGAGAAAACTCCTCGACGAATCGAGGCTCACCACTTACCAGGAAATTCTCCTGGTTGCGGTTGGCGGCCGAACGGGTCCAATTGTAGCTGCCGTTGAGCAACAGGCGGTGGTCGAACAGGGCAAACTTGTGGTGCATGTGGTCGTCAGTTCGATCGATCCGCACGGGGATTCCTGCCGCCTGGAGACGGTCGACATCCGAGCCCCGATCACCGGACTTGTCGTCATCGCTGATCACCCTCACGCTCACCTTCCGCTGGTGGGTCTCGATGATCGCGTCACTGATGCGATCATCTGTGATCGTGAACACGCAGATGTCAACCTTGTTGCGGGCCCGGGCCAACAGGCTGCGGATCTTCGACGGGCAGTCATCGCGGGGCGCGAAGTGCGTCTCGGCCACCGTCGGTGGCCCGCCGGACTCTTTCGACGATTCCAGCAACCGGACGACATCCTCGAGCCATTCCAGCAACTCGACCGAGTGAGGATCGACCAGCGTTTCCCGCGCCAGGTCAAAGGCCACGCTCCGGTACAAGGCCAGCGCGTGCGGATCGGGATCGAGGTGATCGAGAATCTGGTCCATGGCCTTACGTTCACTGCGGGTCAGTTTTCGATCGTCGAGCGTCTGGACGAGCATCTGACGGATCTGTTGAGGATTCATGATTGGTGTTCCCGATCGCTTTCCGGCCCAAACAACTTGCCAATGCTTTGCAGTTTCGGATCGCCGAGGTAACCGTAGCGGTTGATCCAGACACCGGCGGCGGTGCTGTCGGCGACAATCCTGAGTCGTCGGTGAAAATCGTCGTCGGGACCGTAGCCGTGGACCAGCGGGTAGACGACGGCCCGCTGACCGACAGCAGCGGTCGCCTGGGCGATCTTGCGACGCTGGGCCGAATCCGACACCGGGTGCGGCTCGTGCGGTTCGGGATAGCGGTAGTCGGCCAACGTCTCGCCGCCCGGGTCGTCGACGCTGCCGTCAAACATGTCGAGCAGGCTGATCAACGCCCGCACGAGTCGGCCTTCGTCAAGCTGGGGACGTTGCCTGATCAACTCCGTACCCCAGAAAGTGACCATCTGAGCCCAGTGCATCGTGTAGAGTTTCGGCGAAACCGCCTCGGAGAACTCGGCCACCCCGGAAAAATCGAGCCCGGTCAGCAAGGTCCAGGGTGGCATGAAGGCATGCGACATCAACTGCTTGCCCGGGTCGACCGCATCAATCGCCTCGCGCCAGGACCGCACCAGGTCGACCGACAATGCCGCCTTCAGCCGCAGCCACTCGACCACGCCCGGATGCGCCACCGCCTCGCGCCACAGCCGAAACCGACCGCGATCGCGATCGGCCAGTTCGTCGAGGTCCTCGTCGGCCAACGCCGTTTCGAGCCACGTCTTCAGGGCGCCCACGTCATCACGGATCGCTGCAAAATCAAAGCCCTGCTGTCCGGCCCAGGTCTGGACATGCTCGCCGAAGTCCTGGAAGACCTCGCCCCAGGTGTAGCAGGGGTACTCGGGCCAATCGATCCGGAACCCGGTCACGTCGGGATACTGTCTCAACAGGTCGGCGACATGGCCACGGTTCCAGGCCCTCACGGCCGGGCTGGCCAGGCTGGCCGTATCGGCCATCCGACCGGGAGGAATCTCGCCGTCGGGTAGTCGCGGCCGGTCCTCGTCCCGCAGCCCGGAAGGCCGTGCCGCGGGGACCTGCAGAAACACGTCCAGCCCGCGACCTCGTGCCGCGGCAATGAACTCCTCGATCAGCGGCCCGTGCGCCTCGGTCAGGTCGCCGGGAGTCCGGGGCAGGTAGGAACCGTCGGCGTAGAGATCGGCGTCGGGCCGGTAGCTGACCTGGCTGCGAACCCACAGCGACCGCTTGCCAAACAATGGCCTGTCGAACAGCCGCGGGCTGGTGCCGGCATCGTCGGGGGGCTGAAAACTGCCCTCCCCCTCGGCGGCTTCGGCGGTGACCGTGGGATTCAACGCCACCGCGGTGGCTCCGGCAGCGGTCACGTTGTCGAGAACCGGTGCGACGCCTTCACTGAGAATGAAGTCTCCCAGCACGGTGATGCCGACATAGCGTTTCACTTCAGCGGACTCTCGTACCAGACCACGTTCTTGCTCGCCCGACCGGCAATCAGAATATCGAGGTCCCCGTCAGCGTCGATGTCGACGGCGCGGATGTCGTAGGATTCCTGGTCGCGGGCGACCAGGTGGTTCCGGAAACGCCCCTTCCCATCATTCTCGAACCACCAGGCCTCCTTGCTGCCGTACCCGCAGGTGATCGCGTCGATGTCCCCGTCGCCGTCCATGTCGGTAACGACCAGGCAATGCGGTTCCTTGAGCGTCGCGTGAATCTCGTGGATCTTGAAACCCGGTGCCTCGAACCACAGCACTCCCACGCCATGGCCGCGACTGGCGATGAAGTCGGTCTTGCCATCACCGTTGACATCGGCCGGCTGGATATTGGTGGCGCCGGGCTGGTCGTCGGCCAACAGGTGCTTGGTCCAGACCTTCGTCGGATCGCGAGGGGCCTCCCACCAGGCGAACCAGTTCCCCATCTTCGTCTTATCGGTCGGCCCCCCCTTGGCCCCGCTGGCCGCATCGGGTCGTCCGTCGCCGTTGACATCACCGAAGCCTAGGTAATGGGACAGTCCCGGAGCGTCGCCGTCGGCGAAAATGTGACGATGCCACCGATCGGCTCGCCGCGGACGCTTGGGAACCTTCAACCACGCCAGCGAGTTGGGAAAACGGCCAACCGGCTGGGCACTGTTGGCAAGAAGGTCGGGGTGACCGTCTCGATCGACATCACCTTTGAGCAATCCGTGGATGCCGTTGACCTGGTCATCGATCAGGTGGAACTTCCACGGCCCCTCCAGCGGTCGCTTGGGACGCTCCAGCCAGTAGACCAGGCCGGGACGGTAACGGGCCCCGATCCAGTCGGGGTCTCCGTCGCGGTCGACGTCCATGAATTCGGCATGGATGCACGTGTGCTGGGGATTCGACTCGATGATCGTCTCTTTCCAGCCCGGACCGGAAAACAGCCGCGTCTTGCCGTCGCTGTTGGCGATGATGTCGATCTTGCCGTCACCGGTGAAATCAGCCGCCACGGCGTTGACCGTGTGAACACCGGAGTGAATGACGTGTTTCTTCCATTCCGCGGCCGTGACAATCGAGGCCGTCAGCAGCAGCAACAGGGCAACGGTCGCCAGGCGAGTCGGGGTCGGCATGGTGTGGGCTCCATGGAGTCGAACAAAGCGGCTTCAGGATGCAGGTGCAGAGATGAGTTTTCAAGGAAGGCCGCTCCCGCATTTTTCCTGTTGTTCCCGGTTGCCTTCCCGCCGTCCTTGCGGAAAGGTTGGTGAGACTTCGAATCGTTCGTCGTGTCGCACACCAATCCCACCATCGAGGACACCCCGACATGAAGGTACTGATCAGCGGATCAACGGGTCTGGTCGGGTCGGCGTTGGTCGAGGCCTTGCGAATCGACGGCGACGAGGTGGTCCGCCTGGTCCGACGAGAGCCCGAACAGCCCCGCGAGGCGATCGTCGGCTGGGATCCGGCAGCCGGGGTGATCGATTCGGAAACGCTCGCCTCGACCGGCCGGCTGGACGCGGTCGTGCACCTGGCCGGCGAGAGCATCGCCGGGGGGCGCTGGACGGCGGCTCGCAAGGCCCGGATCCGCGACAGCCGTGTCGACGGCACCGGACTGCTGGCCCGCAGCCTGGCCGAACTCGCCGATCCTCCCCGGGTCCTGATCTCGGTTTCGGCGATCGGCTGGTACGGTGACCGGGGCGAGGAATGGTTGGACGAGTCGCAGCCTGCGGGGTCGAGTTTCCTGTGCGGGGTCTGCCGGGACTGGGAGACGGCAGCCGAACCGGCCCGCACGGCTGGGATCCGGGTGGTCCACCCCCGGATCGGGGTGGTGCTGTCGTCCCGGGGAGGAGCACTCCAGAAGATGCTGCTTCCCTTCAAGCTGGGCCTGGGTGGTCGGGTCGGCAGCGGGTCACAACACTGGAGCTGGATCGCGATCGATGACGTGGTCGCCGCCATCCGTCACGCGATCACCAGCGACAACGTCGAGGGTCCGGTCAACACCGTCGCACCGACACCGGCAACCAACGCCGAGTTCACCACCGCGTTGGGACGGGTGCTGGGTCGCCCGACCGTCCTGCCGATGCCGGCGTTCGCGGCCCGGTTGCTGCTTGGAGAAATGGCCGACGAGCTGTTGCTGTCGAGCACACGGGTGCGGCCCGGCACGCTCACCGACA
Organism: Planctomycetaceae bacterium; assembly: GCA_002726205.1. Classification (GTDB taxonomy): domain Bacteria; phylum Planctomycetota; class Planctomycetia; order Planctomycetales; family Planctomycetaceae. The sequence goes on along the minus strand of PBSL01000057.1, from coordinate 37,183 downwards.
CGGGATTCACCTTCGCGTACCCGGACCTGGAGCAGGCGTTGCGGCACGTGCTGGCATCGCCGGCCGGCTAGTCGATCGAACGGGCCAGTTCCTTGACCGTCAGCATGCCATCGTCATCGAGATCGAGCCGGTCGAAGATCTTCACCAGTGCCGCGGGCAGTTCCTTGCGTTCCACCTTGCCATCCTTGTTCTTGTCGTGGCGGCGGACCAGCTTGGTGGCCATTCGCAGCTGGCGTTCGCTCGGTGGCTGCTTGCCGACACGGTCGCGTCGCACGGCGACATCGAAATAGCCGATCATCATCTCGTCCCAGGTCTGGTCACCCCAGCGAACCGTCGCCGTCGGATCGGGGTTGGCCAGGTTGGCCTCGGAGTTGTCGAACGTGGCCACGCAGTGAATTCGCGCCCCGACCGGCAATGTCAACGGCGTCTTCAGGCTGTAGGCGGTCTGCCAGTTGAAGTCGTAGCGTGGGATCTCAAGCAGCGTCTCCCTGCGACCATTCGGAAACCGGACCTCGTAGCGAAACGACTTCCCGCGGAGGTGCATGTGCGGCATCAATTTCAGCAACTGCACCGCGACCGGTGACCGCTGCGACGTGGCCTCGTGACGGCTGGCGGGGTCACCCGGCTTGATCAACAGGCCACGGTGCTTGCTTGCCTGCCGGGTCACGATCGCGTGCGTCACCGACTTCGGCTCGACAAAGATCATTCCGAGATGACTGAGGTCCTGCTGAGGCGAGCCGATCGGGGTGTAGTGGACCTGGAAAACCAGTTTCGACCCGGCCGGGATCAGTTTTGCCATGCCGGCCGGATAGGCCCGGACCCGCATCCCGGGTACATAGGCGGCCAGAAAAGCTCCCTGCCGGCTGGCCGCGTTTCCGAGCCGTGATCCCGGTGGTGCCTGCACGAAAACCAGGATGTGGTGCACCACCGCGGGGTTGCCCGGCTTCAACTCGGCCATCCGCACCCAGCGATCCTTCTCGAACCCGGGGTCGACACGGAAGTACTGGTACCTCACCGCTCCCTCGGCCGGAACCTTGAATGGCTTGCCTCTCATCGGGATGACCAACTCCGGTGGTGAAGGCAACTGCCACCCGCTGGGATATTCACGGGAAGGCGGCAGGCCCCGCCGGTCACCCTCGGGTGCCCCGTCGGCGACCCAACGATAGATCAGCTGTTTTTCTTCATCGCTCAACCGGCGATCATTGGCAAAGTGACCGTGCTTCGGGTCGGCATGCCAGGGCGGCATCCGCTGATCCTGCACGACTTCCTCGATCGTGTCGGCCCAGCCAAACACCTCGTCGTACTCGGTCAACGCGAACGGGGCAATCTGCTGCTCGCGGTGACATTCCACACAGCGACGCTGGAAGAGCCGTGCAATCTGGTTCGAGTAGGTCACCGGGGCGTTGGCCTTCGGCGTCCTCAACCGGCCGATGAAACAGCCTTCGGCCGTGGTCCGGGGCGTTCTGACCGCAACGCCGGCCAGCAGGTCATCGATCGCGTTCTCCAGGTCGCGCGACCCGACCTTGTCCCGGATGTAGCCGACCCCGTACTGGTCGTCGATCCGACCGTGGTAACGGATCACCCGCTTGCGGTCGAGCAAAAAGACCTCCGGTGTCCGCAGGGCCCCGATCCTGTCGGCGACGCGGTTGCCGAGATCTTTCAACAACGGAAACCCGATCCCGTGCCGCCGGGCATACGCGGCCACTTCGGTGATCGAATCGTGGCAGTTGGAATTGATCCCGAGAAACGTCACCCCGCGGTCACGGTAACGACGTTCCAGGTCAACCAACCGCGGTGCGTAGAGCTTCACCAGAGGGCACTCGGTGCCCAGAAATACGACCGCGACGATCGGTTTCGCGGCAACATCCGAAAGCGAGTGGCTCTTGCCGCGGTAGTCGTCGAGTGTGAAGTCGCCGACCCGCTTTCCGATCACCGACGGGCGATCCGCGGCCACGATCGGGCCGCGGCAGAAACCAACAGCCAGCAGTGCCAGGACGACTGCGATCCGGCGACTGTCTCGAGACCTGGACGGTACCATGGAATTCTACTCCCGGTCGGAATTGCTCCCGGAAACCTCATCGGGCCGGTTGTGGCACACGGTTGCCTAAAACGCAACGGCTTCAAAGTGAACCGCCCCACTCGCCTTCTTGCGGGCAAAGAACACATCGACAATCAGGTCCGGGCCGATGGTCCTGACACGTTGAACGGCTTTCTCCAGGTCTTCTCGTTGCTGTGCCTCCAGTTGGAGCGGAGACACCTGCAATCGCTGCGTATAAAAAGCGCATTCGTCATGGGCAATCAGCACGACACGTTCAAGACCGTGAACATCCACCAGGAACCGCAACTGTTCCGAGACACCTTCTTCCTCGCGGTAGATGGCAAAATGACGGGCAAGACAGGCCGCGCCGCCGGGCACCGCCAGGCGATCGTACCGGGGCAACTTCAGCGAGGTATGCATCAGGTCATCAAATTGCTCGCCGTATCGCCCGTCGCTGCAATAAACGGCCGCGGCACGGATACGACTGGGGTCAAACTTTATCGGGCTCTCGTAGTAAGGCTGGTTCTCTTGGTTGTCCATATCGAGAAACTCGCACGTCGAGAACCGACTCCGATGCAACGGCCCACCGGCATGACCTGATATCACGCTAGCCGACGATCGGAAGTTCCACCAGTGGAGTATGCCGAACCTCGCGAGTGACAATCCGGCCGATCAGCGTTGTGGCCGTGCAATCGTCGATCGAGATGTTCGCCAGTGACCCGGCCAACCGCGGGTTGCCGTCGAAGACCACGATCCGGTCACAATCGGTTCGCCCGACCAGTTGCAGTGGTCCAGCACCAAACGGGCCCGGTGCCAGCGTCTCCGGCGTCCCGTCACCTTCGCTGTCAATCTCCACGCCGGGAACCGGGTGCTGGGGGGTTTCGGGTTGTTGGCGTTTGAGCCTTTTTCTTGCCGTCTTGCTTGGTCCCTCAACGAGCACCTCGACGGTCCGCCCGATGAACCCGGCGTTGTCTTCCTCGCAGATGGCCGTCTGCAGTTCCAGCAGCCGCGCGTTCCGCTCGCGCTTGACCGCCTCGGGAACGTCGTCCTCGAGATTCGAGTCGGCCATCGTGCCCGGCCGCGGGCTGTACTTGAAGATGAAACTGTTCTTGAACCGGCATTCCTCGACCAGTTGCACGCTGGCCTGGAAATCCTGGTCGGTTTCGCCGCAGAAGCCGACGATGAAGTCGCTGGAGACGGCACAACCGGGAACAGTTTCGCTGATTCTCGCCATCATCTCGCGGTACTCCTCGACGGTGTAGCCCCGCTTCATCCGTTTCAGCACCGCGTCGGATCCCGACTGGACCGGAACGTGCAGGTAACGGCCCACCTTGGCCAGGTCGCGGATGGCCTCGAGCAGGTCGGTGCTCATGTCGCGGGGGAAGTTCGTCACGAACTTGATCCGCTCGATCCCCCCGGTGTCGTGGATGGCCCCGAGCAGATCGGCCAACCGCCAGTTGCGACCGTTCTCGACATGCAAATAACTGTTGACGGTCTGGCCCAGCAGCGTCACCTCGCGCACCCCCTGGCCGGCCAGTGCCCGGACCTCGGCGATGACCTGCGACGGGGGCCGGCTTTGTTCGGGCCCGCGGGTCGTCGGCACGACACAGTAGGTGCAGAACTTGTCGCAGCCGATCATGATGCGGACGTAGGCCTGGAAGGGGCTGGGCCGCATCGTCGGATCGCGCAGTGGATCGTAGCTCGCGAAGCTCCCGGCCACCTCGTCGCGGCTGCCGCCTGTCCGGGCAAGGCTGACCGCCAGCGCCCGCCGCCGGCTGCGACGGGCCTCGGCAACCAGCCGGGGAATCTCGGCCAGTTGTCCGGTGCCCACCACCAGGTCGACATGGGGAGCCCGCTGGAAGATCAGTTCCTGATCTTTCTGTGCCATGCAGCCGAAGACGCCGATCACCCGCTCCGGCCGCTGCCGCTTGCTGTACTTCAACCGGCCCAGTTCGCTGTAGATCTTGTGCTCGGCATGCTCGCGAACGCTGCAGGTGTTGAACAGCACCGTGTCGGCATCCTCGAGGCGATCGGTCAGCTCGAACCCATCGGCCCGCAGCGCCGCGACAACCAGCTCGCTGTCCAGCACGTTCATCTGGCAGCCGACGGTTTCGAGAAACAACAGCTGGTTGTGGGTCGTCGGCATTCCAGGAAGACCCCGATCCGTTCGGACCGTCTAGTCGCGAGCCCGCTCGATATATGTCCCGGCCTCGGCGTCAATCTTCAGCTTGTCGCCTTCCTTGATGAAGGCTGGCACCTGCACCACCGCACCGGTTTCTACCGTGGCCGGCTTGGTGACGTTGGTTGCCGTGTTGCCCTTGGCGGCCGGCTCGGTCTGGGTCACCTCGAGCACAACGTGCTGGGGAGGCGACATCGAGATCAACTGCCCGTTCCAGTACATCATTCCGACCTGGGCTCCCTCGAGCAGAAACGCCACCTGGTCACCGCACACGTCGGCCTCGAGCGTGTGCTGTTCGTAGGACTCATTGTCCATGAAGATGTAGCCGCTGGCGTCATGGTAGAGGTACTGGCCCTCACCGCGGTGCACGTCGGCTCCCTCGAGACTGTCGCCGCTCTTGTAGGTCCGATCCAGGATCGTACCTTTCAGCAGATTGCGGAGCTTCGTCTTGTAGAGCGCCTGGCCTTTGCCCGGTTTGACAAAGTTGCACTCGAACATCTCGTAGGGCTCACCGTCGAGAACCACCTTGACGCCCTTGCGAAAGTCGCCCGTGTTAATTTGCGGCATTGGTCGTTTCCGTGGTCAACGGCTATTCTCTGGCCACCCCTGATCGGGCCAGCCAGACTAGCACATCACCTTTAACGACGGAACCGAGGTCGACGTGACACCGCGACCCTCTCCGGCCAGCGCCGCGGCCGACTGGCATCGTGATCTGGCCCGGGCAATTCGCGATCCCGGGCAACTGCTCGAACGGCTCGAATTGCCCGCGTCACTGGCGGACCACCCGGCCGCGAAACTCTTCGGCGTGATGGTCCCGGAGAGTTTCCTGGCAAGAATGAGGCCCGGTGACCCGCACGACCCTCTGCTCAGGCAGGTCTTGCCCGACGTGCGGGAACACGACCGGGTCGAGGGATTCACGATCGACGCCGTCGGCGACCAGGCCGCCCGGCGCACCCCCGGCCTGATCCACAAGTACGCCGGGCGGGCGTTGCTGGTCAGCACCGGCAGTTGTGCGGTGCACTGTCGCTATTGCTTCCGACGGCACTATCCCTACGGCCGGGAACCCCGGCGGCTGGACGAATGGAAGCCGGCGATTGCCGCGTTGCAGGCCGACGATTCGATCCGCGAGGTCATTCTCAGTGGTGGCGATCCACTGATGCTGACCGATGCCCGGCTGGGTGAACTCCTTGACCGGCTCGATGCCATCCCTCACCTGGCCCGCCTGCGGATTCACACCCGGTTACCGATCGTGCTGCCCAGCCGGGTGACACCGGCACTGTGCCGGCGGCTGCAGTCCGGACGGCTGACTCCGATCGTGGTCGTCCACGCCAATCATCCGGCGGAGGTCGTCGGCGATTGTGTCGAGGCACTGGTCGGGCTCGTGCGGTCGGGCCTGACGGTGCTCAACCAGGCCGTGCTGCTGGCCGGTGTCAACGATGACGCCGACACGCTCGAGGCCCTCTGCTCGCGGCTGGCCGATACCGGCGTCGTCGCCTACTACCTGCACCAGCTCGATCGCGTGGCCGGGGCAGCGCATTTCGAGACCGACGAGTCGGTCGGGCGTGCCCTGATTGCCGAGCTGGAGCGGCGACTGCCCGGCTATGCCGTGCCGCGTTATGTCCGTGAACAATCCGGCGAGTCATCGAAGCGACGGCTGGTTTAGGCTGCCTGCCGCCACCCCCGCGCCAGTTGTTCGAACGCCTTGCCTCGCTCGCGAAAGCTCGTGAACCAGTCGTAGCTGGCGCAGCCGGGCGAGAGCAGGATATTGTCGCCGGGTGACGACTGCGCGATGGCCCAGGCGAAAGCCTGCTCGAGCGAACCGCACACCGAACGCGGAATCTGGTTGCCCTGGTCGGCCAGGTGCCGGTCCAGCATGCCGGCGGTTTCTCCCATCAGCGCGATCGCCTTGGCATGTTCACCGATCGAGTCGGCCAGTCCGGCCAGCGGAATCTGCTTGTCGTAACCCCCGGCCAACAGCACCACCGGGTCATCGAAGGCCGCCAGGGCCACGGCCACCGATTCCGGCGTCGTCGCCAGCGAGTCGTTGTAGAAACGGCGTCCTCGACATTCGGCAACCAGCTGCAGGCGATGAGGCAGACCGGCGAATTGCTGCAGGCCACGTCGCACGTCGGCAATCCCGGCACCGGCCAGCAGCGCCGCCGCCGTGGCGGCAGCGGCATTGTGCAGGTTGTGACGACCCGGAATTCTTACCCAGCCGCCCAGCGGGATTTCCCGTGACACCTCGCCCACCCGGACGATCGCTGCCTGGTCAGCGTCAGCGAACTCGCCCAGAAACACCCCCGCACCGCAACCGGTATCCCGGCCAAATCCGAGACGGCAACCGGCGGTCGTCCAGCCGGCAACATCCGGATCGTCGCTGGAGAGGACGGCGGCCTGGCCCGGAGATTGCCAGCGCAGGATCGCCTGCTTGGCGTGGCGATAGGCATCCAACGTGTGATGGCGATCAAGATGATTGGGGGTCAGATTGGTCACGACGGCGATCTCGGCGGCGGCCTTCTGCCGGTCGAGGTGTTCCAGTTGAAAACTGCTCAATTCCAGCACGACCCAGTCGGTGGATGCCATCGCGTCGAGTTGTTCCAGCAGGCTGCCACCGATGTTGCCGCCCAGCCAGGTCCGGCCTTCCCCACCGGCGTCGAGGATCGCGTGGATCATGGCCGCGGTGGTCGACTTGCCATTGCTGCCGGTGACGGCGATGGTCCGTCCAGGATTGAGTTGCCAGAAGAGGCCGATCTCGGTGGTGAGCAACGCGCCGGACTGGCGGGCGATTTCGACCCACGGGCTCTCGGAGGCAACCGCCGGGTTGACCACGACCAGGTCGACGTCCCGGAAATCTTCCTCGCGGTGCTCTCCCAATCGCCAGTTGATCCCGGGCACGCCGTCGAGCTGCCGGCAGGAGTCGGCCAGTGCCTCGTCGTCGCGGAGATCGGTCACGGTCACCTGGGCCCCGCGGCCGGCCAGGAACCTGGCGGCCCCGACACCACCTCCGAAGCTGCCCAATCCCATCACGGTGACGCGGGCGCCGGGGCGCAGGGTCGGTGAGGACGTGTCGGCCATGGCAATGGAATAACTGTTTCCCTGCTGTGGTGAAAGAGGAATCCGGGACCGCCGCCGACCGGGCCGGAAGGTTTGCAACCAGCCCGGTGCCCCGTTACCTTGCTCGCAGTCCGCTCGCCGGCGGCCATTGCCAACCCCCTCAAGGATAACCCCACCATGGCGTCCGCTGATTATCTCGTCCTGGGTGGTTACTTCCTGATGATGGTCGGCATCGGGGTCTACTGTTCGCGACAGATCAAGCAGCAGGAGGACTATTTCCTCGGCGGCCGCTCCTTCGGCAAGCTGCTGCAGACGTTCGCCGCGTTCGGGGCGGGGACCGGTTCCAGCGACCCGATCAACACCGGCCGAACCACGTTCACCGGCGGGATGAGCGGCATGTGGAGTACGATGTTCTGGCTGTTCGTCACCCCCTTCTACTGGATCACCGGTGTCTGGTACCGGCGCATGCGTCACCTGACACTGGGCGACTGGTACGTCGAGCGATACGAGTCGCGTTGGCTGGGTGCTGCCTACAGCGTCTTCGGTGTCTTCTTCTTCATGATCTACGGCTCGATGTTCTTCTCGGCGATCGCCAAGACGGCCGAGCCGATGATCGGCGAGACGATCACCGTATTCGGAACCGCCGTGGCATTGAAGTACGTCCTGATCCCGGTGATCGGGGTGGTGGTCGTGGTGTACGGGATCGCCGGTGGGCTGGCGGCAGCCTACTTCACGGACCTGATCCAGGGCCTGTGCATCATCGGGCTCTCGGTCATGCTGATCCCGATCGGACTCGGCAAGCTGACCGCCAACCCGGAGCTCAATCCTGACGGAAAGAACGGTTTCGAGGTCATGCATGACCAGTTGCCCGAGTCGTTCTTCGATGTCGTCGGCGGCACCGCCGCCCAGTTCTCGCTCTACTACGTGCTGGCCGTCGTGCTGGCGAACCTGACCGGCATCGTCGTGCAACCGCACTTCATCGCCACCGGGGGCGGATCGGCCAAGACCGAGTACAACGCGCGGATCGGCCTGGTGGTCGGCAATTTCCTGAAGCGGTTCTGCACGCTCGGCTGGGTACTGACCGCGTTGATCGCCGCGACGTTGTACGCCGACGTGCCACAACTGGTCGACAACCCCGACCAGACCTGGGGATACGCCTCGATGCAGTTGCTTGGCCCGGGCTTTCGCGGCCTGATGCTGGCCTGCCTGCTGGCGGCATTGATGAGCAGTGTCGACGCCCAGATGGTCGTCGGTGCCGGCCTGATCGTCCGCAACCTCTATGTACCGTTCCTCAGGCCAAACGCGGGCGAGCGGGAATGCCTGTGGACCGGACGGCTGACCGGCATGATCGTCGTCGCCGGTTCGGTCATTTTCTCGCTGACAGTTTACGACATGCTCGGACAACTTGAATTGACCTTCTGGTTCCCCCTGGTCTTTGCCGCCCCCTTCTGGGTCGGCATGTACTGGCGACGAGGCACAAAACACGGGGCCTGGATCACCGTGACTTACTGTCTGTTGTTCTTCTTCTTGATCCCGTTCTTCGGACCAAAGGTCTTCAGCGATTGGCGCGAAGACCAGGCGATGATGAGCCGTACACCGCACACGCGAACAACCTCGATGGAAGTCGTCTCCAAGTCGATGCTCCGTCGGCGTTTCGCCAGCTCGTTGAACGAGTGGACCGAGGCGAGCCAGGGGCTCTCGGACGAGAAGCTGATTGAACACCGGATGAACAAGCCGCAGCGGATCTCGCCGGGCAAGATCTTCATCCCCGGCCCCCAGGGAATGCAGGAGATCGTGGCGGGAACGACGCGGTTGCCCAAGACAACCGAAAACAAGAGTGTCAGCATCTACTGGGACAACCTTGTACCGGTCGATTCGGCAGCCAAGAAGACGGTGGTGGCAAGCGAGCAGATTGACGAGCACACGACACGTGAAACACTCGATTATCCGGCCGGCACCGGGTTGCGGGGTGAAGGCAACCTGAAACTCAACCTGATCTTCTACCGGCCCTTCAACCTGGACCTGGCCGGCAAGTCGCCCTCGACCCTCAACGCCCTCGAGCTCGTCCCCAAGATCGTGATGCCATTCCTGGTGATGATCATCGCCAGCCTGGTCACCCGCAGGAACTCGTCGCAGGGCCTGGACCGCTACTACGCCAAGATGAAAACTCCCGTGGATCCCGATCCCGAGCAGGACCGCCTGAAACTGGAGTCGGCCTATGCGGATCCAAGCACCTGCGAGCGGGTAAAACTCTTCCCGAACAGTTCACTGGAGTTCCAGAAGCCCACTGGCGAGGACATCATCGGTTTCGTGATCTCGGTGCTGGTCTGCTTTGCGATCATCGGCGTAGCGGTCTGGGCCGCGGGAATCGGAGCCTGAAGGAAGACCATGTCACACAACGTCAAGAGCATCGAGACCTGCTGGGTCGACCTGCCGCTGCGGGAGACTCCGGCCAGGCACATGGTCCGTGAGATTCCTCACTGGACGCTGTTCGAAATCGTCCGGGTCACTCTCGATTCGGGTGTGGTCGGCATCGGCGAGACGATGGTCTATTACACCTGGGGCGACGAGACGACCAGCGACGCGTCGAAGGCCAAGGTGATCGGCAAGCACCCTGCCGAAACGATGTGGGACGACGACCTGGGGGCCGGACTGCAGATCGCCCTGTTCGATGCAGCCGCCAAGGCGGCCGACTGCCCGCTGTGGCAACTGCTGGGACAACCGGTCCGGGACCGTTGTCACATCAGCTGGTGGGACATCGACCTCTCGGCCGAGGACTGGATCAGCGAAGCGAAACTGGCCGCCGAGAACGGCTACACGGCCTTCAAGACCAAGGGCCGGCCGTGGTGGGACCTGATCGAGAACACCCGGAAACTGTGTGCCAGCCTGCCGGAACACTTTGAGGTCGACATGGACTTCAACGGTTTCGGCATCGACACCGCCCACTCGACACGGTTACTCAAGGAACTTGAACAATTCCACCACGTGGTGATGTTCGAGAGCCCGATTCCGCACCATGACGTGGCCGGCTACACGTTCCTGCGGCAACACACGCACGTGCCCATCTCGATGCACACCCAGAACCACCCCGGCGAACCGTCACTGGAAACGGCGATCCGCGAGGAAATGGTCGACGGGTTCGTCGTTACCGGTGGTGCAACCAAGATGCAACAGGATGCACTGGTCTGCCGCGAGTTCAACAAGTCGTTCTTCCTGCAGATCGTCGGCTCGAAGGTCGCCGCCGCCTTCGCGTTGCACTGGGGTGCGGTCCTCGAGCACGCTCGCTGGCCGAGTGTCAACTGCCATCAGCTCTTCGAGCGGGACTGCGTGAGCACACCGCTGCCGGTCTCCAACGGTCTCTGCCCGGTCCCCGAGGGCCCGGGACTGGGAATCGAACTCGACGAGGAAGCCATCGAGCTGTTCGCCTGCGAACCCAAGGACAAGCCCTACCCGCATCCCGACCTGTTGATCGCCCTCCGCTGGCCCTCGGGTACGACGACCTACTACGCCCACTGCCAGCAGTACTGGGAAGACTGGCAAGCCGGTCGCCTGCCGTTCTTCCCCCGGGGCATCAACCTCGAACACATCGCCAACGACGGATCGGCCGAATGGGCCGATCTCCGCGGGCGGGTGCTGCAAGCCGCGGTGCACTCGAAGGAAGCCCCCTTCTAGTCCCGCCCCCCGGCCCGTCAGTCGTCCTGGTAATCGACCTCGATCCAGCCGTTGGTCTTCAGGCGAATGTCGACCTTGAAGTCGCCGAAGTCATACCGCAGCCTGCGGCTCAGCCAGACGTGCTGCCCGACTCGCAGGCATTCGACGGCACACTTCGGGGCACAGATCTTGATGCTGACCATCCGCGGCCTGGCCGGGTAGGCACAACCGGCCGGGTAGGCACAGCCACGGGGGTAGGCACAGCCACGGGGGTAGGCACAGCCGCGAGGGTAGGCACAGCCACGAGGGTAGGCACAGCCGCGAGGGAACGCACAGCCTGCGATCGGCTGCATGAGGGAATCCCGGAACGAGGGAATCCCGCGAGGGTCGGGAACCTGGATGACCAGCGGAATGGCATCCTCGGGAATCTCGTCGACGTCCTTGTACTTCACGCACCTGTAGAGCCGAACCGCCGGGACGATGATCGTCGGACCGACGTTGAAGCGGGAGGCTGGCGCTGGATCTGCTGGAGCAGGAGCGGGCGTCCCCGGCTTGGGCGCCTGTCGCGGAATGACCTTGGGAACCGGAACGGGAGTGTCCGACTTTTTCTGCTTCTGCGCGGCGGGAGGAGCCGGCGGCAGCAGAAACAACGGGGCCCCTGCGACGCGGTGGTTTCGTACCGGCTGGCCGGCAATCAGCGTACCGGTAGCCGTCATCGTCACGAGTGCAGTGACACACATCGTGCAGAGTGTCCAGCACGAGTGACGAGAATTCGAGTTTGAAGTGGCAAGGCGTTTCATGGTGTTTTCTCTCCTGGCCTGTCCCGTTGTTGAACCCTGCAGGAACACTGGCCGTTTCCGCGGAACGCCATTTTACCGCTGGCTGGATAAGCGACGGAAGAGCTGTCCGTTGGGGAAACCGGGCTGATCGAGAGAATGCGTTCGGGTTGTAACGATTGTGAGGCCCGCCGAGATGGATGGGGATGTTGCCTCGTCGCCGGTCGGCCCCCATAATCAACGACAGCCTCCCGGCAGGGGCAGTGCCTTTTCGTTTTTCACAACCGGTGCGACGTTTCATGTCTCGAGTTTGCCTTGCTCTGCTCGTCACCGCGTGCCTGCTGCCGGGCTGTGGCGGCGAGCCGGACACACCCACCGCCGACGGTGGTGCGGGTCCGGTCGCGGCAGATCCCGGGGCTCCGGTCGCCGCTGCGACGGGCGGGCAGCAGGTCGTTCGTGTCATCGACGGGAAGAAATGGATCGGCGAGGTGCCCCAGGATATTTATTTCCCCGACCCGCTTCAGGTGGCCACCGACCGGCGTCCCGTCGGTGGCGGAGCCAAGGCCGCCAACAGCCCCGCGGCCGCATCCCCCTCGGCGACCCCGAAAACCGCCGCCGGGAAAGACGCGACCAAGTCCACCGCTTCGGCCGTCGCCGACTGGAAGTCGCTGATCACGATCGAAACACTCAGCAGCGAGATCAAGAAAATCCGCAACGAGTTGACCGGCCACCTGCAGAACGTCGGCAAGTTCAACTCGGGGATGGTCGCCATCCCGGCTCACGGAGCCACACTGGCGGTACTGGCCGATGTGGCCGCCAGGCATCCCGGCAAGGTCAGTTGGAAAACCAAGGCGAAATTCGTCCGTGACCTGTCCGCACAGATGTTCAGCAACGACCTTGCCCGGGGTCGCAAGTCGTTTGAACAGGTCAAGGGGCCATTCGAGAAGATCGTTGAGATTCTCGACGGCAGTGAACCTGCAGAATTGCCCGAGTCGAAGGACCAGGCGGTGTTCTCGGATGTCGCCTCCTTTGGCGGCGTGATGCAGCGGATGGACCAGGGCTTCAAGTGGATCCAGACCAACGCCCGGGACGAGGAGTCCTACAAGGAGAATTCCGAGCGGGTGCGGCACGAGGCGGCGATCCTGGCGGTCATGGCCCGGGTGATCGAAGAAGAAGGCTACGGCTTTTCCGACGACGAGGACTTCGTCAAGTACGCCAACCAGATGCTCAAGGCCTGCCAGACAATCGAAGTGTCAATCAAGAACGAGAAGTTCGAGGATTACGACAAGGCCATCTCGGCAATCGACCAACTGTGCACACGGTGCCATATGGGGCGGAGGTAAGTGGTGACGAAGGCAACCAATTTCGGCGGGATGCGTCCGGGGGTCCGCCGGGCACTGGCAATCGTACTGATCGCCACGGTGATCCCGGCCTCCGGCGATGTGATCACGCTCAAGACCGGCCAGAAGATCGAAGCGCCGGTGCTCAAGGAAACCGGGGCGGCCCTCTACATCGACCTGGGTATCGACGTCGTACGGATCCCCGTCGCGAAAATCGATTCACGGACGAAGGGCCCGGTGAAGGCCAAGGCCGAGGCGGCGGCGAAACTGAAACGCAACCGTATCTACTCCACGGGCCGACTGACGGCGAAGCCGATCAAGGAACTCGCACGGCAATTCGGTGCCGGTGTCGTCCTGGTCCAGACCACCAGCGGCCTCGGCTCGGGCTTCATCCTCAATGTCCAGGGCCTGTGCGTCACCAACTACCACGTCGTCGAAAAGGAAACCCGGATCGCGGTCGTGGTCTTTGACCGCGACAAGCAGGGCAAGTTCACCAGACGCCGGATCGACAAGGTGAAAATCCTGGCGTTGAATCCGTTTTTCGACCTGGCCCTGCTGGAAATCCCCGTGCAGAAGGATCTGCCGTTCAAGCCGGTTGTCCTGACCGGCGCGCACGATCACCGCGAGGGCGACGAGGTGTTTGCGATCGGCAATCCGCTCGGCCTGGAACGCAGTGTTTCACGAGGTATCGTCAGTACCCGCAACCGCAATTTCAGCGGGCTGGCCTACATCCAGATGACCGCCCAGATCAATCCCGGCAACAGTGGGGGCCCACTGTTCAACAGTCGCGGCGAGGTAATCGGCGTGACGAACATGGGAATCCCCGCCGGCGAAGGGCTGGGATTTGCGATTCCGGCCACTTACGTCAAGCACTTCCTCGACAACAACGATGCCTGGGCATTCGACAAGGACAACCCGAACACGGGATTCCGCTACCAGGATGCTCCGCGGCGAAAGAACCCCAAGCCACCACCGACGGGTGGCCCTGGCAAGTGATTCCCGGTGACCGGTCCAGAAACCGGTCCCGAAGGCTTGCCAAGAAAAAACCCGATCACCGACAATACAACCACGACTTCAGGCAACGGTGGTTTGACTTCCGAAGCCGTTGGCGACTTGCATTTCTTCACTTCCAGCAGTTGGGACCACATCATCATGATTCGCACTCTCGTTCACCGGGGACTGGCCGGCCTGCTCTTGCTCTCGCTGCTGGTCTCGCCTCAATCGGCCGAAGCGGCTGGAATTCCGGCGGCAAGACGTTTGCCACCCGAGGTTGTTGTCTACCTGACAGCACCTGATGTTGCCGACTTCAAGAAGCGTTTCGGCCAGTCGTCGTTCGGCCGCATGATCAAGGATCCGGCCCTGGCGGACTTCGTCGGCGACGTCAAGAAAGGGCTGACGGCGATCTCGACCAATTTCCAGGCGACCGCCGGCATCTCGATGGATCAGTTTCTCGCGATTCCCGGTGGCGAGGTGTCATTGGCGTTGTTCGTCGGTGCCACGCGGGCACCGGGCTGGGTCGTGTTGCTCGACTTCGGCAAGAACCGCGCGACGGTTGAGACGCTGCTGACGAAGTTCTCTGACGGGTTGACCCAAAACGGTGCCAAGAAGACCCAGGTCGAATCCGCTGGCGTCTCGATCTCGAATTTCGATCTGCCCAAACCACCCGCCGGTGATCCCGATGTCGGCGCCGGCCCCAGCGTTCCCACGTCGTTGACCCGGATCGGCTGGTTCACCAAGGACACCACGCTTGTCCTGGGCAACGGGACCCAGACGCTGCGAACGATCCTGGCGCGCTGGGACGGCAAGCACACCTCGACTTTTGCCAGCAATCCGGTCTACCGCTACATCGCGAAAAACGGGTCCGGGGACGGTGCAAAACCGGTCATGGAGTGGTACTTCAACCCGATCGGGGCCGTCCAGGGCCTGATGAACGCCGTCGATCCCAACAACTTCCAGGCCCAGTTGGCCCTGGGGTTCCTGCCGACACTGGGGCTCGACAAGATCAAGGCCATCGGCGGCACGATGAACATCATGACTCCGAAATTCGAGCAAATCAGTCGGACGATGGTGTACGTCGAAGCCCCTCGCGACGGCGCCCTGGATCTGCTGAAGTTCCCGGCGATTGCCCAGTCGCCACCGAAATGGGTCCCTGCCAACACCGTTTCCTACAATTCGATGAACTGGGACCTGAAAGCGGCCTGGCGGGGAGTCTCCAAACTGGTCGACTCCTTCAATCCCCAGGGACCGGGCACCTTTGACCGGCTCGTCGACGACCTGGCCCAGCAGCCGGGTGGTCCAATGATCCACCCCAAGAAGGACCTTTTCGACCACCTCTCGGGTCGGATCCAGGTTGTCAGTGGCGAGGGCAAGGCTACCGCCGGGGGGGCTCTGAGTACCCAGTTCCTGTTAGCCCTGGGCGTGAAGAACACCGACGGGCTCAAGGCCACGTTGAACAAGCTGATCAACACCCCCGGAAGCCCGGTCGAGACCCGGCAATTCCGGGGCGAGACGATCTACGAGATTCCGTTTCCGGCCGCACTCTCAACCACGACCGGCTTGACCTCGCTGGGTCTTTCGATCACCCAGGGCAACCTGATGATCGCCAGTCCCGCCACGATGATCGAACAGACCATCCGGGCCGACAACGATCCTCTCTCGGCTTCCTCCGACTACAAACGGTTGGCCTCGGCGTTTCCGGCCAAGGCGTCGATGATCTCCTACGCGAAGCAGAGCTCGCAGTTGAAAACTGTCTACGATCTCCTTCGTTCCGGCAGCTTCCCACCAGCGGCTCCCGGAGCCGGTTTCCCTGGAGCCGATGCGAACCCGGTGCCGATCGACTTCACGAAGCTGCCTCCCTTCGAGGTCATCGAGAAGTACCTGAGGCCCTCGGGTGGCTACGTGGTCCCGGACGAAAACGGCGCGGTGATGGTCGGATTCTCACTGAGAGACAAGACGCCATAGACTGGTCCGACATGAACTCGAACGAGACCCGACAGCGGGTGCCGGAACATTTCCGCGTGCCCGGTGTTTGATCTCTCCCGGGGCCTGCTGCAATCGACACGCCGCTTGCAGGCATCCTCGCTGTTCTGCTCTGACACTCACCGGAGTTGACCATGCCTGTCCGACTCATCCCGACCATCGTCCTGCTCGGCGTCCTGGCCGGGCCCGCGTCCAGCCAGGATAACCGGCCCGCACAAGAACCGGCCCCGGCCAAGGCGGCGGCCGTCGATGCTCCCGCACAATTGTTCCGCAAGCTCGACAGCAACAACGACGGCGTGCTGGTCGCCGAGGAGATCCCCGAAGCCCAGGCCCGATCATTCGCCCGTTTGCTCCGGATCGGTGACCGCAACAAGGACGGTCGACTCACCCGCCAGGAGTTTCTTTCGTCGCTGGCCGACGACGCCAAGACAACTCCGCCGACGCGTTCCCGGTCCGGGAGAAGTCGCAGCGGCAGGAGTTCCGGAGGCGGGGATGTGGGTCCCGGACAGGTCTTTGACCGCTTCGACCGCAACAAGGATGGGCAGCTGGTCGTGGAGGAATTCCCCGAGTCCGAGCGTGAGCGTGTCAAAGCACTGCTTGAACGGCTTGGTAAGGATGCGTTGTCGAAGGAAGATTTCGCGAGGTACTTTCGGCGTCGGCCCGCTGCATCCCGTCCTTCTTCCTCACCACAGGCCGATCGTGCCCGCCGCGAGAAACTCTTCGACCGGCTCGACCGGGACAAGGACGGACAACTCAACGCGCGGGAGTTCCCCGAAACGTCCCGCGGACTGTTCACGTTCCTGGCCCGCCGGATGAACAAGAAACCCGACGAGGCGATCTCCAGAAAGGAATTCCTTGAGTCGCTGGCGTCGCCAACGGCGACCGAACGTCGCCCCGCCCCGGCCGCCGACCGGCCCGCTGCACGACTGCTGGATCAAAACCGTGATGGCCGGCTCAGCCGCGAGGAGCTTTCCCGGGCCGGCGATCGCTTCGAACAACTCGATGCCAACGGTGACGGCACGCTGGATTTTCGTGAAATCTACGGTGCCGACCGACGACCCGACCCGCGTCCGCAAGATCCACGCCCACGTCCCGGCGTGGCCAGCCCGCCGACAGCCCGGCCCTCGAACGATCTTCGCAGACCAGCGGCCAACACGCGGCTGTTCGAACGGTTCGACAGGAATGGCAATGGCCAGATCGAGGCAACCGAGATCCCCAACCTGCTCGTCAACCGCCTGAAACAACTCGATTCCAACAGCGATGGTGTCGTCACCGCCGAGGAATTTCGACGAGGTCTCCGGCAAACGGCCCGCGACTAGGAAGGTCGGACAGGAACAATGGGGCGAGATCGGCTGGCGTTCTTTCGCCAGGTTCGCGAGCACTATCACACGACCGGAGCCATCGCTCCGTCGAGTCGTTTTCTGGCCCGCGCACAGACGGGTCCGCTGGTCGCGTTGAAATCTCGATCCCAACACCCCATCCGGGTACTCGAAGTCGGACCGGGAACCGGCGCGGTCACTCGACGCATCGTCGATCTGCTTGAGCCGGGCGACCGATTCGACCTGGTGGAGATCAACCAGGCCTTCGCCGATGTTCTCGAAAGCCGCTTTCTCGACGACCCGCCATTTGCCCGGATGAGCGATTCGTCCCGGATCCACGCGATCCCCCTGCAGGATTACACGGCCGAAGAGCCCTACGACATCATCATCTCGGGGCTGCCGATGAACAACTTTTCCCAGCAACTGGTTGCCGAGTTGTTCGACGCCTACTTCCGGTTGCTCAGCCCCGAGGGAACGCTGTCGTATTTCGAATACATGTTCATGCGGCCATTGCGAAAGGCCGTTTCCGGCCGCGACGACCGGGAACGGGTGAACCAGATCGAGACGATCATGAGAAAGCATCGCCGGCAGCGGAAATCAAGAACCAGCTGGGTGTTGGCCAACCTGCCTCCGGCCTGGGTCCAACACCTCTCGGGAGTCATCAGCGATCCGATTCGGTCGCCGGATCCATCCGAAACCCGCCCCTGAGGAGATCGACGGCCATGGCCGCTCTTGCCTGCCTGTCGGCTTGGTGGTTTAATCCCGCGCGATGAGCAGACCGGAGAGCAACGGTTGGACCGGAGGCCAGTACAGCCTCTGGCGAGCGCTGATGGGATCATTGGTCCTCGGCCTGTCGGTGTGGCAGCTGGTCGGCTGCAAGGGTGACGTCGCCACGCTGGTTCTTTCCGGGACCACGATCGCCTTGTCGCTGGTATGCATCCTGGGCTGGTGGGACGGTCCGGCGGCACTGGTACTGGCGACCCTGATGGGAGTGCTTGTCTTTCGCGATCCTGAGCTGCCGACTTCCGCCTGGCCACTGGTCGCGATCCTGCTGCTGCACGGGCTGGCACCACCGGCCCCCTTTGGCTCGGTGATGGCCCGGGGCCGGACCGATCCCGACGGTGGCTGGACGTTGCCCACGTGGTTGTACCGTTGTGCCTGGGGTGTCCTGCTGCTGGCGATGGTCATGGCCGCATTCGATCCACGAATCGAAGCCAGCGAACCGATTATCAGGTTGCTGTCGCGAGCCGGCCTGGTCGCAACGACCGTGCTGGCTGCCGGAAACCGAACCCGCTCGTGGGCCTGGCTGCTGGCAGGGCTGACCGGGTTGGTGCTGGCCGCCGCCGGTACACTTCCCTGGATCCTGCTCGCTTCGGTTCCGGCCTGGCTGCTTGCCCTGGATCCCACCTGGATCGCAGCGGGCCGGTCGTCCCGTTCGCCGAACGCGACCGACCCGCCGGCCTGGTTGTTCTACGACGGCCAGTGCGGCCTCTGTCACCGTTTTGTCCGCATCGTACTGGCCGAGGACCGCGATCCGACGGTCCTGCGGTTGGCACCGCTGGCAGGCAAGGCATTCCGCGAGGTCGTCGAACCCTCGATCGCGGCCACGTTGCCCGAGAGCATTGTCGTGGTCACGCCCGACTCCAGGGTCCTGACCCGTTCCGACGCGATCCTGGGACTGGGACGCTCTCTGGGCGGTTGGTGGCGGCTGTTGGCCGGCGTCGCGCGACTGGTTCCACGCCCGCTGCGGGATCTTGCCTACGATGTCATCGCCCGCATCCGACACCGTCTGTTTACCCGTCCGACCAAGGCTTGTCCGTTGCTCCCGCCGGCATTGCGTGAACGTTTTGACCTGCGCTGCGACCCTCCGCCCGATGCTGCTGCAGAGTGAATTTGCCCGGAGGCTCTGCTAGACTGGCCGTTCGCGCCCGATCGTGAAGCTGTTGACCTCGATTGCCAGGTCACCACGGTTTTCACGATTTCAGCTGGCGTTCTCCCGCTATCCAACACGGAATTCTCGACATGGCAGCTCCAACGATTGTCCCCGGTGAAACCCGGATTGGCTGGATCGGCACCGGCGTGATGGGAGCCAGCATGGTCGGCCATCTGATCGACGCGGGTTTTTCCGCCACGGTGTATTCTCGCACGAAGGAAAAATCCCAGGGCGTACTCGACAAGGGCGCCAGCTGGGCCGATTCTCCCCGGGCCGTCGCCGAAGCCTCGGATGTCATCTTCTCGATCGTCGGTTTCCCGGCCGATGTTCGCGAGGTGATTCTCGGCGATGACGGCGCGCTGGCCGGATCAAAGGAAGGCAACGTGCTTGTCGACATGACGACCAGCGAACCGTCGTTGGCCGTGGAAATCCACCAGGCCGCTGCCGCCAGGGGTGTTTCCAGCGTTGATGCGCCGGTCTCGGGTGGTGACGTTGGTGCCACCAACGGCACGCTGTCGATCATGATCGGTGGCGACCAGGAGGTTGTCGAGGCCCTGCAACCATGCTGGGATGCGATGGGAAGTACGATCGTGCACCAGGGCGGAGCCGGCGCCGGCCAGCACACGAAGATGGTCAACCAGATCCTGATCGCCACGAACATGATCGGTGTCTGCGAGGCGTTGCTGTACGGCCAGAAGGCTGGACTCGACCTGCCGACGGTCCTGCAATCGGTCGGCGGTGGTGCCGCCGCCAGCTGGTCTCTCTCGAACCTCGGCCCGCGGATCATGGAGAACAACTTCGATCCGGGCTTCTTTGTCGAACACTTCATCAAGGACATGAGCATCGCGCTCTCGGAGGGGAAATCCCTGGGGCTCTCCTTGCCCGGCCTGGCGCTCTCGCACCAGCTCTACCTCGGCCTTCAGGCCCAGGGCCACGGACGGGACGGGACACACGCCCTGGAACTGACCCTCGCAGCCGCCTCGGGCGTCGACTGGCACAACCGGTAAACCACGACAGGACCCGGGGAGGCCGCTGGGCGACAGGCAGACAGCCGGACTTGTGGGAAGAGGAACACGATGGTGGGAAAGGGCGAGAGCTTTGCCGGGTTGACCGTGGCGTTGGTCACTCCATTCGCTGATGGAGAAATCGACGAGGCGGCACTTCGGGCGTTGGTGGACTTTCACGTCGAGTCGGGAACCGATTGCCTCAGTCCGGTCGGAACGACCGGGGAGAGCCCGACACTCTCACACGACGAACACGAACAGGTGATCGGAATCGTGTGCGAACAGGCGGCCGGCAGGATCAAGGTGATGGCCGGCACCGGTTCCAACAGCACTTCCGAGGCGATCCGCTTGACCCAGTTCGCCCAGTCGGTCGGTGCCGACGCATCGCTGATGGTAGCCCCCTACTACAACAAGCCGACGCAGGAGGGTTTTTACCAGCACTACCGGGCCGTCTGTGAGGCCGTCGATCTGCCGATCGTGCTCTACAACATCCCGGGACGGACGGCCAAGAACATCGAACCCGAGACGATTGCCCGGATTGGTGAACTGGAGAGCGTCGTGGCGGTCAAGGAATCGACCGGCTCGATGGACCAGGCTTCACAGATCCTGGCCATCTCCGACCTCACCATCCTCTCCGGCGACGACAGCCTCACGCTGCCGCTGCTGTCAATCGGAGGCCGCGGCGTTGTATCGGTCGTCGGAAACATCATCCCCGACGATGTCAAGGCGATGCTCGTGGCCTTCGACAACGGCGACCTGGCCACGGCGCAGGACTGGCACACCCGCCTGTTTCCGCTCTGCCGCGACCTGCTGGGACTGGCGACAAATCCGATTCCGATCAAGGCGGCCATGCAGCTGCTCGGTCGCGACTCCGGCGAGGTCCGCCTGCCGATGACGCCGCTGGATGACGCCGAACAGGAGAAGCTCTCGGCCACGTTGTGTGGATACGGTCTGTTGTCCGAGAACGGCTGACGTGGCAGAATTGATGCCCCCCGGTATCGTGATTCCCAGGAGCCTTCAGGTGATCTTCAAATTCGGCAAGAAGAAGCAGGCTGAGATTCTCGAAGAAGCCGAGGTCGAGTTGATCCGATTCCAGGGGGCACTCAACGGTGTCCCACCGGAAATGGAAGCCAACGCCAAGCTGGTCAAGATCGCGCTGGAACCCCTCAAGGAACTCTTCACCGACGCGGTCACACGGCGTGCCGACACGATCCGGATCGAGCCCAAGGGCGACCGAGCCACGATTGCCTTTCTGATCGACGGGGTCGCGATCCCGGCCGGTCGGGTCCCCAAGCAACGTGCCCACGCCATGACCCAGATGACCAAGGTTCTCTGCGGACTCGACATCTCCGAAAGAACCCAGCCCCAGTCCGGTGGCGTCAAGGCCTCGGTGGGCGAAGACGAATTCGAACTGAAGACGATGACCACACCGGTGGCCGGGGGCATGGAACGGTTGCTGGTCTACATCCGGAACCTCGACGAGAAACTCGAAAAGCCCGAACACATCGGGATGCCTTCGGAGCTGAAGCTCGCGATCCGCAATTTGACCTCGGGTCGCAAGAAACTGTTCCTGGTCTGCGGACCCTCACGAACCGGCATCACCACCACGTTGTATGCGTCGGTCAGAGGACTTGACGCCTACCTCCACGTGATCTTCACGATCGGAGACACCGAGGGAAGATCGCTGCTCAACATCTCCACGTTCGACACCGACCCGACCCACGACCTGCAGGAAACGCTCAGGCGATGCATCCGCGTCGAGGCCGAAGTGATCCTGCTCGACCCGATCCGAAACGCCGAGGATGCCCGGGTCGTGGCTGGCTTCTATGACGATGCGGTGATGATCTCCGAGATCACCGCCGCCGACGCCGCCACGGGGATCCTGCAGATGGCCGAGTGGCTTGGCGACGGGGCACTTGCCGCCAAGGTGCTCAGTGGCGTTCTCAGCCAGAAGCTGATCCGCAAGTTATGCAACGACTGCAAGGAAGCCTTCAAACCCAGCCCCAAGCTGATGAAGAAGATCGGCTTGAAAGCCGACGAGATCACAGTGCTGTACCGCAAGGCCAGCCCACCGGTGGAGCCTCTTCCCAAGGGCGAGGAATGGGAGCCGTGTACGACCTGTGACGACACGGGCTACTTCGGGCGAACCACGATTTTCGAGTTGATCGAGATGTCCGAGGGAATGCAGGGGCTCCTGGCCGGCGGCGCTGATGCGACCGCACTCAGAGAGCAGGCACGAACCGAAAAAATGCGGACCTTGAAGAACGACGCGATGCGGCTGGTTGCCGACGGAACCACGTCGCTGGAAGAACTGCAGCGAGCCTTCAAGGGGAATTGACCGATTGGGGGCAGCCCTCGGTCAGCAAGCCGGTGTTAAAACTTGCCGGTTTTTCCGAAGTTTCTGGTTGTAACGGCCGATCTGTATAGGTGTTGGCCGACATTGTGGCCCCCGTTGCAGAAACCAGAGGCTCGACTCGATATGAAGACGTCCTGGAAACGGCTTGGAAGCGGACTGCTGCTACTGGTCGCCTTGACCACGATGGGTCTGACCGGCTGCCAGACGACCGTCGGTGGCCAGACTTTGCCGTCGGGGTATTACCTCCGCGATGACGTCCAGTTCTTCCCGGCCGGCCCCGAATTCCTGCTCTACAACACCGAACGGGCCTATTCGCAAAGACAACAGCAGGACGACAGCGACGACGACGCGAACTAGCACCGCTGGTCTTCACTCTCACCAACGACAAGCCCCGGAAACGTTTTACCCAACAATCGCACGCTGTAGACGACGCCCCCTCGCTCCCCGATCGCGCTCCGGCAACAGGCGATGACTCGGGCGAGCCACGGCCTTTCAACCGACTGACGTGGTTCGTCGGGGGGGACGAGCTTCTCGCAGCCGACAAGCGACGGCACATCGACCTCGGGGAAGTCGGTTCGAGCCCGTTCGTCGGCCTGCGAGAGGTTTTTCTGCTGTCGCGTGGCCGTCGCTGCTTGCGGGCCGGCCCGCTCAAAGGGCACAATCACGGCCCGGTCCCGCCACGCCTGGAGTGAAGGGACCGTTTCCGGTTCTCGTTCGTTGTGAGATGACTGATGTCCTCCTGCCCGCGCCACGAAGTTCCCCGGTTGCTCTTTGCAATCCTGCTGCTTGTCGTCACCTGGCCCCACCTCGCCCAATCCCAGGTCAGGGACCTGCTGCAAACGAGGATTCTTGCACCGGGCACCCCGCGGGCCGAACTGATCCGGTTCACCGAAAGCCGGGTGCCCCCCATGCCCCGGGTGACCTCGAAAGAGCAGTGGGAGGCCTACGCGAAAACTCTCCGCCAACGCATGCTCGACGAGATCGTGTTCCGGGGAGCCGCCCGGGAATGGCGAACCGCCAGAACGGGTGTGCAATGGATGGAGACGATTCCGGGCGGGCCGGGGTACCGGATCCGAAAGGTCCGTTTCGAAGCACTGCCGGGATTGTGGATTCCGGCGTTGCTGTATGAACCCGAAACGCTCAAGGGCCGCGTCCCGGTCGTGCTCAACGTCAACGGCCACGACCGCCCCCAGGGCAAGGCGGCCGACTACAAGCAAATCCGCTGCATCAACCAGGCCAGGCGAGGCATGCTGGCTTTGAACGTCGAGTGGCTGGGAATGGGCCAGTTGCACCGCGACGGCTACGGCCACTACCTGATGAATCAACTCAACCTCTGCGGCACCAGCGGACTCGCTCCGTTCTACCTGTCGATGTCGCGAGGACTCGACCTGTTGCTCTCGCATCCGCACGCCGACCCCAAGCGGGTCGCTGTCGCGGGACTCTCCGGCGGTGGCTGGCAGACAATCACCATCAGCGCCCTGGATCCCCGCGTGACACTCTCGGATCCGGTTGCCGGCTACTCGAGCGTCCTGACCCGGACCCGCAACTTCGACGACCTCGGTGATTCCGAACAAGCTCCCTGCGACATGGCAACCGTTGGCGACTACTCGCACCTGACCGCCCTGCGTGCACCGCGGCCGACACTGCTGACCTTCAATGCCATCGACGATTGCTGCTTTGCCGCCGGCCATGCCCTGCCACCACTGCTGAAAGCCGCCCGGCCGATCTACCAGCTCTACGGTCGGCGCGGGAACCTCTGGGCGCACATCAACTTCGCACCGGGTACCCACAACTTCGGCCGCGACAACCGCGAAGTCCTGTACCGGATGTTCGGAGTTCACTTCTTTCCGGACCAGGAGGACTTTGACGCCCGCGAGATCGATGTGGCATCCGAGTTGAAGACCACCGCCGAACTGCACGTGACGATTCCCGACGACAACGCCACTTTTGTCTCGCTGGCCCAGGCCCTTGCCTCGCGGCTGCCGCTCAACCCCACCGTCCCCGACGCCGGGACAACCGCCGACGCCCGGCAGGCCTGGCAGATGCCGGCTCGCGACAGGCTGGCCAGGATCGTGCGATCCCGGCGTTACACCGCCAGCGCCAGCCTGGTCAACGAACGAATCCAGGGCGAGGGAGCCGGTCGCACGCGGGCGCTGTTGTGGAAACTGCAGATGGGCGGAGACTGGACGGTCCCGGTCGTGGAACTCGTCCGGGGCACTCCGGCACGGACAACCATCCTCGTGGCCGAAAAAGGGCGGGCAGCGGCTTCGGAGACGGCCGAATCACTGTTGCGGAACGGACACCGCGTACTCGCCGTCGATCCGTTCTATCTCGGCGAATCGGCCATCGGGGGCCGGGATTACCTGTTTGCGTTGCTGGTCTCCACCGTCGGGGATCGGCCACTGGGACTGCAGGCCCGGCAACTGGGAGCGGTCGCCGCCTGGAGCAGCAAACAGCACCGCCACACCAGCGGGGTCGTTGCCATCGGGCCGCGTGTTGCCCTGGCCACGCTGGTGGCCGCCGGACTCGAACCGGAAGCGATCGGTGACGTGTCGCTGTACGGGAGTTACCGGAGTCTCAAGCAGGTGATCGAAAGCAAGATCGGCGTCAACAAGGCGCCCGAGTTGTTCTGCTTCGGTTTGCTGCAACACTTCGACATCCCGCAGCTGGAAGCCCTCGTCCACCCCCGACGACTGGTCCACCTCGATCGCCGGAAGTGACCGCCCCGTCGACGGGCCGGATTCGCGAACCTAGGACAACAGGGGAGCGATCGTCCGACCAAGAACCACGCGGAGTGGCCGGTCGGTGGCATCAGCAATCATCGTCTCCGGCGGCAGCCCCAGCAGGTGATACACCGTCGCCACGAAATCCGCGGGGTCGTGCGGGTTGGCAACAGGATAGGCGGCCGATTCGTCCGACGCACCGTGGACACTTCCCCCATGGACTCCAGCCCCCGCCAGCGCCAGAGAGTACACCCAGGGCCAGTGGTCACGACCGGCATTGCCGTTGATCTTGGGTGTCCGCCCAAACTCGGCGTTAACCACGACCAGTGTTTCGTCGAGCATCCCCCGCTCACCCAGGTCCTCGACCAATGCCGTCAGCGACTGGTCCAGTGTGGGACCAAGCGAGTCCTTCATCTTCGAGAAATTGCGACCATGCGTGTCCCAGCTGCCACGAGGTGTGTGACAGTAGCTGATGTTGACCATCGGCACGCCGGCCTCGGCAAGGCGACGAGCCAGCAGGCAGCGCTGCCCGAACTCGGTCTTGCCGTAACGATCTCTTAGAGCCTGCGGCTCACTGGCCAGCGCAAACGCGTTGCGGGTCCGTGGTGAACTGAGCAGGTTGAAGGCCCGCTGGTAGAAGCGGTCGAGGTTCTGCGCCGCGGCCACTTCGTCGATCAGGCGTCGTTGCTGATCGAATTGCACCAGGAGATCCCGCCGGCTTGTCAGCCGAACCGATGTCAGGTCGTTGTTGGGGCGGATGGCCTGGATTTTCACGTCAGGGGCCGTCAACGGCTGGTTCACCACGAAGCTCGAGTGGGCCGCTCCCAGCAGCCCCGGCAGTTGTCCGTGCAGGGTCGTGCCGTTGCTGCGTCGCATCAATGGCCCGACTCGAACCCAGGTCGGCAGGTCACCATCGGCCGGCCGCACCGAATCCAGCACCGCTCCGACGGGCGGAAAATCACTGGCCGACGGTGGAAAGTCACCGCGTGAACGAAATCCCTTGGGATGCGCGTGACCGGTCTGGGCCGGCAGGCAGGCCTGGACGTGGTTTGGGTTCTCGTGGCTCATCGAACGCACGATCGCCAGGCGATCGGCTATCCCCGCCGTCAGCGGCAGCACCTCGCTGAACCTGACACCCGCAACACTCGTGGCAATCGCCCCGAACTCTCCCCGCACCGCCGACGGTCCCTCGGGCTTGGGATCAAAGGTCTCCTGCTGTGGATGCCCACCGTGCAGGAACAGCATGATGACCGTCTTGGCACGTCCGAATGTGCCCGTGGCCACGGGCCCGGCTGCCATCGCCTCCCGCCGACGGAATAACTCCGGCAACGTCAATCCCACGCCGCCCAGGCCACCGATCCGCAATGCTTCGCGGCGCGTCATCCGCTGCCAGGCACGGAATCCGGAACAACCAGGCGGACCGGCTTGCACAACAGAGGAGAATGCCGAACGTTTCACCCGTGACTCCTTCAGTGGGTCATTGTACCCATAAAGCCAATCGGCAACAAACTGCCTTCGGCTCAACGGCGAGCCTGGGCTAGGCGATGATTTCCGAGACGACCCGTCCGTGGATGTCGGTCAGGCGAAAGTCCCGTCCAGAATAACGGTAGGTCAGTCGCGTGTGATCCAGGCCAAGCAGGTGCAGGATCGTCGCGTGCAGATCGTGAATACTGACGGGATTTTCGGTCGCGTGGTAACCAAACTCGTCGGTGGCCCCGTACCCGAAACCTGTCTTCACACCTCCACCGGCCAACCAGAACGTGAACCCCTGGGCGTGGTGGCCCCGGCCGGTCGTGTTTTGTCGCTCGGGAGTCCGTCCAAACTCGGTGCTCCAGACAACCAGCGTGTCGTCGAGCAGTCCGCGTTGCTTGAGGTCCTGGACCAGGCCGGCGATCGGCCGGTCGCAACTGCGGGCATTCTCCTGGTGACGTTTCTTCAGAGCACTGTGCTGGTCCCAACGCCCTCCTCGACCACCGGTGTGGGCGACATGCACAAACCGCACACCCCGCTCGATCATTCGACGGGCCAACAGCAACTCGCGACCGTAGTTCTCGGTCAGCTTGTCGTCGATCCCGTAAAGCCGGCGTGTCGCCGGTGTCTCTTCGGAGATATCCAGGACCTCGGGTACTGCCTGCTGCATTCGAAATGCGAGTTCGAAGGAGGCGATCCGGGCCTCCAGCGTGCTGTCGCGGCCATCCCGTTGTTGCTGTTCGCTGTTGCCTGCGGCGATGAAGTCGATCAACCGCCTCTGCTCACGGGCCGATCGAACGGCTGTGATATTGCGAATTTCGGCCTTGGCCACCGGCAGCCGATTGGTTCCGACCATCGTCCCCTGGTAAACCGCGGGCAGGAAGGCCGCTCCGAAATTCCGCTGCCCACCGTAGGTCAACGGCGGGCAGATCGTGACGAACCCCGGCAGGTTGTCGCAGCGACTGCCAAGACCATAGGTCACCCATGAACCGACACTGGGTCGCATCAACGTCTGCGAACCGGTATGCAGTTCCAGCGTCGCGGGCGTGTGAGCATTGTTGTTGCTGTACATCGAGTACAGGAAACACAGGTCGTCGGCCCGGGCACTGATTTCCGGAAACAGGTCACTGCCCCACGATCCGCTGTCACCGTATTGCCGGAATCGCCAGGGCGGTTGCATGATCCGGGCCAGGCCCTGGTTGAACTTGTTGCGATCCGTGTTGACCGACTGCGGCAAGGTCTGGCCGTCGCGTGCTACCAGCGCCGGCTTGTGATCCCACGAGTCGATGTGCGAACAACCACCGTGCATGTAGAGAAAGATGACCTGCTTGGCCCGGGCCGGGAAATGAGTCGTTCGAACGGTCAGGGAGCGGTCGGCGGTCGCCGCCAGGCTCTCGCCGGTCGCCAGTGCAGAAAACGCCAGGCCACCGAATCCGCACCCGGCCCGGTCGAGCCATTCTCGACGGCTGAGCCCGGCTAGCAGGCGACGATCGATCGGCCGCGTCTCGGTCATGAACGAACACACCTTCGGGTTTTCAGGTGGGGCAGAACAAGACCCCGCCGGTTGCAACCGTGACTAGTCAACATAAAGGAACTCGTTGAGGCTGAACAAGGCCCATGCCAGTGATGCCCAGGCCAACTGGTCATCACCACCATTTTGCTTCCGGGCCGCGGCAAGATATTCCACGGCACGGGTTCGTTCGGCCGGCCGGGGCAAACGCGACAGCACCAGCATCCACGCGCGTTCAATCCGTTCGGATTCCCGGGAAACCTCGGCAATCACCCGAGCGGCCAGCCCACGTGATCGGGCCTGGACGAACGGGCTGTTCATCAGGAACAGTGCCTGGTGAGCCACCGTGGTGGCGGATCGACGCGAGGTGATCGAGTTCGGATCGCCGACATCAAACAGTTCCATCATCTCGTGCAGCGACGTTCGCACGACCGGCAGGTAGACACTGCGGCGACGTGTCTGGAATTTTGCGATTTCCTGGTTGGTGTCATTGATACTGAAATCACCGGTTTTCCAGGTCTGGAACGTCCCGTAGAGTGCCGGGTCGATGTGACCCGAGACCGACAGCATCGCGTCCCGGAACGGTTCGGCCTCCAACCGCCGACGATTCATCCGCCACAACCAGCGGTTGTCTCCATCGACCACGATCGAATCAGGCCGCGCCGTGCTGGCCTGGCGATAAACCGACGAGAGCATGATGCGGCGATGCAATCGCTTCAGTGACCAGCCGTCTCCTACAAACGTCGCCGCCAGCCAGTCGAGCAACCGCGGGTGCGTGGGTTCCTCGCCGAGTTGACCGAAGTTGTCCGGCGTGCGAACCAGGCCTTCACCGAAGTGCCACTGCCAGAGACGATTGACCATCACGCGGGCGGTCAACGGATGGCCGGGCCTGGTCAACCAGCGCGCCAGCTCCAGGCGACCACTGTTCCCGGATCCAATCACCGGCCCCGGTCCTCCCAGGACCCTGGGAAATCCACGAGGCACCACCGCTCCCAGTTGCTTCGTGCTGCCGGCGACGTGGACCGCGATGTCGGCCGGTGTCCCGGCGTCAAAGGCAACCATCGCCATCCCCGGCTTGGGAAAGCGAACGCCAGACAATTGCCGGGCGGTCTTCTGCAGATTCTCGAGTTTTCCGCGAACGGCGTCGGGGTAAAAACCGGCAGCGTCGGTCCCGGGTACCAGGGGGGTCGTCTTGGCATCGAGCCGCTTTGCCAGTGCCGGGCTCTCCAGGTCGACCAGCTTCGAGACCTCTTCAAGCGACACGGGACGCCGCACGGTCAGCCGAAACAATGGCGATTCCTCGCGGCCGGCCGAGGCATTCAATTCGCGGGCGAGTCGGCGTGCCAGGCTCGGTACCACCCGGTGCTTCCCGAGCAGGTCCTTGATCGACGGTCTTCCATCGCTGGTCACCCGCCGCCGCTGGATCGCTGCCACATCCACCGGCGATTCCTTACGGCCCCCCAGTCGAAACAGTTCCCCGATCTCGGCTGGTTCCAGCACGCGATCCCAGAGAGCGACATCGTCCAGGTCGCCACGGAAACCGTTGATCGATGCCCCGATCCGCAGCGACTCCGGTTTGCTGTAATCGGCCGTGCCGCTGACCGGCTTGATCCCGGTTCGACCGCTGGGCTGACCATCAAGATACACCAGGCCGGAACCGTCGCGATCGGATGTGAAGGCGACGTGATGCCAACCACCGTCGGTCAGCCGCGGCAACTGGTCGGTGGACGGCTTGATGTCGACCGCGGCCTTGCCGTTGTAGTGCCGGAGATAAATGCCGTTGAAACCACCCGGCCGCAGGGCGATGAACCACATCGAGGACTTGTACTTTGCACTGACAATCGAGTCGGCTGTGGCCGGTTTGTAGCCGCTGGGAGCCCTCAGCCACAACGAAACGCTGAAGTCCCCGGTCTTTCCCAGCGAGACCACGTCGAGTTGACCGGGTTTGACATCGACAATCGCACCCTGGCCGGAAAACCTCAAAGCCTTCCCAATTTTCCCATCATCGACCAGCAGCGGCCGTGGGCCATCGGCCTTGCCCGACGTGTTGGACAGGCGGCCAACCGGGCCGGCGGTCGCACTTACCGTGGCGCCGGAAATGGAATCAAATGGCCAATGCGCCACGGCCGATTTCCCCTCACCGGCATGGTAGACCGCCGCAGCCACGAAAAGGTACTCGACCAATCGACGACGGGCATCCTGGACAAGTTGGCGGTTGTGTACCGAGACGATCCCGTCGATGGCGGTGGTGTTCTCCGAGACCCGCCGCTTGTGCTCGAGCCGGGCCCGTTTGACCGAGGGAGCCTCCACGGGCCGTTCAGGCCACCCCGAGGGATTCTTGTCGAACTTCGTCAGCGAGACCGTGCTCCGGAAGATGCCCGCCAGGGCGTAATAGTCGGTCATCAGCAGCGGATCGAATTTGTGGTCATGACACCGCGCGCACGAGAACGTCAATCCCATCAACGCACGACCGACGACATCGATCTGGTCATCAACGACATCCATCGCCATCAGTTCCTTGTCCTGCATCCCCAGTCCCTTGGGGGCAAGTGTCAGGAACCCGGTCGCCACCAGTCGCGCGATCGCCGTCTCGTCGTCGTCAGCAGGCGGCAGCAAGTCGCCGGCGATCTGTTCGACCAGGAACCGGTTGTAGGGCAGGTCGCGATTCAACGACGCGATCACGTAGTCGCGGTATCGCCAGGCGTTGGGATAAACATAGTCGAACCCACCGCCGTTGGTGTCGGCGTAGCGAACGACATCCAGCCAGTGGCGGCCCCAGCGTTCTCCGTAACGGGGCGATGCCAGCAGGCGATCAACGACCCGGGCAAAGGCCTCCGGGGACCGATCCCGCAGGAATGCCTCGACTTCCTCAGGAGTTGGTGGGACTCCCCACAGGTCAAACGTCGCGCGGCGGAGCAATGTCCGGCGGTCAGCCGGTTCGGAGGGGCGGAGGCCTTCTTCGACGAGCCGGGCGAGAACGAACCGATCAATCGGCGACCGCGACCAGCGGTCCGGCGAGTCGCTCCCGGGAACCGGCACCGCGACGACGGGCCGAAACGACCACCACTCGCGATCTCCCTCGGTGATTCGATCACCCCCCCGACGACGGTCGCCGGAGAGAGGTCCGGAAACAACCGCTCCGTTGCGGACCCAGGTCACCAGGTCGACAATCTGAGAATCCAGCAGAGGCTTGTCGGGAGGCATTCGTCCCCGGCCGGTACGCCGGACGGCCTGGACCAGGCGGCTGCCGGTCGCGTTGCCGGGAACAATCACCGGACCGGATCGGCCACCGGCCATCAATCGCTTGGCGTCGAGCAGATCAAGCCCTGCTTTTGGTGCCTTGCCCGAGTGACACTTGCCGCAGCGGGCAATCAGCAGTGGCCGAATCCGCTTCTCGAACTTCGCGAGTTCATCGGCGCGACCGGCCGCCTCTGCCCTCGTGGCCCCCGTCCAGTGGGAACAGCAGGCCGCCAGGAAAACGATGGTCGGCAGAAAAACGGCGACACGCTTCATCGCGACTTCCACTGCCGGGCCAGCCACTTATCCAGGATCCTGGCCACCGCTTCACGGTTGCCGGCCGGCCGATCGATCAGGTCCAGATCCTGGGCGGCAACCAGTTGGCGAACCAGTCGATCGCGAGCCAGCGACGCCGGTTTGTCGGCAAACCCGGCCGAAACCGACGGATGCACGACAACGCAATCCCATTGCTGGTGCGAGAAACTCAGGGAGTGGTTCATGATCCAGGCCAGGGAATTGACAAATGCCTCGGGAGACCTGGCCGCCGCTGACCGGGGAACGGCAAGCAGGACCAGGTCGGCAACACGACGATGCCCGATCCGTTTCCGGGCTTCACTTTCAAGAACGGCCACCGACTTTCCGGTCACGTCCCAGCGGGTCACCTCGACCCGCGCGTCGGGAACCAGCCGTTTCAAGGCCGGCTCGATCAGCGTGTCGTAGGGGGCCATCGCCAGCACACGAACCGGGCGGCCGGCTTTCAGCAACGAGAGAGTTCGCGGGATCGACGGCGATGGCGACGGCACGTCGGCCAGGTCAATTCGACGCCCTCCAATCGCCTGTGCCAACAGGGTCGCGATCCGCTTGTGCCCATCCATGTTCGGGTGAATCTCGTCACTCATCAACAGCCGCCAGGCAAACCCGTCGTGATGTCGCACCGCTTGCCATTCTCGGTAGCAATCAGCGACTGGCACCCGGAGTTCCCGTCCAAGACGGCGGACAACGTCACAGAACTTCACCAGCCTGGCACTGGGACGTCGAGGTGTCTCGATCACGTTGTTCGGCGTGGCCAGGACGCAGCGCGCCCCGGCGGCCCGGCAGCGGGTGATGATCTTCGTGAGATTCTCCCGGTACTGTTCGAGGGAAAGGCCGACCATGTCGTTGAGTCCGAACATGATCGTGACAACGTCGGGCTTGTGGGCCAGCACGTCACGATCGATGCGGGACAGGCCCATGGCCGTCGTGTGCCCGCTGATTCCGGCGTTGACCATCGTGACCTTCGCCCGCGGGTTGCCGCGTCCCAGCGCCACCCCCAGCATGTCGGTGTAGGCCCTCCGGCTGCCGGTGTGGTAATAAACACCGGTCACGCTGTCACCAAAACAAACCACCTTCAGGGGCCTGTCAATCGGATTCGGCAGCGGGGGTCCAGGCGAGATCACAGCGTGGATGACCGGGAAGAGGCTGTCGGTGATCTTCCCGTGACCGGTCGGGTTGGGATGACATCCATCGGTCGTCCAGCCGCTGAGTTTCACGCCCTTCCGCGACGCCGCGCCCCAGGCGGCAAAGTGGTCGACCAGCGGAACCCGCCAATCGGCAGCCACGCTACGGCAGGCATCAACGTACAGGGCCAACCGGACGTTGGGATGTTCCCCCAGGCCGTTGGTCCCGGCGTCAGCGGCCCACCGCGGCTCGGTCATCAACACCGGAACGATGCCGCGTCGCAACAGTTCGGTCACCAGGGTCACCAGGTTCTCGCGGTACCGGGTCAGCGAGAGTCGGCCCGCCGTGCGGCCGCGATCGACGTAACTGTCGTTGGTCCCGTACATGATCGTGACCAGGTCGGGCTTGAGGTCCAGAACCGCCTGGAGCCGTCCCAGAGCCTGGTCGGTCCGTTCACCGCCGATGCCGATGTTGGTCACACGGACCGAGGGCCGATCGGCCTCCAGGCGAACCCGGAGCAACGATGCGAACGTCTGCTCGGCGGTCACCCCGGAACGCACGCCCTTGGTGATCGAATCGCCAAGGGTGACCACGTGCAGGGGCCTCGCGGCAACCGCCGACCCGGCCAGGGCCAACCAGGCGATCGCCAGCCACGCCATCAACGACAACCGGCCGTCAGACGAGTCCATCGATCGGCTGCCCGTGGTAGATGTGGTACGGACGATCGACCTCGTCCTTCCAGACGGCATCCCGCGGAATTCCCAGCGCGCTGTAGATCGACGCCGCCATGTTCTCGGGTTTCTGAGGATTGGCGACCGGGTAGCCACCGAGCTTGTCGGAAGCCCCGACGACGTTGCCGCCCCGCACTCCCCCACCAGCAAAGAACAGCGTCTGCACCGCCCCCCAGTGATCCCGGCCCGGCTGGTTGTAGTGTTCCGGCAGCAGCGACAGCTTCGGGGTCCGACCGAACTCTCCCCCCATCGCAATGATGGTCGAATCCAGCAGCCCACTCTCGGAAAGGTCATCAAGCAGGGCCGAGAGGGCGCGGTCTGTCGGTGGCAGCAACTTCTCCTTCAATCGCCAGAACGACTCCCCATGAGTGTCCCAGCCCTCGTTGTTGCCCAGGTTCACCTGGACCATCGGCACGCCCGCCTCGACCATCCGGAAGGCCATCAACAGGCTCCAGCCAAAGCTGTTCTTGCCGTAGCGTTCCTGGAGTTTCGGGTCGGCATTGGTCACGTCGATCGCCCGACGGACCTCCTGGCTGGCCAGCAGCGAAATGGCACTCTGCCGATGCAGGTCGTAGGACTGACCGGCCGCGGATTCTTCCAGTGCCCGCCGTTGCCGGTCGATCGTTGTCAACAGGTCCAGGCGACTCCCGAATCGACCGCCATTGACCTCGCCGGGCAACTTCAGGCTCGGCGCCTGGAAAACCGTCGGCGGCGTCGATGTCGCCTTCTTCTTCGGAAGTTGATGAAACGTGTATTCCGGATAGGCTCCACGCCAGAACGGGTCACCGTAGTGCACCGCCTGGATGATGAAAGGATCACGCTGGGATCCCATCTGGCCTCCGTAGGCACCGGGGATCACGCCGCCGGACCAGTGCACCAGCCTCTCGGGCAACATCACGGCCGGAGGCAGATTGTTGGGCAGTTCGCCGGTCATCCGCGGGACCGCGTCACCGACGGTCGAGGCAATCGAGGGCCAGTCGGTGGGACGGGGCTTGCGATCGCCGCGAAAAAGCGGTGTTTTCACCGAGCGACCGGTCAACATGAAATAGTGGCCGAGCGTGTGGCCGTTGGTCGGATGTGTCAGCGAGCGAACCAGTGACCAGTGTCGGCTCCGCTGGGCCAGCAACGGCAGGTGTTCACAGATCTGGATTCCGGGAGTCGCCGTGTCAATCGGGTTGAATTCCCCCCGGACCGTGTCCGGCGCCTCCGGCTTCAGATCAAAACTGTCCTGCTGAGAAAGACCACCGGAAAGAAAAATGTAGATGCACGACCTGGCCGTCGGCGGCGTCGCCTGGGATTCCTGCGGCACGTCCCCGGCCGCCCGCAAGGACTCGAGATGATTCGTTCCCAGCCCCAGCAGGCCAATGGCGCCTGCTTGCACGGCCGTGCGTCGATTGACCATCGCATGATGTCAGCGGTTGGCAGCCATCGTGATTCTCCGTTCGACTTTCGAGAGGCTCGTGCGAGCAACCCACGTTCGACCGACCCACCTATCGGCCCTTCATTATATGTCGCCCGTACGGCGATGTCTGCATCAACCGGGACACCGCAACAGATTGCCCGGAGAATCACCGACGAGGTGATCACGCCTCCTGCTTGACTCGCCGGCGGTTGCTGGTCAACACCCTCTCGGTGTAGCCGTTGGGTTCGTCCCGTCCCTCCAGGACCAGCGCCAGCGCCGCCTGGTAGGCAATCCCGTCGAAACCCGGGGCCATCGGTCGATAGGCGGCATCACCGGCATTCTGCGCATCAACGACACCGGCCATCCGTTCGAACGTCTCCCGGACCC
The DNA here is from genome assembly GCA_002726205.1 of Planctomycetaceae bacterium. Lineage (GTDB taxonomy): Bacteria > Planctomycetota > Planctomycetia > Planctomycetales > Planctomycetaceae. The sequence goes on along the minus strand of PBSL01000057.1, from coordinate 1,657 downwards.
GCTGCTCGGTCACCAGACCGTGGTGCAGCCAGTTGGCAATATGCTGGCTGGAAATTCTCAGCGTGGCACGATCTTCCATCAGGGCCACGTCATTGATATCGGGAACTTTCGAGCATCCCACGCCCTGGTCGACCCAACGAACAACGTAACCGAGAATGCCCTGCACGTTGTTCTCGAGTTCCCGGCCGATCTCCTCGTCGGTCACCCGCCGATCACCAAGCAGGCAGGGAGTCAACACGTCGGCCAGGGCCGCGGCCCGGCGTTGCGAGAGTTCCTGCTGTCGGGCGGCGACGTCGACTTCGTGATAGTGAAGTGCGTGCAGGACCGCGGCAGTGGGCGAGGGAACCCAGGCCGTGTTGGCCCCGGCCAGGGGGTGCCCACTCTTGGTCCGCACCATTTCGGCCATCAGGTCCGGCATCGCCCACATCCCCTTGCCGATCTGTGCCACGCCATGGAACCCCGTCGCCAGGCCCACATCAACGTTGTTGTCCTCGTAGGCGGCCAACCACGTGGTGTTCTTGATCTCGGGTTTGGGCACAACCGGCCCGGCCTCCATCAACGTGTGAATCTCGTCCCCGGTGCGATCCAGGAAACCGGTGTTGATGAACACGACGCGTTGCCGCGACACGCGGATACAGGCGGCCAGGTTGACCGACGTGCGGCGTTCCTCGTCCATGATCCCGATCTTGATCGTATCCGCCGCCAGGCCCAGTGCCTGTTCGACCCGTTCGAACAACTCGACCGTCGCAGCCACCTCGTCAGGACCATGCTGTTTGGGTTTGACAATGTAGATGCTGCCACTGCGGCTGTTGCGAAATTCCCCCGAAGCCTTCAAGTCGTGGACGGCCGCCAGCACGGTCACCATCGCGTCGAGCATGCCCTCGGGAATCTCGGCTCCCTCGATGGTTGTCACCGCGTCGGTGTACATGTGCAGCCCAACGTTGCGGATCAGCAACAGGCTGCGACCGGGCAACGTCAGCGAACCACCATCGGCCGCGGTGAACATCCGATCAGGGTTCAGCGAGCGGGAGACCGTCTCGTCTCCTTTCTGGAAACTCGTCGCCAGGTCACCCTTCATCAGTCCCAGCCAGTTGCGATAGACCTGGATCTTGTCCCGGGCATCGACTGCTGCGACCGAGTCCTCACAATCCTGGATCGTGGTGATCGCGGCTTCAACGACCACGTCCCTGACACCGGCCGGATGATCCTTGCCGACGGGATGGTCGCGATCGACCTGGATCTCGATATGCAGGCCGTTGTGGCGCAGCAGGATGCCCGCCAGGTCATCAGCCGTTCCGCTGTACCCGACGAATTGCCCGGGATCGGCCAGCCCCGTTGCCTCGCCTCCCGAAAGATCCGCCAGCAACTGCCGCCGCCCGTCTTGCCCGGCTTCGGTTCGAAAGGCGACGACATCGGAGTAGCTTCCCGAGGCCAGCCCGACGTGCTGATCGAGAATTTCCTCGGACCGGGCAATCACCTGTGCCCCCCGCACCGGGTCGTACCCATCCGCGGAAACACCGTCCTCGTGGGGAATTACGTCGGTTCCATAGAGTGCGTCGTAGAGGCTGCCCCAGCGGGCGTTGGCCGCGTTGAGACAATAGCGGGCGTTGTCCACGGGAACAACCAGTTGCGGGCCAGCGATCGTGGCGATCTCGGG
>PBSL01000056.1 GCA_002726205.1 Planctomycetaceae bacterium | reverse complement strand
GAAGAGGAAGAGGAAGAGGAAGAGACGGTGTACGCCGAGGAATACGCTGAAGAGGAACAGGAACAGGAACAGGAACAGGAAGAAGAAGATGCGTATTCCAGCTACGGGGATGACGCGCAGGACGAGCACGAGTACCGGTTTGACGAATCCGAGCAGGGCGGTGGGTTTCCCGATCCGCAGGCGCTGAAGGGGCTGAGCAAGCGTGAACGGCGTCGCTTGAGGAAACAGTGGCGTAATGAGCAGCGCGAATCGAGGAGCTAGTCTCCGACGGCGGACTCAGAGGATGAAGCGGCTGAGATCCTCGTCCTTGGTGATTTCCTCGAGGGCTGTCATCACGAATTCCCGGTCGATCGTCAATTTCCCGCGTCCTTCCTCGGGTGCTTCGTAGCTGACTGTTTCCAGCAGTCGTTCGAGGATCGTGTGCAGTCGGCGGGCGCCGATGTTCTGGGTCGATTGGTTGACCTGGTAGGCGATGTCGGCGATCGCCTCGATTCCGTCGTCGGCGAAGACCAGCTTGACGCCATCCGAGTCGAGCAGGGCCTGGTACTGGCGGGTCAGGCTGCTGGAGGGTTCGGTCAGAATGCGAACAAAGTCATCTCGTCCGAGGTCGTCGAGTTCGACCCGGATCGGGAATCGCCCCTGGAGCTCGGGCATCAGGTCACTCGGCCGCGACCGGTGGAAAGCACCGGCGGCGATGAACAGGATGTGTTCGGTGTTGATCGATCCGTTGCGGGTCTGCACCGTTGTTCCTTCGATGATCGGCAAGAGATCGCGCTGAACGCCCTGGCGGCTGACGTCGGCGCCTCGCGACGACTCGTCCGATCCACAGATCTTGTCGACTTCGTCGAGAAAGACGATGCCGCTGTCGGCAGCCAGTCGGACGGCTTCCTCGGAGACCGCGTCCTCATCGACGAGTCCCTCGGTTTCCTGTTCGATCAGTACCCGCCGGGCGTCGTGGACCGACATCTCGCGCTGATTGCTCTGCCGGGGCATCAGCCGTTCGAACATGTTCTGCACGTCGACGTCCATTTGTTCAAGCCCCATGCTCGAGAAGACCTGGACGGGAGTCTGCCGCTGCTCGATAAACAACTCGACAGATCGGTCCTCGAGTTCTCCCGCGGCGAGCATCGCGCGAAATTTCTCCCGGGTCCGTTCGTGGCGCTGGACGGCCTGGTCCTCCTGCTGATCGTCGTCGGGTGCCCACTCGGGTTCCGGGACCAACAGGTCCAGCAATCGCTCCTCGGCGCGCGTCCGGGCCTCCTCCTGGACCTCGTCGCGCTTGAGTTCCTTGACCATATGGATTGCGGCATCGACCAGGTCGCGGATCATGCTCTCGACGTCGCGCCCGTAGTAGCCGACCTCGGTGTATTTCGAGGCCTCGACCTTCACGAACGGGGCCCCGGTCAGGTGGGCGAGCCGACGGGTGATCTCGGTCTTGCCGACACCGGTGGGTCCGATCATCAGGATGTTCTTTGGCGCGACATCGCGGCGGAGATCATCGGGCAGTTGCTTCCATCGCCAGCGATTCCGCAGGGCGATGGCCACCGATCGCTTGGCGGCGTCCTGACCGATGATGTGTCGGTCGAGTTCCTTGACGATTTGCCGCGGTGTCAGTTCCCGCACGCCAGTTCCTCCACGACGATCGAATCGTTGGTGTAGACATCGATTTCCGAGGCAATTCCCAGCGCGGTGCGAACGATCTCGGCGGTCTCCAGATCACTGTGTGCCACCAGGGCCCGTGCCGCGGCGACGGCGAACTGGCCGCCGGAGCCGATGCCAAGAATGCCGTCAGCAGGTTGAACGACGTCGCCGTTTCCGGTCACCAGCAGGCTGTCGGTTTCGCCGATCACGATCATCATTGCCTCGAGCCGGCGGAGGACCCGGTCGGTTCTCCAGTCCCGTGCCAGCTCGGTGGCAGCGCGCGGGATGTTGCCGGGGAAGTCCTTGAGCTTGGATTCGAACCGCTCCAGCAATGCGAAGGCATCGGCCGTGCTGCCGGCAAATCCGACCAGAACCTGGCCATCGAGCAGCGGTCGGATCTTGCGGGTGTCGGATTTGAGGATCGTGTCACCGTGGGTCACCTGGCCGTCGCCACCGATCGCCACGCGATCGCCATGGCGAACCGACAGGATCGTCGTCGAATGCGACTTGGGCATAAGCAGACCACAGCAGGGTTGAAAGGAGCGGGAGACGTGTCAGTCGAGACGATCTTCAACCGTACCAGCAGCGCCATGGACCGACAAGCACCGCAGCCGACCGTCGCAATTCGCTGTTGCCGGCGGAAAAGCTCCCCGCTTAGAATCAACGCTCGACGCGGGCGAACTGGATGAGAGGGGAGATTTCAGGGATGACTGATTGCACGCGGCGGATGGCGCTTGGCGGATTGCTGGGCACGATGGCTGGGCTGGTGGGGTGTGACCGGGACGGCGGTTTCGGGTTCTGGGGCACCACTGACAACCCGAGCCTGCAGGCCGGCAGTTTCCTGGGTCAGCCGCCGCCGTCGATCGAATCCGGCGGAACCTGGCTGAATGTCGAATCGCCGCTGTCGGCAAAGAAAATGGCGGGAAAGGTGATCTGGCTGGAATTCAGCTTTCTTCACTGAGGCGGCTGCCGCGCGATGGAGCCCCACCTGGTCAGGTGGCACACGAAGTGGTCCAATCAGGGCCTGGTGATCATCGAGATCGACAACGGCGCCATCGACTCGCTCGACGCGGTCGAAAAGCATGTGGCCCGGGCAGGGATTCCCTTTGCGGTGCTGCACGACGCGGGGGGTGAGGTCTGCGACAGGTTCCGGGTCGAGGCTTATCCGGCGGCCTACCTGCTGGACGGGACCGGACGGGTCATCTGGGAAGGTCACCCGTTGGATCCCGATGCCGTGGAGCGGCGGATCGAGGCGGCAGTTACCGGTTAGGCCTGTTGTTGATCGACGATCTTGCCGTCACGAAGCCTCAGAACCTGGTCACCGGATTCGATGTAACTCTCATCGTGAGTGACCAGGACGACCGTGGTGCCGTGGTCAGTATTCAGGTTTCGCAGGCAACCGATCACCTCGCCACCGGTCGAATGATCCAGTTCGCCGGTCGGCTCGTCGGCCAGCACCAGTTGAGGTTGTTTCAACAACGCCCGGGCGATCGCCACCCGCTGCTGTTCACCCCCGGAGAGTTCATGGGGGCGATGCCGTTTGCGATTTTCCAGTCCAACCCGGTCGAGCAATTCCTCGGCCCGCCTGCGCAACCCGGGTTTGACTCCCACCGGCAGAAAAGGGACGAGCACGTTGTCGAGTGCCGTCAGATTTCCCAGCAGGTTGAAGCTCTGGAAAATGAACCCCACCTCGTTACGGCGGAACTGGTTCTTTTCGCTGAGCGTCATTTTCTCGATCTGGCGTCCATCGACTTCGATCGATCCCCGGCTTGGCTGGTCAAGTGCGCCCAGCAGGTACAGCAGGGTGCTCTTGCCGCTTCCGGAAGGTCCGAGAACGAACTGGAAACTCCCACGAGCGACATCGGCGGTCACACCGCGAAGGGCCTGGACCGTCGTCGTTCCCAGCGTGAATTCTCGGGCGACATCCTTGATCCGGATCAATGGCGTGCAGGCGGACATATCAGATCCCGGCGGCTAACCGCGGCGAATGGCTTCCATCGGCGAGAGTTTCATGGCCCAGGTGGCCGGGTACAGTCCCCCCGAGATTCCCAGGAACGTGCTGAAGAAGAAACTGAAGATCAGCAGTGACGGGCTGGCGTACAACTGGAGCCGATCGGGCCAGGTGCTGTTGACGATCGACGTGCCGGCCAGCCCCAGCAGGCAACCGATGATTCCTCCAGTCACCCCCAGCACCGCGCTCTCACAGGTGATCAACAACATCACGTCCCGTCGGTTCCAGCCGTTCGCCTTGAGAATGCCGAACTCGACAATTCTCTCCGTCACGCTCATCAGCATGGTATTGATGATCGAGAGCACCGCGATCACGACCCCGATACCGGTCATTACCGACAGGAACAGGTTGAGATCGGCACTGAACTCCTTGAACCTCTCGCCCCAGTCGCTGGCCGTGCGGACCTCGATCGGTTCGGCTTCCGGATCGTTGTGTACCGGAGGGCTGGTCAGCGGGTCCCCGCGGGCACTCAGCCAGTTCTGGATGGCCAGCAACAGGTCGATCAGCGGGTGACCGGTCGCCAGTACTCCCGGGATTCCTTCGGACGTTTTCACCTCGCGTCCCCGGAACCGTTCGCGGATCTTGTTGACCAGGACCTGATCCTCGACCGTCCCATCAGGTTCGACGTAGAAGGCACAGACGCTTTGGCGATCGAATCGGTTGAGTCGTCGGACGACGTCGATATCCAGGATGATCGACACGTCGAGCATCAGTTGGCCGCAGTGATAGATTCCGACGATCTCGAGTGGGTCACCGTTGACCGCCAACTCCTCCCCGACGCCCACGTCGTGATCCTCGGCAATCTGGCGGCTGATCACCGCGTGCAACTGGCCCCTGTCGGAGGCGTTCAGGAACCGGCCCTCGACCATCGCGTCGCGGTAGACATCGGCCTTCAGTTTTTCTCTTGCCGCGATGCCGGTACCGAAGAGGAATCGGGGAGGGGCGATCACCCGTTCACCCATCATGACATTCACCCGCGTCCATACCTCCGGGTTGACCACCCTGACCCCCGGCATCGACTCGATTTCGTCACCCCAGGCCGCCGGCATTCTTGAAAACAACGGCAGCGGCGCGCCGGCCTGCATGATCGCCAGCCCCGGGATTCGACTGAAAGTCTCGCTGACCATCCGGTTGATTCCCTCGGCAACCGAGAACAGACCGACCATCCCGGTGATGGCGACCGAAAGTCCGGCAAGGGCGAGCAGGGAACGGACTGGTCGCGAGATCAGATTTTGGATTGCGAATCTCCACATCTACTCCGCAGAATAGGTCGCGTTCGTGGATTGTGAAAGTCACGCAGATCGCTACCGATGACCAACAAGAATTACTACCAGGTTCTGGGTGTTTCTCGAGACGCCTCGTCGGATGAAATCCGCCAGGCCTACAAGAGACTGGCGCGCGAGTTCCATCCGGACCGCAATCCCGATGACAGCGGAGCAGTCGAACGATTCAAGGAAGTGCAGGCGGCCTATCAGGTCCTGGGCGACGAGGAGACCCGGGGGCAGTACGACCGGTTCGGGTCGGGATTTCGTCAGGCCGGCGGCGGGGCCGGACCCGGTGGCCAGATGCCAGGCGGGTTTGATTTCTCGAGCCTGTTCGGGGGCGGGGTTGATCTTGGGGACCTGTTCGGCGGTCGAGATCCCGGGCGACCGGCTGTCCGGCGGGGCGAGGACATCAAGAAGACGATCCAGGTCTCGTTCCAGATGGCTGCTACCGGCGGTGGGTACGACCTGGAAATCGGGTCGGCCGGGTCTGGAAAGAAGCAACGACAGACAGTCCCAATTCCGGCCGGGATCCGCGACGGTGAGGTGTTGCGGGTAAAAGGGCAGGGAGCGGCCGGGAGCGGCGGTCCCAGTGGGGACTTGCTGGTCACCGTGCAGGTGGCCACTCACCCCTGGTTTTACCGTGAGGGGGATGATCTGGTGCTGGATGTGCCGCTCACGCCGGCCGAGTGTGCACTGGGTGCGAGGATCGAGGTGCCGACACTGGTCGAGGGGACCCTGGATGTGACGGTTCCGGCCGGGACATGCAGCGGGGCCAGGTTGCGGTTGAAGGGGAAGGGACTGAAGAACGACCGAACCGGGCAGCAGGGGAATCAGGTCGTCGTCGTCAAGATCGTCGTGCCCAGGGAGGTCGACGAGCAACAGCAGGAAGCTTACCAGCGGCTGGCCGATCGGGACGCATCGCCGCGGAAAGGGATGTGGCAGGTGCCGTGAGCCAACTCGAATCGAAAACAAACTGGCTGTCGGCGTGGGTCGAATCCGGTTCGGCAACCGGGATTCCTCCAGCCGAACTGGCTCGCCAGGTCAGTTCGACGCTGCTGGTCACCGCGTTGGTGATCATCGTGTTGCTGGGCCTGGCTGCGATCGTGCTGGTGATGCTGATGGGAGGCCGGTTGCGGCGACGGGTTCGTGACGAACTTCCGCCGGTTGGGTCTCCCGATCCCATGTGGCCCTTGCAGGTGCCGCCGACGGCTCGCGAGAATACAGGAGATCCGGACGACGGTGAATTCGAGGATCTTGGAGACAACGGGGCGTGACTGACTTGCGACTGCCTCGCTGGCGGCGGTTGCGTCATCAGCGTGACTTCGATCGTGTGTACGCCGCCCGTCACCGTGCTGGTGATGCGGTCCTGCTGGTCTATGCTGCCGAGGGCCAGTTGTCCGATACTCGCTTTGGGCTCAGCGTCTCCCGCAAGCATGGCAACGCCGTACGACGGTCGCGATTGAAGCGGTTGATGCGCGAAGCCTTCCGGTTGCAGCAACACGAATTGCCGGGAGGGCTGGACCTGGTCCTGATCCCCCGCCCAGGCAGCGATCCCTCGCTTTCCGACCTGCGGAAGTCTCTGCAGGACCTGGCAAATCGGCTGTCGAGCCGCGAGACGTCCAGCGAGTCGAGCCGATGAGCACTCTGGTCCAGGGTGTTGTGCGTTTGCCAGGCCTGGTGCTGATCGGGCTGGTTCGCGTGTACCAGTTGTTGCTGAGCCCGATCCTCGGTCGTCAGTGCCGTTTCCAACCGACCTGCAGCCACTACTTCATCGGTGCCGTCGAGAAGTACGGGGCGATTCGTGGTTCGTGGCGGGGAGTGAAGAGGATCTTGCGATGCCATCCGTGGCACCCCGGCGGCGACGATCCACCCTGACCGCGACTATTCCTCCATCACGTCCTTTTCCTTGGTCGTGGCGAGGTTGTTGACCAGGGTTTCGTGCTTCTTCGTCAGGTCCTGGACGGTGTCCTTGACCTGGTCACGATCGTCCTCGGAGAAGAGCTTGTTCTTCTGGCCCTGGTCGGCACTCTTGTTCGCGTCGCGGCGGATGTTGCGAATGGCGACACGCGCTTCCTCGGCCAACTCCTTGACACGTGAAACCAGCTGCCGGCGCCGTTCGGTCGAGAGCGAGGGGACGTTCAGCCGGATCAGGCGGCCGTCGGAATTGGGAGCGAGTCCGAGTTCGCTGGCCTGGATCGCGCGAACGATGTCGCTGATCACACCCGGGTCGAACGGTCGGATGACGATCTGTTGAGGCTCGGGGACGTTGATGGCGGCCAGTTGTTTCAGTGGCGTGGGTGATCCGTAGGCTTCGACGCGAAGTGAATCGACGAGTGCCGGTGTGGCCCGACCGGTCCTCAGCCCCTGCAACTGCCCCTGGTAGACGCCGACCGCCTTCTCCATGCGATCTTCGCAATCCAGCTGAATTTCATCCTGGTCCATGATTGGTGGTCCATCGTTGCTGGTGACCGTGTGCTGCTGGCGTCAAAGGTACCCGATGGCGTCGGTCATGCAAGCCGCGGCCTAGCCGTCCTCATCGGCCATCACCCGTGTCCCGATCTTCTCACCGGCAATCACCCGTTCGATGTTACCGGTCTTCTGGTAGTTGAAGACGACGATCGGCAGCTTGTGTTCCATGCAGTGATGGATGGCCTGGGCGTCCATCACCTCGAGGTTCTGGGCGAGAATGTCGCGGTAGGTGATGTCAGTGTAGCGGACCGCATGTGGGTTCTTTTCGGGGTCCTCGGCATAGATCCCATCGACCCGGGTGGCTTTCAGAACGACATCGGCCTCGATCTCGCGGGCCCGCAGGGCCGCCGCGGTGTCGGTGGTGACGAAAGGGCTTCCGGTCCCGGCTGCCAGGATGACGACGCGACCCTTTTCGAGGTGGCGGACGCAGCGGCGACGGATGAACGGTTCGGCGACTCCTTCCATGCGAATCGCCGATTGCAGCCTCGTGGCCACACCGACGTTTTCCAGGGCATCCTGCAGGGCCAGACCGTTGATCACCGTGGCCAGCATGCCCATGTAGTGAGCCGTGGGTGCATTGATCGCTGCACTGACCGCGGAAAACTTCTTGCCACGAAGAATGTTTCCGCCCCCGCAGACGATGGCCAGTTGTACACCCGAGGCGACAACGCGCTGGATTTGTTCAGAGATCGAGGCCACCTCGGCCATGCTGATCCCCGATTCCCCACTTCGGCAGAAACTCTCACCGCTCATCTTCAACAGCACGCGGCGGTAGACCAGTTTCCCGGATGCGTCATCGCTCATCGTGATCTGCCCCAGTTGGGTTCGTCAGGGCGACTAGTTCCCCAGGACCCAGCGGGCGAAGGCTTTCGCCTCGAGGCCTGATTCGGCGAGGACCTGGCTGACAGTCTTCGATTCTTCCTTGACGAACTGCTGGGCGTTGAGGACACCCTGCTCCTGGTAGAAAACCTTCATTCGCCCCTCGACGATTTTCTCGATAATGTTGTCCGGCTTTCCCGTGTCTCGCGCTTCGTCGGCAAGCCGTTCACGTTCGGTGTCGACGGCGGCGGCGTCGAGAGCGTCGGGCGAGACCACCGACGACTTCATGGCCGCGATATGCATCGCCACGTCCCGCATGACCGCGGCGGTACCGTTCTCGCCGGTCGCCTGGAAAATGACACCGGTCTTGCCGTCGTGGTGGACATACCCGGCTGCCGGGCCCTCGACCTTCAGCAACCGGGCCAGGATGATCTTCTCCCGAATGCGGTTGATCACGCTCTCGTAGATCTCCTGCAGTGTCTTTCCCGGTGTCCCGGGAGCATCCTGGGCCAGCAGTGCCTCGGGGTCGTCGGCACCAGGACCGTCGAGCAACTGCCGGGCACACTGGTCGGCGAGGTCCTGGAATTCGTCGTTGTTGGCAACCGGGGCCGATTCGCACTGCAGTTCGATCATGGCAGCCGAGGACCCGTCCTCGGCGACCGCGATCGAGATCCGGCCCTCGGAGGTGGCGTTGTCGGCCCGCTTGAGCATCACCTTCTGGTTCTGCTCCTGGAGGATCTCGATCGCCTTGTCCTGGTCCCCGTCGGCCTCGACCAGGGCTCGCTTGCAGTCCATCATCGGCAGGTCAGTCAGTCCTCGCAGTGCCTTGACCTGTGCGGCAGTGACCTCCGCCATCGGGAATCTCCTCACGTGGGTTCAGCGTGTTGTGGTGGACTGCGATCGACCGGTCTGTCGGACCGGCTGGCAGTCGGTGTTGTCCGCTGGAGGGGTGCGTCTACAGCGACGGCACGGCCTTGGGCTCGGCCACCTGTGGAACGGGCTTCTCTTCCGGAACCGTCGACTTGCCCTCGTTGATGGCCGAGGCCAGGTGTTCAAGGACGAGCCGAATTGAGCGGATGCTGTCGTCGTTGCCGGGGATTGGCAGGTCGACGTTATCCGGGTCGGAGTCGGTGTCGATCAGTGCGACGACATTGATTCCGAGGTTGCGGGCCTCGCGGACGCAGTTGTACTCGCGACCAGGATCGACCACGACCAGCGCCTCGGGCAGTCGGTGCATTTCACGAATGCCCGAGAGGTTGCGGTGAATCTTGCGGCGTTCGCGGATCAGCGTGCTCTGGCGTTTCTTGGAATACGCCCCCATCTCGCCGCTTTCCTCCAGCGCTTCGAGTTCCTCGAGTCGCTTCAGGCGGCTGCGGATGGTGCGGTAGTTGGTCAGGGTGCCACCCAGCCAGCGTTCGGTGACGAAGGGCATTCCGCAGGAGGCGGACACCTCGTGAATGGGACCGACGGCCTGTCGCTTGGTGCCGACGAACAGCACGAAGCGGCCGTTGGCCGCGACCTGTTTCAGGTACCGTTTGGCTCGCAGCAGGCCACGGATGGTCTCCTTCACATCGATGATGTGAATCAGGTTCCGCCGACCGTAGATGTAGGGCCGCATCTTCGGGTTCCACCGACTGGTGCGGTGCCCGTAGTGGATGCCAGCCTCGAGGATGTCCTTGACGACGATATCAGCCACGCGGCACTCTCCGCAGAGCAGGAATCGGAATAACCCAACCGAAAATCAACCAAAACCGGTCCCGGCACAATCCCGCAACGAACCGGAATCAACCGAATCATCGATCGTAGTCGGTCGATTGGTGTTCGTCAAACCCGGGACCGGCGTGTCGAACGGGCCTATTTTGTCTTCGGCGCGGTCGCCGGAGGCAGGATGACGGATGTGGTCTTGCCGTCGGTGGTGGCCACCAGCGGAATCGTCCAGCGGCTGGTCAGGAGCTTGCACAGTCCCCCGGTTCCCCCACGGCAGACCTGGTAAGAGACGGCCACCTCGAGGGTTGTCTTGCCGGCCTGGCCGGTCAATGCCAGCGACGCTGTTGCCGACGCGGGTCCTGTCGACTTGGCCTTGCGGCGCTTGCCCAGGTCCCCGTTGGCGACAACCGCCTGGCTCTTTGCACCACGGGCCCGGAAGATGATCGACGCCCGCGGGTTCAGCTTGAACCCCTTGGGAATCGCCAGCGGCAGCGTGAATGTCATCGCCGGACCTGTTTTGATCGACTGGGTTGGCAGCACAACCGAGCGGCCCGTGCGATCGAACCCGACATCGGTCGGTTCGATCGGTGCTGGTGGTTTCAACCCGGCAATCTTCAGTTCCTTGACCTTGCCCGTCTTCAGGTCGGCGACACAGATGCGATGGTTGTTGGTGTCGGCGATGTAGAGCTTGCCGCCAGCGACGGAGACGCCGGCCGGCTCGGAAAACCGTGCCGGCTCGACCGTGGTTCCTCGCTTGCCGCCCAGGAAGGAACTCGCCTTGCGGGTCTTCAACTCGACCTGCTTGATCTTGTGATTGTAAGTGTCGGCCACGTAGAGCATGCCGGCGTGGTAGGCCACGCCCAGCGGATGCTGCAGGCGGGCCTTGTCTCCTACCCCGTCGATGTCGCCGAACTCGAACAACGCGCGGCCCCGGAACAGGTCGTGGCTGCCCACGATCGTTCGGACTTCGCCTTTCGGATCGGTGTCGATCTGCCGGATCGCCGACCCCTCGCTGTCAGCGACGAACAGGTGAGTGCCGTCGGTGGCAAGTGCCGAGGGTTGAGCGAGCGCGCTGCGGGCCAGTGGGCCGTCGGTGATGTCCTCGCGTCCTGAACCAGCATAGTTACCGATCGTTGACGACCCGAGCTTGTGAGACCAGACCTGGTGAGGGCCGGCCATCGCGATGTAGAGCACGCCGTCAACGTGTGACAACGCCCAGGGACTGTTCAGTGCCGCTTGCTTCAACGCACCACCCCGGGACCGAAAGCCCGCCTGTTTGCCCGTGCCGACCAGTGAACTGACGGTCTTCTTCTTCAAGTCCACGACCCGCAGCATGTGGTTTTCGGTGTCGGCCACGTAGAGCCGGTTGCCCACCAGGGCTGTGCCCTGGGGATGATCGAACGAGGCCTTGGCATACGTCCCATCGGCTCGACCGATTGACCCGTTGCCGATCACGTACTGCAGGGTCCCATCCAGTCCCGTGACGACAATCCGGTTGTGATTGCTGTCGGAGATGAACAACCGGCCGCCGGCAGGATCGGCCAGGACCTTGCCGGGAAACTTCAGTGGCCGGGACTTCTGGCGGTTTCGTTCGAGGTCGAAGCGGACCGGTGTTCTGTCGAGCGTGCCTTTTTTCCCGTGATAATCGACCACCATGCCGATGACCTTGTCGAAGAGCTCACGGTTGCCCTCGCCGGGCTGCTGGCCGACGTAACGGCCCTCGGGATCAATCAGTACCAGCGTCGGCCAACTGCTGACTCCAAATTTTCTCCAGACGGTCATGTTCGCATCGTTGATGACCGGGTGCTCGATCTCGTATCTCACGATCGCGTTGCGGATCGCTTCGCTTTCCTTCTCGTTGTCGAACTTCGCCGAGTGGACCCCGATGACGACCAGTTCCTTGGCATACTTCTTTTCCAGGAACTCCAGGTCGGGCAGCACGTGCATGCAGTTGATGCAGCAGTAAGTCCAGAAGTCCAGGACGACCACCTTGCCACGCAGATCCTTGAGGCTGATTTCGCCCCCGGTGTTCAACCAGCCAATCCCGCCGTCAAGACTGGGCGCCTGTGGCCGATCGGGAAATGGATTCTCGACGGGCTGTTTTTTCTTCTTGGCTGAACCCTTGTCGGCGGCCTGGGCCAGCAGGCTGCTGTCTTCGAAAGATTCGTCGTGAGTCAGGGCAAGAAAACCACCCGCAAGCAACGCGATGGTTGTGACACTTGCCAGAACGCGACGTGACCACGACGCGGGAATACGGGCAGGGGGGGGCTCGATCATCACAGCAGTCGACCTCCGGTCGAAAGTCCTAGATCCGGTCGTTTCAGGTTCGAAGGGGCCCGCCCCGCAGCATCGTGCTGCGCGGTCATCCTAACATATGCCCGGGACCCTGCAAACACGGTGCAATCGCATCGGGCACGCCGGTAAGGCATGGGACAATCAGCGGCAGCAGGAAGCAGACGTTGACAGCTCGGACTTGGGCGAACTAAGGTCGATTCCAGGAGAGATGGGTCATGCAAGCAATCTGGGCGATTCGTCGGACCGCGTGGTTCGTGTTTTCGTTGGTCCTTGGACTTGCGGTCCTGGGTTCGGGATCGCTGTCGGCTGCCGAACCGACGTGGGCTGAAAAGATGTTTGATTCGCGGACCCACGACTTTGGTGTCGTTGCGCGTGCCGCGAAGGTTACCCACCGCTTCAAGATCACCAATCTCTACCAGGAAGTTGTTCACATTGCCCGGGTGCGAACCACCTGTGGCTGCTCGGTCGCTCGTCCCAGCAAGACCACGCTTGCCAGCGGCGAGGTGGCTTTTTTCGATGTCACGATGGACACCGTGCGATTTCGCGAACGGAAGAGTTCGGTGTTGACGGTTGTTTTTGACCGGCCGCTGTTCGCCGAGGTTCATATTCCGGTCAAGGCCTTCATCCGCCAGGACGTGGTACTGGCCCCCGGCTCGGCAGATTTCCAGGCCGTGCCCGAGGGGGAAGCCGCTTCCCGAACCCTGCAGCTGACCTACGCCGGACGCGCCGACTGGACGATCAAGCAGGTCGAGATCGAATCGACACATCTGACCGCCCGGGTCGAAGAGACGCAACGGGGTCGCTCGTCGCCCGGGGCGACGTTTGACCAGGTCGCTTATGATGTCGTGATTGGGTTGAAGGCAACCGCACCGGCGGGGGTATTTCGCGGCACGATCGTGCTGATCACCGACGACAAGAAAACGCCGCGGATCCCGGTTCTGGTCGAGGCGAACGTCGAGTCGGATTTCACTGTCAGCCCGTTCACCGCGGGTGTCGTGCCGCTGGGAACGTTGGTCCCGGGTCGTGCGAGGCGGCTCTCGATCGTGATCAAGGGTCGCGAGGACTTCCGGGTGGAGAAGATCGAGGCCGACAGCGACAGCGGGGCCTTTCGGACGAAGTTGTCGAAATCGAAACGCCGTGTTCACGTGATTCCGTTGACGGTGACGGCCCCCAAAGGGGTGACCGAGTTGCGGGAGTCATTCACGCTGACGATTGCCGGGCGCGAGAAACCGCTGACATTCTCCGTCTACGGCCGGGTTGTGACCGTGGCTCCCTAGCCTGCCGCCCGACGTTGTTACGCACCGCCGGGGGGTCGGAGTGGGAACGGGAGTCTTCAGGATGACAGTGCGGGATGCCGAAGGGTAGAATAGGCCCGGCGTGGTTTCTTTCGGAACGGTGTTTTGATGCTGACGATCAACGGTGGCCAACGATCTCTCTGTAACGGACTCACTCGTCGTGACGTCCTCCAGGCTGGTGGCATGGGACTGTTTGGCACCAGTCTCTCGCAGCTGCTTGCCGCCGAGAATGTCAGGACAATCACAGGTGGCCGGGCCCGGTCGGTGATGTTCCTGTTCCTCTTCGGTGGTCCGAGCCAGCTGGAGAGTTTCGACATGAAGCCCGAGGCAGCCAGCACGCTGCGGGGGCCGCTCAAACCGATCGCATCGCGGACGCCGGGACTGTTGATCAGCGAAAAGCTTGCCAGGACAGCCGCCGTCTCGGACAAGTTCACCGTCATCCGCACGATGAACCATCCACACAACGATCACAACGCCTGCCATTACATCCAGACCGGCCATGCCTGGACCCGCAAGGCGGCCAACGGCAACGATGTCAACGCCCGCGAGACCGATTGGCCGGCGATGGGTTCGGTCATCGAATATCTCGAGCAACACGCGGCCGGGTCACATCTGCGTGACTTCCCCGATTATGTCTACCTGCCCAACCGGCTGGGCCACCTGCAGGGATATGATCGAACCGGCCAGTACGCGGGCTGGCTGGGTCGTGCCTACAATGGGCTGGCCACCGACATTCGCAAGCGGGGGAAAACCGACAACCCGTTCTTCCGCAGCTGTGACGACAAGGAACTGGATTTCCGGATCAAGGGGATCGTGCCCGAGAGCGAGATCGGGCTGGATCGGCTCAGTGGCCGTCGCAGCCTGCTCGAACAGTTCGACGCGGGACGCCGGCAGATTGAAACGGCCAGGGTCCTCGAAGACTACCACGGCATCCGTCGACAGGCCCTCTCGCTGGTGACTTCCGACAAGATCCGTCAGGCTCTCGACATTCGTCGCGAGAACGACTCGCTCCGCGACCGTTACGGGCGGCACCTCTTTGGCCAGTCGTGCCTGATGGGCCGGCGAATGGTCGAGGCGGGGTGCCGTTTCGTGACCGTGCTCTGGGATGCCCCGGATGGCTACAGCTGGGATTCTCATCGCACCAGCGCCGACCTGGAAAAACACCTGCTGCCCGGGTTTGACCAGGCCTATGCCGCGTTGCTGACCGATCTCGAGGATCGAGGATTGCTCGACGAGACGCTGGTCGTCGCCGTGGGCGAGATGGGACGGACGCCCAAGCCCGACACGGCGGCCTGGGGTCGTGGCCACTGGAGCCATTGTTTCCCGTGCGTGCTGGCTGGGGCGGGGATCCGGGGTGGCGAGTTGTACGGCCGATCGGATGCCGATGCTGCTTACCCGGCAGAGAATCCCGTCAGCCCCGAGGACATGGCGGCGACGATCTACGACGCCCTGGGCATCAACCATGAACTCCGTCTGCCCGATGCCCAGTCGCGGCCCACGTTGATCCTGGAAGGCGGCGAACCGCTGCGGCACCTCTTCTCGACCGTCTAGCTTCCGCGACACCGTCGGACGGCGATCGCATCGAAGGCCGTCGCTGGCGAGTGATTTTGGTCTTCGCTAGGGTGAGGGGCACGAGTCAACCATCCTGGAAGGGAAAGACCAGTCGCCATGCCCAAGGTCGTCAGCACATCGGTCAACGCGGATGGAGGTCCGCATTTTGACATTCTCAGCAACGCCGGGTTCGAGATCGAACCGGTTGATCGCAGCATCGACCTGTTTGTCGAGGACAACCTGGTCGGACAGATGCAGGGAGTCTCGGCGATCTCGGCGGGTTCGGAGCCCTACACGCGTCGCGTGGTCGAATCGTTGCCGGACCTGAGGGTGATTTCCCGCAGTGGCGTCGGGTTTGATGCGGTCGACCTGGCGGCCTGCGATGAGGCGGGCGTCGTGGTGGCGGTCACGCCGGGCGTGAATCATCACGCCGTGGCCGAGCACACGATTGCCTTGCTGATGGGCGTTGCCCGTGGTTTTCCCGAGTTGCACACCCGGGTCAAGGAGGCTCGTTGGAGCCGTCGTCCCTATCCGCGGGTGATGGGCAGCACGCTGGGAATTGTTGGCCTGGGACGGATCGGTCGTGCCGTGGCCACCCGGGCGGTCGGGCTCGGAATGAAGATCCTGGCCTTCGAGCCGTTTCCTGACATGGAATTCGTCGAGAGCTGCCAGGTGGAATTGGTTGACGACCTCGATGCGCTGATTCCCCGATGCGATTTTCTCTCGCTGCACCTTCCCAACATGGCCGAGACCCGGCACGTGATCAACGCCGAGCGGTTGGCGGCGATGAAGCAAGGCAGTGTCCTGATCAACACGGCTCGTGGTCCGCTGGTTGACGAAGCGGCGTTGGCCGAGGCCCTGCAGCGGGGACCGATGCGGGCCGCCGGGCTGGACGTGTTTGAGGTCGAACCGCTCCCCGAGGACAGCCCGTTGCTCGGGCTTGAAAATGTCCTCTTCAGTGGGCACGTTGCCGGACTCGACAATGAATCCCACCAGGGCACCTTCGAAATGGTGGCCGACACGATCATCAAGCTGCACGCCGGAGAGTGGCCGGCCGACCGGATCGTGAACATGAAGGATGTCACCGACTGGGCGTGGTAGGAGCGACACGGGGAGGACTGTCGATGACAGAGCGACTGATTCGATCCGCTGCGACCGCGTTCTCCTCGCGAATGCAGGAAACCGTCGAGTCGGCCTGTCGGCCTATCGACGAATGGCTGCTTGCCCACCGTTCGGTGCTGGTTGGAATCCGGCGGCACCTGCATATGCATCCCGAGTCCAGTGGCGAGGAACGGGAGACATCCCTGTATCTTGCCGAGCGACTGGCTGAAGTCGGTGTCGAATCGCGCGTCTTGCGGGACGGCCTGGGAGTGGTCGCCGATGCGTCGATCGGGACACCAGGTCCTGACGCGGTGCGGGTGGCACTGCGGGCCGACATCGACGCGCTGGAAATCGCGGATGGCAAAACGGTCGAGTATCGTTCGTGTCACGAGGGCCTGATGCACGGCTGCGGTCACGACGTTCATTCGACCGTCGTGCTTGGCGTGGCCATGGCTGTTGCCGAACACGGGGATTGCGAGGGACCGGGTGTTCACCTGAGGTACTTGTTCCAGCCGGCCGAGGAAATCTGCCTGGGAGCGAAGTGGCTGGTCGAGCAGGGAGTACTGGAGGGGGTCGATGCGATCCTGGGGCTGCATGTCGATCCCGAGCGCCCGGCCGGTGAGGTCGGCGTGCGGAGCGGCGCGCTGACGGCACACTGCAACGAGGTGATTATCCACGTGCGGGGACAGGGCGGTCATGCAGCCAGGCCCCACCAGTCTCGCGACCCAATTGCCGCCACGGTTGAACTGGCCGCTGCCCTCTACGCGCTACTGCCCCGCGGTGTTGATTCCCGGCATGCGTCGGTCTTCTCGATCGGCCGGATCCACGGCGGCACCGTGACAAACGTGATTCCCGACGAGGTCGAGATCCTCGGATCGCTGAGAACTGTGGCCCCGGGTGATGACAAGGTACTCAAGGAACGGATCCTCGAGATTTCTGCAGGCGTCGCGTCGATGACGGGGACACAGATCGACGTGGTGTTTCGTCGTTCCCTGGAGGCTGTTCGCAACGATCCGGACATCACCGGGACGATTGAACGTGCGGCGAGGATGGTGCTGGGAGACGCGGCAGTGAAGCGGATCGAGTTGCCGAGCCTGGGGGGTGAGGATTTTTCGGTGTATCAGCAGCAGGTCCCCGGCAGCATGTTTCGACTGGGAACGCGGACGCCCGATGGCAACCTGCTGCACACACCCGAGTTCGACATCGATGAAGACTCACTGGTCCCGGGAGCCCGGATCCTGATTCGAGCGGCACTGCTCTGGGGAATGGCCGATCGCACGAAGGAAGGGCTTCCGGAAACGGTGATTGGCGACGATGATGGAGGCGGAGGATAAAACCGACATGTCGACGCTCGAATTCACTCGCAACGAGAATCCGACGATCGGGGTCGAGATCGAGTTGCAGTTGGTTGATGCCGAGACGTTCGCCCTGTCGAACTCGATCGAACCGATTCTCGACAGGTTGCCTGCGGAATTGAAAGAGCGGGTCAAGCCCGAGTTGATGCAGTGTTACCTGGAGATCAACACTGGCGTGTGCCGGACGGTGGCCGAGGCCGGTGACGACCTGAGAACGACGATCGAGGCGGTCGAGCGGGTGACGAACGAGTTGGGCCTGAAGCTGTTCTGGGCCGCGACGCATCCATTTTCGAGTTGGCGGTCACAGGAGATCACCGTCAACGACCGATATTTCCGCTTGGTCGAGTTGATGCAGGACGTGGCCCGGCGGCTGGTCACGTTTGGTCTGCACGTCCACGTCGGAGTCGACAGCGGCGACAAGGCCGTCATGATCTGTGACCGCATGCTTCGCCACCTGCCGCTGCTACTGGCCCTCTCGAGCAATTCTCCCTTCTGGGAAGGTCGTGAAACGGGCCTGCATTCGAATCGTTCAAATATCATGGAAGGCCTGCCGACAGCAGGTTTGCCTCACCGTATGAGGAACTGGAGCGAGTACATCTGGCTGGTGTCGCACCTGGTCGACACCGGTTTCATCAACACGATCCGTGAGATCTGGTGGGACATTCGGCCACATCACCTCTTTGGAACGGTGGAGATTCGCGTGTGCGACATGCCAGCAAACCTCGACCAGGTACTGGCCCTGACGGCGGTTGTTCAGTGCATGGTGCAGGCGATGTCCGAGGAAATTGACCAGGGAACCTACCAGTCGGACTACCACCCGATGATGGTCCAGCAGAACAAGTGGCGCGCGACCCGCTTCGGTCCGGAGGCCGAGTTGGTCAACAGCGACGACTACCGGCAGTACTCGGTGCAACGGACGGTCGAGCAACTCATCGACATGCTGGGACCCATGGCCGAACGACTCGGGTGCACCGGGGAATTGCAATCGGCATCGCAGCTGCCCGGCTCGACCGGCAGCCAGCAGCAGCTGGTGATTTTCGAGGAGACCGAGAGCCGCAGCGAGGTGGTCCGCCGGATGCTCGAGGCGAATCGGTCCTGATGACGGTCGATTCCACGAGCCCTGACGCGCTGCGGGAAAAAGTCCGCCAGTTGCCGGCGATTCCCGGCGTGTACCTGATGAAGGACGAGAAGGGACGCGTGATCTACATCGGCAAGGCCGTGAATCTCAGGAGCCGGGTCGGCAGTTACTTCACGGCGGCGGCAGCCCAGGAAACGCGGACCGCCGAGCTGGTCCGCGAGATCCAGGACGTGGAGTACATCGAGGCCGACAGCGAGGTCGACGCGTTGCTGCTGGAGGCCCGGTTGATCAAGGACGCGCAGCCCCGCTTCAACCAGGAGCTCAAGGACGACAAGACGTTCCCGTACCTGGAGATCTTTGTTCGCGAGGATTTTCCTCGCGTTGAATTCACCCGGACACCCCGCTCCCGCGGCACGCGGCTGTATGGCCCGTTCACCAGCCCCAAGAAACTGCGAGGTGCGATCGCGGTGCTGCAGAGGATCTTCCGCTTCCGGACCTGCTCGCTGGACATCAACGACGGCGACGATCGTTGGCAGTGGTTTCGGCCCTGCCTGTTGGCGAGCATCGATCAATGCACCGCCCCCTGCAACCTGAGGGTCAGCAAGGAAGACTATCGTCGAGATATTCGGCGGCTGCAGACGTTTCTCGATGGAGGAAAGGCACGACTGTTGAAGGAACTCGCCGATGAGATGCGGGCGGCCTCGGCCGAACAGCTTTATGAGAAGGCGGGCCGGATTCGAGATGAGATCGAAGCACTGGAGGCGCTGAAGCTCCGCGGCGATCTCGAGGAACACGCCCAACCGGAGGTGTTCTATGTCGATCCGCAAAAAGGACTGGCCGGTCTGAAACAGATCTTCGGGCTGCCCGAGTTGCCTCGCCGCATCGAGGGTGTCGATATCGCCCACCTCCAGGGTGGTCAGACCGTCGCCAGTCTCGTCCAGTTCATCGACGGGCTACCCTTCAAGCACGGTTACAAGAGGTACCGGATTCGCACGGTCACCGGCGTGGACGACTACGCATCGATCCGTGAAGTGATCGCGAGACGATTCAAGCGGTTGTTGCAGGAGGGCGAGGCGTTTCCGGACTTGCTGCTGATTGACGGCGGCAGGGGCCAACTGAATGCCGCGATCGAGGCGATGAGATTGATCGACGTGGAACCCCCATTCACGATCTCGTTGGCGAAGCAGCAGGAGGAGGTCTATGTGCCGGGTGAGCCGGAACCAAGGCGGTTGAGCCGTCACGGGTTCGGGTTGCGATTGCTGCAGTACGTCCGCGACGAATCGCATCGCTTTGCACAGCACTACCACCACATTCTTCGTCGCAAGAGCACGCTGGGGGAATAGGTGTCAGGCGGGTGCGAATTCCCGGACAATGGCCCGTGCCGCCCGCAGCCCGTCGACCCCGGCACTGATGATGCCGCCGGCAAATCCTGCTCCCTCGCCGACGGGATACAGTCCCCCGCACTCCGGTGACTGGTATGTCTGGCGATCACGAAGAATCCTCACCGGGGCACTGCCCCGCGTTTCCGGCCCCACCAGCACGGCCCCGGGCAGGAAGGCCCCGTGGTACTTGCGGTCCAGCAGGGGCAGGGCCCGCTTGATGGCCGCGATCACCGTCGCTGGCAGAAGCATCTCCAGCGAACTCGCCACGCTGCCACGAGCGTAGGACGTTTCGATCGTGCTGCCGATCGCTGGCGTTCGCTCGGCAAGAAAGTCGGCCGCCGTCTGGGCGGGAACGGTGTATTCTCCCTCGCCGATCCGGTAGGCAATCGATTCGAACTGCTGCTGAAGTCGCATGCCGGCCAGGGGATCGGTTCCCCCGAACTCCTCGGGCTCGATGGTCACCATCAGACCACTGTTGGCAAACGTCGAGTCTTGCCGGGAGTTGCTCATGCCGTTGGTACAGAGCATCCCCGGTTCTGAGATACTGGGAATCACCTGGCCTCCAGCACACATGCAGAACGTGTAGACGTTGCGGTTTCCATGCGCCACAAGGCTGTAGTTGGCCGCACCAAGCAGGTCGGGATACTCGGGCCGGCCGTAGGCTTCGGCGTTGATCTGCTCCTGCAACTGCTCGATTCTCAGTCCCAGTTGGAAGGCTCGCGGCTGGACCGGGATACCGGTTTCGACGAGCATCCGGTAGGTGTCACGTGCACTGTGGCCGATGGCCAGGATCGCCAGCGATCCGGCCAGGGGACCGTCACTGGTTTCCAGCCCCGCCAGTTGCCCGTCCTCGATGTTCAGACCGTCCAGGCGACAACCGAAACGGTATTCTCCTCCGGCCGACTCGATCGCCTCTCGAAAACGCCTCACGGTGGCCGGCAGGCGATTGCTGCCCAGGTGCGGACGTTGCTCGTAGACGACCGAGGGAATCCGGCTCATTTCGGCGAACCGTTCGAGGACCCAGTCGATGTCGGGCCCGGAGAGCCGGCAGGTGAGTTTGCCGTCACTGAAGGTCCCTGCGCCTCCTTCACCGAAGAGGTAATTGTCTTCCGGATCATGATCTCCGCCGGCATCGAAGCGTTGAATGCTGCCGATTCGTTGCTTGACCGCGGGACCCCGTTCGATGATCAACGGCCGGTAACCCCGGATCGCCAGATAGTAGGCTGCCAGCAGGCCGGCGGGGCCCGAGCCGATCACGATCGGTCGCTGGGGTGAGGGTGTTGTTCCCGGGGGAGGATCGTCGAATTGCTTGGGCAGGAAACGATCGACGCCTTCGCGTACAAGCAGCGACTCCAGCCGCCCGGCTTCATCCACGACTTCGGCGGCGACAGAATAGACGAACTTGAGGTTCTGCCTCGAGCGGCCGTCGAGGCTTTTTTTCAGGATTCGCCAGCCGACGAGATCCGGCAGGTTGATCCCCAGCCGTTGCGAGAGTTCCGGACCGAGGTGGGCCTCGTCCAGCGTGACCGGCAGCCGAATGTTGGTGACCCTCAGCGGCATGACACGCTCTTTGTCTCAGCGCGACCCGGCGCGGGGTTTCAGGAAGTAGGGAGCACCGCGGACTTTTGTCTTTCGTCGAAAGACCTTGTCACCGGCGGTGACGTACATCAGGTCCAGCCGCGGGCCACCGAAAACGACATTTGCCAACGAACCGCGTTGAGGCTTGTGGATCACGCCGCCCATCCGACCGGTGGGGTCGAACATCTGGACGCCGGCGTACGTGGTCACGTACAGCCGACCGGCCGCATCGACGGTCATTCCATCCGAACCGGGCCGCTCACGACCGGGCAACATCCGCAGCGGCAGATAGTACCGTTCGCGATGCGACAGGCTTCCGTCGGCCTCCACACGGTAGGTCCACAGGTGAGGTTCGTTGCGTTCGGTGACGACGAGCGTTCCCTGGCCGGGCCAGAGAATCACGCCGTTGGGATGAATTCCCTCGGCGACCACGCGTTTTTTCCGCTTGTCATCGATATGCCAGACCTTGCCGTTGGCCGGGTCGGTGACAAACAATCGACCGTCGGAGGTCACCACCAGGTCGTTGCAGGGCAGGTTGTCGGCAATGACAGTGTGACTGGCATCGGCCGCGTAAGCCACCACCTGTCGGTCGCCGTTGCGGCAACCGTAGAGCAACCCGTCACTCCCGAACATCAGCCCGTTGGTCCGGGCCGTTTCCGTGGCGAACACGCCGACCTTGCCAGTGACCGCATCGATTCGATGAATCCTGTTGTTGGGAATGTCGGTAAAGAAGACGTTGCCCTTGTCATCGACAGCCGGTCCCTCGGTGAACTTGTACCCCGAACCGACCAGTTCCCAGCCCTGGCCGGGCAACAGGACCTGGGTCAACGGCATGTCCTGGGCAAGAGCGGTCGAGCAGGTCAGCACGAGCAGCAAAACGCTGGCAGGTCGGATGATCATGTTCGATTCCTCGATGATCCCGGTGAGGTTGATGACGGCGACTATTTCGCTTTGTCTTTCGATCCGGATTTTCCGTTCCAGCCCCGCCAGAGCCACTGGAGTGATTCGGGCAGGATCGCGCCGCCGTGGCGACCGTTGTGGCCCCCGGTTCCCATCACGAACCTGTAGTCGTATTTGGTGAACTTCAGTGCCGCGGCCATCTGGCGGTTCGCCAGCGGCCAACTGCCGTGCAGATTGTCGAGATCGTTGGTGCCGTCCTGCAAGAAGATACGGATCGGCTTGCGTTCGGTCTTGCGGATCATCGCCGGATAGTGGTGTCCGCCCCGGATGTTCGTGAAACTGCCGACGTGGCTGAGAACTTTCCGGAACTTGTCGGGTCGCTCCCAGGCCACCGACCAGGCACAGATTCCCCCGGAGCTGATACCACCGATCGCACGCAGCTCGGCATCGTCGGTCAGCTTGTAGGACCGGCTCACTTCCGGCAGGATTTCCTCGAGCAGGAACCGGGCGTACTGGCCGCTCAGCGTGTCGTATTCAAAGCTGCGGTTGCGACGCGGCCTGGCACCCTTCCGCGTGGCCGGGATCACGCCGGGATTGATGAAGATCCCGATCGTCACCGGCATCCCGCCCTTGTGAATCAGGTTGTCGAAGACCGTCGGCACACGGAATTGACGCTTCGTGTTGACATAGGTGCCACCGTCCTGGAAGACCATGATCGCCGCCGGCGTGCGGCCGTTGTATTGTTTGGGTACGTAGATCCAGTAATCGCGGACGGTGCCGGGAAAGACCTTCTTGCTGGTCCACTTGTGCTGGGTGACGCTGCCCTGGGGAACCTTGTCCTGGACCATCGAGTCGGGCCCGAGCTTGTAGTTGTCCTGGGCCGACAACGGGGCGACAAACAGCAGCAGGTTCGAAATCAGCAACAAGCGGATGGTCATGGTGGGTGTCCTGGTGGTCGGAGACTGTGCGAAAAATGCTGGAACTAGTCGTTCTCGGGCGGAGAAGAACCGGAAAGCAACTTCTGGTCGCCGGGCTGAAAACTGCGAGGCTGTGGCGTGTGCTTGGTGATGAGTTTCCAGCTGAGACCGTTTTCACGGAAGTCGGAAAAGTCCGTCGGCGTGTAGCCGATGTCCAGGTGAGGTGTTTCCAGGGGCCGGCCGCCGGCATGGTAACTTCTCACGGCCGCGTCGAGCGCGCCGGTGACCAGCAGGGTTCTCTCGGCCGGGTAAACCTCACGCCGGTGGATGAACATCGACTGGATGGCGTGGGAGAGTCCCTTGAACAGGCAACGATTTCCCCAGGGACCGTTGAACAGTGCCGTGGCGCGGGGTTTCTTGTCACCTTCGGCCCGGTAGGCGAAGTTCCAGCGATTGGAGTTGCTGCCGACCTTGAGCACGGTCGCCCTGAGCCCATCGCGGTACTCGATCAGGATTCCGTGAGGAGAAGTGTTCTCGTGCTCTGACAGGAGACGTCTCATCGAGCGAGGTTGACGCTTGAGTTCGGCCAGCATCGCTGCTTCGGCCAGGTCCATCGACCAACGTCCCTTGTCGGCGGCTTCGAACAGGGCGTCTCCCTCGAGAACCTGGACGCGGGCGATCCCGGTTTCCCCGGTCCCCCGGGCCTCGACCATCGACTGCAGCACCTCGAGTCCATGAAACCCGTATGACTCCAATGCGCCCCCGTGGATCGAAATGGCTTCGGTGATCCGGCTTCCACGCGGTACGTCCAGGTACGGTCGCCGCTGGGCCAGCGGAACCGAACTGCCGCCCATCAATGGCATTCGATTGGCCCGCGCCGTATCGACCATCTCCCGGGCCCAGTCCCACCGGTACGAGAAGTGCTTGTCGTTGAACAGCGGCACGTGGCGACCGGCCCGCTTCATCACCGCGAGTGCCTCGTCGAAAAACCGCTTCCGCGGGTACATCTTCTGTCCGAGCTTGTTGACCGGGTAGTCTCCGTGCTCGCCGATCGACAACACGGCGTCGACGGCCAGTGATTGGCCACCGACACACATTGCCTCCTCGATTGAATCAAACAGCGGGACCTTGAATCGGCCGGCGATGTCGCGGGCCATGTCTCCCTTGGGGAACTGGTCCGCATAAAAGGAGACAATATCGACACCAGGATCGACCAGACGGCCACGGAAGAGGTAGGGCTTGAAGAAGTTTTCCAGGATGTTGTAAGCGTGAGACCGGAAACGGAACTCGGTGAATATTGCCGCGACGCGAGGGCGATGTTTCTGCGGGCCGGCCAGCCCGTTCCCGGCGAACAGTCCGGGAGCGATTGTCCAGGCGGCCGTGCGCGCCAGCAGATCTCGACGGGAGAGTTTCCGGGAGTGGGCGGTCATTGGTGACAATCTCTGGAGAAAGGGAACGGTCATTGTAGGTGTTGCCCTATCGCGCTGCACGCTATGATCGCCCCACGATGAGCAGCCCTTCACTCCCCTCGCTCCGCGGAGCTGACCTGCTGGTCGCGGCTCTGGAGACTGCCGGAGTTCGTCACCTGTTTTCGCTCTCCGGCAACCAGATCATGCCGGTCTTCGATGCGACGATCGGGAGCGGGATCGAGTTGATCCATGTGCGGCACGAGGCGGCGGCGGTCCACATGGCTGATGCCTGGGGCCGGTTGACCGGCGAACCGGGAATCGCCCTGGTCACTGCCGGTCCGGGGTTCACCAATACGCTGACCTCGATGTACGTCGCCGCCATGGCCGAGTCGCCGCTGGTGGTCCTCAGCGGTTGCTCCCCCCGTTCCCGTGACGGGCAGGGTGCTTTCCAGGAGATGCCGCAGGCGGAAATCGCCGGCCGGATTGCCAAGGCGTCGTGGACGGCGTCGGAGCCGTCGGGACTGGGCCACGACCTGGCCCGGGCAATGCGGTTGGCTCGCAGCGGACGGCCCGGGCCGGTGCACGTGGCGTTGCCCGGTGACGTGTTGTCCGGGGAGTGCGAGGTGTCGGATTCCGAACGCCCGCTCGTCACCGATGCTCATCCGGTCGTCAGCCTGCTCGATCGGGAAACGGCCACAACGGTGCACACCTTGTTGGGTCAGGCGAGTCGGCCACTGGTACTGGCCGGTCCGGCGATGGTCCGGGGGCCGGGGCCCGGTATCCTGGAAGAAGTCGAACGGGCCACCGGTGTGCCCTCGCTCGCGATGGGCAGCCCCCGCGGAATCAACGATCCGGGGCTGGGGGCGTTTGCGGAGGTCCTGGCCGAGTCGGACCTGTTGGTCCTGGTTGGTCGCAAGCCCGATGTTGGGCTTCGATTTCTCGAAGCTCCGATCGTTGCCGACGATTGCCAGGTGGTGTTGATCGATCCCGATGCCGACGTGTTGCAGCAGCACGCGACATCGCTCGAAACCGCCGGTCGCCTGGCCGCCAGTGACCTCGCCGACTCCCTGCCGGCACTGGAACGCCTGGTGCAATCCGCCACGGCACCTCGCAGCGACCTGGCGGACTGGCTGGCCCGGGTTCGTGAGGCGATCGAATTTCGACCTCCCGAGTGGTCCGAGATCACCGCATCCGACGGGCAACCGGTGCACCCGGTGCAGCTGGCGCGGGCGGTTCACGATGCGCTGGCCGCCGCCGAGGAATCGGTATTCGTTTCCGACGGAGGGGAATTCGGTCAGTGGACGCAGGCGATTGTCGGATCGACTCACCGCATGATCAACGGGCCCTCGGGGTCGATCGGTGCCGGTGTGCCATTCGCCCTGGCCGCCCGCCTGGCCTGTCCCGCTGCCAGGGTGATTTCGACCGTCGGTGACGGCACGTTTGGCTTCCACGCGATGGAACTCGACACGGCTGTGCGCCACAACCTGCCGATGGTCATTGTCGTGGGCAATGACGCCTGCTGGAATGCCGAGCACCAGATCCAGCTGCGCGATTACGGTGAAGACCGGTTGATCGGCT
Organism: Planctomycetaceae bacterium; assembly: GCA_002726205.1. GTDB lineage: Bacteria > Planctomycetota > Planctomycetia > Planctomycetales > Planctomycetaceae. Next base: position 64,658 of record PBSL01000056.1, on the reverse strand, counting down.
GCGACCTGGCGGCAACGCGGTACGACGAGGTCTGTCGTGCCCTGGGCGGTTGGGGTGAGCACGTCGAGAGGATCGAGGATCTGCCCGCAGCACTGGAGCGGGCGATTGAATCGGGACAACCGGCGGTGATCAATGTTGGCATCGGTCGTTTCGAAGCCCCGATCGTCCGCCGCTAACCGGCCGCCTGGCCCACTTCGTCATCGAGCATGTCGAGATGCTGGAGGCGTCGGTACAGCTTTGGTCGGGTCAACCCGAGCAGCCGGGCGGCCCGGGCCTTGTTGCCACGAGCCTGTTCGAGTGCCCGTCGAATGTGCTCGCGTTCCACGCGTTCGATGACGACGTCGAGTGGTTCCAGTGGTGTCGCGAGCGGCGGACCGACGCGTTGAGCGTCCAGTCCGGTGCGGAAGCGGAAGGGCAGGTCCTGGACATCAACGCGGGGGGACTGCCGATCAGCAGCAGCCTGGGCCGCCTCGCGGATGACGGCATCGAGTTCATCGAGGTTCCCGGGCCAGAGATACTGCCCCAGTGTGGTCCAGGTCGACTGGGTCAGCCCACCGACCTGGAAGTCCGCCGACTTGTTGTGTTGTTCGAGAATGTGCTGTGCGAGGGTGCGGAAATCATCCGGACGATCGCGGAGGGCCGGGAGAGAAATGGTGATTGCCGTCAGCCGGTAATGCAGTTCGGGAAGCAATTGCTCGGAGTCGACAGCCAGTTCAGGTGAGATGGTCGACGAGGCCATCAGCCGCATTGTGGGATGCCGTTCGGGATCGGCGTCGAGCCGATCGAGGAGTTGTTGCTGGATGTCGCGGGGGAGCCGGTCGATCTCGGCCAGGAAGAGGGTGCCGGGCTGAAGAACGTCGGGTCCGGTCTGTGGTGATCGATGGGGTCCGAGCATGCGATCAATCAGGCTGGCCTGTTCAACGGTCGGGAGAGTGACGGCGTGAAGCGGAATGAACGAATGGTCCCCGTTGGGTCCTGCGTAGTGGATCGCGCGCGCCGCGTGTTCGCGACCGGTGCCGGGTTCTCCGATGAGGGTGACACCGTTGAGAGAATCGACGGCGAGCTCGACCTGCTGCAAAACACGGGTCATGGCGGGCCCGGTTCCCAGCAGCGTGTCGGTTCCGTAGCGTTGCCGCAGCGCGATCCGCAATGCGGCGAGTTCGGCGTGTAATCTGTGCGTGGGCGAATCGGTCAACGTGGCAGAATCACTCCGGGGAACCGGCAGCAGCACCCCCAGGAAACCGTCGGGTTGGCCGTCGGCGTCTTCGAGAGGGAAGACATGCATGATCCGGGGCTGCGGGTGGCCGTCCCTGCAGGCCACCTCGACCGGCACCTGCTGCCTTGCGGAGAGGGCAAGATCCGGTGGTGGGCAGAGGCTCGCCACCAGCGCGTCGACAGTGTCGGCTGCGAATTCGCTGCTGTAGTCGCACCGCCAACCCACGACATCTTCAGCCGACCAGCCCGTCAGTTGTTCGCAACCCGAGTTGAACCAGCCGACGACACGGTCGGTGTCGAGGACGAAAACGGGCGTGCTTGTTTCGGCCAGCCACTTCTCCACGCGTCGGCGACGTCGGGGCATGAGAATCGGTCGAACGAAAGAGGAGTGGGTGTGTTGCGGAAGTTAGCGGGAGACTCGACCCGAGGCGGCCCCTCCCATCAAAGCTTCGATTTCCTGCCGTTCCGCATAACTGAAGTCGCCCTTGATGCTGTGTTTCAGGCAACTTGCCGCAGTGGCGTACCGCAACGCGGTGGCGGGGTCGCAGAGTTCCGGAGTCGAGAGGCCGAAGATCAGGCCTCCAGCAAACGAATCGCCGGCACCGACGCGATCGACGATGTTGCGGATTTCGTAGGGTCGGTAGTTTCCCTGATCATCGGTGGGCGCGAAGTGTGCCGAATCAGAGGCCGTGTCGTAGAGCATCGCTCCCCAGTTGTTGTGGCTGGCCGAGATGCTCTCGCGAAGTGTGATCGCGGCCGTGGTGACGTTGGGAAACTCGTCAACGATCTGGCGAGCGACCGCCTCGTAACCCGCGATGTTCAACTCGCCGGCCTCGACATCGGTTTCGGGAGCCAGGATGCCCAGGCACAGATCACAGTCTTCCTCGTTGGCGACAACGACGTTGATGAATGGCATCAGGCCCCGCATTGTTTCCCGGGCCAGATCGATCGAGGCCGTGCCGGGTCGCCAGTTCCAGAGCTTCTTGCGAAAATTGAGATCGCAGGAGACGCTCAGGCCTTGTGCTGACGCGGCCTGGACGGCGGCCAACGCGGCTCCGGCAGCGGTTTCGCTGATGGCCGGAGTGATTCCGGTGACATGGAACCAGTCGGCACCGGTGAAGACCGCCTCCCAGTCGTATGCTGCAGCCGTTTCCAGGGCGATTGACGTGCCGTCGCGATCATAGGTCACCGTGCCCCCACGCTGGTTGGCCCCGGTTTCGACGAAGTAAATTCCAAATCGTCCCCGGTCGCTGCGGCGGACGAGGCTGGTATCGACACCCAGCTTCCGCATCTCCTGCTCGAGGGCGTCGGTCAGCGTGTTGTCGGGAACGCTGGTGAGAAAAGCGGAGTCGCCTCCCTGGTTGGCGATCGAGACGGCGACGTTGAGTTCCCCGCCACCGAAGGTGGCTTCGAGTCGCCCGGGCAGGACCTGTCGGACCCTGAGGAATTCCGCGGGTGCCAGGCGGATCATCACTTCACCGAACGTTAAAACGCGCACCAAACCACCTCCCGGGGATCATGAACGACCAGTCTGGCACATGCCCAGCAGGACATCAAACTGCGACCGAGCAGAATCGGTAGTACGCTTCGGCCGCCTGCTCGAGTTCGTCGATGGCGAGCCATTCGTCCTTGGTGTGAGCCTGGTCGATCGAGCCGGGACCGCAGACGATTCCCGGGACACCGGCGTTGGCGAACCGCGAGGCATGGGTACCGTAGGGCACGCCAACTGTCCGGTGCGGTCCGGCGACGGAGCTGACATGTTCCAGCAGTCTTGCCGCCCAGGCCTGGTTGCCATCGTCGGGCAGCGGCAGCCCCGTCAGCCACGGGGGAAGAAACTCGAACGGAACCTCGACGCGTTCCTGCAGAAAGGCCAGGACGTCGTCCATCACTTCCGCCCCGTTTTCCCCGGGGATCACCCGTCGATCGACCTCGATCAGGCATTCGTCCGGTACCGTGTTCACGCTGACGCCGCCGGTGATCCGGCCAATCGAAAGCGTCGCGGGACCGCACAGTGGATGAGGCGTGACGCGGTCGGCGAGCGTCGCGGCGTATTCCTCGAGGCCGGCAATCACCTTCGCCATCCGGTAGATGGCGTTGATTCCCTGTTCGGGTTGTGAACTGTGGCAGGCACGGCCCCCGGTTCGTACTTGCCAGCGGGTGGCACCGCGGTGGGCGACGACGATGTCAAGATTCGTCGGTTCGGCTACCAGTGCCGCGTCGGGCTTGTCGGGCAGCAGGTCCGAGTGCCGAGAGTCATCGGTCCAGAGACGTACCAGGTCGTTGATGCCCTGGACGGTGGCTTCTTCATCGCACGTGCAACTCATGACAACGTTGACCGCATCGGCAGGGCGTTCGGCGGCGAGGCGGGCGACCGCATGCAGCATTGCCGCCATGCCCCCTTTGACGTCACAGGCACCGCGACCGTAAAGCCGCCCGTCACGGACAATCGGGTCGAACGGTTCGATCGTCATGCCATCGACGGGCACCGTGTCCTGGTGGGCGTCGAGGATCACAGTCGGCCGGTCGGGGCCGGCGTCGACCCGGGCGATGACGTTTGCCCGACCCTCAACGACCTCGATCCGCTCGTGAGGGATTTCGCGTTCGGCAAAGAACCCGCAGAGCCATTCGCTGACCCGGGTCTCGAAGTACTCCGGACCCGAAAGGTCGCGTCCCATCGGATTGACGCTGGGAATCGACACGAGCGCCTTCAGGATTTCAACAACGTCCACGATGGAGTTTCCCTTGACCGGGTAAAGAAACAAGACTCCATCCTAGGTGATTTCTGTGCCGCAGTCACAGCGAGTGCTCTGACGTTTTCGATGTCCGCCGCGGTGCCTTTGCGGCGTGTTGCCCGGAACGGTATCGGTGCCTATGTTGGTCGTTCCCGCCGGCAACACTCCAGGAGATACTTCGATGAGCTGTCTTGCAGACGAATTTCGGAAGGGGTTTGATTACCGGGACTTCCTCGATCAGCACGGAACGCCCGAACACCGTGATCGGTGGCAGAAGGTCTACGAGGAAATCACGCTCGACGAACAACAACTCGCCGTGCTGTCGGGATTTGTCCGCGAGATGAAAGTGATCGTGCTGGCCGGTGCGTGGTGTGGTGACTGTGTCAACCAGTGCCCGATTTTCGAGCGGTTTACCGAGGCCAACCCGGCGATCCAGGTCCGCTACCTCGATCGCGATGAGAACCCCGAGTTGACCGAGCGGTTGTCGGTCAACGGTGGTCATCGCGTTCCGGTTGTCGTTTTTCTCAGCGAGGATGATTTTCTCTGTGGAATTTTCGGCGATCGGACACTGGCGAAGTACCGCGCCATGACCGCCGGTGTCGATGCCTCTCCGTCCGGCCCGACTGCCGATGACGGGCGGTCACTTCTGCAGCGGGTGACCGGGGAATGGCTTGATGAGTTCGAGCGGATGCAGTTGATGATGAGAACCTCGGGCCGGCTCCGGAAACTGCACGGCGATTGATCTGCCGCTGGCGCGATCGTCCGCCGATCAGCTCAACAGGCAAAACCCAGCAGTTGGCCGATTTCTTCCGCGTGGTCAGCGACACGGACGACGGCGGTAAGGACCTGTTGAAGATCCTCGTCGCTGCCGAGCAGGACGGGGTGATGCAGCACGAGGACGTTGCTGTCGGCCTGGTCGGCATGAGGCAACTTGTGGGGTGCGGTGAATCGTCGTCGGGCGTGTGACTTGTGGAGTGACCGGAAGCCGGGATCGATCGCCACGCCTTCACAGCGGACCGCCTTGGCGAAGGCGTCCCGCGAGAGATTCGCGCAGTCGGCGGGCTTGAATTGCAGGCCGAGCTTGTAGTAGCCCGGCTGAGAATCGTCCAGGACGGGGTTGGTAAACGGTTGCAGTCCCGGGCAACCGGCGAGGCCTTCGATCAGTCGGTCGGCGGCAAGGCTGCGACGCTGGTTGCTTTCGGAGAGGGCATCGAGCTGGGGAACGAGCAAGGCGGCCTGCAGTTCGGAAAGCGGGTAGGCCTCGTTGCCTCGCTGCGTGTACAGCTTCACCCGTTGCACAACCCCCCCGTCATTGGTCAGCAACGCACCGCCGCGACCGGCCGAAAGCAACTTGCTGCCGCCGAAGGAAAGCACGGCGACGTCACCCCAGGTCCCGGCGGTCCGACCGCAAACACGGGCTCCTGGAACCTGGCAGGCGTCTTCGATGATCGGCAGCCCCCGCGCATCGGCCAGATCCCGCAGCACGGGCATGTCAACCAGGCCACCGTGAAGGTGTGAAACGAGCAGGGCGCGGGTGGCATCGGTGATCGCTGCTTCGACAAGAGAGACGTCGAGATTCCAATTGTCCGGACGGATGTCGACCAGGACCGGGGTCGCTCCCACGCAGAGGACATCCTGAATATTGCCCCGGAAGTCGTAGGCGGCCAGCAGCACCTCGTCGCCAGGACCGATTTTCAGTCCCCGGAGAGCCAGTTCGACGGCGGCCGTACCGCTGGCGCAGAGAACGACATGTTCGAGGCCGTGGAGACGGGCCAGTTGTTCCGAGAGGGTCGTGGTGTGTGGACCGTGATAGCGTCCCCAACTGCCGTCGATCGCCGCCTGGTGCAGAACGTCGACGATCGACGGATCCCCGGGCGGCCAACCGGGAGCCCCTTCGGGGCGGAGCGAAGTTCCCCCCAGGACAGCGGGACGGTCGTCTCGAGAGGCCTTGTCACCGGTCATGGGATGTTGCCGGAGTGAGACTTGATTGGTCGCGATGGCGGAATTGTCTAGGATGGAGCGTTCTGGTCGGAACGCTTGTCGAACTGCAACTTTCCTTGTCGCAGCTTGCGTGGACGATGACAAGCGGTGTGAATGTCTAGCCGGCCATCTCGACAGCCTGCCGTGGAGTCATGATGCACACGATCCGATACATCATGGTTGGTGGATTTCTGGGGGCAGGCAAGACGACCACGCTGGCACGACTGGCTCGCCACTATTCCGACCAGGGAAAAAACGTCGGTGTGGTCACCAACGACCAGGCCAGCGACCTGGTCGATACCAACACCTTCCGTTCACAGGGTTTCGACGTTGGCGAAGTCGCCGGGGCCTGCTTTTGTTGCAACTTCGACGAGTTGATGAGCACGATCGAGGCCCTGGGAGAGGATCAGCGTCCTGACGTGATCCTGGCCGAGCCGGTGGGAAGCTGTACCGACCTGGTTGCCACCGTGATCCAGCCTATCAAGCGGCTGTTCGAAGCACGGTTCCAGATTGCTCCCTACACTGTGATCCTCAAGCCCAGCCATGGCCGGCGGGTATTGCGAGGCGAGACGGGTTCGGGGTTTTCACCCAAGGCCGCCTACATCCTGGTCAAACAACTCGAAGAAGCCGATGCCATCCTGGTCAACCGCATCGATGAACTTTCCGACGAGCAGGTCGAGGAACTCGTGGAACTGGTCAGCCGCAGGTGTCCGGGCGTGCCGGTCATCAGAATGTCGGCCAGGACCGGTGAAGGAGTCGATCAACTGGTCGCCTTGCTCGACCAGGACGGTGATTTTGGTCGACGGGTTCTCGATATCGACTACGACACGTATGCCGAGGGCGAAGCGGAACTGGGCTGGCTCAACAGCAGCCTCCACGTGGCTGCCGACGAGTCTTTCGATCTTGATGACCTGTTGCTCGACGTGGTCACCCGGCTGGGTGAGATCCTGGGTGAACGGGATGCCGAAACGGCTCATCTGAAGGTGATCGGATTGTGGGAGGGGTTCTTCGGGGTGGCCAACCTTGTTTCCAGCGAGAACGCCCCCGAGTTGTCTTTGTCTTCGAATTGCCAGGTGAAGACGATAGACCTGATCGTCAATGCCCGGGTGGCCTGCGATCCGGAGTGGCTCAAGGAAGTGGTTCACAAGGAAGTGAACGCGGCTGTTGGTGCCCGTGGCGCGGTGGCCGAGTTTCGGCAGACGCAGAGTTTCCGGCCAGGACGCCCGGTTCCGACTCACCGGTTCGACGACTCACCAGGAGAGTGATTGCGATGAAAGCCCGGGTGCGTGGAACCGAGATCTACTTTGATGTCGACGGGGCCGGCCTGGTGCCCGATGGCGACCGGATGGTCCAGCGGCCGGTTCTTTTCCTGTTGCACGGTGGACCCGGTGGAGACCATGTCGGTTTCAAGTCGACCGTCAACGGGTTGACCGACGTGGCCCAGTTGGTCTACGTCGACCACCGCGGTTCAGGTCGCAGCGCGGCGGCGGATCCACAGAGCTATACGCTCGAGGAGAACATCGACGATCTGGACGCGTTGCGCGATTATCTTGGACTCGACCAGATCTGTGTGCTGGGATCATCCTACGGCGGAATGGTCGCGATCGGTTATGCGATCCGCTATCCCGACCGCGTGTCTCATCTCGTGCTCTGCGCCACCGCGGCCAGTCATCGGTTTCTTGACGATGCCAGGCGGATTGTCGCCGAGCGGGGGACACCCCGACAACAGGCTGTGTGTGAACGGCTGTGGGCGGGATCGTTTGAATCACTGGAACAACTGAAGGAGTACTACACTGAGATGGGGCCGATGTACTCGACAAAGTACGATGCCGAGAAATCTGAACGGTCGTGGTCGCGTGGGCGACGAAACTTTGAACAGCTCAATCTCGGGTTCTCGGAATTTCTCCGTACCTTCGACTACACCGACCGCCTGGCATCGATCACCTGTCCGACGCTGGTGCTTGCCGGTGCTCGTGACTGGATCTGTGCTCCCGATCATTCTCGGGAGATTGCCGAGAAAATCCCGCGGGCCCATCTGAAGGTCTTTGCCAACAGCGCCCACTCGATTGCCGCCGATGAACCAGAAGCGTTTCTGGCGGTGGTGCGGGGTTTCTTGACCTACGCGGTATAGGCTGGCTTGCGGCTGCTGCTGCGGTCACAGGCGACTGGTGACCAGGGCGGCCAGGGCGATGGCCGCGGTTTCGATTCGCAGCACGTGTGGCCCCAGGCTGACCCGCACAGCCCCCGCGTTACCGGCTGCCTGGAGTTCGGTTTCGGACCAGCCTCCCTCGGGCCCCACACAAAAAACCAGCGAGCCGGGAGGGTCGCTGAGCACTTGATCGAGAGTCTCAGCGGCGGGCGATTCCCCGGGGTGTGCGATGATCAACGCCGCGTTGTCGATGGCCAACATCTCCCGCCAGGCGGTGACCGGTTCAATCGCCATCAGTCGGTTGCGGCCGCACTGCTTGCAGGCGGCAATGACGGCGTGGTTCATCTTCTGACACTTTCCCTTTCCAGGGTGGACCACGCTGCGATCGGTCCTCAGCGGGATCAGTCGATCGATCCCGAGTTCGGTCGTCTTTTCCACCAGCGATCGGAATCGATCACCCTTGGGAATTGCGGTGGCCAGGACCAGTTCGGGGCCGTCGGTCGACGGATCGGGGAAACGGGCGGTGATTGTCAGGACCGTTTCACGTTTTCCCGACGAAATTACCTCGGCGACTGCCCGTGTTCCCCGTCCGTCAAAGAGTTCGACCTCGGTGCCGGGACCTTGTCGCAGCACGTCGGTGAGGTGGTGTGCCTCACGTCCACGCAGCAGCAACTCGTCGCCCTGCAAATCCTCGGCGTGGAATCGGTGCATCATCCCAGCACTTCCTCGCGCAAGGATCGGGGAATTCCGATGTCGATAACGTGGACTTCGCCGGTCCAGTCTTGAAGTCCTCTTGCCTGGAAACCCTGTTTGGCCGCCACGAAGGTGGCGGTGTGTCGTGCCTGGACAGCAGTTCCCAACACGGCACCCGTGTCGCAGTCGATTCCGCTGGGCAAATCGATTGCCAGGACCGGGGACGAGGTGCGATTGATCGCGTCGATGGCTTCGGTGAACGGCGAGCGGACGTCTCCCTGGGTTCCTGTGCCCAGCAGTGCATCGACGATCCAGTCGGCCCCCTTGAGTTCTCGGTCCCAGCCGGCAGGATCGATGACCGAGACCGTGCCCCCGGAGGCGGAAAACATCCCGTGGTTGACGGCGGCATCGCCAGTGAGCGTGTCGGGATCAACGGCCGAGGCCACCCGGACCTGGTGGCCACCGTTGTCGAGATACCGGGCGACCACGTAGCCGTCGCCGCCGTTGTTTCCCTTTCCACTGCAGACACAGACCGGGCCGTTGATTCCGAGCCGTTCCAGTAACGTGGCACAGCCCCGCCCGGCGTTCTCCATCAGCACCAGGCCCGACAGGCCGTAGTCACGCATTGCGCGAAGATCGACGTCGCGGGCCTGCCGGCGCGTGAGTACGGGGTAGGAATCGGACATGATGCGGCCAACTCTAACAACTCGCACGGACCAATTCCCCTCGAGGCGGCCAGTCCACGATCCCGGCGGGGTTTCATTTCAATCGGTTTGTGTTACGATTCGCAGCCATTGACGGGCTGAGAGGCGGGTTCCACACGGGCTGGCTGGGAGAGCCTGTTATGCTGGAAGCATACACGGAGCGATGGGCCCTGGTCACCGGGGCCTCGAGCGGGATCGGTGCCGAGTTTGCTCGGGTGCTTGCCGGTAACGGCATGCACCTGGTGCTGACTGCCCGCCGCGAGTCTCTGCTCGAAGAACTCGCCGACGAGCTGCGGACGCAGCACATGGTCCAGACGGAGATCGTGCCGATGGATCTGTGCGAACCCGCGGCGGTACCGGAATTGCTTGGGCGGATTGCCGACAGGAACATCGAACTCGAATTGCTGGTCAACAATGCCGGATTCGGGTTCGTCGGCGAGATCGAAGGGACCGACGTCGATTCGATGTTGAAAATGGTCTCGCTGAATGTTTCGGCCCTGACCGAGCTGACCTATCGTGTGCTGCCCGACATGCTGGCACGTGAGCACGGTGCGATCATCAATGTCGCCAGTGTTGTCAGCTTCCAACCGGTGGCCTACATGCCCGTCTATGCCGCGACGAAGGCTTTCGTACTGCATTTCAGCGAGGCCTTGTGGGCCGAGGCCCGGGACCGCGGCGTGACGGTGATGGGATTGTGTCCGGGGACGACCGAGACCGAGTTTTTTGACGTGGCCGGTGTGCCCGGTTGGTTGAAGAAACAGAGATCCCAGACGGCTCGCCAGGTCGTCAAGGAAGCGATCGACGCGCTGGAGAAACGCCGGCCTTACGTCGTCACCGGACTGTGGAACTACCTGCGTTCGTTGGGCCCGCGACTGGCAACTCGCAAGACGGTGGTTACCCAGACGATGAAGTTCTTTCGCACCCGGTCGTTCTCGGCGACCGAGGACGAGGATTGAACCGACCGGTCAGGCGAACAGCTGTTCGACGACCTGGCCTCCATCGACGATCTTCATCGGTCGACCCAGCGGGCTGAGGCGTTCGATGCGGGGGTCGATGTTCAGCGAGTGGCAGATCGAGCAGAACAGGTCAGGGACAGAGACGGGGTCGCCGGCAACTGCCGAGCCGTCTTCAGTGGTGGCACCGATCACCTGGCCACCGCGAACTCCGCCGCCGGACAGGGCCACTGAAAATGCACGGGGATAGTGACCTCGTCCGGTTTGTGGATTGACCCGTGGCGATCGGCCGAATTCGCCCATCCAGATGACAAGTGTCTTTTCGAGAAGTCCTCGACTGTCGAGATCATCGATGAGCGTGCCCAGTGCGGGATCAACCTGTCCGGCCAGCGTGGTGGTTCGATCGAAGTTGTCCTGGTGGGTGTCCCATCCCCGCGAATGAACCTCGACGAACGTCACGCCGGATTCCACGAGTCGGCGTGCCAGCAGGCAACCCCGGCCGAAGGCGTTGTCGCCGTAACGCTGTTTCAGCGAATCCGGCTCGCCGGAAATGTCAAACGCGGTGACGTTGCGGCTGAGCACCATTCTCGAGGATTTCTTGTACAGCCGTTGATGGTCGCCGGCGACGACCCGGCCTCCACGGCCTGCGAATTCTCCGTCGAGCCGGCCCAGCAATCCCAGCCGTCGACGATAACGTGAAACCGGAACCGTCGTGGCGACGTTTTGTGGTAGCTGGCCGGGATTGCCAACGACGAACGGTTCGTAATCGACACCAAGGAAACCGGCGCCATTGGTGCGGTTGGTCGAGACCACCGCCGGCAGCTCGAACGCGGGGTCGGACAGTTGCTTGGCAATGTTGGCCCCCAGCGAGGGGTGCTTGACACTGCCGGCGGGCACGTAGCCGGTGTGCAACTGGTAGGTGGCCCGCTGATGGTTCCCTTCCTTGTTGGTCATCGAGCGGATGATCGCGAGCTTGTCGAGCACCTTGGCGGTTTGTGTCCAGGTGGAGGCGATCTGTACTCCGGGGACCGCTGTCGAAATGGCCGTCGTGGGGCCGCCGTTGGTCGTTCCCGGTTTCGGATCAAATGTCTCGAATTGGCTGGGACCTCCCTGCATCCACAGCAGGATCACGGATCGGCCCTGTTTGCGGAGTTGGTCAGCCCGGAGGCTGACCACGTCGCTCAGGCCGACGCTTCCCGCGGCAATCGCCGTAGCGGGAACGGCTTGCAGCAGGCGGCGCCGCGACAGTGTTTCCAGAGTGACGCGTGATGAACTGGTCATTGTCTAAGGACTCCCCATCGGCCCGCGGGGTGGGTACAGGGTTATCTTCGAGAAAGGAACTCGCTGGAATTGACGAGGCTCCACATCAGGTCTTCAAACGCTTCACCGCGATCACCGACCTCGGCAAGGTACTCGCGACAGATCTTCAACTCGTTTGCTGTGGGTTCTCGCGAAAGAACCAGCAGGTAGACTTCCGAGACGGCTTCATCATTGTCGGGGAATCGCCCGAGAATTCGGGCCAGCCTGGTGTTGCCAGCGGCACGAATCATCGCGTTGATCAGCGGCGAGTTCATCATGAACAATGCCTGGGGAACGGTGCCGGCAATATCCTCCGGCGGCGTCGACGGATCGAAGCCGAACAGCGACAGGACAAGATTTCGTCCCTGGGGGGAGCGCCTGCGGCGAGACTGTGTGCTGCCCGAGGAACTTCTGGAACCACGGCTTCTGCGGGACACATCCGACCCGAACACGGCGAGCAGCGAATCGTAGAGTTGGTCGGCGCGGAGCCGGGTTGGAGATGTTGCGGCAAACGGCGGGGCACTGTCGGCGACGTCACGGTCACGGATCTGGCGTTGGTAGGCTTGAGTCCCGGTGATGACCTGGACAAGTCGTCGGATGTCGTAGTCGTTGTCGACGAAGTCACGACACAGCAGTTTGAAGGCGTCCGGGTGAGTCACCTCGCGTTCGGGACCCAGGTCGTCGATCGGCATCGAGAAGCCCTCGCCGAGCAGGACCGACCAGGTGCGGTTGACCATCGACCGGGCGAACCAGGGGTTCGAGGACGATGTGACATAGTCGGCAAGGAGCTGGCGGCGTTTCACGTCGCTGAGCTCCTCGGCAGTCTGGCCACGGGTGGCAAAAAAGACCGGTTTCATCTGGGTACCGCGTGAGGCCGGATTCTCCAGGTCGGGCATGAAGTGTTCGATGTCGAGTCGGCGGTTGTTGGCGTTGCCGGGCTGCGGCAGCGCGCGGAGTTCTGCGAGACTGAGTCCGCGATCCTTGTTCTTGTCGCCCTGTTCAAGCAGGCGGTCAAAGACGCGATTCAGCCTCGAGTTGACCACCTCCCGCTTGACCAACCGGCCGTCCCGGTTGCGGTCGAGCTGACGGAAAATCCGTCCGCTGTCTTGAAATGGGTTGCTCCGACGGGACCGTGGATTGACGTCCAGCGAGACCACCTCGAACGATCGTGGCGAAGAGTCTCGAATCGGCCGAACGCGAACGCGAGGAAAGAAGGCTGCGAGCTGATGAAACTGGGTGCGATTCCAGCGATCAGTGGGGTGGTCGTGGCAATTGGCGCACTGAATCTGGATCCCGAGAAAGATTCTTGAGGTCTCGGCAGCGAGCTCGGCAGCACTGCCTCCCTGGGCGAAAATCAGCGCCGTGGCGCCGTTTTCACGAACATCGCCCGAGGCCGTCAGGAGCGATGTGGCGATTTCGTTCCAGCCCCGTCGTTCCTCGAACTGTTGTGTCATCCACTGCTCGAAGGCCGGCAGCATCAGTCGCGACCGCACTTCGGTTGCCCGCGAGAAAATGACGTCTCGCCAGTACTTCGCCTGGACCCTCGAGAAGTCGGATGATTCGAGCAGCTGGGACACGAGCCGGACCCGCTTGTCCGAGTCGGGATTGAGGCCAAAGAGCGTGATGGCACGCGGGCTCGGCAACCGGCCGGAAAGATCGAGCGTGATGCGACGGAGAAAGTCGAAGTCGGAAGTGACAGGAGACGGGGTGGCGTTGGTTGCCGTGAGTTCCGCGTCGATCAACCGGTCGATCCTGGTGGCCACGTCGGCTGCCGGCGCGGGATCGGCCGCCCGCAATTGGTCAGCGGACCCGGCGATCGGAAGTGCAAGCAACGAGACCGCCAGCAATGCAATCGTTCGGCTGTGTGACATTGGTCTCTCCAGCAAACAGGCAGGCCCACTGTGGAAGCGGCGAGGAGTAAACACCGTCAGGAATCCGGGGTTCCGCGAGAAAAAAAGAAAACCGGTTGTCGCCGGTGTTGTCATCGGGTTCTGGAGCATCGGGGACCGCGGGTCACTGCTTGAGCCCGTATTCCTTGATTTTACGGTAAAGCGTGCGTTCGCCAATACCTAGAAGTGCGGCGGCGTCCTCGCGCTTGCCGTCAACCAGTTGCAGTGCCCGTTCGATGTAGTAACGTTCGACGTCCGTCAGTGGTCGACCGACGAGGCCGTCGGGGCCGGTAGGACCCAGCCCCGCCTCTCGATCGGTCTCGGTTGTTGGCAGGATATCATCCGGCAGGTCGTCGACATCGAGCAGGCCATCGCTGTCGAGGACGAGCATTCGTTCGACGGTATTGCGGAGTTGACGGATGTTGCCCGGCCAGCCATGTGCGATCAATGCTTGCCGGGCCGCTCGCGAGACATCGGGAACATCGCGGCCGTGCGATTCGGCAAACTCCTTACGGAAGTGGTCGACCAGCAGTGGAATATCAGGCCGTCGTTCCCGGAGCGGCGGCAGATCAATCGTGACGACCGCGAGTCGGTAGTAGAGGTCTTCGCGAAACCGTTTTTCACGGACGGCGGATTCGAGATCCGCATTGGTGGCCGCGACCACCCGGACGTTGATCTTGATCTCCTCGTTCGCCCCGATTCTCGCCACCTTGTGATCCTCGAGAACCCTCAGCAGCTTGATCTGTGTCTCGGTCGGCATCTCGCCGACCTCGTCCAGGAACAGTGTCCCCCCGTTGGCGAACTCGAACTTGCCGACGCGGCGGCCGATGGCACCGGTGAATGCACCGGCCTCGTGCCCGAACAACTCGCTCTCGAGGATACTCTCGGGCAATGCCGAGATGTTGAGCGGGACAAACGGCTTGGTCTTGCGATCACTGTTCTGGTGCAGGGCACGGGCAACGAGTTCCTTGCCGGTCCCGCTTTCGCCCTGGATCAGCACCGTGCTGCCGGTCGGGGCGACGTGTTTGAGTTGTTCGATGACACGGTTCATTGTCGGGCTGTTGCCGATCACACCCTCGAAACCGAATTTTTCGTCGAGTCGTCTCGAGAGCTCGGCGTTGCGTCGAAGCAACCGGAGGCGGGTCGAGGCTTTCTTGACGGCGGCTCGCAACTCGTTGATGTCGAGCGGCTTGGTGAGGTACATCGACGCACCGGCCTGGCCGGCGGCCAGGGCCGACTGGACCGAGGCGTGCCCGGTCAACAGAATGACCTCGGCATTGGGCAACTCGTCCTTGGTTTTCTGCAGCAGGGCGAGCCCATCGAGATCGTCCATCATCAGGTCAGTCACCACGACGTCATAGTTGTCGCTTTCGATCCGTTGGGCTCCCTCCTCGCCACAGTGCGCGGTGACACAGTCGTAACCGACCCGCTCGAGACTCTCGGCGACCGCCTGGGCATGGGGTTCGTCGTCGTCGATGACCAGCACGCGGATCGGAGGTCCGGGCTGCTCGTTGCCGGTTGGTTGCGGATCAACCTGTGCGGGATCGTTCATGAGGAGGTTTCGGTTTCGATCGGCAGCAGGATCGTGAACTTTGTGCCCTGGCCCGGTTCGCTCTCACAGTCGATCGTTCCGAGATGGGCCTGCACGATTTTACGGACCGTTGGCAGCCCGAGACCACTGCCGGATGGTCGTGTCGAGAAAAACGTGTCAAACATCCGTGACCGGGCCGCGTCGTCCATCCCTCGGCCGTTGTCGATCACGACCAGCGCAACCCGATTATCGACGACGGTGGTCTGGATCTCGAGTCGGCCGCCGCCAGGCATCGCGTCGGCGGCGTTGCGGCAAAGGTTCATCAACATCTGTCGCAACAGCGGTTCGTCGGCAGCGACGGCGGGAAGGCCGGGTTGCAGATGGGGGCTGATTTCGATCTTGGTGTCGTCGGCCTGGGGCCGGTAGAAGTCAAGAAAGCGGCTGACAACCGAATTCAGGTCGGTGGGAACGAGGTCAAGTTCTCCGACGCGGGCAAATTGCAGGAAGGCGTCGAGGATCTCCTCGAGATGACGACACTCGGACTGCACGGTGTGCAGTTTGTCGAGCGTCCGCCGATCGCGGGGGGCATCCGAGGACGCAAGGTCCTCGACGAGGAGATCGAGGTTCATGGAGATCGTCGAGAGCGGATTACGGATCTCGTGGGCCAGCCCACCGGCCAGCTCGGCGATTTCCGCGTAGCGGGACAGCAGTTGCCGACGTTCTTGCGCTTCGATCGTCGTTACCCCTCGCTGTCGTCTCCACCGTCGTCGGTTGTTGCCACCTCCGTCGCCTGGCCGCTTTCTGCCGCCTCATCCTCATCGGAGGCCTGCTCGGCCAGCACCGCGCGTCGCGACAGCTTGACTCGATTCTGCTCGTCGACGGCGATCACTTTTACCTGCATCGCGTCACCGATGCTGCAGACGTCAGCGACCGACTTGACGAAGCCATCGGCGAGTTCGCTGATGTGGCAAAGGCCGTCCTTGCCGGGGGCGATTTCGACGAACACGCCGAAGTCCTTGACCGAGGAGACGGTCCCGTTGTAGATCCGGCCCACCTTGACATCCTCGGTCAGTGCCTCGATCCGGGCCAGGGCGGCCTGCGCGGCGGCGCCATCACTGGAGGCGACCGTGACGGTGCCATCTTCCTGGATGTCGATCTGGGTCGAGGTCTCGTCCTGGATGGCCCGGATGGTCTTTCCACCGGGACCGATCAACAGGCCGATCTTCTCGGGGTCGATCTGGGTCCGCTCCAGTCGTGGAGCGTGCTCGGAGATGTCCTCGCGGGGTTGACCGAGAGTTTCGAGCATCGAGCGGAGGATGTTCAGTCGCGCGTCCTTGGCCTGCGCCAGTGTCGCGGTGATGATCTCCTCGGAAATCCCCTTGATTTTCAGGTCGAGCTGGATTCCGGTGATCCCGATCTGGCTGCCGGCGATCTTGAAGTCCATGTCGCCGAAGTGATCCTCGTCGCCGATGATATCGGTCAGCAGTTCGAAGCGACCGTCAGGTTCGGCGACGACTCCGATCGAGATGCCGGCGACCGGTTGCAGGATCGGCACACCGGCGGCCATCAGGCCCAGGGTCGTGCTGCAGACGCTCGCCATCGAGCTGGACCCGTTCGACTCGGTGATGTCCGAGATCGCCCGGATCGTGTAGGGGAACGCCTCGGCGTCGGGCAGGATCGAGTGCACGCTGCGCTCGGCCAGTGCCCCGTGTCCGATTTCCCGGCGACCGGGTCCTCGGATCATGCGGCACTCACCCACCGAATAGGGCGGGAAGTTGTAGTCGAGCATGAACCGTTTTTCGTATTCCTCGACCGGGCCGTCGACCCGCTGGGTGTCGCGGGGGGTACCCAGGGTGATCGTGCAGACTGACTGGGTTTCACCGCGGGTGAAGACCGCCGAACCGTGGACCCGGGGCAGCAGGTCAACACTGCAGTTGATGGCCCGCAGGTCGCCCATGCTGCGGCCATCCAGCCGCGTCTTGTCATTGAGGATCAGGTCGCGGACGACGAGTTGTTCGAGATCGTGGAAGGCCTCCTTGAAATCTCCCCGGGTGGCCCCATCGGCGGTTTCCTCGGCGTCATCGGGGAAGTACTTCTCGATCAGTTCATCCTTCAGGGCCCTGGTCTGCTCGTGACGTTCGACCTTGACGGTGCTTTGCATGGCGGTCTTCAGCCGCTCGAAGCCATCGCCTTGCATCGCGCTCAACAGCGGATTCTCACCCGGACCTTCGTACTCGGCCTTCTCGACACCAACCTCTCCGACCAACTCCATCTGCAAATCGCAGATCGAGACGATGTGTTTCTGGGCGAAAAGGATCGCCTCGAGCATCTCGTCCTCGGGCATCTGTTTGGCAAAGCCCTCGATCATCAATACGCTCTCGAGGTTGCCGGCGACGATCAGGTCAAGAGTTCCCTCGGCAGTCTGTTCCAGCGTGGGGAAGATGACGAGTTGACCATCGACCTTGCCGACCCGGACGGCGGCGAGTGGTCCCTGGAAGGGGATGGACGCGGAGATCATCAGCGCGGCGCTGGCGCCGATGATGGCATGGACGTCGGGGTCGTGTTCGGGATCGACTGCCAGCACGTTGGCCATGACCTGGATCTCGTCCTTGTACCCCTTGGGGAACATGGGACGGATCGGGCGGTCGGTCAGCCGCGCGGTGAGGATTTCCCTGGTCGTCGGCCGACCCTCTCGCTTCAGGAACCCGCCGGGGAACTTCCCGGCCGACGCGAAGCGTTCGCGGTAGTCGACCGTCAGTGGAAAGAAGTCAATGCCACGCCGTGGAGGTCCGTCCTGTGAGGCGACGAACACGACCGTATCGGCATAACGAACCAGGACTGCGCCACTGGCCTGCTTGGCCAGTTCTCCTGTTTCCAGGCTGAGCGTATGTCCTCCAATTTCACGCGAAACAACTGTCTTCACAACCTGTTCCCTACCATCTACGTTTTCCATCGCCACCCCGGGAGCCCCCGGAGGCTGATCGGGCAGTCGGTTCACACGTCCGAACCGTCTGCACTACTTGCGAATTCCCAACCGTTCGATCAACTCGCGATATTTCTGATGATCCGTTCGATCCAGGTAGTCGAGTAACCGGCGGCGGCGGCTGACCTGACCAAGCAATCCACGGCGGCTGGCATGATCCTTGCCGTGGCTCTTGAGGTGCTCGGTCAGATTCTTGATCCGCTCGGTCAATACGGCAATCTGCAGCTCGGCCGATCCTGTATCTGCCTCACCGCGCCGGAACTCCTGTATCAGTTCAATTTTGCGTTGCTGGGTAATCGACATCCACGTACCGTCATCGAGGCTAAACTCTTCTGGTAACGGGGATCCTCCCCATCCCGTCGGCAACCATTGCCAGCGAGCCAACTCCATCCAACCAGCTTACTTTAGCAGCACCGTCTGAAGTTGCAACGGCACGGGTCGTCACCGGGATCGCCAGTTATCACGACTGACGTACGATCACGCGGTTACCTTCAATCCGAACGACTTCGATGGTCGTTCCCGGGTTGATGAAAGGGCCGTCGCTGATGACATCCACCAGGTTCTCACCAAACCGTGCCTTTCCGGCGGGCCGGAGCACCGATACGGCAGATCCGGACTGGCCGACCAGGCTGTGGTCACTTTCGAGTAACGCGGTGGATTCGACCGTGCCGGCCAGTCGAGGGTCGAAGGCGAGCTCTTCCTGGCTTGGTGGTTCGAGCACGATGTGCTTCAGCAGTGGCAGGCTGGGCAGGTAGCGGCTGATCACCGCGGCGACGACGACGACCGTGGCCAGTGATCCGATCAGGGTGAGCGTCGGACGCTCGAATCTCGCCAGTCCTTCGATGCCGATGGACCCGGACATTGTCTCCGAGGCCATGATCAGCGAGACGAAGACGAGCAGTCCTCCCGAGAGCCCGAAGACGCCGAATCCCGGGATCAGGAATATCTCCAGGGCGATCAACGCCAGCCCCAGCATGAACAGTACGACCTCGAGCCAGCCCGCTGTCTGGCCCCAGCGGGCCCAGAAAAACAACGCGAAGCACAGCGAGGCCCCGATGCCGCACAGGCCGGTCATCGTGTACAACTCGAGGTAGACCAGGATCGACCCGAAGAAGAACAGCAGGAACGCGGCCTCGCTGCCGCTGAGCCCGATGGCGAGGTTGTCGACCCAGGTCCGTTCGACTGCTCGCAGGACGACCCCTGGAGACAATCCGAGTCGCTGCTTGAGTTCTTCGATTCCCGAAACCGGTGGTTCGGCCAACGACAGCTCGTGGGCTCGCCGTCCGTTGACCGTCAGCAGGTTGTCGGCCCGGGTTTCGGGGACGGGTTGCTTGTCTCCAAACTGGGCAGCGGCCCCGTGCAACTCGGCCTCGGTCTTGAACTCCGTGTCACCGGTCTCGCGGTTGACCACCTGGAAGACCTCCAGGTCCTTGTCAGCCATCGCCTCGGCGATTCCCGGCGGTCGCCCTTTCTTTTCGGCGAGTGTTCGGAGCACTTCGCGGGTGTAGCTGAGCACCTTTTCCGGGGCTCGTTCAAATGGCATGCCCGGCTTCATTTCGATCGGTGCGGCGTCTCCGATCCGTGCCCCGGGGGCCATGTAAATTTCGTCACAGCCCAGCGCGATGATGGCGGCTCCACTGATCGCCTCGCGTGGTATCCAGGCCACGGTGCGAATGTTGCGTTCCTCCAGTGACGCGATGTCATTGGCCATTGTCTCGGCCACCGTCAGCATGCCACCGGGAGAATCAATCTCGAAGATCAGCAGGTTGGCCTTCTCGACAATCGCTCGTTGAATCTGGCGGTTGAAGAATGCCTGCAGCGTCGGCTCGATCATGTTGGTGATCTTGATCAGCCGCGCGACCGGTTCGGTGCCCGTGATTCGCTCCTCGCGCATCGCGCGTCGTGGCAGACCGTAGATTGCCGCGACTTCGGCACGGGCCTGGGCAGTCTGTACCACCAGGATGTCCAGTGCCCGGGCCTGTTCCCCCGAGAAGGCACCCCGACCACCGGCCTCCTTGATCGTGTCCACCTTGATTGTCGCACCCGGGTTGTTGTCACGGATCCGGGGCAGGTCCTTGACGCTGAGAATCCGGGATTCGGCTGGGGTGTCCTGTCCCTTGATCGTGACCTTGATCACCTCGGCGTTGCGATCGAGCATTCCACGGGCGAGCGCCCAGTTGACCTTGGCGTTTCGCCGCTTCTCGACCAGTGACTGCACGAACTGCCGTTGTGGATCTTCGAGAGGTTCTCCGAGGCTGATGTCGCCGAGTTCCGCGTCCGGGTGCAGTATGATTTCGTCACACGCCAGTGCCACGACCACCTTGTTACCGGTCACCGTTTCGGGGACCCACGCCACCGTCCGTATTTCCGCAAGCCTCACCGAACTCAACAGCGTGGCCAGCCCCTGGACATGGTGAAACGGGCTTGCGCCCGGAGTGATCTCCAGAACAAGGATCGCCGGCCGGTTGTCGCGTTCGGATTTTCCCACCAGGTCCAGGGCCACGTTGCGGATCCGGCTGGTGACCGAATCGTCAATGGGGCTGTGGACGGTCAGGAACTGGCCGATCGGCTTGGCCGGACCGTCCTGCGCCCGGGCGGCCACCGTCACCGGAAAACAGAGAATCATCGCCAGCAGACCGTTTCGAATCATCGGTGTCACTCACCAGGGTGCGTCAAGACATCATCGAGTATACGGAGTCGAGAAAAGGTCGGTCAAATTCCGTCTCTCGCCGTTTCGTCACCTCTTCATCGTCTGGGCAAAACGTCCCATGTTCTTCGCTGACGGGCCGAGGATCTTGTTCCCACTTTGATCAGTTTCAAGAAATATCGTCCGGTCGGTGCGGGGTGGGATCATCGCCGGCATAGACGTCGTGTTCTTGAAGGTAGATTTCGACCGCGCGAGGCATCAGGTACCTCAGGCTGCGACCTGCGAGGATCCTCTGCCTGAGATCGCTCGAGGACAACGCGATGCCGGGGATGGTCACGGCCTCGACCCGGGCACCCGGCAGAGCGGTGATCGAGGCCTTCTCACCCCGGTTGACTGCGACCAGTGTTGCCAGCTCACAGATCCGCTCGGGTCGATGCCAGTTGACCAGATCATCGACCGCGTCGGCACCCAGCAGCAGAAACAACTCCCGATCCGGATCCCCGGCCGCGATCGTCTCGAGTGTGTCGACGGTGTATGAGACTCCCGGTCGCTGGATCTCGATATCGCTGACAACCAGCGACGGATCGCCTGCGGTGGCCAGCAGCAACATCTCCTTGCGAGCCAGCGGGTCGGCGAGGTCTGCGGGTTTCTTGTGAGGCGGGGTTCCACAGGGAACCAGCCAGACCTCGTCGAGTCCGAGCTGGTCGCGGCATTCGCGTGCCAGCACCAGATGCCCGAGGTGTACGGGGTTGAATGTGCCCCCGAAAACTCCCAGTCGCATTGCCATGGTCCCAAGTGGTTGTCGAGTAACAAGCTGCTAGAATCCTATCGCTGTTGCCATACGCTCGGAAGGAAAGGCACCCCATCGTGACCCGCTCGCGCCAGCAGCGGCTGTTTGACCTGCCGGCTGACCGGATCGATGACGACCCGGCGGCCCGCTGGGAAGAGGCCTCCCGGGCTGACCGGGTGGCTGCGCAGGTGGTTTTCAACCGGCCACTCAACACCGCCTACCACTACCTGGTACCGGACTCTCTGCGAGGTCAACTGGTGGCCGGCCAGCGTGTTCGCGTCTCGTTCGGGCGTGGCAACCAGCAGACGATCGGGTTCTGTGTCGGGCTGGAACGCCCTCCCGAGTCGATCCGCCGGCTGAAATCGATCGACTCGATTGTTGATGATCATCCGATTGTCGATGCCGCGATGCTGGACCTGACACGCTGGATTGCCGACCGCTACCTGTGCGGCTGGGGCCAGGTCCTGGAGAGTGTCGTTCCGGCGGGTGTCAAGAAGCAGGCCGGAACCCGACAGGTCCGCTTCTTCTCGCTGCCGGACGACTTCGAGCAGAGGCAAGGTGAGGCCGTGCTGCCCAGGAAACAACAGGCGGTCGTCGACGCGTTGCGGGAAGCCGGCAAGGAGTTGCGGATCGAGGAACTGACCCGCGTGGCCGAGTGCGGCAAGACGCCGGTCGAAGGGTTGCAGAAGAAGGGGCTGCTCGAGGTCGTCCAACGCAGGATCGATCCGGCCGAGATCGATGGAACGGCTGATCCTGTTCGCGAGGACGACCTGGTTCTCAACGACGACCAGCAACGCGCACTCGATTCGATCGTCGAACACCTTCGCCAGAAACGGCATCAGACGATCCTGCTGCACGGGGTGACCGGCAGCGGCAAGACCGAGGTCTATATTCAGGCGATTCGCGAGGTGGTCGGTTACGGCCGTCAGGCGATCGTGCTCGTGCCCGAAATCAGCCTGACACCCCAGACGATCCGCCGCTTCCGCAGCCGGTTCGACTCGGTCGCCGTGCTCCACAGTCACCTGGGTGACGCCGAACGCCACTGGCACTGGCAGCGGATTGCCCGCGGCGAGGTGCAGGTGATCGTCGGTGCTCGCAGTGCGATTTTTGCGCCGGCACCCCACCTGGGACTGGTCGTGATCGACGAGGAGCACGAGACGACGTTCAAGCAGGAGAGTGTTCCGAGATACCATGCCCGGGGCGTGGCCCGACGACGAGCCGAGCTGGCGGATGTGCCACTGATCCTGGGATCGGCGACACCGTCGCTGGAGAGCTGGGTGTCGGCGGCGGAAGGTTCCGACGAACTGCTGTCGCTGCCCAGCCGCATCGACGATCGTCCGCTGCCCCCGGTTTCACTCGTCGACACCCGCAACGACCGTCGCTTCCGGGGCGGGGTGGCGATCGGACGGGCGCTCGAAACCGCGCTGCAGCAGGCACTCGATGACAAGGGCCAGGCCATCCTGTTCCTGAACCTGCGAGGTCACTCGCCGGCCGTCTGGTGCCGCGGTTGTGGCCAGGGAATTCGCTGTGATGCCTGCGACATCACCCTGACCTGGCACCGTGACCGCCAGGCAGTCGTGTGTCACGTATGTGATTTTCAGTCGCCACCACCCCGGGAATGTCCTGGTTGCGGTCAGCGAGGCCTGAAACTGCTGGGGATCGGTACACAGAAACTCGAACAGGAGGTCCAGAAGCGGTTTCCCGAGGCCCGCGTACTTCGGATGGACAGTGATTCGATGCGGCGACACGGCAGCCACGATCGGGCACTTGAAGAATTCCGCAACGGGGACGCCCAGATCCTGCTGGGAACACAGATGATCGCCAAGGGATTCGACTTCCCCAACGTCACGCTCGTCGGCGTCGTCGATGCCGACACGATGCTGCATCAACCCGATATCCGGGCTTCTGAACGGACGTTTCAACTGATTGCCCAGGTTGCCGGGAGGACCGGCCGTAGTGACCGCGGCGGGCGGGTCCTGGTGCAATCAGCCTGTCCCGACGATCCGGCAATTCGCCTGGCCTGTGGGCACGATTACATCGGGTTCGTGGCCCACGAACTGTCTCACCGTCGATCGACCCAGACCCCCCCGTTCTGTTCCCTGGCCCGGGTGATTCTCAGGAGCCCGGACGAGACGGCGGTTGCCGAGACGGCTCGCGGCGTTGCCGGCATACTCAGGGAATCGCAGGGCGACCCTCCGGCCGTTCGAATTCTTGGACCGGCCCCGGCCCCGATCTCACGCGTCAAGAACTACTACCGCTACCACCTGCAACTGGCCTCCGCCGAGTTCGGCCAGATCCGGGATCTCTGGAACGATGCGGCGGACAGGTTGCCGAAGCACCCGTCAGTCGAATCGGTGATCGATGTTGATCCGCTCAACCTTCGCTGAGGCCGGTTCGGGTCCAAGATCACTCGTACCGCCACTTGAGGATCCATGGATCCCGGGTCCGTCGTTGCCAGGTCTTGAGTTTTTCCTGCAGGGCTTTCAGGCGTTCCTGCTGAGCCGGTTGATAGGCCATGTTGGTGATCTCGTCGGGATCGGCCACCAGGTCGTAGAGTTCGTGCCGTGGTCGATGCAGGTACGAGTAGACGGTTCGCTTGCCAAAGAGCACGTCCTTGCGGCGGAGTACTCCCTGCCAGGTGGGTGAGGCGAACAGGTCCGAGGCGAACGGGTAGGGCAACTGGTGGGCGATGTTGAAGATGTACTTGTAGCGACCCGAGATGATCACCCGCATGGGGTAGTACATCGTGATCTCGTGAAACGTGTGTGACGCGTGAATTTCGTCGAATCCCTTCGGATGCGGCGTGTCGAGGGTGGAGAGAAACGAACGGCCGTGAAAGCTGACCGGTCGAGGTTTCCCCGGTTTTCGAGGAGGCTCGCCGTTGGGACCGCGACCGAACGGGGGTCGCGGCCGGGGTGTGACCCGGCAGAAATCAAGGATCGTCGGCGTGATGTCGGCCCAGTTGACCCGTGCATCGGTGGTTCCTCCGCTGGTTTTCTGGTCCGGGCTGCGGACGATCAGCGGCAGGTTCATGCCGGGTTCGTAGAGCGTGGTCTTGGCACCGGGGAAAGGAGGGCCGTTGTCGGAAAGAAACACGATCAACGTGTCGTCCCAGTGGCCGGTCTCCTTGAGTGCTTTCAAGAGGACGCCAAGACCCTGGTCGAGTCTCGAGATGGCCTGGTAGTACTCGGCCAGTTCACGTCGGACTTCGGGTTGATCGGGTAACCAGGGAGGTACGACGATCTTTTCGGGGTCGTAGCGGACGGGAGTGACGCCCGGGTAACGATCGGGCGTGTCGTTGAAGTTGGAGAATCCATCGGGCCCCCCGCCCCGGTGCGGGTCGGAGGTACAAAAGTAAAGGAAGAACGGTTTCGAGTCGTTCTCGGCAATCCACTCGCGGGCGTTGTTGGCCATTCGTACCGCGTTGCGGTTTCCCTGGACACCGGCGTTGCGGTAGTCCTGGAAATGGTAGGTCTGCCTGGGGGCCAGGTGGTACTTGCCGATCGAACACGTCCGGTAACCGGCCTCGGCCAGCAGCACCGGCAGCGTTGCCACTCCGCTGTAGGTGCTGAAATGGTTGTAACCATGGGCGTGTCCGTAGTGACCGGTGGCGTGATTGTAGAGTCCGGTCATCAGCACGCTGCGACTGGCGCTGCAACTGGCCGTGGTGCAGTAGGCCCGGGTGAATCGCGTGCCGGCCGCAGCCAGCGAATCCAGCGACGGTGTCCGGATCAGCTTGTTGCCGAAGCAGCCGGCCTGGTCTCCCTGGTCATCGACGACAAACAGGACGACGTTGCGGTTTGCGGCGGTGGCGGGAACGCCCAGCAGGCAGCACAGCAACATCGCGGCGGACCCGTTACGGACGGTGTCGATCATCTGGTAACCTCTCTTCACAGCGGCACGGAAGGAACGCGTCGAGCATGGACTCGGGGATCGGCGTCGAGTATAGCAGTCGGATCTGGTTGTGATCACGAGGGCGGTGTTGTGAGTCGGGGACGGGTGAGTACGATCGTGGGACGCGCCTGGCGGTTGAGATGTCCCCGCTGCGGTGATGGCCGGTTGTTTCACGAGGCCCGCCGCTGGTTTTCGATGCACGAGTGCTGCGACGGGTGTGGCCTGAAGTACGAACGGGCGCGGGGGTACTTCCTGGGTTCGGCCTACATCAACTATGCCTGGACCGGGTTGCTGCTGCTGTTGTTGTACCCGGCGTTGCACTTCGGCATGGAATTCTCCAACCGGCAACTGCTGTTTCCTCTGGTGGCCGTGTTTGTCGGCGGGCCAGTGCTGATGTTCCGGCACGCCCGCTCAGTGTGGCTGGCGATGGACTGCATCTTCGACCGCGCGGGATTTGCCGAGGACGGGTGGGAAGAGGGCCACGCCGATCCCGACTCGCATCACCAACCCTGAGGCCTAGTGTTGCGAGAGGTCCTGGCCGGCGGCTTCCAGGCGGTCGGATTCCTGCCGGTTGAGTCGCCAGAGTCCGTACCCCAGGCTACTGAACAGGCAGGCGGGGACCGTCAGCATGAAGAGAATGCTGACCATGTAGGCCCGCGGCTTGGCATCGTCGTCTTCTAGGCCGGCCTTGCACATCGGACAGGCGCGGGCCATCGGCACCGCCGGAGACATGCTCCAGGTACCGAAAACAAGGGCCAGGCAAACAAGCAGGCGAGAGGGCATTCGAGCGGCCGGATCAGTTGATCGATCGGTTGGGTCAGCCGACGTTCCAGTGAAAGAGCATCACGTAGATGATAACGCCGGTCAGCGAAACGTACAGCCAGACCGGAAAGGTGATCTTCGCGATCCTGCGATGGTTTTCCCAATCCTGTCGCAGCCCGCGTCGGATCGTCACGATTGCCAGCACCGGCACCGCGGCCGCCAGCACAACATGGCTGGCCAGGATCGCAAGATAGACGGTCCGGATCGTTCCGGTTCCTGCAAACCGCACGTGTCCGTCGCCGATGTAGTGATACCGCGCGGCGTGGTGACCCAGGTAACAGACCAGGAAGAGAACCGAGGTGGCGAACGCAAGAAGCATGGTTCGCCTGTGCGCGTCATGATGACCACGGCGGACCAGGACCCAACCGCCAAGCAGCAACAACAGGGCCAGACCGTTGAGGCCGGCGTTGACTGCCGGAAGCGAGGCGACCCAGGCAGGCATCGGTCAGCGACCGTCTTTCTCGGCTTGCCCGTTGTCCGCGTGTGCCGCAGCCGAAGCCGCAGCTGCAGCTGTTGCCGCCTCCCTGGTCTCGGTCGATTGCACGCTGTAATAGTGCAAGCCGATATCGGGGACCAGGGCCAGGCAAAGTCCGACCGAGAGGATCACCGTGGGAGCCAGTACGACGAACTTCCAGTTCTGTTCCCACTTCAGGTGCATGAAGAACAGCATCACGCACAGGGCCTTCGCCACGGCGATCGCCAGGACAATCGTCCCGACAACGCCATCACCGACGTGCAGATTCGGCAGGAAGTCAGCGGCAAACGAGAGAACCGTACAACCGCACAGCACCAGGAACACCTTCAGGAAGATGGCGTCGTGCGAGTGTTCGTCATGTCCGGGGGTGTGTTCGTCAGCCATGAGGCCGGCTCCGGGTTGGTTGCTGCGCGGTCGATCAGAACTTGACGATATAGATCAGCGGGAACAGGAAGATCCAGACCAGGTCGACAAAGTGCCAGTACAGGCCGGCATTTTCAACGTACTGTGCATCCCCATGCTCGAGGCCTTTCATCAGCCCCTTCTTGATCGGGAAGAAGAAGATGATCATGCCGACGATCACGTGGATCGCATGGAAACCGGTCATCGTGAAGTAGCACGATGCGAAGATGTTGCCGTAGGGAATGTAGTAGGCGGCGTGGTGATCCTGGGAAAGTGGCACCAGCTCGTCGTTCTCATCCCGGGTACGGTCCTTGAAAATCGTGGCCATCGAAACCTGCTGTTGTACCAGGGCACCATAGCCTTCGTGCCGGACCAACTGCTCGAGCTCGGTTTCCATCTGCTCGAGGCTCAGCTTTTCGTCTCGCAGCCGGTTCTCCAATCCCAGGTGGACCCCGGCCAACGTCGGGTCGGCGGCGGCGGCCAGGCCGATTTGTCTGACGGCCTTTTGCACGGCCGCCTGGGGAGTCTCGGCGATTCGTCCCGGCAGGATGTCGCGGACCCACTTGCCGTGATACTCCACGCCCTTGATGCCCAGGAACAGCACGGCACACAGAAAGACAAGACACAGGTCGTTGAGGCCCTTCTGGAATTCGCCGCGTCCCAACCGCTCGTGGGACCGCACGACCAGGTAACTGGACCCGATCAGGACGAACGTATTGAGCGCGCCGGCCCAGGTGATGATGTGGGTCATGTCGTTGGACGGCCACGCCGATTCTCCGCCCGGGAGCCTCGCCGACATTCTCAGAACGAGGTAGGTTCCGATCAGGGCGGTGAAGAACATGATCTCGGTGCCCAGGAACAGCCACATGCAGAGCTTGGAGTTGGGCAGGGCGAGGCCCATCTTCAGCGGGGCGGTGGTGGTGTGCGAGGTGTGTGACATCGGTGGTTTTCCAGGCGCTTCAGCGCAACATCTGGAGGTGATCCCAGGTCAGGGCGCCCAGGAGCAGGGGAAGGTAGACAAGGCTGGTGTAGAGTACGCCCCGGGCCGTCCGGTCCGACTCGGCAAACTGGAACCGGAGGGCGGCCACGAGGTAACCGGCACCCAGCACGAATGCCGCGACCAGGTAACCGTCACCGGCCAGGCCCAGTTGGCTGGGCCAGGACGAGACGACGATCAGGGCCAGGGTGTAGATGACGCCAAGCATCCCGGTCAGTCCAGGCCGCCGTGCCGCCCGTGGCAGCATTTTCATCCCGGCGGCCGCGTAATCGTCGCGGTAGAGCCAGGCGATGGCCAGGAAGTGAGGAAACTGCCAGAGAAAGAGGATGCCAAACAGTGCCAGGGCCCCGGCGTCAAGCGTGCCGCCAGCGGCCAGCCATCCCAGCACCGGTGGCAGCGCTCCGGGGATCGCACCGACGGCGGTGGCCAGTGACGAGTGTTGTTTGAGTGGGGTGTAGACGGCCAGGTAGAGCACCAGCGTGACGGCGGTCGCGATTGCCGTGGCCGGGTTGACCAGCACGACAAGCCAGGTCAGGCCGGCGATGGCCGACACCAGCCCGACCAGCCCGACCTCGGTGGCTGCCAGCCGATCTGCCGGCAGGGGCCGATCGGCGGTCCGCGACATCAGCCGGTCGGAATGACGTTCGAGGTACTGGTTCAGGGCGCCCGAGGCGACCGCGGCCAGCCCGATTCCGACCAGGGCATTGACCAGTCGGAGCCACTGCCAGCCGTCACCGGCGGCAAGCGTGTAACCAACCACCACGGTGACCAGGGCCATGACCGCAATTCGCGGCTTGGCGAGCTGGGCGTAATCGACCAGCCGGGTCGACAACACGCGCCGTTGCGGCAGTGCGACCGAGGCGGTATTGAAGTCGGGAGAAACCGGTCCCAGCGAATTCATGCCGGTCCTCCCTGGATCGAAACTGTGGCGACAAGTTCACGCCGTGCCAGCCAGTCCAGGCGGGCAACACGCAATGCCAGGGTCACGGCGATGACGAACAACAACAGGCCGGTGACGGCGTGTCCGGTTCGCAGCACGACCTGCAGCGGGGCTCCCTGGACGGCGACGTAACCGGTCTGCGGCCACCCGAAGCGGCTGATCCAGGCGGCAACGCCCAACGCGAGTTGTGCCAGGATCACGACCAGCAGCAGGCGGGCATTGGCCTTCAGCCAGTTCGAACCGTGACCGAAAGCGACGACGGTCGTGGCCACCGCAACAACCAGTACGACAAGGGCAAAGCCGACGTGTTCGAAGAGGCCGCCGCCGAGATGACGAATCCAGCCGCCGAGGGCGGACTGGACAAGCAGGACCGCCGGCAGGGTCAGCGCCAGGGCTTTCAATCGAGGAGTGATGGTTGCGGGCAACCGGTTGGTTGATTCGCGCCAGCCACGTCCGGTGACCAGGGCCATGGTTCCCATCAGGGCCAGCACGCCGGCGGCAAACTGGCCGTGCAGCAGTGCCATGCGCGGATCGTTGGCCAGCACCCGGCCGCCTCCGAGCAGGCCCTGCACGATCACCCCGGCCAGGACGCCCACGCCGGTCCAGGCGACCCAGCGTCGTGATTCGGTCTTCCAGGCCCAGGCGGCCAGCAGGATGCTGAAACAGCCGATGACAATTCCCGCCAGGCGGTGTCCGTGTTCGGTGAACTTGTCGATTGCCGAGGAGAACCACGGATAACTGAACATGCCGTGACCGTCCGAACCCGGCCAGCCGTGGATTGCCATCCCCCATTTCATCGTGGTCACGATGGCCCCGATGATGATCGGCAGCAGCGCCGCGCAGCACGTGGCGACGGCGATTCGGTGCAGCCAGGTGGTTGGTGCGGGGGTGGAAGTCATGAGACCGGTGCGGTGGTAGGGAAATCGCGGTGGGTCAGTGGTCGTCGTCGGTGTCCGCCGATGCCGACGGTGCCAGCACTTCTGTTTGTGGCAGGAAGTCACGACCCTCGACCAGCGGCGAGGAATACTCGTAAGGGCCACGGTAGACGGTCGGTACTTCTTCGAAGTTGCCGTGCGGCGGTGGCGAGGGGGCGACCCATTCAAGCCCGTTGGCGTTCCAGGGGTTTCGGCCGACTTTCGGGCCCCAGAAAATACTGTAGATCCAGTTTCCGATCAGCAGCAGCTGTGCCAGTCCCATCACGATGGCCGAAACCGTCATGAACTGGTTCATCGGCATCAGGTGTTCCAGGTACGGGTGAATGTAGGGATCGGCATAGCGTCGCGGCATCCCGGCGACCCCGAGCATGTGCATGGGGAAAAACGCACCATTGGCGCCCAGGAACGTCAGGAAGAAGTGCAGCTTGCCGAGTCGCTCGTTCATCATTCGGCCAAACATCTTGGGAAACCAGAAGAAGATGGCCCCGAAGACCCCAAACAGCGTCGCCCCGAAGAGGACGTAGTGGAAATGGGCAACGATGAAGTAGGTGTCGTGGATGTAGATGTCGACGGGAACCGCCGCCATGAACAGGCCCGAAAGTCCACCGACGACAAATAGGCTGACGAACGCGATGCAGTTGAGCGTGACCGTGTTGAAACGGATCTTGCCCCCCCAGATCGTGCCCAGCCAGTTGAAGGTTTTGATCGCCGAGGGCAGCGCGATCATGATCGTCGAGGTCATGAAGGTCATGCCCAGTGCCGGGTTCATCCCGCTGGTGTACATGTGGTGGCCCCAGACGATGAAGCCCAGCCCGGCGATTGCCGCCATCGAGTAGGCCATCGGCTTGTAACCGAAGATCGGCTTGCGGCACATCGTCGCCAGCATGTCGGAGACCATGCCCATGGCCGGCAGCAGCATGATGTAGACGGCCGGGTGCGAGTAGAACCAGAAGAGGTGCTGCCACAGCAGTGGCTGGCCACCGCCGACGGTCGGGGCGGCGTTGTTGACAACGATTTCCGAGGGTGTGAAGAAGCAGGTGTGAATGTCGCCGGAGAGTCCGGCAAGACCGCGGTCAAAGACCAGCATGAACCCGGCCGCCGTGAGCACCGGCAGTGCAAACGCCTGCAGGATGGCCGTGATGAACATTCCCCAGATCGTCAACGGCATGCGGAAGAGCGTCATGCCGGGGGCCCGCATGTTAATGATCGTTGTCAGGTAGTTGACTGAACCCATCATCGAGGAGACACCGATGAAGGTCACCGCCAGCAGCCAGAATGTCTGGGCCACCCCCGATCCTGGCGCCGCCTCGGGCAACGCGGTCAGCAGCGGGTAGCTGGTCCAGCCGCCGGCCGGTCCTCCTCCGAAATGCATGCTCATTCCAAAACAGATGATCGCCGGCCACATGAACCAGTAGCTGAGCATGTTCAGCCGGGGAAAGGCCATGTCGTCGGCGCCGATCATCAGCGGGATCAGGAAGTTGCCGAACGCCCCGGCCAGCACCGGGATGATCACCAGGAAGATCATCACCGTGGCGTGCATCGTGAAGAGCATCGTGTAGAACTCGGGCGAGATCTGTCCGCCCTCGGCGGCGAACCGCTGGCCGAAGAAAGGCATGCTCTGCCAGGGCCAGGCCAGTTGCCAGCGAACACCCAGGGCCAGTGAACCGCCGACCAGCAGCATCAACAGCGTGGTGAGCAGGAACTGGACGCCGATCACCTTGTGGTCGGTCGAGAAGATGTACTTCTGGAGGAACGTCAACTCGGGGTGCCCGTGGTGGTCGGCGTGTTGGGCAACTGTCCCATCGCTGTTGACTTGGACGGCATCGGCGGGATTTTGAGTACTCACCGTGTGACCTCCTGCGTCTGACCGGTCGCGGCAATTTCGCCGGCCGACTTGCTGATGCCGTCAAAATCCTGCTCGGCCTTCAACTTCTGCAGGAAACCGCTGAAATCTTCGATCGCCGTTACGCGACCACGCATCTTGTAGTGACCCCAGCCGCACAACTCGGCGCAGGTCAGGTCGAAATCACCGGCCCGGTTGACGGTGAACCAGATGTCGATGTTCTGCCCGGGAATCGCGTCCTGCTTGACCCGCATTTCGGGCACGAAGAACGAGTGCTGCACGTCACCGGACTTGAGATAGATCAGCGTTTCCTTGTTCAGCGGCACGTGCAGATGATTGACCGTGTAGAGATCCCCGGCCTGGGGCTTGGCCAACCAGTCGTCGATCTGCTTCTTTGACTTGAAGACCGTTCCGGGGGCCGGGTAGCGGATCCGCCATTCGAACTGGCGGGCGATCACCTCGGCGACAAGGTTATTCAGCCGGGGGCTGTTTTGCTGCTTGAGGTCGTAGTCACGGACGCGGTAGATGGCCCAGACATCCATCTGGTACAGCGCGATGAACAGCAGGATGCCGGCGGGAACGATGGTCCAGATGACCTCGAGGTTGTGACTGCCGTGGCTGAACCAGCCCTTCTCGTCCTCGTTCTTCGAGGCTTTCCAGAGCACGTAGGCCAGCACGACCATGGTGCCGATGAAGGCGATCGTCACGATACACAGGATCAGGTAGAACAGGTCATCGATTCTCTCACCCAGCGGAGTGGCCGATTCCCGGTTGTCGGGAAAGCCCCAGTTCATCTGGGGGGAGATCACGCTGACGACAATCCCGAGGATCGGCCAGGCGGTAAAGAACAGGCACCAGAAGATTCTGCTCACAGTCGTTACTTGTCCTTGCTCGGGGATCCGGATCCCTTGGTGGACTTCGTCGGTGCTGGTGCCGGCTTGTCCGCCTTGTGATCGTCACCGTCGGGGTGGTCGTGCTTTTTTTCCGGGAACACCCCGGCGATGGGGATACTGAGAATGTAGTTGACGATGTGCCAGCGGTCCTCCTCCTTCAACGCGGCAAAACCGGGCATCGGCGTGCCCTTCACGCCGGTGGTCACGCGACGGAAGAGGTCCAGGGGGCGGCGACCACCGCGGTAAATCCCGGCGGTGAGATCCCGCGGAGACACCTTGTTCTCCCAGTTGTCGAAGAGGCCCGGCTCGGAATATTTCTTCTTGGTTTCCGGGTTCTCCTGGATTTCATTGAGAAAACTGCCGTTGCCGCGGCCGCGGGGACCGTGGCACTTCGCACAGTTGATCTTGGTGCCGATGAACAGGTCGCGACCTTTCTTGCGGGACTCGAAACCGTCGGGAACACGGGCGACAGTCGGCAGGACCACGTTGTCGGACTCCTCGGCCGCCTGCCAGTTCTCGGCAACCAGGGAGACGGCGTCGTTGAACGCCTCGGTGAAACCTGCCCCGTTGAGTTCCTGTTCGAGAGGTTGCCGATCCTGTGGCGTCTTGGCGTCGATCAACGGCTGGAAGTGAGCGAGCAGTCTCCGCTCGGTCTCGCCACGAATTGCCAGGAAGCGAACGTATTCAACGACGGCATCCAGTTCGGCGTCCGACAGCAGCAGGAACGATGGCATGTAGGTTCCGGACAGCCCGAGCTTGACGGTCCGTTTCAGGTCGTCACGGCTCGCGTAAATTCCGTCCTTGGTCGAGGTGAACTTGAACAACCCCCGGCGAAAGTCTCGCGGCATCGGGTTGAACTTGTGGTTGCGGATGTAGCGGGCCGTCGGGCCAAAGCCGTCGCCGGCGACACCGTGGCAGTGCAT
Organism: Planctomycetaceae bacterium; assembly: GCA_002726205.1. Taxonomy (GTDB): domain Bacteria; phylum Planctomycetota; class Planctomycetia; order Planctomycetales; family Planctomycetaceae. The sequence continues at coordinate 30,969 of PBSL01000056.1, read as the reverse complement.
GCAGTGCTGCATGAACGACTGGCGTCCCTGCTGTAACCGGTGTCCGATCAGGCGAACCCGGGTGCCAGGTGGCGGCAGAGTGTCGGACTTGGTGCCGGGTGCCAGTGTCAGCATTCGGGAGTCCGAATCGTAGGAGACTGCGAGCCGCGGACCGGGGTTGTTTTCACCGAAGACGACCGCGACGTTGGCCAGTCCGGCCGGAGGTTTGGTCTCCAGCGAAAGTCGCAGTTGGTCGCCGCTGGCCGAGAGCACCGTCCCACTGACTGTCCCGTAGTCGATCGGCAGTGCGCTCCAGGAAACCAGCCGGTTGGGAGTCCCGAAATGCTCCAGCAGGGTGGTGGTGAGGTTGTTTGCGGCATCGGTACTGGCGGACTCGAGTTCTTCGATCCGACGGTCGGAGCTGAACTTAGCGGATTGGTCGGCGCAGCCGGCGACCATCAGCACCAGCACCAGGTACGGCAGGAGGTGGCGACGGATACTCAACTTGCTGTCCTCTGTCGGAACACCGACGGGCCTCGGGAACGGTCGATGGTTGTCTTTACTGTCCAAAGTCACTCAACGCGAATTTCAGGTCCTGTGTGACGGTCTCGTCCTTCTTGACGGTGATCTTCAAGGCACGTTCCAGGAAACCGCCTTTCCCCCCCGCTCTTTCGTGCCAGACTCGAAACGTCAAGGACGTGGCGGGAACACCTTCGATCTTGAATTCCCCCTTGGCATTGGTCGTGGTGCCCCAGGGGTGATCGATCGCCAGGTGGTAGGCTTGCATCCAGGAGTGCATGTCGCACTTGACCGGGAAGGGTTCACGTTCGGCCCTGTTGTAGATCAGTGGAAACCCTTTGCGGTCATTGGCCTGGATGAGCTGGTTGAAGACGCGACTTCGCTTGGGAAAGGTATGCGTGTTGTGACCGATCGCATCACCGCTCTTGACGAGAACCTGCTGGTTGGTGCGGGTGACCATCGCGTGCGGGATGAAGACACAGCCTTTCTGGTCGAAGACCGCCGGCTCGGTCGGAACTGCCGGGACCTGGGCACCCGGCGGCGCCTTGTCGAGGAAGATAAAGATGTTGGCAATTCCGTTGCTCTCGCCAATCTCCAGTGACTGGTCGACGATGGCCACCGTTGCGGCACAGACCTCTCCGTCGCGTTTGGCTGTTCCCTTGGCAACGATCACGTCCGGTGGCGGTGCCGTCCCGGTCAATTGGACCGTCCCGGTGAATGTGCCGGTGCCGTCGATCGCGGCAACCGCCACGGCACTTCCGTTTCCACCAGCCTGGTCGCTGCCGCTGGACTTGTAGACGATTTCCGGCTTCGCCGACGCTCCGCCCCCACAGCCGGCGACCAGGCCAAGGCCGCAGCAGGCGAGGGCAAACGTTGCCAATGATCGGGACGTGATGCTCATGGCTTGGCCGCTTTCTGCTGACCCGCGGCCGGTTTGGGCTTTGCGGGTGGCTCGTACTTGCCGATGTCGTGCATCAGGCGGTTGTAATTCATCAGGGCATCGCGGACCGAGATTGTCTGCTTGAGGCTGTCGCCAGAAAAATGTTCGGGGAAGAGCTTCTGGTTGCGAGCGAACGGCTGGGGCATCGAGGTGTAGGGGGTGAACCACTTGGGATTGGACAGCCAGACACGGACCCAGTCCGGCTGCAACCGGTCGCGGGTCAGGTCAAGATCGGGTCCCCGGATGTCCTTTTTCGGATCGACCGCCTTGAATGGTCGACCGCCCAGCGAGTGGCACTTGATGCACAGCGGGGCATTGAGCAGTCGCCACGACTCGGTCAGGTAGTCGTGTCCGGCAGCCGACTTGAATTCCCCGTTGCGGAGAGCGAGATAATCGGGTTGTCGCTGGGGCACCGGCTGGTAGGGGTAGCCGGCGTTGTCGGCGGCGGCGAAGTAGTTGGCCAGCGCCCGCGCCTCATCCTCGTCCATGTTGAACCGCGGCATTCTCAGCCTGGTCGTGTACCGCAACTTGTTGGGGTTCTTCAGGAAGCGGTACAGCCAGGGCGTTTGCACCTTGATGCCCTCGGCGATCAGCGGAGGTGGCGAGGCCTGCCAGGCGAGATCGCGGTTGGGATCCTTGTCCCGGGAGAAGATGTCCTGCATCAGCCATTCGGCAAACTGTCCGCCACGTGCCGGTTTTTCTTCGAGCAGATCCGCCTCGGCTACCAGCAACCGTGCCGAGGGCAGCACGGTCCGGATCTCGGTCCTGGGCTTGCCGTCCTTGTCGGTCGTGGTCACGCGGAGTTCGATCGGTTCCCAGAGGTTGTAGGAGTACTCGCGCTCGTCAGGATCCAGATCGGTGTCGTCGGGATCGGGCCGGTTGACCGAGAGTCCGTGGAACGAGAATTCGACCTGCCCGTTCTTGTCGGCGACCAGGTCGATTTGGCGTGCCGGTCGGATTTTCAACAGCAGGTCCCGCCCCGAGGGATGGTCGGTGGCGGCCAGGTCGGCCGAGGGCAGGCCGTCGACGGTCGAGCGGACCCGGATCTCGGGCGCCTCGAGCATGTGGCAACCGCCACAGTTGTACTTCTGCAGCAAGCGTTCGCCTTCGAGTCGATCGGCGACCTGGGGTCCTGGCGTGTAGACGTACTTGACCGGGGGAGGTTCGGCAACCAGGCCCAGGATGAACGTCGCGATCGCCTCGATCGCCTCCTCGTTGCGGGTCGGGTCGGTGTCGAACGTGAACTTGGGCATTCTCAGTCGTTCGTCGTATCCCTTTGTTTCGATTTTCTTGAAATCGTAGCTGCGGGGATCGCGGAGTTTTTGCCAGAGGAAGCCTTCGCGGCCGTGTTTGAGCAGGTTGCCGTAGAAGAAGGCTCCACGGGTTGCGGCCTGTTCTTCTTCGGGACTCGCGAACAGTCCCTGGTCGCTGAACGCGTGGGCCCGGGCTCGTTTCATTTCCTGGTCGACTCGCTCACGCGTGCTCGAGCCGTCGGCTTCGCCGTGGTGGTGCAGAAACTCCTCGATGTGTTCCAGGGCCAGCTTGCTCCGGTCCTTGCGGCCCCAGTCCTCGAGCTTGGTCCCGATCGGTCGGGCAGTGTCGAAGCCGGGGATATCGTGGCAGCCGTAACAGCCGTATTGGCTGATCGTGCGACGGCCGATATAGGCCAGCTTCATCTCGTGTGTCAGCTTCGGGCCGACCAGTTCCTTCTCGTCGCCACTGATCTTCTCGGGATCGCTCTCGGGGAAAGGCTGGCCGTCCTCGATCATCGTCCTGGCAGCGGCTTCTCCGAGGATCTTCCCGGCGTAGAGTTTCACCAGCTCGTCGAGTGTTTCGCGGAACTCGGGGCTACCGGTGTCGACATCGGCGAAATCGCCGCTGCCCTTCGACAGCAGGAAGGCGGCGATGTCGGCGGCCGGATCGATCAGCGTTTTGCCCTTGCCCGTGGGAACCAGGAACAGGTCGGGCATCCGCGTGCGGGGGAAGTGCCGTTGCGGCTTACGGACCCAGGAGTAAAGCCAGCGGAAGCCGCTGTTGTCGGGATCACCGGGCTGCTTGCCCTGGTCGTGGCGAATTTTCAAGTGAATCTTTGAGAGGTCCGGGCCGAAGTTCGCCGAGAGTTTGCCGTCGGGGTCGGGGACGGCCTCGTGGGTGTGGCAGGCCAGGCAGCCACGCTCGCGGAAGGCGATCGCTCCCCGCTGCAGATCGGGCTTGTAGCCGGCTGGTGGCTGATCGAGTTGATCGGCTCCCCCGGCCTGCTTGCTGCGGTCGAGCAGGTAGTGAGTGACGGCCGCGACCTCGACGGGATTGAACTTCTTGCCGTGCGGCTGGTCCTGCTGATTGCTGAGTTCGAAGAACTGCGGCATCCGGGTGGCCTTGCGGAACGATGCCGGCCTGGTGATCCACGCGTTCAGCCAGGCGGCGTTGGTCTTGAGACCGATGTGGGCCAGGCTCGGACCGACCTTGCGCATCCGGCCGGCCACCTGGTTGGGATCGATATCGAGGGCCGCCTTTTGCTTGGCGGTGGCCGGTTCAAGCCGCAGATCGGGGCCAATCGGCGTGGGACCTTCGAACCCGGTGATCTCGTGGCAGCCGAAGCAGCCGAACTGCTGTACCAGTTGCCATCCTCGATACAACTTGGGCGCGGTCGGGCCGAACTTCGGGTTGACGCCGAGTTCGACGACCGTGTGATGGCATTTCAGGCAGGCCGACTCGCGCAACCGCCGGGCCGGCATCGGGTATTCCCAGAAGTGGTTCGGGTGGTATCCGTATTCCCGGTTCCACTTCTCGTGTTCAGCCGGGTGGTCGGGACCGTGCTGGGCATGATGAAAACTGGTAGCCGATCCCTGCCCGTCGTGGCACGAGGTGCAGCCAAACTCGGTCAACGGATGCGGGCTGGAGGCGGTCACGAAGACATCGGTGCGGGGGTGCGTTGCGAAGGGGTGCGGAAACTTTCCCGCGGCGACCCACTCGCGTGGGTCGGCACTGGAGTCAACGTCGCCGTGAGGAAACTCGGGACGATTCCCGGGCAGGACCCGGTCGATGCCCAGGTGACAGGTGCGGCAGCGGTCGAAGCGAGCCGTCTTTGCCATCCCGAGCGTGATCTGCTGGCCGGGCAACCAGTCCTGGCGAACCCTGTGGTGCGAGTTGAAACCGTCGACGATGGGTTGCTCCATCAACCATCGCTTGAAGGTCTGGAAGCTGCCCTCGGGGGCGATCTCCGCCCGGGAGTCCAGAGAGAGTGAAAGCGAGGATTGGAGGTCTTCGAGGGCCTTGAGGTCTTCGCCGGCAACTCCCTGGAGCTTCGTGATGTCAGCCTGGGTTGCCTTGGCAATGTCCTGGGCGTTGCGAAGCTTCCGTTCAGCCGCATCGGCGTTTTGCTGAGCCTGCTTGAAGAGTTCGAGCTTTGCCTTGGCGGTTCCATTGTTGTCACGGATCGCCAGGTCGTAGTTGGCACGGGCGACGTCACGGTCGGTTCGCAGCGGTTTGGTGCTGCGAAGTGCTGCGGTGACGGAGTCGTCTTGTTGCTTGAGGGTGTTCTGCAGGTCGGTGAGCTTGGCCTGGATCGTCAGGGCACGATTCCTGGCCTGCGTGATCTGTTCGTTGAGTTGTGCCTGCTGTCGCAGCAGCGTTTCCTGTTGGTCGTTTCCGAGGGTGGTCAGGCGGGCAGCTTCGACGCGGTCCCATTTCTGCTGCCAGGTCCGCCACTCGTCGTTGTGGTCGTCGTGCAACATCCACAGCGTGGCGAACAGCAACACGACGGCGTTGCCGGCAAAGACCACGTGGGTCTTGTTCAGGTCACGGAAGAAGTTGTCGGAAGCTGGCATGGGGTGGCGTGTCGTCTAGATGTTGAAGAACCACTCGGGAATATTGACGAGGTACTTCAGGTTGAAGGTCCAGCGAAGCACCATTTTCAGAGGCAGCGCGGCCATCATCAACAGGAAGTGAGTGAAGACCATGTAGCGGAGAAATCCCATCCGATGAAAGAAGGTCTTCAGGCACGAAATCGCCATCAGCGGCGGCAGAACCGTGAAGTAGGCAATCAGCGCAATGAAACCGGGGGCTTCGCGGATGAGAATCATCAGCGTCTTGACGCTCTCGGGATCGCTGTTCTTGTACTCGGGCGCAAAACCGGTGATCGGTGTCACCAGGTCCACCCAGAAGAGTTCCGAGAGCATGACGTTGTTGAGGGCGACCAGTTTGTGGACATCCCAGAACTCGTAGATCCCGAAGATGTTCCAGTTGGGTCCGCGCAGGAACGTGCCCAGGATGATCATCGCCACCCAGAGCGTGAGAAACCCGAACAGGAACGTGATTACTGAAAAGGCTCGTTGCTTGAAGACGTAGTAGCCGTTGCCGACCTTGTTGAAGTCGATGTAGGGCACTGCGATCAGCCCACCGATGATCATGGTGGGAAAGACCACGCCGGCCAGCCAGGGGTCGTAGTAGACCAGCATTTCCTGCAGTCCCAGGAAGTACCACGGGGCTTTTGACGGGTTGGGTGTCTTGGCGCTGGAGGCGGGTTCTTCCAGCGGCGCGTCGAGCACGATTCCCCAGGCGATCAGTACCGTGGTGACTGCGATCATGCAGATCAACTCGGCGTAGACCAGGTCGGGCCAGACGAGCACCTTCTCGTTGTCCTCGTTGTTGAGGACTGGGATCGCTCCCTCGCCATCCCAGTTTTCCAGCCGCCGGTCGTTTTCCACCGCGTGGAAAAAGTACAGCCAGGTGAAACCGCCCACCAGGTACAACAGGGCGACGATCGGTACGTTGTCGGGCTTGCCGACGATTTGCCGGAAGTCGTAATCGGTCATCGACAGCGCCATGAACAGGATGGCGACGTTGAGCATAATCCAGCCGACAGTCGGCTTGACCAGCCACTCGCGGAAGAAGATCATCATCGCCGTGCCGGCGATCGAGAGCACGAAGTAGCTGACCGGATTGGCCACGATCGAGTCGATCGACGACTCGATCAGTCCATCGGGCGTCAGCGACAGCCAGAACTTGCCGATGTACTCGGCGCTGCTCCAGGACATGTGCATGAAGGCGATCGTCGCGAGAATCGACGAATAAATCGCCCAGCTGGCAGCCCGGGGGATTTCGACTCCCTTGCCGAGCATTCCGAACAAGCGGATGCGGACGTGCTCGTCCTGCTTCAGGACCCGTGCGCACCAGAAGACATTCATCACCGACAGCACCAGGTACAACCAGCCCAGTCCCTGCAACACCGCAGGTGTCAGGTTGGGGTGCGGATCAATGAACGGATCGACGTGCATACGAGTCAGTCAGGTCAGAGTGGTTGGCTGATGCCACCATCCTTGCGGATCCGCCAGAAGTGAATTGCGATCAGCCCGGCGGCGACAAGTGGGATTGCCACACAGTGCAGGATGTAGAACCGGTTGAGGGTTTCCTCGCCGACGAAACGGCTACCCAGCAACAGGAAGCGCGCATCGCTACCACTGGTGATCAGGTCATAGCCGCCGAGGTTGAGCAACTGGAATCCCGGCCCCTCGTGTCCGAGAACCGGTGTGGCCCGGGCCATGTTCGAACCGACAGTGATGGCCCAGATCGCCAACTGGTCCCACGGCAGCAGGTAGCCGGTGAAACTCAGCAGCAGTGTCAACACCAGCAGCAACACGCCGACCACCCAGTTGAACTCTCGTGGTGGCTTGTAACTGCCGGTCAAAAAGACGCGATACATGTGCAGCCAGACGGTGATCACCATCGCGTGGGCTCCCCAGCGATGGATCTCGCGCATGACACCCAGCGTCGTAACGTCACGCAGGGCGAGAATGTCCTGGTAGGCCCATTCCAACGTGGGCCGGTAGTAGAACATCAGCAGCACGCCGGTGATCGTTTCGACCAGGAACAGGAAAAAGGTAATCCCCCCCATGCACCAGGTGTAGGAGAGTGCGATTCCCTGTTGCTTGACCGAGACCGGATGCAGGTGCAGGAAGAAGTTGGTCAACATCACGACGATACGGTTGCGCCGATCGTAGGGCGCCGGATGCCGGAAGATGCTCTTCCAGATCTGCGATCCTCTAATGTAGTCGCCGACAGACATCGAGTGAGTTGACTCCGCGTAGCAGGCCGCCGAGACGGTCATGTTATGAAAAAGGAAAGAATCAGGCGTTGACGTAAGACGCAGGGTCCTCCCATTGACCCAGTTCGTCCTGGAACTTCTTGCTCTTGTCGACCTCCAGCATCCCATCGGCTGCGATCTTCAGCCCGACGCGTTCGAGCGGACGTGGCGCAGGGCCTTCGAAGTGGACACCCGAGATATAAAACCCTGAGCCATGGCAGGGGCATTTGAATTTTTGTTCACCGTCGAGCCAGTTGGGCGTGCAGCCCAGGTGCGTGCAGACGCTGGCCAGCGCGACGATCTGGTCCTGTGCGTTGTACATCGTCGACCGCACGATCCACACACCCCGCTCGGCCTTGAATTTTGCCGAGACCGAGTTCGGGGGATAGTCGCTGGGCGGGCCGATCTTGAAGGTCATCGATGGTTCGACCAGCGTGTTGGGGAACATGAACCTGGCTGTTCCCAGCAACATCGCGGTGGTTGCCGCCGTCAGTGCCGTCCAGGCAGCAGCAAATGGCGTGGCGACCAGTTGCAGCGGCGCCAGCACGACTGCGCCCAGCACGCTGCGTCGTGAGAGATCCCCGGGAGCAACGGTTGCGGCGACCGGGACAGCCGCGGCGGCAGGTCGGGTTGGCATCGGTCGCGGGGCCGTTGTGTCGCTTGCCTGGTCCTGGTCCGCCGTGGCGCCGTCGGTCTGCCGAAGTTGCTGCAGCATCTCCTGGACGCTTGGACGTTCGCCGCCGGCCGAATCCGCGGCTGCCGGTTGTTCGGCAGTCTCTGCCGCAGGTGCGGCGGGTTGGTCGTCACCGGCCGCTCCGGCGTCTCCACCGGTGTCCTGGGCACGTGCGGCGGCCAGGATATCCGAGACACCTGTCGCCGGGGCTGGTTGTTTTTCCGTGGCGGCGGGTTCTTCGTCACCGGCCGCTCCGGCGTCTCCACCGGTGTCCTGGGCACGTGCGGCGGCCAGGATGTCCGAGACACCTGTTGCCGGGGCCGGTTGTTTTTCCGTGGCGGCCGGTTCTTCGTCGCCGGCCGCGTCCTGGGCGCGTGCCGCAGCGAGGATGTCAGAGGCGGGCGAAGGAGCTGGGCTGGACTCGGACTGTTCGGGCGTCCCGGACTGTTCGGCCACCACGTCATCGGCAGGTGGATCGGCCTCGCCGCCACCGTCCTGGCCCCGCGCCATCGCCAGGATTTCCTCGATCGTCGGTTTCTCTTCAGTCATCGTCGTCTTCCGAGAGCGAAACTCCGATCGTCGTGTCGGAAAGACCGCTGCCGGAGATTCTGGCACGTCAGCGAGGCTCGCACAACCTCACCGATCAGGCGCAACGCGTGTATTTTTTAAACACAAAAAATGCTTCTGGAAATCGTTTCCGGCGACAGGAAATCTGGTTGAAGATGGGATTCGATGAGCGAACCGGTATTCTTGAGTTCTCCGAGACGGAAGGTAACCGATTCGAGGTTGCCTGGTGTGGAACAGCCGGGGTTCAGTTCGGCGTGGTGATGTTGTGAGCCGAGAGACGATTTCCAGAATTGAGGCGACAGTTCGCCGTGATCCGGCGGGCCGGGGCCTGATCGGTACCGAGCCGGATCGGGGGATCCTGTGTGCCGGGCAGCTGGCCCAGGCGGCCGAGAGTTTGGCGAAGGCGCCGGGTCGTGTGGTGATTGTCACCGGGTTCTTCATTCCCCACGGTGATCCACCCGCCGCCGAGACCGATGGGCCTCCCGGAGCTGTCACGCTGGCCCGGTTACTGGGTGACCTGGGTCACGCCGTGGTCCTGCTGACCGACGAGCCGTGTGCCGGGGCGATGCATGTCACGGCCGGGTCGGCCGGACTTGGCGAGATCCAGCTGGCGGTGGCGCCGCTGGTGGGGACACCGGCGTGGTGCGAGGAGTTTCTGCGAACCCAGGAGCGGGCCGGGGGACTGGATCACCTGGTGGCAATTGAACGTGTCGGTCCCAGCCACGATCCGTCGTCGCTGGCAGCGCAAGATCGCTCTGGCGATCCACCCGTCGACCGGTTTCGCGCCCAGGTGCCCGAGGAGTCGTGGGGCCATTGCCACAACATGCGGGCGCGGGTGATCGACGAGTGGACCGCGGACATCTCCAGATTGTTCGATTCGCTGACAGAAATTTGTCCCGGCGCCCGCTCGATCGGCATCGGCGATGGCGGAAACGAGATCGGGATGGGGGCGGTGCCCTGGGAGGAACTCGTCGCCCGGCTGCCGGGCGAGGGGTCGGAGCGGATCCCCTGCCGCATTGCCACCGACTGGAACCTGTTGGCGGGAATCAGCAACTGGGGGGCCTGGGGGCTGGCAGCGGCGGTGGCCGTGTTGGCCGATCGGGTCGAGTTGTTGTCGCCGTTGACGCTGGAATGGCAACGGGAACTCGTGGCAGCGATGGTCGCCAACGGACCCGGCGTCGACGGACCGTCGGGACGGCAGGTCGTCGGCGTCGATGGCCTGGGGATCGACGACTACCTGGTACCCTGGGAAGAAATCCGCGAGCTGCTGGGGCTGTCGTGAGCCGTCGGCGTGTCGGTGACCTGACCTGTGGCCCTGGTTTCCTTGATCACCAGGTGCCGGTCGACGGCGACATTTTTCAGGATCTGCACGATTCCCGATGGCCAGCGGATCTCGAGTCGACGGATCCGGTCGGCCTGGCCGAGTCCGAGCGTGAGCCGTGCCGGCGCCTGGGAAAGAAAGTTGGCGACGGGGAACAGCTCGCGGCGAATCGTCGTCTTGTCGAGATGGGCAATCACGCGGGCCCCGATGCCCTGGCGATTGCTGGAGGACCCCTGCAGCGAGACGGTCAGGTAGTGGGCGGGCGGAAAACGATTGCGATAGATCCTCAGCGGACCACCGCCGGCCTGTCGTACGAACAACTCGGGCCGTCCGTCACCGGTGATGTCGCAACCAATGGCCGTGCGTCCATCGCCGTTGTTGTCGGCGGTTGTCAGGTGACCGATGTTGGCGAAGCGGGCGTTGCCGAGGTTCAGGAAGACGGCGTTGCGTTCGTAGCCCGAGAGGTTCTCGCGGCGAATGGCAAATTCCCAGGGATTGGAAACCCAGAACTCGCCCGCGGATCGATCGATCTCGCGAAGCGCCGGCGTGGCGGCATTGGTATTGAACGGCTGTGACACGACAGCCAGCCAGACACAGCGTCAGCCGTCGGGTCGATCGGGCGTGACACTCTGGAAACCGGCGGGGGCATACAGGTCCAGTTGACCGTCGTTGTCGAGATCGACGTAGGCGGGTCCGTAGGCCCAGCCGACATCGGCGACACCGGCCTGCTGGCCGATCCTCGTGAAACCTCCCCTGGAGTTGTTGTGGTACAGCTCGCTGCCGGTGACGAAGTCGCGGAGCTTGCGGTCGACGTCGTCGGCATAAATGCCCCGTGGCAGGTTGGCCACGATCCGTTCGCCCGCCTTCGAGTACATGTTGGCGAGGTAGGGGTCGGCTCGTCCATCGTTGTCGATGTCGCCGACGGTCAGTCCCATCGAGAAGCCGCCGTAGATTTCCGGTAACGGCGATCGAGCAAACGTGCCGTCGCCGTTGTTGAGCCAGAAGTCGTTTTCTCCGAACTCGCAGGCGGTCATCAGGTCGGGCCAGCCGTCGGCGTTGGCGTCGAAGAAGACCGCGGCAAAGGTGCTGGTCCCGCTTCCGGCGGTACCGCTGGAAGCGGTGGAATTGGTGAACGTCAGGTCTCCCTCGTTGTGCCACAACTGGTTGCGGTTACTGTCGTTTGCACCGATCCATTTCTGTCCGGTCGTGCGGTGGCTGATGCCCACGACATACAGGTCAACCAGTCCGTCGCGGTCAACATCGGCCACGGCAAAACCGACGTTGTCTTCGAGTTCGAGTCCGGTGGTCGAGGGGTCCAGCGGTTCGAATCGGAGTCCCCCGGCATTGCGATAGATCCGGCGATCCAGGACCAGGTCGGGGTCGCCGTCGTTGTCGAAGTCGGCCCAGGCGGCCTGGAGATCGGTGTGACTGGCCGGCAATCCCACCGCCGCGGTCACGTTCCGGAAACGCCCCCCTCCCAGCCCGCGGTACAGGGCCAGCCCCCTGAGATCAGTCAACAGGCAGTCGATCTGTCGGTCGCCATCGTAGTCGGCCAGGTAGACACCGCCGGTCAGTGCCGGTGTCTGCTGGCCACTGATGCCTTTCCAGTTGTCCTGCAGCCGCGCGACCTGGATCCCGGTCTGGAGAGTCATTTCCTCCATCAACGGCGCGTCGCTCTCGGAGATGTCGACCCGTCTCACCTCGAGGCGTTTCAGCCAGCCTTTGCGGTTGGGCAGCTCGTCGTCGAGGCCGTCGAGTCGGCAGGCGAGTTGCATGCGAATCTCGCGTGGACCGTTGCCGGCACCGCGACCGGCCATCCGCAACCGCAACGTGCCATGCCAGGGGCCGTCGAGTTTTCCCGACGTCACCGGTTCCATCAGCTTGACCTTCAGCCCGACCGAGTCGAGTTGCTCGAAACTCTGCTGGTGATTCATCATCCAGGCGACCAGTTCTTTCGCGTCACAGTCAGCGCCGGCCGTCTTCTGGTTGTCGTGTTGCCAGGTGGAGATCCGGGCGAAGCCGTGGTCGCTTGTTCTTGCCGGCTCACGAAAAATCCGGCCGCTGAAGTCCTCGGCGAGTACCGACGTCAACCCGGTCGGATCTCCGTCACGAAGGGCATCGGCGATCTGCGGCAGGGCGAGGTCACCGAGAACGAAGCCGCCGAGGTGTTCGATTTCCTGGAGGTTGCGGGCCTGGTCTTCGTTCAGCCCCGGTTCGCCACGTCGCGACCAGGCCAGGGACAGTCCCAGGACGACGAGCGCGGCCAGGCCGAGCGCAACGGGGATGAACCGTCGGCGGGCGGCAGGTGATGCGACCATTTCGGATGATGGGCTGGTGGGGCTGCTCATGGGCGAACCTCCACTCTACCGCGCCGTCGACCGCAGGGGGACACTTGCTCGAGTCCTCCGCGATCAGGCCGCATCCAGATCGACGTGGATTCTTGCGTAGTAGGACTGCCGGTAAGGGGGGCAGGTCTGCAGAAGCTGATCGTGAGTGCCGGTGGCGACAATCCGACCCGAGTCCATCACGACGATCCGCGTGACGAGGTCAAGCACACCGGGGCTGAGCGAGTGGGTGATCATCATCACGGTCCGCCCCTTGACGAACTCTCTGAGCACCTCGTGGATCTTCTCCTCGCTGGTGGCGTCGATCGCGGATGTGGCTTCGTCGAGGACCAGGATGCTTGGGTCCTTGAGAATGGCCCGCGCCAACGTCACCCGTTGCCGTTGACCTCCCGAGAGCCGTCCGCCCTTTTCACCGATGTTGGTTTCGAAACCCTCGGGAAACTGCTCGACAAACTCGGTCACCTGCGCGCGGCGAGCCGCCTCGAGGACCTCGTCGTGCGTCGCTTCTGATCGACCGAAGAGGATGTTCTCGTAGATGCTGTCGTGAAACAGGAGTGGTTCCTGCGTGACGAGCCCGATCTGCTGGCGCAATGCAAAGGGATCGAGATCACGGATGTCGACACCGTCGATCCGGATCGAACCGCTGGTGGGATCGAACAGCCGGGGCAGCAGGTGCACGAGGGTCGACTTGCCCGAACCGTTGCCACCCACCAGGGCCAGCACCTCTCCGGCCTCGACCAGGAGATTGACTTTCGAGAGGGCCTCGAGGCCGTCATCGGCCTGGCCGTCGTAGCGGAACGACACGTCGCGGAACTCGATCGACCGCTGATGGCGTTCGATCTGCCGGGGCAACTCGGGCGATGTGACCTGGGGCTGCTGGTCGAGCAACTCGAAGATCCGGTCGGTGGCGGCGGCCGAGCGTTTCAGCCGGGCGTAGACGCTGGAGAGTTTCCGGATGGGGTCGATGGTTCCGGCCAGGAAGGCGTACAAGAGCGACAGCTGCGCGACGTCCATTACCTCGGCCGAGAGCCGGATACTCCAGATGTCCCTGGTGCCCCGCAGCACGAGGTAGGCTCCGGGAAGCAGTGCAATACAGACGGCGGCGAGCCCGAGCAGTTCGGTGGTGGGATTGGTCAACGCGTCGATCTTGACCATCCGCATTGCCTTGTCGTAGTACTCGCGGTTCTCGTGGCGAAATTTTCGTCTCTGCCGTTCGGCACCATTGAAGGTGATGATCACCTTCATGGCGTGAAAGGTCTCCTCCAACGCCTCGTAGATCCTCGACATGCTCTCCATCATCCGGTGGCTGGCCGTCTTCAACGCCTTGCCGTAGCGATAGAAGACAACGCCGAAGATCGGCACGAACAACAGCGACAGCAGCGTCAGTTGCCAGTTGACCAGGAAGGCCATCGCGATACAGGTGGCCGCCTTCAGCGGTTCGCGGACCACCTTGCCACCCATCAATCTCAGACCCGCCGACATCACCGTGATGTCGTTGGTGAAGCGGGCCATCAACGGTGCGGACCCGTCGCGGGCGAGTGTCTGGTAATCCAGGGCCAGGCAGTGTTCGAAACAGGCCTCGCGGACGCCTCGCACCGACCGTTCCACCACGCTGCCCACCAGCACGTCCTGGATGAAGATGGCGGCACCCTTGAACAACGTGCCAAGCAGCAGCATGCCCAGCACCAGTGCCATGGTGTCGAAGGCATCACTGGGCAGGTGGGGCAGGATCTTGCCCTCGATCCACTGCAACGAGCGGAGCTTCCTGGTCTGATCGACAATCTTGCCCTGCAGGTGGGCCCGGTCCTTGAGTTTCCCGGCAGGTAAGCGTTGCAGCGTTACCGTCTTCTTGGCGATCTCGTCACGGGTCCATTGCGCCTCGGAACCGACGTACTGCTGCAGCGATTGTCCCTGCAACAGGACCTTGACGACTGGGAATGCCACCGAGAGGTTGGTTCCCCAGAGCAGGGCCACGCCCAGGCCGAAGATGGCGCTGAGAATGAACGGTCGGCGGTGCGGCCAGATGAAAGGCGTCAGGCGTGAAAAACTGCCCACGCGGTTGCCCCTTCCTCGAGTTCCAAACGGAATGTCGGTCGTGCCCGCCTGCGCTTGCCGGGCGCAGCGGGGGGCGGATCATCGGGAAGAGACGCCGGTTGGTCAAGACGATTGTGCGGCGGCCCAGGCATCCTCGCACCAGGCCGCGGCCCGGAACAGGCCGGCTTCCCCGTCGGGACGCCCGACCAGTTGCACGGCCAGTGGCAACCCGTCGTCGTCGCCACCGATCGGAAACGACACCGTCGGCAGCCCCGTGTAGCTCCACGGGGCATTCATCGCCGGGTTTCCCGTGGTGGAGCTGTCCGGCGCCGGACCGGTGGCTGCCGGGCAGACCAGCACGTCGCAGTCGTCGAAGCAGGAGAGGATTTCCTTCTTCATCCGCAGCTGGTGACGCCGTGCGGCGATGAACCGTGTCAGTGGGTACTCGAGTCCCTGGCTGATCAGGCTGGCCAGGCCCGGCGGATAAGCTCGGCTGTGGGCGGCATGGTAGGACTGGTGATTGGCCGTCAGTCCGGCAACCAGTACCACGGCGTGGTGATCGAGCAGCTCGTCGAAGCCGGCCGGAAGTTGTGGGTGAGAGATCTTCGCCCCGGCCGATTCCCAGGCACTGACTGCCTGGTCGAGGGACGACCGCGCCGGATCCTCGGCCAGGTCGTCAAAGAGTCCGGCGAGTCGGCCAAGCCGGGGAAGGGACCCGAGTGGTCCGGCCAGCGAGGCGACGAGGTTGGGCGGGGATGTGTGACGGGAAGTGGGGTCGGTCGGGTCGTGGCCGATCAGCACATCAAGCATCACGGCGAGATCTGTGACGCAGCGGGCGATCGGACCGGGATGGTCGAGATGTTCGCTGATCGGGACCACGCCGGCACACGGCACACGGCCCAGGCTGGGCTTGGCCCCGGCGACCCCGCAGAAGGCGGCTGGCCGCGTGATCGATCCTCCCGTCTGTGACCCGATCGCGGCAAAGCACATGCCGGCGGCGACGGCCGCGGCCGAACCGCTCGACGATCCACCGGGAGTGCATTCGAGATTGTGGGGATTTCGGGTCGGGGGAGGATCGAAGCAGGCAAACGCCGTGGTCACCGTCTTGCCCAGGATCACGGCCCCGGCCTGTCGCAGCCAGGCAACCAGCCGGGCATCGTCGCTGGCCGGCTGGGATCTCCCCGTCGTGGCGGCAACCGATTCGGCTGACATTCCCGCGGCCGTTGGCCAGCCGGCCACGTCGACGATGTCCTTGATTGCCACCGGAATCCCGTGCAATGGCCCCTGCCACTGGCCGGCGATCGCCAGGGCATCGAGCTCGGCCGCGCGGGCCAGTCCCCCGGTCGCATCGATCGAGACAAATGCCTGCAGCGCCGTGTCACCGGAGTCGATCCGTGCCAGGCACTCCTCGACAATCTCTACCGACGTCGTTTCGCCCAGACGGATCGCCCGGGCGGCCTCGGTCAGCGTCAACAGGTTCTCGGGGACCAATGACATCAGGCGTTCTCGTCGGGAGATGGTGGCTGGAGATCGTGCATGGTGCGAACCCGTGTCATCCACCACAGCCCGGCCGCAAGCAGCGTCGCGAGGGTGACGACGCCGGCCAGGCCACCGTAGATCAGCCTGTTGTCAGCCGACTGTCCGACGATGAACGGCCCGAGTCCGCCCAGGCCGAAGCAGATCATGTTGCTGAACCCGTAACCGGTGCTGCGGCGGCGGGCCGGAACCAGCTGGGCGATCAGGCTGTTGTAGACCGGCTGGGTCATGAAGTGGATCAGGGCAAAGGCACAGGTGGCTGCCGGCCGGCCCCAGCCCTCGGCAAATGCCATCCAGACCAGGCACGGAATGCTGGCCGCCAGGATAGCGACCTGCAGCCATTCGAGACGTCTCGGGCGAGCCAGCCGTCCGGCAATCGCCTGGCCGACCACCGCGAACAGCAGGGTCAACGCGGCCAGGTAATTCCGGAAGCTCTCCGCCGGAATCGATGGTGGGCGGAGGTTGGCTCCATCGAGGTAACGTTGCAGGAAATGCAGGAAGGATCCGTAGACGAATCCCGACATCGCGCCGGAACCGACCAGCAGTGCGTAGGGACCGACACGAAACCGGCCGTCTTCGTTCTCGGAACGGATCGTGCCGGACAGATTGTCACGGGTTGATCCGAGGCGACGGATCGAGAACAGCAGCATCACGGCGATCACCGCAGCCGGCACCACCAGCAGCCCGTAGTAACCTCGCCATCCCAACCATCCGGTTCCAAACAGCAGGCCGGCTCCCAGTGGCGCCGCCGTGATCCCGATTGAACCGAAGATCCCGTGCCAGCCCAGGGCCCGGCCCCGCGTCTCGGGTGTCGTCACCCGTGAGATCAGCGACAACCCGGCCGGGTGGTAGATACTGGCGAAGCAGCCCATCGCGAACATTGCCACGAAGAGCGTTCCCAGGTCACGGCTCATCGCCGCAATGATCGCCGTGGTCATGCAACCCAGCAGGTAGACGATCAGCATTTTCCGCGATCCATAGCGATCGGCCAACCAGCCCGCCGCCATCGCCAACAGGCCGAAGGGCAACCGCCACGCCATTCCCAGCGCACCGGTCGTCGCCTTGCTCGCCTTGAGATCGTCGCCGATCATCTGCTCGACACTCGGCAATGCCAACTCGAAGACATGCACCAGCGCGTGGGCACACGAGACGAGCAGGATCAGTCGGAAGACGGTGCGGGTCATCTGGGGACCGGGCAACAGGTGGCGAGCACGCCAGAATACGGGGGTCGCTTCGGGATTCAAAGCGGCTCTGTTAGGCTGCTCGGGTCGGAGTCCGCGATTCCCCGGGGAAGGACCAGGTCCTGATGACCACAGCCAGCATCATCAACCTGGCCATCGTCGTCATCTACCTGGTGGGGATGCTGGGCGTGGGCCTGTACCTGGCCCGTTACATTCGCGGAGGCGACGACTACTTCATCGCCGGGCGGTCACTGAACCGCTGGGTGATCTGCGGCAGCGTCATGGCCACCAACGTGGCGGCGGTCTACCTGGTCGGCCCCGCCGGCAAGGCGTTCGAGAGCGGCACGCCGCTGTTGCTGATGGCCTGGAGCGGCAACATGCTGGCGGCGATTGCAGCGGTGACCTTTCTGCCCCGCTTCCGTCGGTTGGGCGTGTCGACGATCACCGAATTGCTCGAGCGGCGTTACGGACCGCCCGTTTCGATCAGTGTCTCGGTAATCTGGATCATCTTCTATGCCCTGTTCTCGGGCGTGACGATGATGACCTGCGCCACGATCATTACCGGGGCGTTTGGTGTGCCCGGAAGTTTCCGGTTGCCGGGACTGGATGCTTTCGAGACGATCACCACGGTGATCGCGGGGGTGGTGATCCTTTATTGCCTGGCCAGCGGCCTGTTGGCGGTGGTCTACACCGATCTGCTGCAGAGTTTTCTGATTATTGCCGGGGCAGTGATCCTGCTGCCGCTGGGAATCCAGGCCGGGGGCGGACTGGAGGTGCTGTTCGATCCCGAGAAGATCGATCCGTCGAAATGGGTGATGTGGCGACCCAGTGGCCCGGAGGCGGGGATCGACTACCTGACGATCCTGATGCTGTTTGTCCTCGGGCTGCCCTACTGGTTCACCTCGCAGTACATGTTGCAACGCAGCTTTGCCGGTAAGACCGTCCACGAGGCGAGCAAGGGGCTGTTGTGGGCTGCCGTGCTGACCGGTCCACTGACGCTTTGTTATATCGTGCCGGCGATGGCGGCCGGAGCGAACCCCGACTTCCAGGAGCTGACCGGTGGCAGCGACACGATTCTGCCCGTACTGGCGCAAACGGTAATGCCGGTTGGTCTGGGCGGCCTGTTTCTGGCCGCCCTGGTCGCGGCATCCAACTCGACCGCCTCCAGTTACCTCAACAGTCTCGCCACGCTCTTCGATCGCGATCTCTACCGTCCCCTCCGCCCGGGTCGCGACGATCGGCATCATCTGATGGTTGGCCGTGTCGTCACCGTGATTGCCGGGCTGGTGGGCCTGGTCTATGCGATCTACAGCCATCGTGCCGGATCGGGACTGCTCGAGTCGGCCTGGAAGATCGGCAGTATCTTTCAGCCCGCGCTGTTTGTCGTGGTGGCCGGGGCGCTGTATTTCCGTCGGGCGACCCGGATCGGCGGGCTGGCCTGCCTGGTCGTGGGAATCGGCTACACGGCGGCGGGCGCCGCCGGGGGCTGGCAGTGGCTGGGCCAGGCGTGGGGGATGGATGGGTTTCCGGTGCTGTCGGTGTTTTTCGGCTGGGACCACAGACTGCCGGCGACCCGGGCACTGGTCGGCATGCCGTTGGCGGCGTTGGTGCTGGTTGGGGTCAGCCTGTTGTCGCGACGGCCCGAATCCGATTCGACCCGTGGCCTGTTTGCCGAGATGCAGTTTCGTCGGGCCGGCTGGACCCGGTCCAGCCGGATCGGCGCGGCCGTCTCGATTGTCAGCCTGGTGGCGATGGTCGGTTTCGGGTTTGTCGATTCACGGTTGCCTGACGCGGCCCGGCCGTGGAACGTCGTCGCCTACCTGGCGGTGCTGACGGTGTTCATCGCCGGCATGATCAAGGTGGCCGATGCGCTGTTACCGGTCCCCGAGGAGGACAGCGGCGAGAAGGCGCCGATCGAAGAAAGCTGGCTGGCACGGACGATGGCGACCGGCAGGGCCTGGGCGATCGTTTATGTGACGGCGGCCGTGCTGCTGGTCGTGATTTACCTGTTGGCATAGAATCGCGGCCACCCCGTCGACATCCGGTCGGGTGATTTTTCGGGGATCCACAAGACAGGACACCAAAGCGAGATACTTCACTCATGCGACACAACCGACTTCGCCAGCTGCTTGATGCCGACCAGCCCAGCCTCGGCACACACCTGCATTCGTCCTGGCCCTCGATCACTGAACTGGTCGGTCACAGCGGGATGTTCGACTACGTCGAATTCGTTGCCGAGTACGCTCCTTATGACCTCTACGCGCTGGAGAACCTCGGACGCGCCATCGACTTGTTTCCGCACATGAGCGGGATGATGAAAATCGAACAGGAACCACGGACGTTCCTGACGATCCGGGCGATCGGTTCGGGTATCCAGAACGTGCTGTTTGCTGATCCGCGGACTGTCGAGGACGTGCAGGAGTGCGTGCAGGCGGTGCGGGCCGAGACACCGGCAGCTGGTGGGATTCATGGCGTGGGCATGCGGCGGGATGTCCGGTTTGTTCTCGAGGGTGGGTCACCGGCGTTCGTGGAAGCGCTGGACGAATCGGTCGTCGCCCTGATGATCGAAAAGAAGTCGGCCGTCGATGATCTCGAGGCACTGCTCTCGGTTCCCGGCGTCGACATGACCCAGTTCGGCCCGGCCGATTTTTCCAACAGCATCGGCCGTCCCGGCGAGTGGCAACATCCGGAAGTGGTCGAAGCCGAAAAGCACGTTATCGAGACATCGTTGAAGATGGGAGTCGCTCCGCGAGCCGAGATCAACACGCCCGCACAGGCCGAGAAATACCTCGAGATGGGTGTGAAGCACTTCTGCGTCGGCACCGATGTCAGCGTCCTGTTCGACTGGTTCCGCGATACCGGGGGTGCCTTCAACAAGTTGCTCGGCCGCGACGACCCCGGGAAGGGATCGGGTCACGGGGGCTATGGAGGTGCCGGTGACTGATCGTTGGCGATTGTCGGTGGGGACGGTCGTTGTGACGATGGTCCGCTAAGGGCAGGAATGGTCGAGAGGGTTGGCCGGGCGGGACGTTGACATGGCCTTTCACCGCGGCGGGGTCTTGCTGGCCGGATCGATTCTGACGGTGCTGGTGGTCGCCTGGTGGCTGGTGGTGCCCCGGGGTGATTCGGTGGAGGACCTGTTGGCCGCCGCCCGTCGCGCACAGCGACTGCGTCGCCTGGATCGTGGGCTGGTGCTGGCCGATCGTGTCCTGGCCCGCTCGCCCGAAAACGTCGCGGCTCGGAAACTGGCCGGTGAACTGGCCTACGCGAAGAACGACTACGACCGGGCGGTCAGCTACCTTGTCGAATTGCCCGATCGCGAACGGCCCGAACAGATCACGGGGATGCTGGGACCGGGTGATCGAATGGACAGCCTGAGAACGCTGTCGCGACTGGCAGTGCGGCTCGAGGCACGGATCGACGACGAACCGACCCACGTGTTGGCCAATGACCACCTGGCCTACATCCTGACGGTGAGCGGACGACGCTGGGAGGCAAGACGGCCTCTGCTGAACCTGGTCAGGCGCGGGCGGTTCACGAGCAGGCACCTGCTGTTGCTGGGCAAGTTCGACGAAGTCGCCTCTGATCTTCAGATCGTGGCGATGTTGAACGCCTGCCTGGATCACGACCAGGACGAACTGCTGGCGAAACTCGGACTGGGACGGATTGCCCTGGAGCAGCGAGACTTCAAGACGGCCCTGGAATTTCTCGATGCGGTGGTTCAGGGGCGTCCCGAGTTGGGAGAAGCCCGGGCCCGGGTGCTGCTGACGCTGCTGGAACAGGACGCCATCGACGAGTACCCGTCGCTGCGCAGCCGTGACGAACATCTGTTGGACCATCCGCGACTCTGGCTTGCCGACGCTGGCTGGGCGCTGCGGACCGGGCAGGACCGGGTCGCGGTCCGTTGCCTCTGGGAGGCGATCCGGCGTGAACCGGATCTGCGGGCGGCCAACTACCAACTGGCACAACTGCTCGGCAGGCTCGGCCGTGCCGGCGACAGCGGCGAATTTCGAGAACGGGCGCGAAGGCTCGGGCAACTCGAGAAGACGCTCGGGCTGATCGAGACGCGGCTCGACGGCGAGGCCGACGTGGACCTGTTGCAGCAGGCGGCCCGGCAGTGTGAAGAACTGGGCCGATTGTGGGAGGCGTTTGGTTGGGCCAGCGAAGCAATCGGCCACGAGCCCGCTTCCTCCTGGGCCAAGACCGTGCTGCCCCGGCTCAAGCAACGCCTTGCCACCGAGCCCCGGCCGCCCCAGACACTTGTGGCCAGCAACCCGGCCCTGGCCGTTGATCTCTCCGAATTCCCGTTACCGAGTTTCCAGGCCGGGCCGTCGTCACCGTCGGCGATTTTGCCGCCGCGTCCGGTTCCCGGGCTGGTGACATTCGAGGACCGGGCGCGAAAGGCGGGAATCGGGTTCACTTATTTCAACAGCGCCGACCCGGCAACCGAAGGGGCGCGGATGTTCGAGTACACCGGGGGCGGTGTGGCGGTGCTCGACTTCGACCGTGACGGCTGGCCGGACCTCTACTTCACCCAGGGGTGTTCCTGGCCACCCACCCCGGGCAAACCCGACCGGCGACATCGCGACCGGCTCTTTCAAAACCGTGGCGACGGAACCTTCGTCGACGTCACGAGCGAGGCGGGGCTGGGTGACACCGGGTTCAGCCAGGGAGTCGCTGTTGGCGACATCGATCATGATGGCTGGCCGGACCTTTATGTCGCCAACATCGGAACCAATCGCCTGTATCTCAACAACGCCGACGGCACGTTCGAGGATGTCTCGGGGCGACTGACTCCGGTCGAATCGGTCTGGACGACCAGTTGCCTGGTCGCTGATCTCGACGGCGACGGTCACACCGACGTGTATGACGTCAACTATCTTTCCGGGCCGGGGCTGTTTTCGACCATCTGCCAGGTCGAGGGAGTCAAGATGGCCTGTCATCCGAACGAGTTTGCTGCCGAGGGCGATCGATGGTGGCGAGGTGACGGGGCGGGAGGATTTGTCGAGGCCACTCGCGGCGGGGGATTCGAGGTGCCCGACGGGAAGGGGCTGGGGATCGTGGCCGGGTGTTTTTCGAAGCCGGGCTCCCTGGAGGTGTTTGTGGCCAATGACGCCGTTGCGAATTTTCTGTTCGTGGCGGCATCCGTTTCGGGCACGACCGTCTTTCGCGAGGAAGCCCTGGTTCGTGGCCTGGCCGTCGATCGCGACGGGAGAGTCCAGGCCTGCATGGGCGTTGCCGCCGGTGATGCCGACGGCGACGGACGACTGGATCTGTTCGTGACGAATTTCGCCGACCAGTCCAACGCGTTCTACCGGCAGGGGAGGGGACTGATGTTCAGCGACACCGCCCACCGTGCAGGACTTCGCGAACCGGGTTGGCGGATGCTGGGTTTCGGTACCCAGTTCGTCGATGCCGATCTCGACGGCGACCTCGATCTCGTGGTCGCCAACGGGCATGTCGATGATCTGCAGAGGTTGAATCAGCCGTACCGAATGCGGCCGCAGTTGTTCCGCAATGTCGGCGAGGGCCGCTTCAGGGAGTTGCAGTCGCACACGCTCGGCGAGTATTTCGAGCGGGAGTTACTGGGCCGGGGTCTGGCGCGAGGGGACTTCGATCGTGACGGCCGCGACGACTTTGCCGTATCGCACCTCGAGCAACCGGTCGGACTGCTGCTCAACCGGACGCAGGAGTCCGGCCACTGGCTGGCAATCCGCCTGGTGGCCACCTCGACGGCGCGTGACGCGATCGGTGCCCGTGTGACGGTTGTCGACGGGAAGTGGAAACGGACCCGGCACCTGACCGCCGGGGACGGGTACCAGGCGTCCAACCAGCGACAATTGACGATCGGGCTTGGCGATCGACGTTCGGTTGAACTGCTGCGGGTCGATTGGCCCTCGGGTCGATCGGAGACGCTGCACGATGTCGGGGCCGATGGCGAACTGGTGATTGTCGAGGGGCGGGGGCGAGGCCGCCGTCTTCCCCGCTGATGCGATGTACGGGTCAAAATTTCTGATGTGGCACTTCATTTCTTGAACCGACCGGTCCGATGCGTTTCAATTCCTCATTGGCCCTTGCGTGACGATTGACGCCGGCACCTCACCGTGGAACTGTGTTTGATGGATCGTCTTCGACTTGCTGTCTCGCTGCCCGTTTTTCAACAGCCGTTGAAGACCGCGTTGAAGTCGGCGGCGGCGACTGGGGCCACCGGGGTCCTGGTCGACACGCGGCACCAACTGAAGGTTTCGGAGTTCAGCGAGAGCGCCCGTCGCCACCTGGGCCGGTACCTGGAGGAACTGGGCCTGGTGCTGGCGGTGACGACATTTCCAACACGTCGATCCTTCAGCGATCGGCAGGGACTCGAGGCCCGCGTGGAGGCCACCTGCCAGGCGATGACCTTTGCGCGTTCACTGGGCAGCGACCTGGTAACGCTGTGGCTGGGGCCATTGCCTGACGGGGCGGTCGACGAGGCGGGCTGTTCACCGCGGGACCTGCTTGTCGACGTGCTCAACGATCTCGCCCGGCACGGCAATCACGTGGGGACGCTGCCGGCCCTGGGTGCCTCGGCGGTGGATGTCGAGGAACTAAAGGCCCTGTTGGCGAAGATTGACCAGGGACCGATCGGACTCGATTTTGATCCGGCCGGGATCGTCGGCCAGGGACGGAATCCGGTCGAAGCCTACCGCGAGTTGCATGATCGTGTCTGCCATCTGCGGGTCCGGGACATGATCTGCGAGGCTGGTGGACCGAGGGAGGTGCCGATGGGAGACGGTGAAGTTGCCTGGGACGAGATGCTGGCGGTCCTCGACGAGGCCGAGTATTGCGGCTGGCTGACAGCCGAGCGGTCCGCTGGCGGCGACCCGGCCGGCGACGTCGCCCGAGCCGTGGCGTTTGTACGGGCGATTGCGGCGGGCTAGGCCGGGGAATCGGAAGGGAGCACACGAGATGCCGGATGGCAGCCAACGGTCGGGAGACGAGGCCGCGCTGACGGTTTCGGAGTTGACCCGCGAGATCAAGGAACTGCTCGAGGCCAGCTATCCCTCGGTCTGGGTCTCGGGCGAAATCTCCAATTGCCGGCCGGCTCGCTCGGGCCATGTTTACCTGACGCTCAAGGACGAGCAGGCACAGCTTTCGGCCGTGATCTGGCGAAACACGGCGGCCCGGCTGCCGTTTGAACTGGTCGATGGACTCGAGGTCGTCGCGCAGGGTTCAGTCGACGTGTATCCACCACGTGGGTCCTACCAGTTGATCATCCGCCAGGTGACTCCCAGGGGAGTGGGTGCACTCGAACTGGCGTTTCGCCAGTTGCAGGAACGTCTGGCGGCCGAGGGGCTTTTTGACGAGGATCGAAAGCGACCCCTGCCGCGGTTTCCCGAGCGGATTGCCCTGGTGACCAGCCCCACCGGGGCAGCGGTCCGCGACATGCTGCAGGTGATCACCCGCCGTTGGCCCGCCGTCGAGATCGTGCTGTTGCCGGTGCGGGTCCAGGGCAGTGGTGCGGCCGAGGAGATTGCCGCGGCGCTGGCCCGGGTGCCGTTGCTGCCCCGGGTCGACGTTGTCATCGCCGGTCGCGGTGGTGGCAGTCTCGAGGATCTCTGGGCGTTCAACGAGGAAGTCGTGGCACGGGCGATCGCCGCATGCCCGGTCCCGGTTGTCAGTGCCGTGGGTCACGAGATCGACGTGAGCATTGCTGACCTGGTTGCTGACGTGAGGGCGTTGACTCCCAGCGAGGCTGGAGAACTTGTCGTGCCCCGTCGTGACGAACTGCGGGCCGGGCTGGTCAGTGTCGGCACACGGCTTGCCGGAGCACTCAGGCAACAGGCCGAGCGTGCCCGCAGCGTGCTGACCGGCCTGGCGTCGCGTCCGGTCCTGGCACGACCGCACGGACAATTGCGGGAACTTGCTGGACGAGCCGACGAGTTGCAGCGTCGCCTGGACGCCGCCGCTCGTGGAAGAACACGAATCGCACGAGATCGACTGGGAACGGTTGCAGCCGCCCTGCAGGCATTGAGTCCGCTGGAGGTGCTTGCAAGAGGTTACTCGATGACGCTTTCCGGCGACGGTGGCGTGATCCGCGAGGCCGACCAGCTTGCCGCCGGTGACGAAATCGTCACGGTGTTTTCTCGGGGCCGAGCGATCAGCCGGATCGAGTCGGTCGATGCGGCGACCGGGCAACAGCGACCGGAATCACGGGCGTAAACAACAGGAAAAACGGGATTGCGATCATGGCAGAATCGAAAAAGAAGGCCTCCGAAGAACAATCCGTGCCGTTCGAGGAGGCGTTGCAGCAGTTGCAGGGTGTCGTCGAAGCTCTCGAATCGGGAACGCTTGGACTCGAGGAATCGCTGGGCCAGTTCGAGAAGGGCATCGGCTTGCTGAAGACCTGCAACGACGTTCTCGAGCGGGCCGAGCAGCGGATCGAGATACTCACCGGTGTCGATGCCGAGGGAAACCCGACGACCGAGCCGTTCGACAACCAGGCAACGATCGACCAGGAGACACCCGGTCAGGACGAGGATGCCTCGCTGTTTTAGCCCCTGTCGGATCGAGAGTGATCGGCAGGGGGCTGGAGACCGTCAAGCCAGTCGGCGGCGCGACGGCAGGGCTCGAGCGGGTCGTTGCTGTAATCCATGTCGGCCCCCGGGATGACCTGGATGGTCAGTTGTTCGGAGGGAAGTTCCAGGGCAGCGAGGTCATCGGGGAGGTTGTTGAAGGCGGGCGAGTTTTCGACGGTGTGGCTGCCGACGAGGACCAGTACGGGGCAACCAACGGTGGGGAGATGGCTGACCAGGTCGAAGCGATCTGCCGGACCGTACTTGTCGAGAAATCCCTCGGCCTGGATCCACAACGGCAGTGGCTGGCGGACCAGGATCAGGTCCTTGCCCCGGCCCTGCTCGACCAGGGTACCGGCTCGAAGATAGTCCTCGCGGAACGCTTCGGCCCGGGGATCTTCCTGGTACATCCGGTGGCAGAATCTCGGGGGCGAGATGGCAACAATGGCCGTTGGGGCCAGGCCGGCGGCGGCGGCATAAATCGACTTGACGCCGCCCATGCTGTGTCCGATCAGCACGATCCGGTCAAGTTTGCGAGCCAGGGCCCAGTCGACCCAGGCCGCGAGATCCGATCGGCAGGCGTCGATGTCCTCGAGTGCCGCTCCTCCACGACGCCCGACCAGTCCATCGTGTCCTCGCGTGTTGATTCGCAGCACCGGCGTTTCAGCAGCCAGCAGGGCAGCGGCGACCGATTCAAGAATTCCCGGTGCATAGAAGTTGCTGCCGGTGCCGTGGACCAGCAGGGCCAGGTCCACCGGCAGGCGGTTGGCGGCCAAGTTCCTGGGAGCGTGGAAGGCACCGTCCAGAGTGATGCCGTCGGCAGTAATCGCGCGGACCAGTTCAACCATCATGCCTCACCAGGATCTCCGTCGGGATCCGGTTCGGTATCGGCCAGCAGCTTGCGGAGGATCGGGATCCTCTCGCGTGCCTGTTTGACGGCCGTCTTGTCCCGACCGTCCTGCAGCACGCGGGACCAGAGGCCCAGGGCAGCCTTGAGCATGTTGGCTCGTCCACCGGCATACTGCTTCGGCAGTGGTCCGCTGCCATAGGCATCGAGACTGCGGGCCCGGGCGACCAGGAACCGTCGTTGCTCGGCAATATCTTCCTGTTCCCAGGGGCGCTGCGGGCGGCTGTCGTAATCCCGCAGGATTCGCTGGGCCTGTTCAGCTTCGGGAAGGTCGTTCCAGCGAACACGGATCCCCTTGAGTTGCATCAGTCCCGAGTAGATGGTTGCCGGGGTAACGAGCCGCTTGCTTGCTTCGGCCAACAGGGCCCTGGCCCATGCCCGACGTCCGATCGCCGCCTGCGGATCGGTGCGTGATGCGGGCCACGTCTTGGCCAGTGCAACCCGGCGGGGGCGATCCTGTTCCAACCACTTGAAGACGGCCGGGTTGGGTCCGGCCGGGATCGCGTGACCGCTGCCGGCCTGGACCCAGCTCCGTGTGCGGACACCGACTTCCTTGAGCAACGGGCCACGAAACCGCTCGACTTCGCTGCGATTGAAATCTGTTTCGCCGGTGATCAGCGCGACGCTGAGTCGATCGACCACACGGCGACGCAACCAGGACTCGGGACGCAGGTCGCCGGCGGCACAGACACTGATCACGCCTCCAAAATATTCCGGCAGTGCAAACCCGATCGTGCACGCCACCCGACCGCCTCCGGAGAACCCGGCAAGGTAGGTGCGATCGGGATCGATCGGGTACCTGCGACGGATGTCGTCAAGGACATCCAAGACGATGTGGACTCGCTGGGGAAACGGGCAGCGATTGCCGGCGGCATGGGGGCTGGCAAAAAGGATCCCGTTTCGTTGGCAGGTCTGTTTCCACTGCGCCGCTCCGGATGGGCCATTGCCGGGAGAAATGAACAGCACCAGTGGCAGCGCGTGGCCGGCTGGCAGTTTGCCGGGGAGTCCAGAGGGCACGATCAACTGGTAGGACTGCTCGGTTGACTTGTAGCCCCGCGACCACTCGGCCGGCGGACGCGCCGGACTCTGGTTAGCCAGCGAAAAGACCCAATCGAGCCTTGTCGGTGCGGTGACGGCAACCCGGGGATGTGTTCCCGCCGGCAGGGGATCGGATGCCAGGGCGCGGCCGTTCGCGGCCAGGACCAGGACCAGGGCCGCGGAAAGGCAGAGTCGGGAAAGTCGGCAGGGTGTCATCGCGAGGCTCTCCAGGACAATTTCATCCTCTCGACACGTTCCCGGATGGTCAAGCGGCTCCGGGTGGGTGGTTGACGGGAATCGAGATGGTACCAAGAATCGACCCATGAGCCGTAACGAGCTTCCCTTCCGACCCGATGTCGCCCGCCTGGCCGGGTACGTGCCCGGAGAACAGCCTCGCGAGAGTGGCTGGGTCAAGCTCAACACCAACGAGAACCCCTACCCCCCGTCGCCGGGCGTGGTGGCGGCACTGAAACAGGCGGCCGAGGGCCGACTGAATCTCTATCCCGATCCGCTTGGAGTCGAGTTCTGCCGCGTGGCGGGTGAGGCGCTGGGTGTCGATCCCGAGTGGATCCTGCCGGGAAATGGCAGTGACGAGATCCTGACGATCCTGATGCGGACCTTTGTCGATGCCGGGCAACGGATCGCCTATCCGTACCCCAGCTACGTGTTGTACGAGACTCTTGCAGAGATCCAGGGGGCGGTCGTGGACCGGATCCCGTTGACTGACGACTGGTCGTGGCCGGTCGATGACGCCCGCCAGCGATTGCAGGGCTGCCGTCTGCTGCTGGTTCCCAACCCGAACTCTCCGTCGGGAAACCGGTTTCCCGACGAGGATCTCAAGGCGATCGTGCCGGATGGCGGTGTGCTGGTACTCGACGAGGCCTACGGGGATTTTGTGGATGTGCCGCATCGGGGAGAATTGCTGCATGCCGCCGAGTGTCAACGACGGATGGTTCTCACCAGGACACTCAGCAAGTCGTACAGCCTGGCCGGGTTGAGGCTGGGCTACGGCGTGGCGCACCCGGACCTGGTGGCCGGGATGCGGAAGGTCAAGGACAGCTACAATTGTGACACACTCTCGCTGGCGGCCGCCACGGCGGCGCTGGGGGACGCCGACTGGATGATCGAGAACACCCGGAAGATCCGGGCGACACGGCAGAGACTCGTGGACGGACTGGTCGACCGGGGGTTTGATGTCGTGCCGAGCCAGGCGAACTTTGTCTGGGCCACGCATCCGGATGGTGAACACGATCGAAGGTTCGAGTTGTTGAAGCAACAGAGGGTGCTCGTGCGGTTCATGGTCTTTGCCGCCGAGGAGCCTCGCCGCGACGGGTTGCGGATCACCGTCGGAACCGATGACCAGATCGACCGCTTGTTCGAGGCGCTCGACGGCATCGGGTCGTAGCGATTGTGACGACGCAGGTGAGGATAAGTCTGCCAACGCCGGGGCGCTGCGCCGCGTGGGAATTGCCGCGGCGGGGGGCAGCCCTATGATGGAGTGGTCCGGCCGGTGGTTTGACGGCGGATGAAAGGTGAGAACACGATGGGCCGATCTGCTGAAATTGCCAGGAAGACGCTCGAGACCGATATCCGGCTCTCGCTGGAATTGGACGGCGATGGCGCCTGTACGGTGCAGACGGGCGTCGGGTTTCTGGATCACATGCTGACCCTGTTTGCTCGGCACGGGTTGTTTGACCTGGAAGTCACCGCCACCGGCGACCTGGAAGTCGATGGGCACCACACAGTCGAGGACATCGGCATCTGCCTGGGCCAGGCCCTTGGCGAGGCCGTTGGAGACAAGGTGGGCATCCGTCGCTACGGCAGCCAGTCGCTGCCGATGGAAGAGACACTGGTGACGGTCGCTGTGGACTTGTCGGGTCGAAGCTGGTTCGTGCAGGACGTGTCCTACCCGACCGAGAAGATCGGCGACTTCGACACGCAACTCGTCGAGGTCTTTTGGCAGTCGGTGACGGCCAACGCTCGAATCAACCTCCACCAGATCCTGCACCACGGTGAGAACTCGCACCACATTGCCGAGGCCCTGTTCAAGGCGACCGCGCGGGCGCTGCGAGACGCGGTCAGCATTGACCCTCGACAGCAGGGAGTTCCCTCCTCGAAGGGTTCACTCTAGCCGGTTGGACAAATCGCGTTTGGCTCGGTTGAATTTCCCGAACGAACCGGTAGGGTGTGGCGATCCCTTTTCGAGTTCGAGGCATTCCGACCCGGTGACCGGGTTCGCATCGGACCCGAATCTCCCGTCGAGGGGACTTCTCCGAACGGGTGCGGGGACGTCCCCGGAAAGTCAAAACGACTCCTGATCCATCCGGAAACTTCCATCAGCCGGAGCCAACGCGGAGGGCCACCCCGGTCGCCTGACCCGCGAGAGCAATAGCACTCGCAACAGCACCGTGGGCCGGTACGGAGATTGGCGGCTGGTGGTTCCGGATGCCGGGAACGCCCCGCTTTTTTTGCGCAGATCCGGTCTGGCAGAACCGGATCGAGGGTTCGGGTTTGATCCCGAATCAGAGGGTGTCGGCGTTGATGCCAGATCGGCGGTTCGCTACTCTGGGACGTTTCCCCGTCTGCTGACGCTTCAGTAGACGATGGGTCGTCTTACTCGCAAACTGCTTTCTCCCTGAGCATAGGGAAGACACGTGTCTCCGATACCGATTGGTCCCGCCCGTTCAACAATGGTTCGCAACGAGACGGTCACTCATGACTGGTTCGTCGTCGATGCCGGTGGCCACATCGTGGGTCGCCTGGCCACCCAGATCGCCACCGTGTTGATGGGCAAGCACCGTGCCGATTATACGCCGCACGTTGATACCGGAGACTATGTCGTCGTGTTGAACGCACACCGTGTCCGTTTCAGTGGCAAGTCACTGGCGCACGATGAGCACCCGCAATTCACGGCCAAGATGCTCAACAAGACCTACGAACGATACACGGGTTATCCCAGTGGACGCCGATTGACGACCGCCGCGGAAGTGCTCAAGAAAGCTCCCGAACAGATCCTCCGCGAAGCGGTGCGGAGAATGTTGCCCAAGAGTAACCTGGGTCGAAGAATGCTCGATAAACTGAAGGTCTACTGCACCGACGAGCATCCACACCAAGCCCAGAATCCTCAACCGTTCCCCGAGTACCTGCTGCCCAAATAGGACCGCGGGCACGGAGAAACCAGACGATGATGTTCGACGACGAAACTCCCGAAGAGTCGGCTGAGGAATCGACCGAGGAATCGACCGAGGAATCGACCGAGGAATCGACCGAGGAATCGACCGAGGAATCGGCTGAG
>PBSL01000055.1 GCA_002726205.1 Planctomycetaceae bacterium | reverse complement strand
TGGTGACGGCCCAATCACGGCTGCGACGATCCGATCGAAGCCGTGTCACATCGGCCAGGTCATCGTGACGACTGCCTGAAATCGGGAAGTAGGTTCCCCAGGTGATGTCGAACATCCGCCAGTGCCCACGGTAAAACACCTCGACACAGATATGGCTGTGGTTTTTTTGTGGTTTGTCACCACGAAAATAGAATTCCACGGGCCTCGCACGGAGTTTCAATCGTTTCGAGATTTCAAGAAAAGCGGCCACGTGGTTGCCGCAAAGTCCCGCTCTCTTTTCCAGGCACTGCTCGACACTGCTCGGCAAATTCTTCTTCTCGATATTGAGAATCGAGTGGTTCAAAGAGCTTATTCGTGCCTGGACAAAATTGGTCGTCGCCAGGGCAGAAAAGAACTCCGGCGCCGCCGACTGGTTTCCACGAGCCATGTATTTCGCCTGGCGGCGAACCTGTTCGACAGCCCGGTCGGTCAATGGGGTCTTTGATGGCCCCTCGGCCTGCACGCTCACCGAGAAAACAAGGCAGATCAGCCAGGTGAATATCCACGGCGGGTTCTCGCGAGCAGGTGCCATCATCGGTCCTGGGTTTGGGTGTGGAGGTCAACGGCGAGGTGTCATCAGGAGTAATTTTTTCCGTGGCCGCCGACAACTCGTCGGCTGCCGTTGACACCGGATTGGCAGCCCTCACGCCGACCAGGTCAGCGGAGCCGCTGTCGCTTTTGCTCGGATCCGAACGAGCCGTTTTGCAGAAAATGCAGGGCCAGTTCGTGAACGTCCTGCCGGTCGTCGAGTTCGCCGTGGCGGGCCTTGACCAGGCGGAAGTCGGCGGCTCCGGACAGCTTGGTCGTCTCCACCTTCAAGTAGTCGTCATCGTCACCGGGTAGCGTTTTCTTCGAGAAGCCGACGTTGTCACCCATGCCACCGGCGATGATCCCAAAGTCGCTGGGCGTGGCCAGGGTCGGCTCCAGCTTGTCGAAGTCGGCCCCGATCTGGAGAACGACCGGGCCGCCGTAGAGCCGGCCCAGTCCGCGGCGGAACTTCCTGGCCCAGCTTGCCCCGTGGTTGGGCGGGGCGATCATAACGACGCGACCGATCGTCGGTCGGGGGTTGGTCTTCCGCATGTCGGCCAGGTAGCGGCGGATGACCAGGTTCCCCAGGCTGAAACCGACAAGGTTGATCTGGGAGTCACTGGCGCGAGTGCGAACAAATGTCTCGAGCAATGCAGCGGCCTTGTCGACCGTTATTTTCCGGCTCGGATATTCGAACTGCAGGACCTGGAACCGGCTGTTTTCTTCCATGTAGTCGTTCAACTTCTGCAGGTCCTTGGCTTCCTGCCTGAACCCGTGGACCAGGACCACCACGGTCTTGTCAGCAGCCTGAGGCTGTTTCGACGGCTTGTCGGCAGCCTGGATGCCGCGATCGAAAATCGTTCCGGTCACCAGCAGCAACACCGCCAGCACCGCCAGCCCGTCAATACGGCGAACGCGTCGACCGACCATTGCAGCACCCCCCGGCTCGACCCTGATTGTCCTGCAACCATGATGCCAGAACCGAACAACCAGTGGCAAGGCTCTGCCCTCCACTCTTGAGAACCCGCCCCCCCTGGGGCACGATAGGTTCTGCGACGGCCAACAAGTCTTGCGTTCTCATTTTCTTCACCCAACCGAGCGAAGATCACCGTGGCGGGACGCAGTAAGAAGGAATCGAGAATCAAGAGGCAGGCGTCACCGCCGGAGCGGCCGTCATGGATGCCGCCGAGTATCTCCGAGATCGGGTGTCTTTATCCGATCTGGTTGCCGATGTGGCTGTGGTACAAGCTCGTCTATGTGATCATTCCCGTGGGGGTGGTGCTCTGGGTCGCGGGCGAGGGAGAACTGTCCACCGCGTGGGGCCCTATCCTGACTCTTGGTTTCGGGTTTGGTGGACTTGTCCTGCGGTTCTATGTCTGGGGGATCAACCTCTCGCTCAACCAGGAGGAGACCGAGGGTGAGAGTGACCAGGAAGTTGCCTCCGGCGATGTGGGTGCCGACGAGGATCTATCCGGTCAACGGCAGATGTCCCCGGAGAGCGGTGAAGAGGCAGAAGACATCGAGGCTGATCTGACCTCCAAGAGTCCCAGCCGTGAGGAACTGATTGGCCAGATCGCCGGCGCACTGCTCGGACCCGGTGGCAAACCGGCCGGGGAAGCGACCGACACGGTTGCGGAATCCGACGAGCCGCCCGCGGTGTCCGACGAGCCCTCGCCCGATCTTGACGTCGAGAGTGTCTGCGATGCGTTGTTCGCGGAAGCCGGCAGCACCGCGGCCAACCGCATTTTCGCGGAACGCTTTGACGGTCGGCCGGTCCGTTGGAGCGGCACGCTGACGCGGGCCGAGTCGTACGGTTTCGACCTGGTCTTCGGGAATCAGCCGGGCACGAAAGCGGTACTTGCTATCTACGAGACTGATGCGATCGGTTACGGCAATGCCACGGTTTCGGCCGTCGTGCAACTGCCCGCGGAAACGCTCGACGCCCTGGAGGGCCACGAGGGCCAAGTCGTCACTGTTGCCGGCCGACTGGTGAAATTCGACGGTTTCATGCGGAACATCTACATCGGCGAGGGGACGCTTGAGGCGTGAGGTGAGCGGACCACGCCGGGCACTTGATCGCGTCGCGGACAATATCGTGTCTTACCTGGAGACCCGGTTCAGTCGCCAGACGTCGGGCCGCATGTTGTTGCCCATCACCATCCACAGCGACTTGTCGAAGACGAACACGCTGGCGGCGTGCCGCGGTTTCCAGGGCGTCGCGGGGACCTCGTGCCACTTCACCCCATCGGCCGAGTACCACACGTCCTTGCGGTTGCCGACTCCGGCGGTGTAGCCCTCCATCACCCACATTCGATCGTCGTAGACCGCCACGTCGTGGTACTGCCGGGGCTGCCAGGCCGCGTGCTCGACGTGCCGTGTCCAGTTCGCACCATCTGCCGAACTCCAGACGTCGTTGTGGAACTTTCGCTTGGGTGTGGTTGGCGTGTCGTAGGTTCCGCCGCCGAGGACCCAGACCCGATTCTTGAAGACGACGTTGCCTCCGATCATGCCGCGGGCCGACCACGCCGGGTCCTTGACAGTGACCCGCTTCCAGTGAATGCCGTCGCTGGTGTTCCAGCAGTCGCGATAGAATTTTTCTTTCGTGCGGGTTTTCTTCGCGAAGGCCGGCATTGTCTGGCCACCGAGAATCCAGATCTTGTCGTTGAGAACGAAGGTGTAGTGCAGGGCCCGCGGACCCCAGGGAACGTCGTGTCCCTTGTTGACGTGCGTCCAGGTCTTCCCGTCACGGGAACTCCAGACATCGTTCTGGTAGTGGCCCTGGTTGACGTCGCCGCCGATGATCCACATCCGGCCCCGGTAGACGACGTAACCGGCCGTGTGCCGGCCCTCCCAGTCGGTGGTCGTGTCGAACTTCAGATCGAGAAACGTGTTGGGTTTTTCCAGGTTCCACTTCAGCCCGTCGCGGGAACTCCAGACCTCGTTGTTGCAGATCCGGGGGAAATGAACCTTGTCGCCGGGGTTCCATCCGCCGAGCAACCACATCCGGTCCTTGAAGACCAGGGCCCCGGATCCGTCGCGGGCCGCGAATGGTCCGGTCAGCGTGACCTGTTTCCAGCGGTACCTGGCCGGTTCCCCCGCCCTGGTTCCCGGTCCGGGAACGGCCGTGATCAGTGTGACCACGGCAAGCAGCAGTGCCGCGGGTTTTGCTTTCGCCGGTCTGTTCATCGTTGATCTCACGGTTTTCATGTTCAACAGCCTTGGCAAAGTGTGTTCATCTCGCGTCGCCGTGGCAACGATGAACGTGTTGGAAAAACATCACCGCCGGGATCTCCGGCGGTTGATTGCCCGCGACACTTTATTGGATCCGGGTTGTGATTGCCTCTGACTTCGAGAACCATTCGGACGTGGCGGTTTATCCGTTCCCGTTTTGCGAGGTCCCAGGATGAGTTCTCGATTTCCCGTCGTCTGTCTGCTGGCTGTTGTTCTTGGCCTGCCTGCCTGGTTGCCCGCTGCCGGGAAACCCGGGACCGCTGTCAGCCGTTTTCGCCAGGATCGTTTTGCCATCGGCGCCTTCTGGTTGACCTTTTCCGACGACGAACGGCTTGACGCGCGGTTCGGTGAAATTGCCGAAGCCAACTTCACGCTGGTCTTCGGACCGGTCGGTGGCTTCACGGCCAGCAACGCAGCCAAACACATCAAGCTGTGTCAGAAACACGACCTGCGGGCCATCGTGCTCTGCCGTGGTGTCCCGGATGAGCAGTTGCCCGACGGTCCGGCCTGCTGGGGTTACCGGCTCTGGGATGAGCCCAACGCGAAGATGTTCGACCAGTTGGCTGTTCGAGTCAACAAGTTGCGGCAGGTCCGGCCCGGCCGCCTGGGCTATATCAATCTCTATCCCAACTACGCCAACGACCGGCAACTGGGTGCGGCGGGCTACGAGGAATACGTGCAGCGTTTCTTGAAGACAGTCGATGTGGACGTGCTTTCGATGGACCACTATCCGCCATTCAAGCCCAGGACCGACGGTCGTCGGCGCTACTGTCAGAACCTGGAAACGATGCGGAAGCACTCGGTGTCGAAGCGGATCCCGTTCTGGAACTACTTCAACGTGATGCCGTTTGGGCCGCACACCGACCCAACCGAGTCGCAGATCCGCTGGCAGATCTACACCTCGCTGGCCTACGGGGCCAAGGGGGTTATCTACTTCAATTATGGCACGCCGAAGACGTTCGAGTTTCCCAAGGGGGGCGGGATTGTTCGCCGCGATGGAACCCGTACCCGGCACTGGTTCCAGGCCCGGCGAATCAACCTCGCGTTGAAGAACCTCGGCCCAACCCTGATGCAGTTGCAGAGCCGGGGCGTGTTTCGCGTCAAGCCGGGGGATGATCCGGCCACCGTGCTGGCCGGATCACCGGTCAAGACGATCAGCCGTGCCCCGGTCGACCCGGATCACGATTACCTGCTCGGGGTCTTCGGGCACGCCGACGGCCGGCGAGCGGTGCTGCTGACCAACTATCGCTTCGCCTACACGGCCTGGCCGACCGTGGTGTTTGACGTGCCGACCGGCCAGGTCCGCGAGGTCGACCAGCGGACGGGACGAGTGAGGGCCGCCTATGACGACAGCCCCGACATGCCCGGGCTGCAGGTCTCGCTCGATGCCGGCGAGGGACGGCTGTTTCTGCTCCCAGCAAAGACGAATGTCTCCGGCAGGTAAGTGAGTGTCACCGTCGCGGATGAACTCGTGGGTGGTCCGTCTGTAGTGTTTGTTCCGGTGGTGACGCTTCTGACCGTCTTTCCGGATTCAATGCTTTCGACGATTGGTTTTCGGTGCACCAGGTCGTCCCGAGACTCGAAAAAACTAGCGGGGAAGGTGTGTTTTCCTGCACAGGGAGAACGGGAAGGAGCCTGGGATGCGTGGGTTGTTGACAGGTGCGCTGTTGCTGGTGGTGTTGTCTGCCAGCTGGCTCCGGGCCGGTGAACTGCTGCCCGGGATCGACGATAACGCGGTCGATGCCGCTGCCGCGCCGGTCCTGGAAGAGAAAACGGGTTACTCGCTTCTCGGGCTTGACCTGTCCGGGTGGACCGAGTTGTCGTTCACGGCCGGAACGGCCAACGGCGACCACCGGCCGATGGGGTTCAACCACCGCTCCAACGAATTCCTGTTGCAACAGAACTGGTTGCGGGTTGACGGGGAGTTCGACGGCGGGACCCGGGTCCACTCGGACTGGATTCTTCCCGGCAGCGACTACCAGTTCACCCGCGCGACAGGCCTGTTTGATGACCAGGATGGTTGGACCGGGATTGACCCGGTTCAGTTTTTCGTCAGCCGCGAGATCGAAGGGGTCGGAGAGGGACTCGAATTGACCTTCGGCCGGTTCTTTGCCCCGTTCGGCGTCGAGAGCATCGCCGGACCAGAGAACACCCTGGTCTCTCATTCCTACAGCTTCATCTACAATCCTTTCACCCAGACCGGTGGGCTGGCGCGGGTTGCCGTCAACGAGAACTTCGTGTTCCGCGGCGGCATCGTGATCGGCAGTGACGTGTTCGTCCATGAAAGCAACCAGCCGACCTTCCTGGCCGGGTTTCACTGGGACCTGGAAGATGATCGTACGAGTGTTGATTTCCTGGCAATTTCGGGAAACGGCCGTTACGACACCCGCCATGAAATCCACAGTCCCCGGGTCTTCGACCTGGTCATCACCCGGAAGGTCTCGGAAACCGTCGAGGTGACGTTGGAGGGGCTGGGAGGGTACGAGAAGAATTTTCCCGGTGTTGGCACGGCGCACTGGTTTTCCGGCGTGGGCTACGTTTCCTGGGATCTGCAGGATGACATCGATGCCGCAATTCGTCTGGAACTCTTCAATGACGAGCACGGAAACCGGACCGGATCGCGTGGGCTCTACACGGCACTGGCCGGTGGCCTGGCCTGGCGGTGGAACGATCACCTGCTGGTTCGGCCCGAGTTGCGGGTCGATCACAACACGAAGTCACGGCCGTTTGCCGGTGACCGGATGCTGTTTACCGCCACCCTCGACCTGGTCATCCACTGGTAGGTCGAAAGTTCTTTCGGCGGCCGGATCGCCGTCTGCATCAAGGCAAGGCCGGTTGACCCTGGGTCGACTCGTCAATTTCTGTTCCGCTGGTGAACAGAATCGAGGTCAGTGCGGGGTTGGGTTCGCTGGTGGTTTCCTCGACCAGTTCGAAGCCGCGGGCCTGGTAATTGGGCAGTGCGTGCGGGTGATCGTGGCTGCAGGTTCTCAGCCAGACCCGGTTGGCGCCCATCGCCCAGGCACGCTCGACCGTCTCGCTCAGCAAACGTGATCCCAGGCCGCGGCCGATGAAATCCGGCAGCAGGCCGAAGCAGAGAATTCTCACGCTGCCGTCATCCTGTCGTTCCAGCTCGGCATAGCCGGCCGGTGTTCCCTCGACGTATCCAACCCAGGTCTGGAATTCGTCGCGGTCGATCAGGTCGGACCACTGCTGCCGGTTCCAGTCACCACGTCCACCCCAGCGATGTTGTTCTCCGACCGCCTGGAAAAGGAACCAGTTGAACGCGGCGCAGGGTTGCCCGGCCTGTCGAAATTCCAGCCGATCGTCCGGGTCGGTGACCGGGCAAAAACCGGCCGGGTCGGTTATTGCCAGTTCCCAGGTGATCTTGACGTTGTCGCGGTGGTTCATCGGAGACATCCAACTGGTCTTGGGAGATGAATCGTGGCAGACCTGACCGTGCTGCGTTGCTAGAATACAGGACCGTGAAGCCGGTTTCCTCCAGGTGGTCTGAACCGTGTTCCGCATTCTTGGCAATCGCCGTCGACTCTGCGATGGCCTGTCGCGTCGCGACTGGCTGCATGTCGGTGGTCTTGGGTTTCTTGGCGTTGGTTTGTCGGATTACCTGCGCTTGAAAGCGGCGCAGGCTGCGCCGGCTGGCGGCAGTTCATTGGACGCAACGTTCGGCCGGGCCAAGCGGTGCATCCTGCTGTTGCCCTACGGATCGCCCCCGCAGCACGAGACGTTTGATCCCAAGCTCGAGGCGCCCGAGGAGATCCAGGGCGAGTTGAAGGCGATTCCGACGTCGGTTCCCGGTTACGCGATCGGCGAGTACCTGCCCAAGATTGCCCGGGTTGCCGATCGGTTGACGGTCATCCGCTCGATGACGCATCCCTTCCCCGTGCATTGCACGGCTTACGTGACCAGCGGCATTCCGACCTATTCCCCGGCACTGGAGTCGCGGCCACGGGATCCGAAACTCTGGCCCTACATCGGTTCGGTCGTCGATTACGTGCAGGGCCGTCGTGAAAGTACGATTCCGTTGGTTCCTCGCAACATGGCGTTGCCCTGGAAGATGAACTCGCGGGGGGGACCCAAGGCGGCGGCCGTCCAGGCCGGTCCCTACGCCGCGTTTCTCGGCCCGGCCTACGATCCGGTGCTGACCGAGTTCGAGGGAGAAGGCAACCGGAAGATCTACAAGATCAGCCCGGGCGGAACGCCGACCGGCGGCAAGCGGCATGACGTGTTCGATCCTTATGCCGGCATCAAGCCCGACGGCCGCTTCACACTGGCCGGGGCGCAGCGACGCGACAGCGTCACGCTCGAACGGCAGAACAACCGCAACGGCCTGCTGGCCCGCTTCGACCGGGCCCGGCGGGAACTGGACCGCAATGCCGAGACACAGAGTTTCGACCGCTACCAGCAACTGGCCCTCTCGCTGGTTTCGACCACCCGTGTTCACGCCGCGCTGGACATCCATCAGGAGTCCGAGAAACTCCGGCAGGACTACGGCATGAATCTCTTCGGCCAGTCCTGCCTGGCGGCACGCCGGCTGGTCGAGGCGGGAAGCCGATTCGTCACCGTGTTCTGGGACGAGTACGCCTATCTCAACACCGACTGGGACACTCACTGGAACCACTTCTATCGCCTGAAGGATCGTCTGCTGCCCGGGTTTGATCTCGGGTTCTCGGCACTGATCAGCGACCTGGAAGATCGTGGCATGCTCGAGGACACGCTGGTGGTCTGGATGAGCGAGCACGGGCGGACGCCACGGTTCAACAAGAATGTCGGTCGTGATCACTGGTCGCGGGTCTATTCGATCGCGATGGCCGGAGCGGGTGTCGGTGGTGGCAACATCATCGGCGAGAGCGATCGGCTGGGCGGCGATGTCCGCTCGCAACCGGTTTCGCCCAAGGACATTCTGGCGACGATCCTGCACCTGCTGGGTATCGATGCACACACGACCATTCCCGACCGGCAGGATCGTCCGGTGCCGGTGGCCGGAACCGGCGTGGTTCGCCCCGAGATCTTCCGAGGGGCCTGAGCGTGGCCGTCCATCCTCGATTCCGACCGGCACTCGTGGCGGTGGTGTTGTTGGCCGGTCCCGGGCTGGTTGACCGGTTGCCGGCGGCGGTGACACTGCAGAAGCTGTCTCCGGGTGCCGTGAGTCCCGGTCGGGTGACGCGGTTGACCTGTCGAGGCACCGAGCTGGAGACGGCCAGGACACTGTGGACGAGCTTTCCGGCCGAGGTCAGAAAAGTTTCCGCCAAAGGTGACGGGGCCGGGCAGGCGACGTTTGAGGTGACGCTGCCGGCCGAGTCGATCGGCCGTGGCGCCATCCGCGTGGTGACCGACCGGGGCGTCTCGAATGTCCGCTTGCTGTTGCGCGAGTCGCTGACCAGCCACACCGACGATCGGCCCGCGGATG
The DNA here is from genome assembly GCA_002726205.1 of Planctomycetaceae bacterium. Taxonomy (GTDB): domain Bacteria; phylum Planctomycetota; class Planctomycetia; order Planctomycetales; family Planctomycetaceae. Next base: position 25,662 of record PBSL01000055.1, on the reverse strand, counting down.
AAAAGCCGCTGACCCTGCCACTGGCGATCGATGGGTCGGTGGTTGCCGGAGAGCCGGATCGCTGCCGAATCCAGCTGAAGGCCGGCGAGCGATTGACGGTTGATCTCTGGGCCCGCCGCCTGGGTTCGTCGCTGGATCCGGTCGTGAGGGTGATTGACCCGGGTGGTCGGACCGTGATCGCCGAGGATGATACGCCTGGGCTGGCCGGTGATGTCGGGTTTTCGGTGCTTGCCGCCGATGAGGGTGTCCACACGGTCTCGGTCACCGATGTCCGTCGCCGTGGTGGGGATGCCTACAGGTACCGGTTGAGGCTGGCCCGCTACGTACCGCTGACGGTGGCCTACCCGTTGTTCGTCAGGAGCGGGCAACCCGCCCGGCTGCGATTGCTGGGACCGGGAACCACGGCCGATCGCGCAGTGCCCGGTCTTCCGGCCGGCGGCACCGTGTGGGTGGGTGGTCCGGTGGGTCCCGGTGGCGGTCGCGCTCTGCTGTCGGTGCAGGTGGATGACCGGGAACGCGGGGTCGAAAGCGAACCAAATGACGACGGGTCGAAGGCCAATCCGCTGGCGGCCGGTGCTGGTGTCAGCGGTTTGCTGGATCGACCCGGCGATCGCGACTGGTTCCGGATCACGCTGAAAAAGGGCCAGCGATTGCAGCTGGTGGGGCGGACGGCCTCGCTGGGCGTCGCCGGCCGGCTTTACATGCGATTGTGCAACGCCGAGGGCGGCACACTGGTGGTTGCACCGCAGCAGGCGGCCACCAGATGCGTTCTTGACTACACGGCTGCTGCCGATGCCGAGGTTCGCCTGCTGGTCGAGGACCTGCAGCGGCGAGGAGGCCCTGGTTTTGCCTACCACCTGGACTGCCGGCTGAGGACAGCCGATTTTGACCTGGGCGTTGCCGCCGATCGGTTGCAGGCCGTTGCCGGCGGTTCGTTGTCGGTCAAGGTGACGGCCGCCCGTCGTGACTTCCAGGGCGCCATCCGGTTGTCGGTCGAGGGACTGGGTAAGAACGTGATGCTGGCGGGCGAGCTGATTCCTGCCGGAAAGAACGAGACAACCCTGAAGATCACGTTGCCGGCGGGGCTCGAGCCCGGTTCGCTGGCCAGCCTGAGAATCGTGGGCAGTGGACAACTCGACACACCGCCGGTGGGTCCAACCGTCAAGGAACTCTCATCGATCAAATACGATCGCGGTGACCTGGGAATCTTCGACGATTTCATCAGCGACAAGAAGGGGGGACTGAACTTTGCCGAGTATGACGTTGAACTGGCCAACGCGGGTGAGTATCTGGTCCTGTTGAGATATGCCGCCGCCGCCCAACGCGTCGCCGTGATGAAACTCGACGGGCGGGTCGTCAATTCGTCGATCATGAGCAAGACGACCGGCAGCTGGAGCACGAAGACGGCCCGGTGGTTCAACGAGGGCCTGGTGAAGTTTCCCAAGGGCAAGAGCGTGCTGCGGCTGGAAAAGGTGGGTGTGTTTTCGCACCTGACGGCCATCCGGATCGCATTGCCGGCACCCCGGAAGAAGCAGCCCGGGCGGGTGATCCATGCCCGGGCCCGTGTTACCGTACCGCTGCGAAAAGATCTCGGCGGTATGCCGTTTGTTCCCCGGGAACTGGACGGCACGGTATTGTTGAGCGTGGGGAAGAAATAACGCGGTGCGTCGCGGTGATCATAATGCAACGACACGTCCGGACACTCACGACCAGCCTGCTGCTGACGATGCCGTTGTGCGCCGCCGAGCCGGTGGTGAGTCGGTTGACGGTTGAACCGGCGGCCGTCGAGTTGAGCGGACGACGACAGCGGGTGCAGCTGGTTGTCAGTGGCCATCGCTCCGATGGGTCGGTCATCGACCTGACGCACCAGGCTCGTGTCACCGTCGAGCATCGCGGTACTGTTGGGGTTCAACGCGGTCGCGTGCTTCCTCTGGCCAACGGCACAACCCGGCTGACGATTTCCGCCTCCGGCCAGGTGCTGCAATTACCGGTTCGGGTTCAACGCCTGGAACAGACGCCCCCGGTCAGTTTCAGGAACGGCCTGCTGGCGTCTTTGAGCAAGCAGGGCTGCAACTCGGGCGGTTGCCACGGTTCACCCAGCGGCAAGGGAGGCTTCCGGCTCTCGCTGCGGGCCTTCGATCCAACGCTCGACGCACAGACGCTGATTCGCGAGCAGTTTGCCAGGCGGGTCAACGTGTTTGATCCCGACAAGAGCCTGTTGTTGCGCAAGCCGACGTTGCAGGTGGCCCACGGCGGCGGTCAACAACTGCGACGGCATGACCCGGCCTACGAGTTGATCCGCGACTGGATTGCCGATGGCTGCCCGCGCGACGCCGAGGATTCACCGCGTTGCGTGCGAACAGAGGTCTTTCCCCGCGACCGCTTCCTGAAGTCCCCGGCGGTCTCGCAGCAGCTGAAGGTGGTCGCCCATTTCTCCGACGGGTCGTCGCGCGACGTGACCCACCTGGCCGTCTACAGCAGTTCGAACGAGACGTTGGCCGAGGTTGATGTTGCCGGGTGGGTGACAGGGACCGCCGTCGGGCAGGTGGGAATCCTGGTCCGCTTTCTCGACCAGATGCAGGCCACGCGGCTGACGTTTCTGAAAGATCGGCCCGGCTTTGTCTGGAACGAACCCCCGGTGATCAACGAGGTGGATCGGCACACGTTTGCCCGGCTCAAGGAAATGCAGATCGTGCCCTCGCCGCTGCTGACCGATGGCCAGTTCCTGCGTCGCGTGACGCTGGATGTGACCGGCCTGTTGCCGACGGTCAAGGAGACGAGGGCCTTCCTGGCCGACCGGCGTCCTGATCGGCGGGCGCGGCTGATCGCCGGGCTGCTGGCCGGCGAAGATCATGCCCGCTTCTGGGCCGGGCGGTGGGCTGACCTGTTCCGCATGACACGCAAGCAACTTGGTTCCACCGGTGTCGACAAGTTTCACCGCTGGCTGGTGGCTGCGGTTCGCGACAACATGCCCTACGACCGTTTCGTTCGCAGCCTGTTGACGGCCCAGGGCGATACGTTCGCCAACCCGGCGGCCAATTACTACCGGGCCGCCACCGACGTGGAAGATGCGACCGAGACCACCGCGCGGCACTTCCTGGGGATCCGGATCCAGTGCGCGAAATGCCACAACCATCCCTATGAACGCTGGACGCAGGAGAACTACTACGGGATTGCCGCGTTCTTCAACCGCGTCCGTCGCGGCAAGCCGGATTCCGCGGGCAACCTGGTGGTCTGGGTGGCTCGCAGCGGCGAGATCAGCCGGCCCCGTGGAGGAAACGCCGTTCCCTGGTTGCCGCTGACCGGCAATGCGAAGCTGCCCGATCCGGAATCGGACCGGAGACTGGCACTGGCTGACTGGCTGGTCCGCAAGGACAACCCCCTGTTCGCACGCGTCGAGGTGAACCGACTGTGGTCGATGCTGTGCGGTCGAGGCATCATTGAACCGATCGATGATTTTCGCGCGTCGAACCCGCCGGCCAATCCCCCGCTGCTGGATTGGCTTGCCGGGGAGTTCCAGCGGTCGGACTTCGACCGGCGGCATATCCTCTCGTTGATCCTCAACAGCCGGACCTACCAGCTGGATTCGCTGGCCACCGACCAGAACCGGCACGATCAACAACTGTTCTCTCACGCGGTCGCTCATCGCCTCTCGGCCGAACAGGTGCTCGACGCGATCTGCCAGGTCAGCCAGGTGCCCGAACAATTCGGGAAATTGCCGGCCGGTACCCGTGCCACGCAGTTGGCGACACCCGAGGATGCGCCGGCATTCCTGAGGATCTTCGGAAAACCGTCCCGGGAAACATCGTGTGACTGCGAACGGCAGACCGGCTCGACGCTCTCCCAGCACCTCACGCTGGTCAACGGCAGCCTGGTCAGCGGAAAGATCACCCACGGCAAGAACCGGTTCCGGCGATTGATCTCGGCGGGACGCGGTGACCGGGAAATCCTCGAAGACCTCTACCTTGCCGCGTTTTGCCGATTGCCCAACTCCGAGGAGCTGCGGGTCGGGCTGGAATATGTTGGCGGAGCGGGGAATCGCGAGAAGGCCCACGAGGACATCCAGTGGGCGGTGATCAACAGCAGGGAATTCCTGTTCCGGAACTAGGGCGCGAAGTGACTTTTCAAGAGCGATTCAACAGCCACAGATTTCCGGCACCGACTGTGATCGTGGTGTTCGCGGTGGTGTGTTTTTCCCTGGCCCGGGTGCCGGCAGCCGAACCGGGATCGCACTGGTCTTTTGTTGTTCCCCGCCGGCAGACACCACCGGCGGTTCAAGACGGGGCCTGGCCCCGCAACGCGATCGATCGCTTCGTACTGCGGAGAATTGAAGAGGCCGGCCTGAGGCCCGCCGGGGAGGCCGATCGCCGGACGTTGATCCGCCGACTGTCGCTGGATCTGCTGGGACTGCCGCCGACCATCGGGGAAGTGGATGCGTTTCTGGCCGATCGCCGACCGGGGGCTTACCACCGGCTGGTCGACCGGCTGCTCGATTCACCACGGTTCGGCGAACGCCTGGCATTGCAATGGATGGACGCGGCACGTTACGCCGACACGCATGGCTACCACGAGGACTACAACCGCGACATGTGGCCGTGGCGAGACTGGGTGATTGCCGCCCTGAATGACAACATGCCCTTCGACCAGTTCACGATCGAGCAACTGGCCGGTGACCTGTTGCCCGGCGCCACGTCACGGCAAGTGGTCGCGACCGGATTCAATCGCAACCATGGAGTGACCGCCTCGGGCATCTCCGAGGAATACCGGGTCGAGTACGTGCTCGATCGCGTGCGGACGACCGCCACCACCTGGATGGGACTGACAATCGGTTGTGCACAATGTCACGAGCACAAGTATGATCCCGTGTCGCAGGAGGAGTTCTACAGCTTCTTCGCCTATTTCAACTCGGTCACCGACAAGGGGGTCGAGAACCGTCCTGGGAACGTGGACCCTCTCGTCGAGGTCGTGCCACTGGGTCAGCAGGCGATCGAGACAAGGCTGGCCGGCGTGATCAAGAGCCTGGAGGCTCGTCGGGCCCGGCGGTTCGAGGGCGTTGGTGACCGTGTTGCCGCCTGGGAGCGAGCACTGGCAAAGCAGCCTGGTCGCCGGGGCGTCGTCGAGGGACCGTTGCTGGTGCACTGTCGGCTCGATGAACGGGATGGCCAGCCGGTGTCGACCGGTTCACCCGGGAAGCCGGCGACGGTCCAGGGGCAGGCGAAGTGGGTCAAGGCCCGGGTTGCCGGTGGCCTGGAACTCGACGGTCGCAGCAGCCTGGTCCTGGGTGACGTGGCGGGTTTCGAGCGGACCGACGCGTTTTCCTACGGTGCGTGGGTGAACCCCAGCAGCGGTGGTGCCATCGTCGCGCGGATGGATGACGCGGCCGACTACCGTGGCTGGGACGTGTTCGTGAGCGGGCGGCGAGTCGAGGTCCACCTGATTCATCAGTGGCCGGGAAATGCCGTGCACCTGATCTCGAAGGCCTCGCTGCCCTCGGATCGGCTGACCCACGTGTTTGTCACCTACGACGGTTCCAGCCGGTCGGCCGGAGTCGCCCTGTATTTTGACGGCAAACGACAGGAGGTTAATGTGACCCGGGATCGGCTGACCGGGTCGATCCGAACCGCCCGACCACTGCATATCGGTCGGCGAAATCCCAGCGGATTTCTCAAGGGAACAATCGACGATGTCCGCATCTACCCGCGACAGCTCAAGCCCGAGGAGGTGGCCGTGTTGGCCGGGACTGACGGCCTGGACGAGATCCTGGCGGTGGCCGCCGAAAAGCGGACCAGGTCGCAACGCGAGACGTTGCAGCGGACCTACCTGGCCCTGCACGATCAGGAGTACCGTCGCCTGAGCGAACAACGGGACCGTCGACGTCGAGAACTGGACGCGTTGAAGAAGAACCGTCCCACGGTGATGGTGATGCAGGACCTGAAGATGCCTCGCCGTTCGTTCGTCCTGCTGCGCGGTCAGTACGATCAGCATGGTGCCGAGGTCAAGCCGGGTGTGCCGGGGTTCCTGCCAGGTCTTCCGGCCGGGGCACCAGCGAACCGGCTGGGGCTGGCCCGCTGGCTGGTCGATCCGTCACACCCGCTGACCGCGCGCGTGGCGGTCAATCGTCTCTGGCAGCTCAGCTTCGGCTCCGGCCTGGTCGAAACGGCCGAGGACTTTGGGACACAGGGACAGCCGCCCAGTCACCCCCGGTTGCTCGACTGGCTGGCCACCGAGTACATCCGCCGGGGCTGGGACACCAAGTCGCTGCTGCGGCTGATCGTCACGTCGGCGACCTATCGCCAGTCGTCGCGATCGACACCCGCCCTCCGCGAGCGGGACCCGGCCAACCGCCTGCTGGCTCGTGCCACGCGGTACCGGTTGCCCGCCGAGCTGATTCGTGATCACGCGTTGGCCTCGGGCGGGTTGCTCGTCGAACAGATCGGTGGCCCGAGTGTCCGGCCGTACCAGCCGGCCGGGTTGTGGAAAGAAACCTCCAACCGCGGCTACGTCCAGGACCACGGTGTCGCCCTGTATCGCCGCAGCTTCTACACCTACTGGAAGCGATCGGTGCCGCCGCCGAACATGTTCGCGTTGGACGCGCCGACGCGGGAAACCTGTACGGTGCGTCGGCAGCGCACCAACACACCGCTGATGGCACTGGTCCTGCTCAACGACCCGACGTTCGTTGAAGCGGCCCGCAGCCTGGCCGGGCTGGTGCTGGGAGAGAAAAAAGCCGGCATCGACGGGCGGATCCAACACCTGTTTCAGCGGGTGACGGCCCGGGTCCCCGAGCAGGAAGAACTGTCGGAGTTGCAGCGGCTGCTGGCCGACCAGCTGGCACGTTACCGTCGTGATCCCGCCGCGGCCGGGGCGTTGCTGAAAGTGGGAGAATCAGCGCGGGATCAACGGCTGGATCCGGCCGAACATGCCGCCTGGACGGTCCTGGCCAGCGTGGTACTCAACCTCGACGAAGCGATTACCAGGGAGTAACAGCTTTGACCGCTACAGGATCAACCAGCCCGAAGCGAGTGGATCGACGGGGCCTGTTCGGACAGGTCGCCGGTGGGTTGGGTTCGGTGGCGCTGGCCTCGTTGTTGCGAGCCGAACACCCCCCCGCGGCGGGTTCGCATTTCCCGGCCCGGGCCAAGCGGGTGATCTACCTGTTCCAGTCCGGAGCCCCCTCGCACATCGATCTCTTCGACCACAAGCCCGCACTGGCTCGTCACGCGGGCCGGGAGCTGCCCGATTCGGTGCGGGCCGGGCAGCGGTTGACCGAGATGACGCACAAGCAAAAGAGCTTTCCCTGCGTCAGTACCGTGTTCGGTTTCCCACGACATGGCGCCTGTGGCCGGCCGCTGAGTGAACTGCTGCCACACACCGGTTCGATTGCCGACGAGATCTGTCTGGTCAAGTCCATGACGACCGAAGCGATCAATCACGATCCGGCGATCACGCTGATCAACACCGGCAGCCAGCAACTGGGCAAGCCCAGCCTGGGATCGTGGCTGAGTTACGGGCTGGGCAGCGAGAGTCGTGACCTGCCCGCCTACGTCGTCTTGATCTCGCAGGGGACCGGCCGGCCCGGAGGCCAGCCGTTGTTCTCGCGGCTCTGGAGCAGCGGGTTCCTGCCGTCACGGCACCAGGGTGTTCGCTTTCGCAGTGGGCGTGACCCGGTCCTGTACCTGGGCGATCCGCCCGGGATTGATCGTGGCGGCCGCCGCAAGATGCTTGATGGACTGGCCAGGCTCAACCGGTTGAGGGCCCGCAGGGTCGGTGATCCGGAGATCGACACGCGAATCGCCCAGTACGAAATGGCCTTCCGCATGCAGGCCTCGGTGCCGTCGCTGATGGATATCTCCGGCGAAACAGCCGGGACGTTACAGCGTTACGGTCCCAACGTGGGCCAGCCCGGAACGTTTGCCGCCAACTGCCTGCTGGCCCGCCGATTGGCCGAGCGGGGGGTGCGATTCATCCAGTTGTTCCACCGGGGCTGGGACCAGCACGGGAACCTGCCGGCGCAACTTCGTGGTCAGTGTCGTGATACTGATCAGCCGGCCGCGGCGCTCGTCAAGGACCTGAAGCGTCGCGGAATGCTCGACGAGACACTGGTTGTCTGGGGCGGCGAGTTTGGCCGGACCGTCTACGCCCAGGGAAAGGTGTCTGGCGGCAACTACGGCCGGGACCATCATGGCCGCTGTTTCAGCCTGTGGATGGCCGGCGGCGGGATCCGTGGCGGCATCGAATACGGTCGGACCGACGACTTCTGCTACAACGTGGTCGAGAAACCGGTCCACGTCAACGATCTCAACGCCACGATTCTCCATTGCCTGGGGCTGGATCACCTGGAACTGACCTACAGTCACCAGGGGTTGGAGCAGCGACTGACCGGGGTCGAGGATGCGCTGGTGATCGACGATCTCCTGGCGTGAGCCGGGCGACCGTGCTCGACAGGTTCACAGCAGCCCGGGGATCGGCTGGTAATTCTCCATCGCGCGGGCAATATCGCGGGGAACCGACTGGTTGATCCGCACCCCGCCGACATCGAACAACGTGTGCCAGATGGTCGCGATCAGGTTGCTGTTGTGATTCGGGGTCGTCAGCGGCCGCGAGACGTCCCGGGTCGATTGCCCGATGACCTGGCCCATCTCCAGTCCACCGCCGGCCAGCAGCAACGGGGCGATGTTGCCCCAGTGATCGCGACCGCCCTTCTTGTTGATCCGCGGCGTGCGTCCCATCTCGCCGCAGCAGACCAGCAGGATCTTGTCGTCGAGACCGCGGTCGTGAACATCCTCGAGGAATGCCGAGACGGCGTGATCGAACGGCCTGCCCATGTAGTTCATGCCGGTGATCACGTCGGCGTTGTTCACGTCGGCATGCATGTCCCAGACGAAGTTGGTCGTAACCGTCACGAATCCGCAGCCCCGCTCGACCAATCGCCGCGCCAACAGCAGCAACTTGCCCAGCGTCTTGCCGTTGTCGGCGTACCGCTTGCGGTTGTTCCAACGCTTGTCGGTCCCCGCCTCGGGGGCCAGGCCACTGGTGTCGTACCGGGCCACGGTTCCTGGAGATTCCTTGGACAGGTCGAACGCTTCGGCCACGCCACCGAGGATCGTGTCGAAGGCCTGCTCGCGAAGCCGATCAAGACTCTCGCGACGTCCGTTGCCGTCGAATGAACGCTTCAGCCGATCCAGCCGGGTCAACAGGCCACGGCGATCGGTCAGCCGTCCCATCGGCAGCGTCAGTTTCATGTCGGCCTTGAGATCGCCACCGCCACTGGGAGTGAAGGGCCGGTAGGCCGAGCCGACGGTTCCGGTCGAATCGAACTTGCCGAACTGCGTGACTCCCGGCATCGTGCTCTCGTCAACCGAGCGTGGCAACAGCAGCACGTTGGACGGCATCCCGTTATCGGGATTGTTCTGGCCGACGATGCGGGAATAGATCGAGCCGAGGTTGGCTCCCAGGGTATCCTTGCCGACCACCGGCTTGATGTCGTGGCGGCCGTCACCGGTCACGAACGATCGGACCACGGTCGTGCGATCGTTCAACGCGGCAAGCTTCTCGAACGTGGATCCGTAGGTGATCCCGGGGATCTTCGTCTTGATCTCACCGGTCGCACTGCGAATTCCCGAGGGAGCCGTCATTTTCGGATCGAAGGTCTCGACCTGCGACGGCCCACCGTGCATGAACAGGAAAATCACGGCCTTGTCGTGGACGGATTGTCCCGACGAGGCCGCGGCGGCCTCGCGACCGGCGAGCAGGTCGGCGAGTGTCAACCCACCAAGCCCGAGGCTGCCGATCTTCAGGAAGTCACGCCGCCCGTAACGGCTGTGCCCGTCGTACACGCTCAGCATCGTCGAGTCGCTCCACCCACGGAGGAATGATCATCCTCAATTCTATCAAAACTCATCGATCCGAGACAGCGCGAGGTTTGAGCCGAATCCGGGGTATCGCGGGATCTTCGGCTGTTAGCGGGCTATTTCTTGCCCGAGATGCCGTAAAGATGCGTCTTGGTCCGGAGAATCAGCAGGCCCTCGGCGACGGCTGGCGAGGCCATGAAACCGCCGTCGAGCTTGTTGACCGCCAGTTCGCGGTACGTGGCCTTGTCGGCGGCAAAGACGTGTGTCCGACCCTCCTGGCTGAAACTGAAGATTCGCTTGCCGACCAGGATCGGCGAGGCGACATGTTTGCCGGCGATCCGCTTGGTCCAGGCGGCCTTTCCCGTTCCGGCGGCCAGGCAGGAGGCCACGCCCGAGTTGCTGACCATGTAGATCGCGTCGCCGACGAGCAGTTGCGAGGGACGCGAGGGGACACTTTTCATCGTGGTCCACTTCACGTGAGTCTTGGTGATGTCGCCTTTTCCGTCGGGCCGTACGGCCAGCAGGCGGGTGGGGACCGAGCCGGTGTTGATGTAGAGCAGGCCATTGCCGAACAGCGGACGGGCGCACGAGTTCATCCCGCCGTGGATCACTCGCCAGAGTTCCTTGCCGCTTTCGGGATCGTAGGACATCGTGGCGACCGCGCCGGGAACGACGACCTGCGTGCGACCGCCGAACGTGATGACCTTGGCCGTGCCGTAGGCCTTCTTGACGTCACCGTTGTCTGAGCCGTAATCAACGTTGCGATCGTTGCGCCAGGCCGTCTTGCCGTTTCGCTTGTCGAGGGCGACGACGTACTGGTAGTCAAAACCGTCGTAGGGCAGGAACAGGTGATTTCCGTGGATGACCACCGAGGAACCGGGACCGCGGAAATGATTGCAGGGCAGGTCCTGCCGTTTCCAGATCGTCTTGCCGGTCCGGGTGTCCAGGCAGGCGGTTCCCAGGGCACCGAAGTGGACGTAGACCCGGTTCTCTTCGACCCACGGCGTGGGCGAGGCGTAGCTGTTGAAGGGGTGGCAATACTGGGGTTTTTCGTGCTCGAAGACCGTGATGTCGTGAAGGATCTTGCCGTTGCGGCGATCGACACACACGGCGGCCAGCCGGTGCCCGTCGGGCGTGGCGGTGGTCAGCCAGACCTGGTCCTTCCAGATGACCGGCGAGGACCAGCCTTTTCCCCAGATCGCCGTCTTCCAGGCCACGTTGGATGTCTCGCTCCAGGTCGTGGGGATGCCCTTGACGGTGGACTGGCCATCGCCGGCGGATCCCCGGAACTGGTTCCAGTCGGCCGCGGGCAGGTTGGCGGTGCTGAGTGCAAGCAGCAGGAGCGAGAAGAATTTCATGGGAGGTCCGGGGAGGTCGGTGAAATGAACAGGACAGGAGGACTTTGGTCCCTGGAGTATACTCGAACGACACTCAGCGGTCGGCGTTGCGGGCGGCACTGACCCGGCAGGAAGCTCGCCAGGTCTTGAGCTTTCCGGAGAGTTCTTCGACGACACGGGGATGGTCGGCGGCCACGTTGGCGGTTTCGCGGGGATCGGCCAGCAGGTCGAACAACTCGATCGTCGGCTTTCCCGCCGCCCCGGTCTGGCCTTTCTTCTTCTTGCCGCCACCGGTGTGACGGACCAGCTTGAAGCGGTTGTCGATCGCAGCGGTTTGACCGCCCGATTCAAACAGGATCGGTTGCGGTCGTTTCCAGTCCCGCTGTCCCCTGAGGACGGGGAGCAGGCTGATCCCGTCAGGAGTGAATTTTCTGGGGGGCAGGACGCCGAGCACGTCGAGGACAGTCGGCAGGTAGTCGGATGTCACACCCGGGCTGTCGGTTGTTTGACCGGCGGCGACCACCGCGGGCCAGGTCACGATTCCCGGCACGCGGATGCCCCCCTCGTAGAGGCTGCGCTTGCGACCACGCAGGCCCCTGGTTCTGCCGGGAGCCTTGTCGTTGCCTTCCGGTCCATTGTCGGCGCTGTACCACAGCATCGTGTTTTCGGCGATCCCGAGCCGGTCGAGCGTGGCCCGCAGCCGGCCGACCTGCTCGTCCAGAGCGGTGATGCAACCGTAATAGTGCCGGTGGTAATCCGGCTGGTCGGCATACAGGGCCGTGTATTTCGGGCCGGCCACGACCGGCAGGTGGGGAGCGTGGAACCAGATCACCGCCAGGAACGGCGACTTGTCCTTCGCGGCGGATTCGATGAAGGGCACGGCCCGGTCCATGATCACCCGCGAGTCGTCGCCACGAGTGTTCTCGTTGACCGGCTTGCCGCGTTGGTTCCAGTACCGCGTACCGTAGGGCACCGCGTCGGCAGTGTCGGTGATCGGGTTCCACCAACGCCGTCCGGCGTTTTGCGGTTTCAACAGCGGGTCCCAGGTCGGCACTTTCGCCTCGGTCGAAAAACAGACCTGGAAACCGTTTTTCCAGGGAGGGGAAAAGTGCCGCTTGTTTCGGGGACCACCGCGGTTGGAATCCTCGACCTCGGTCGTGAGCGTGCCGACATGCCACTTGCCGAAATGTCCGGTCCGGTATCCTCGGCTCACCAGCAACTCGGGCAGGGTCCGTTCACGTCGGGGCAGGTGTCCGCGGTTGGCTGTCAGGATCCCGTAACGGTACGGGTGCCGGCCGGTCAGGCAACTGCCACGGGTGGGGCTGCAGACCGGTGCCCCCGCGTACCAGCGACGAAACACCAGGCCGTCGGCCGCCAGCCGGTCGAGGTGCGGCGTTTTCAGGTGGGGATGGCCGTTGTAGCCGGTGTCGCCCCATCCCTGGTCGTCGGCCATCACCAGGATCACGTTTGGTGGTGCCGCGAGTGTCGAAGCGGTGGCCGTTGCCAGGATCGGCCACCAGAGAAGCATGATCAGCCCGCAACGGCTGGTGGATCTCGCGACACGGCGATTGTGCATGGTCACGTTCCCTGGCTGGACTGGTTTTGTCGGCAGGGTAGCGCTCCCTGTCGGTTCTCTTGAGTTTCCGGGCGCGGCCCAGCGACAATGTTGCGTCCGTCCTTGTCGATCGTCAACCGGAGCCGGGAGTTCCTGGATGTCTTCGTTTCCCCGCGTCACGTGCACGGCACTGCTGGTCCTGCTGACATCGCGGCTTCCCGCCCAGGGAACCGCCGAGGATTATCGCAGGGCGGCTGATCTCCGTAAGCAGTTCTCCAACAAGGTCAGCCGGGACCGGATCCGTATCCGCTGGTTCCGCGGCGACGAGGGTGGCTGGTACCGGGTCGATCTCGAAGAAGGAAAACGCGAGTTCGTGCTGGTTGATGTCGAGCGGGGAAAGCGACGGGCGGCGTTCGATCACGAGGACCTGGCCAAGGCGCTGGCGAAGGAGACCGGGAAGGCGTTCGATTCCAAGCGGCTGCCACTGGAGCAGTTGAGGTTCTCGAAAGACCGGAAACACTGCTGGTTTCGTGCCGCCGGGAAAGGATGGTTGTGTGATCGCGACAAGTGCACGTTGCAGGAAGCCGGGCAACCGCAGGACTTCGACGCGGGTTCGGACAAGGAACCTCCCGGCTGGAAAAGGCCGGGGTTCGAATCACCACGGAATCGCCGTTCGCCCGACGGGGCCTGGGAAGTCTTTGTCAAGAACCATGACCTGCACCTGAGGGACCGCAAGAGCGGGTCGGAGTTTCGCCTCTCCGACGACACCGACGAGAAACGGAGATGGTCGGACCGCGTGTTCTGGTCTCCCGACTCGAAACGACTGGTGGCCTACAGGACCAGGCAGGGAGCCACCCATACGGTTCACATGGTCGAATCCTCGCCGAAAAAACAGTTGCAGCCAAAATTGCATTCCCACCAGTATCTCAAGCCCGGCGACAAGCTCTTCCAGGTTCGACCGCACCTGTTCGACGTTGCCGGTGGACGAGAAATCCCGGTGTCGGACAAGCTGTTCTCCAACCCGTGGCGAGTCCGCGAACTGCGCTGGAACAAGGCAGGCGACCGGTTCACGTTTCGCTACAACCAGCGTGGTCACCAGGTGCTGCGGTTGATCGAGGTCGATGCCGGCAGCGGCGCGGCCCGCGCGGTGATCGAGGAAACCAGCAAGACGTTCATCGACTACGCCTACAAGCAGTTCCTGTTCTATCTCGACAAGACCAGTGAACTGCTGTGGATGTCCGAGCGGGATGGCTGGAACCACCTCTACCTTCTCGACGCCCAGACCGGGAAGGTGAAGAACCAGGTGACTCGCGGGAACTGGGTCGTGCGGAAGATCGACCGGGTCGACGTGAAGTCGCGACAACTGTGGTTCCGTGCCAGCGGCCTGGAAGAAGGCGAGGATCCTTACCACGTGCACTTCTGCCGGATCAACTTTGATGGAACCAACCTGGTCCGGTTGACGACCGGTGACGGCACGCACCGCATCCGCTATTCCCCGGGGGGCGACTACCTGGTGAGTTCCTGGTCACGCGTCGATCGGCCGCCGGTGACCGAGGTCCGCAGGACCGACACGGGGCGACGGGTCTGCCGGCTGGAACGCGCCGACATCTCGTCATTGAAAGCGGCCGGTTGGCAACGGCCCGAACGCTTCACCGCCCGTGGGCGTGATGGCCGGACCGAAATCTGGGGCGTGATCTACCGTCCGACCAATTTTGACGAGAAACTGCGGTATCCGGTGATCGAGAAGATCTATGCCGGTCCACACGGGTCGTTCGTGCCCAAGGAATTCCGCTCCCTGCACGATGGCCAATCGCTGGCCGAACTGGGGTTTGTCGTGGTCCAGATCGACGGCATGGGCACGTCCAACCGGTCGAAGTCCTTTCACGATGTCTGTCACAAGAACCTGGGGGATTCGGGATTCCCTGATCGCATTCTCTGGATGCAGGCCGCGGCGGCAAAACGGCCCTGGATGGATCTCTCGCGGGTCGGGATCTACGGAGGGTCAGCCGGCGGGCAAAGCGCCCTCCGCGGGATGCTCGCTCACGGGGACTTCTACAAGGTGGCCGTGTCGGTTTGCGGGTGCCACGACAACCGCATGGACAAGGTCTGGTGGAACGAGTTGTGGATGGGATGGCCGATTGGGCCTCACTACGCCCAACAGTCCAACGTGACCCAGGCGCATCGCCTGACGGGGTCGTTGCTGCTGATCGTGGGTGAACTCGACCGGAACGTCGATCCGGCATCGACAATGCAGGTCGTCAATGCCCTGATCAAGGCGGACAAGGACTTTGACCTGCTGGTGATTCCCGGTGGAGGGCATGGGATCGGGGGCTCTTACGGGATCCGTCGCCGGCGGGACTTCTTCGTCAGGCACCTCTGGAGCGTGAAACCGCGACGAAAGGCGGATGAACAATGACCGGTCAGTCACCCGGTGGCGGGTTCTCGCGGCAGTAGGCTTCGTACTCGGCCTGGGTCGCTTCGTCGGGCGGGTAGGTTCCGGCCAGTGGCGAACCGTTCTCGACCTTCGACAGGATGAAGTCCTCGCGATGTTCCTGCCGGGCGGCGGCCAGGGCCACCTCGTCGGCCAGGTGCCGGGGGATGACCACCACGCCCTCGTCGTCGCCGACCAGGACATCTCCCGGGTAGACCGACACGCCACCGCAGCCGACGGGCATCTGCACGTCGATGGGATGGTGAATCGTCTTGTTGGTGGCCGCGTGGGCCGAACGGGCGTAGGCCGGGATGTCCATCGCCGCAATCACCGGGGAATCGCGGAAGCAGCCGTCGGTGACAATTCCGACAGCCCCGCGGGCCACCATTCGTGTGGCGAGGATGTTGCCCATCGTGCCGGCCCGCTCGTCACCCCGGGCGTCGATCACCAGCACGTCGCCGGGGCCCACCGATTCGATTGCCAGTCGCTGGGGATCGGTCGAGTTGTCGAAGACGAGGTTGTGATCGAGGTCCTCGCGGGCCGGCAGGTATCGCAGCGTGTAGGCCTGGCCGACCATTCGTCGACCCGAAGACAGCGGCCGGGCCCCGGTGATGAAGACATTCCACAGGCCGTGCTTGGCCAGTACCGTGGCCAGCGTCGCGGTGCTGGGCTGTTCGAGCAGTTTCCAGGTGCGGTCGGCGATCGCGACGGGTGTTTCGGTTGCTGTGTCGTTCATCGTAGGCCTCGTGAGTTCGTCGGTTCAAGGAACCGTAGAATAATCAGAAGGCAAAGCAAGGCAAGACAGCACACCCCGCAGGATGCCATCGGGAACGCGGTCCCGGGAAGACGAGAGCCTGAGGCGCTGACCGCGAGCGTCACAGCCGGCCCGAGGCCTGTTAGCCGTACAACGCCGAGATCGGCTGCCCGCGGTAGATCTCGTGGACACGCCTGTCTAAGTCGGTCCAGTGATCGTCGCGGGGAATCCCCAGCGCGTCGTAGATCGTCGCCGAGAAGTTCTCGGGCATGTACCGCTGGCTGACCGAGTAGGCTCCCAGGTCATCGGACTGGCCGATCACCTGTCCGCCCTGGACACCGCCGCCGGCAAACAGTGCGGTGAACACCGGTCCCCAGTGGTCACGGCCCGAGTTCTTGTTGATGTTCGGCGTGCGACCGAACTCGCCACTGATGACGAAGAGGGTTTCATCAAGCAGCCCGCTGTCGGCCAGGTCATCGACCAGGGCGCTCATCGACCGGTCGAATGGCGGCAGCAGGTTTCGCTTGAGGTTCACGAAATTGCGACGGTGAGTGTCCCAGGACGAGTTCTTGCCCAGGTTGACCTGGACGAAATCAACACCCGCGTCGAGCAACCGGTAACCCATCAGTGCCGAGAGGCCGAACTTGTTCTTGCCGTAGCGTTCGATCAGCTTCGGGTCGGCGTTTTCGACGTCGAAGGCCTGGCTGGTCTTGGGGTCGGCCAGCACGGTGATCGCCTGCCGACGGCTCTGTTCAAGCTTGCGGCCGGCGGCTCGTTTCTGCAGATCCACCCGCTGTTGCTCGACTGTCCCCAGCAACCCGATCCGGTTCTGCAGACGATTACGGCCTCCCCTGGGCAGCGTGAGCTCCGGCGTGTTGAAAATCGTACTGGTGGCGTGGTCAAACGAGTCGAGATCAAAGCGGAAACAGTCGGGGCAGGCCCCGTTGCCCAGCGGGCATTGTGCGGCGACATTGACGTGCCAGGTCTCGTAAGAGGCCCCCAGGCGGCCGGCGTACTGGCCGGGCCGGACCCGTGCTGCCTCGTTCACGCTGGGTTCGGGCAGCACCGCCGAGGGTGGCAGGTTGCGTTGCTCGTTGCGCTTGGCATAGGTCACAACCGAGAGCATCGACGGCCACTCGTTGGGACTGGGGACCTGGCGGGTGCTGAAGGCAGGAGGAAAATCCAGCCGACCGGTCAGCATCATGTGGCAGGCCTGTTCGTGACCGTTGCTTCCGGTACCCATTGACCGGACGACCGCGTAGTGCTTCATCCGCTTGGTGAACATCGGCAGGTGCTCGCCGATCTGGATTCCCGGGACGTCGGTCGAGACCGGGTCGAACTCGCCACGCACCTTTACCGGAGCAGCGGGCTTCATGTCGAACGTGTCGTGGTGCGAAATTCCGCCTGTCAGAAAGACAAACAGCACCCGCTTGGCCTTCGAAAGCGGCGCGGCGACAGCCGGCAGGGGCGACAGCCCGGTCGCTCCCAGCCCCACCATGCCCGCCGATCCGGCCTGCAGCAGCTGACGGCGGGAAAATCCGTGTTGGGGACAGCCGCAGTTGTGGTCATGCATCGACATGGAGCAGCATCCTGTCAGAAGGGCCGGACCCGGTTCGACCATTGTCATCGATCGACATCAAGCCGTTCGCCGGTGAAACCACCATCTATTCTATCGTCAAATCCGGTCGCTGTCGTTACGGATCGATTGACCGGTTGGGTTTGTCCGGTTCCAGCCCTGCGGAAAGTCATCCGGTGACCGCACCGGTCGTTTCAGCCGGTGGTGCCTTGTCACTGGGCAGGATGAACCATCCGAGCGTGGGGGCACAGATGGTTGCCAGGAACGCGGCCAGCAGCGGCGCGGATCGTAGGACAGCGTCCTTCGCGGTACCCAGACGGATTTGCCGCATCCCAGCCTGCTCGCTACGCTGAGTGACGCTTCCTCCGATCGAGAGAAATCACCATGACGATCAAGCGCGTACTGCCCGTCCTGATCCTGTTGCTGACCACCACCGCCGTGCTGGCTGACGGGCTCGGCGACAACGACCCGAAATCGGTTCGCCCGGTGCCTCGCGTGGGTGTCGAGGTTCCAGACGAGGATCGGGCAGCCCTGGAGGCCGGGCTGAAACAACTCCGCGGACAACTCGACAAGTTGGCCGCATCGAAAACCCCCGCGGTTCGGGAACTGCTGCCCGACATCGAGATCTACCATCGGGCCGTCGCCGACGCCCTGGCCTACAACGAGTTTTTTTCTCCAGGTGACATCAAGAAAGGCCATGACCTGCTGGGGATCGGCCAGGCAAGGGCCACGCAACTGGCCGCGGGAAAGGCACCCTGGACACGGCAACGCGGGCTGGTGGTCCGGGGATACGTTTCCCGGATCGACCGGACCGTGCAGCCCTACGGGCTGGTGATCCCCGAGAGCTACAACTTCAACTCGGGCCGTCGTCACCGTCTGGACATCTGGTTCCATGGCCGTGGCGAGACCCTCAGCGAGGTCAATTTCGTCCACCAGCGGGCTCGCAACGCCGGTGCGTACACGCCGCGACAGACGATCGTGCTGCACCCCTACGGACGCTATTCCAACGCTTTCAAGTTTGCCGGCGAGGTCGATGTGCTGGAGAGCTGGGAGGACGTGAAGCAGAAGTACCAGGTCGATTCTCGCCGGACCTCGGTCCGGGGTTTCTCGATGGGTGGTGCCGCCTGCTGGCAATTCGCCGTCCATTACGCCGACCGCTGGTTCGCCGCGAACCCGGGTGCCGGGTTCTCCGAAACGCCGGAGTTCCTGAAGTTCTTCCAGAAGGAAACGCTCAACCCGACCTGGTACGAGAAGAAACTCTGGCACTGGTACGACTGCACCGACTGGGCGATCAACCTCTACCACTGCCCGACGGTGGCCTACAGCGGCGAACTGGACATCCAGAAGCAGGCGGCCGATATCATGGAAGCGGCGCTCGAGGCCGAGGGCATCGACATGGTTCACGTGATCGGTCCGGAGACCAAGCACCGGATCCATCCGGATTCGAAGATCGAGATCGATCGACGGCTGCAGAACCTGGGACGGCGTGGTCGCGAGTCGTACCCGCTGCACGTGGAACTGGCGACCTGGACGTTGAAATACAATCGCATGCACTGGCTGACAATCGAGGGCCTGGGTGAGCACTGGTCACGGGCGCGGGTGACCGCCGACGTGGTCGGCCGGTCGCGGCTGGAACTCTCGACGAAGAACATCACCGGCATGAAGTTCTCGTTTTCCTCGGGGCACTCGCCGTTTGACATTCTCCGGCAGGTGACCGTCGTCGTGGATGGACAGGAACTGGCCGCACCGCGGCCACGCTCGGACCGCTCCTGGTTCTGTCGGCTGACGAAACGGAAAGACGGCTGGCGGGTCGGAGGACGTGCAGGCGGTCACGGTGCTGGCCTGAGAAAGCGACACGACCTGCAGGGCCCCATCGACGATGCCTTCATGGACTCGTTCCTCTTTGTTCGTCCGACCGGAAAACCGTTGAACGAGAAGACCGGCGAGTGGGTCCAGTCGGAACTCAAACGTGCGATTGTCCACTGGCGAAAGCAGTTCCGCGGGCATGCCCGGGTGAAGAAGGACACCGAGGTGACCGACGAGGACATCAAGGGGGCCAACCTGGTGTTGTGGGGCGACCCGCAGAGCAACAAGCTGCTGGCAAGAGTCGTTGACCGCCTGCCGCTGACGTGGGGCGAGGGGCAACTTCACGTTACCGAGAAGGGTTTTGACGCCAGTCATCACATGCCGGTGATGATCTACCCGAACCCGCTCAACAACAGTCGCTACGTGGTGCTCAACAGCAGTTTCACCTACCGCGAGTACGCCTACCTGAACAACGCCCGGCAGGTGCCGATGCTGCCCGACTGGGCCAT
The DNA here is from genome assembly GCA_002726205.1 of Planctomycetaceae bacterium. Taxonomy (GTDB): domain Bacteria; phylum Planctomycetota; class Planctomycetia; order Planctomycetales; family Planctomycetaceae. The sequence continues at coordinate 5,843 of PBSL01000055.1, read as the reverse complement.
CGTGGACCTGACCACGCCGCCGGGAACGCAGTGGCCGGGCAAGATCACCGCTGCCGGCTTCTTCGACGAGAAGTGGCGGGTTCGTCGATAGGGACGACGAATCGGGATCGAATCCCCGCCCCGCCCCACCGCTTTGCGAGATTGCCAGCCGCCGGGTACCCTGACGGAGGCTGCCCCTTCCGGAGACACCCCGATGCGCACCCGACTTATCCTGTCCGTCGCCGTCACCCTGCTGCTGGTTTCAACCTGCCCGGCCAACAGTCCCCGGGTGTTGCCCGAAGGCAAACGACCCAACGACGCGCGACTGGGCCCGCAAAAAGACCTCAATGCCTATTTCCCCTTCACGGTCCCGGCAACGAAAAAGGCCTGGGAAGCCCGGGCGCGGGAACTGAGGCGACGGATCCTGGTTTCCACCGGTCTCTGGCCGATGCCCCAGCGGACGCCGCTCAGGCCGGTCATCTTCGGCAAGGTCAACCGACCGGGATTCAGCGTCGAGAAGGTGTACTTCGAGAGCCTGCCGGGCCACTTCATCACCGGGTTGCTGTACCGGCCGGCGAAATCCGCCGGCAAGGGTCGCCATCCGGCTGTCCTCTGCCCTCACGGCCACGGTGGCCGATTGCAGGATTACGGCGAAGGGAAGATGGATGCCCTGATCAAAAGCGGTGGCGAGAAGTTCAGGAAATCCGGACGGTTCCCGAAGCTGGCCCGCTGTGCCCAGTTGGCACGGATGGGGTGTGTCACCTTCATCTTCGATATGGAAGGCTATGCCGACAGCCAGCAACTCGGGATGCAGGTCGCTCATCGCCTGCAGAAACAGCGGCCCCACATGAACAGCCCCGAGGGCTGGGGGTTCATCAGTACCCAGGCGGAGCTGCGGCTGCAGAGCATCATGGGCCTGCAGACGTGGAGCTCGATCCGTTGCCTGGACTTCCTGGCCGGGTTGCCCGATGTCGATCCGAAGCGGATCGGTGTCACCGGCGGCAGCGGTGGGGGCACGCAGACGATCCTGCTGTGTGCCATAGACCCGCGGCCGGTTGTCGCCTTTCCCAACGGCATGGTCTCGACATCGATGCAGGGTGGTTGCACCTGCGAGAACTGTTGCCTGCTGAGAATCGGGACCGGCAACGTTGAACTGGCCGCGCTGTTTGCCCCGAAACCCCAGGGCATGACCGCGGCGAATGACTGGACCAAGGAGATGATGACCAAGGGGTACCCGCAACTTCGCCAGCTCTACGGGCTCTACGGCAAGCGAGACCACGTTCTCTGCCGCTCGCTGGTCCAGTTTCCTCACAACTACAACTACGTGAGCCGTGGCATCATGTACAACCTCTTCAATCGACATCTCGGGCTGGGGTTGAAGGAGCCGGTCATCGAGACCGACTACGAGCCACTGACCAAGCAGGAGTACACGGTCTGGGACAAGCAGCACCCCTCGCCGCCGGGAGGTGAAAAGCACGAGAAATCCGTGACCCGCTTCCTTGCGCGGCAGTCACAAGCCCAGGTTGCCTCGCTGGTGCCGGTGCGACGCGAGGACATGACGATCTACCAGGGTATCGTTGGCGGAGCCGTGCAGACGATCATTGGACGGGGGCTGCCCCGGTCCAACGAGATCCAGCGGACGAAGGTGGCCGAACACGATCGCGGTGATTACCTGGAATTCACCGACATCCTGCGGGTGACGACCCGCAACGAGGAACTGCCGGTCGTCTCGTTCTTTCCCAAGAAGACCCGTTTCAACGGCCTGGCCGTTGTCTGGGTTGATGGTCGCGGCAAGGATGGCCTGTACGCCGGTGACGGGACACCGCGACCGGCGATCCGTCGTCTGCTTGACGGTGGTGCCGCCGTGCTCGGCGGTGACCTGCTGTACCAGGGTGAGTTCCTGGAAAAAGGCCAGCCGTTGACGGTCACGCCGAAAGTCGGCAACAACCGCGAGTTTGCCGCTTACACGTTCGGTTACAACCACAGTGTCTTCGCCAGTCGCGTTCACGACATCCTGACGCTGTTGACCTTCGTCAAGGGGCACGAGGAGGATCGGGCCGGCGCGGTGGCACTGGTCGGGACCGGTGGTGCCGGACCCCTGGTGGCTGCCGCCCGCGTCGTGGCCCAGGACCTGGTCGACAAGGCCGTCGTCGCCACCGGCGGATTTCGCTTCGTCAACGTCAAGAGTTACCGCGATCCGATGTTCCTGCCCGGTGCCGTCAAGTACGGGGATCTTCCCGGCCTGCTCTCGCTGGCCGCACCGCTGCCGTTGTGGCTGGCGGGGGAAAAGGGTTCGGTGCCCGAGCGCGTCCAGGCCGCTTACACGGCAACGAAACGGCCCAAGTACGTTGTTTCGACGGCAGGCTCGGAACAGAAAGCCATCGGGGCCGCGGTCCCCTGGCTGCTGGGACAGTAGACGCTGGAGTGTCTGGCCCTCGGGATTTTCCTGCTGCATCTTCCTCTTTTCCAGAACAGGTCTCATGATGTCGCCGACTCTCTCCACACTCGTGCGTGATGCGTTTCCGCCGTTTGCTTCGCTTGCCGTGTTGCTGGCCAGCGTGGCCCTGGTGGTCAACCCGGCCGTGGCGGCCGATGCGAAGCTGAAAAAAGGTGACCGGATCGTTTTCCTGGGTGATTCGATCACCCAGGCCGGAGAACAGCCCGGTGGTTACATCCGGGTCGTTCGCGAGTTTCTCGAGACACGTCACGCGAAGCTGGAGCTGAAGGTGATCGGTGCCGGGATCAGTGGGCACAAGGTGCCCGATCTCGAGAAACGGCTTGATCGCGACGTGCTGGCCCACAAGCCGCAGGTGGTCGTGATCTATATCGGCATCAACGACGTGTGGCACTCGTTGCAGAAGAAGGGCACGTCGAAGCCCGATTTCGAGGCGGGACTTGGCCGCTTGATCACCCGGATCGAAAAGGCCGGTGCCCGGGTCATCCTCTGTACGCCCAGCGTGATCGGCGAGAAGCCCGACGGTTCCAATCGTCTCGACAAGATGCTCGCCGAGTACGCGGCCATCTCCCGGGGGGTGGCTGCCCGGACCGGTGTGCAGCTACTGGATCTCAACCGCGAGTTTCTCGACTACCTGCGACGCCACAACCCGCTGGCGGCCGGATCGAAGGTGCTGACGACCGACGGCGTGCACCTGAATGCTGCCGGCAACCGTTTTGTCGCCGCGCGGATGCTCGACGCGCTGGGTGTTTCCGGTACCGGATCGCGGCGACTGCGACACGTGGTGCTTTTCAAGTTCAAGCCCGAGGTCAGCGAGAAACAGGTGCAGGAGGTGGTGCGGGCGTTCGCGGCACTGCCTCAGAAGATCGAGGTGATCGTGGGGTTCGAGCACGGGATTGACGTCAGTGTCGAGAACAAGCACAAGGGGCTCACGCACGGTTTCGTGGTGACCTTCCGTGACGAGAAGGGCCGCGACACTTACCTGCCTCACCCGGCCCACCAGGAATTCGTCAAGCTGGTCGGTCCCCGCCTGGACGACGTGCTGGTGTTCGATTACTGGACCGGGCAGTAAAGGGTTGTCCGGCCGCGTGCTGCGGTCCTAGAACAACTCGGGGATCCGCTGCTGGGCGACGATGATCTGCTCGAGGTCCCTGGGCAGGTCGGCCTGGATCCGCAACCGACCGATGTCGAACAGCGAGTGCATGATGGTGGCCATGATCTGGCCACTGGAGATCGGCTGGGAGGCCGGTTGGCTGCCGGTGCGGTCCGAGCGACCCACGACCTGGCCGGTCTTCAGGCCCCCGCCGGCAAAGGCCAGCGTGCAGAGGTTGCCCCAGTGGTCGCGGCCGCCGTTCTTGTTGACCCGCGGCGTGCGGCCGAACTCGCCGGTGATCACCAGCATCACCTTTTCCTCGAGGCCCCGCTGGTGAATGTCCTCGATGAACGCCGAGGCCGCCTTGTCGACGGCCGGCAGCAACGTGGCCAGTCCGTCGTCGACGCGGAATTCCTTGCCGCCGCCGTGCATGTCCCAGCCACCGTTGCCGACGGTGACGAAACCACAGCCGCTCTGGATCAGGCGGCGGGCGAAGAGCATCTGGCGACCCAGTGCCACGGGCGAGAACATCGCGCCGTAGGAATTGCGTTTCTTGACCGCGTCGGTGGTTTCCATCATCGACGTGTCGTAGCGGGCCAGCGTCTCGGGCTTTTCCTGCGAGATGTCGAAGGCGCGGGCGACACCCTTGAGCAGGACATCGAAAGCCTGCTGCTGGAAACGGCCCGACGCGTCGGCCAGACCGGTTTGCGTGTACTGGCGACGGAGCGAATCGAGACCGGTCAGCAGGCCGCGACGGTCGTCGAGCCGGCTGCGGGCGATCCGCAGCTTCATGTTGTCGACGATCTCGCCGCCGGCACTGGGATCGAAGGGGCGGTAGACCGCGGGCAGTGTGCCGGTCTGAGAGAGCCGACCGACGTTGGTATAGAGCTTCTTCTCCTTGAACTCGTCTCCGACGGCGTGTGCGGTGACCAGCATGTTGCGGGGCATGCCGCTCTGGGGGTCGGTCAGCCCGGCGATCCGCGAGTAGATCGATCCCATCTGGGCCCCGGTCGGGTTGCCACCGGCCATCACGTGCATCGCGGCGGGACCGTGGCTGGAGATGCCGTGGCGGTAGGAACGGATGATCGCCATGCGATCGGCCAGGGCCGCCAACCGCGGCAGTGTTCCACCGAAGGTCACCCCCGGCAGTGACGTGGCCATCTCGCCGGTGATACTGCGGATTTCCCGGGGGGCCTGCATGTTCGGGTCGAAGGTCTCGAACTGTGTCGGCCCGCCCTGCAGGTTCAACACCACGATGGCCCGGTCGTTAAGGAACGAACCGCCCTTGGCAGCCCGCGCCTGCAACAGGTTGGCCAGCGTCAATCCACCAAAAGCGGCTGTACCGACCTTCAGGAAACCACGACGGTGTCCGTGCGAAATCGTCAGCATCAGCGAGACCCCTTGCCAGAAATCACCCATCAACCTTTTCGTCGACCGGGCAATCTCCAGTATACCGCAATCCTGGCGGCGAGGGGAATTGCAGGAGTTCTGCCCGACGCAATGGTCGCTGCACCACATCAATGACTGGCAACGTTTCTGCCGAACCCCTACACTGAACGACCCACTTGATTCCGGGAATTTTGAGCGTTCGAGGCGTTTCATGCCGAATTCTGTCAGTGCCAAGAAATCACTCCGCCAGAACCTGCGTCGGCGGGCTCGCAACCGGTCGCAGCGTTCGTCGCTGAGGACCGTGGTGAAGAAGGTTCGCCTGGCCGTCGCTGCAGGCGAGGCCGAGGAGGCCCGGAAACTGTTGCGGGCGGCCACCAAGCGGCTCGACCAGGCGGCCACCAAGAAGCTGATCCACAAGAACAAGGCGGCTCGGACCAAGAGCCGGCTGGCCCGGCTCGTCAACGCCGGATCCGCTGAGTAGCGCGCTGTGACGCTGTCGTCCTGCCAACAGGACAGGCGTCTGCTGCAACCGGAACAAGAAAGAAAGAGCCCGGCATCCAGAGGATGCCGGGCTCTTTTGTGTCTCCGACCAGGAGTCTGCTTCGCAGCAGGCGTTGCCTACAACTGGTCGTTACGGATAGTCTTCTGGCCGAACCGCTGGCCGTCGGGGGTGACCATCTGGGCATAGACCGCCCAGTGGATTTCCTTGTTGATCGACCGTACGTTGCCGCCACAGAAGGCGAAATTCACCATGTCGCCGTGGTTCGACGACGGCCGTGGAGCCCCCTGCTGGGTGGCCGTCAGGTTATAGTTCATCTGCGAGGCACCGATGTTGGTGTTGCCGGTGCCGGTGTTGTTGAGCCTCAGTTTCAGGCCAATCGCTGTCCCGGCGTGTGGGGGCAACGTGGTGCCTGCGACAAACATCAT
>PBSL01000054.1 GCA_002726205.1 Planctomycetaceae bacterium | reverse complement strand
CCGTCGGTCTCGTCTCCGGTCTCGTCTCCGGTCTCGTCTCCGGTCTCGTCTCCGGTCTCGTCTCCGGTCTCGTCTCCGGTGTCGGAACTGATCGGGGGCGTGTCTTCATCGATGGCACGCAGGGTGGCGAGTGTTTCGAGGGTGGCCAGCGCCGCCTCGTGACCCTTGTTGCCCTTCTTGCCACCGGCCCGATCGAGTGCCAGCTCCAGGGTCTGGCAGGTCAGCAGGCCGAAGGAGACGGGAACACCGGTTTGCTGGCTCGCTACACGGATGCCCTCGGCCACCTGGTGATTGATGTACTCGTGGTGAGTGGTTTCGCCCTGGACGACGGCACCCAGGCAGATGATGCCGTCGTAGTCGCCCGACCGGGCCAGGCGGTCGGCAACGATGGGAATCTCGAACGACCCCGGGACCAGCACGACGAGGATCCGGTCAGTGGCGACACCGTTGAGGAGCAGTGTTGCGATGGCTCCTTCACGAAGCTGGTCGGTGACCAGGGCGTTGTATCGTGATACGACGATCGCGAAGCGGTCGGTGGGCCGGGCTGTCGCAGAGATATCTAGTTGCTGTGTCATCGTGGCTGCGGGTCGCGGGCAATGGCGGGGTGGATTCAACCGAGGTTCATACTCATCAGGAATTCGTCGTTGGTCTCGGTCCGTCCCATCTTGTTGGTCAGCAACTCCATCGCCTCGATCGGGTTCATGTCGTGAAGGACTCGCCGCAGCACCCAGACCAGCCGGAGTTCCTCGTGGTCCATCAGGAGTTCTTCTCGCCGCGTGCCCGACTTGTTGACATCGATGGCCGGCCAGATCCGCTTTTCAACCAGTCGGCGATCCAGGTGCAACTCGGTGTTTCCGGTCCCCTTGAATTCCTCGAAGATCACGTCATCCATGCGGCTGCCCGTATCGACCAGAGCGGTGGCGATGATCGTCAGGCTGCCACCGTCCTCGACATTCCTCGCGGCTCCGAAGAAACGCTTGGGGTGCTGCAGGGCACCGGAATCGATGCCTCCCGAGAGCACCTTGCCCGAGTGAGGCACCTCGTTGTTCCATGCCCGGGCGAGCCGGGTGATCGAATCGAGAAAGATGATGACGTCGCGACCGAACTCGACCATCCGCTTGGCCTTCTCGATGACCATTTCCGACACCTGCACGTGGCGGCTCGACGGCTCGTCAAAGGTACTGCTGATCACCTCGCAATGGGTCCCCTGGACCTGCCGCTCCATGTCGGTGACTTCTTCGGGGCGTTCATCGATCAACAGCACGATGACGTACGCTTCGGGGTGATTCTCCAGTACCGATTGGGCCATCTTCTGCAACAGGATCGTCTTGCCGGCACGCGGCGGCGAAACGATCAGGGCGCGTTGTCCCATGCCGATCGGCGCGACGAGATCGACGACGCGGGTCGAGAGTTCGTCGGGCGTTGTGGCGAGATTCAGCCGGTTTTCCGGGTGCAGCGGCGTGAGGTCGTCGAAGCTGACCTTGCCGGTGAGCAGATTGGGATCCTCGCTATTGATTGCCTCGACCCGCAGCAACGCGAAGTACCGTTCGTTTTCCTTCGGCGGACGGATCTGTCCGGCCACGGTGGCTCCGTTCTTCAGGCCGAACCGTCTGATCTGGCTGGGAGAAACGTAGATGTCGTCGGGACAGGGCAGGTAGTGGTAGTCGGGGCTGCGAAGAAAGCCGAAACCGTCGGGCAGGATCTCGAGAGTTCCTTCGCCGAACATCAACCCGTTGATCTTGGCGCGTTCCTTGAGGATGCGGAAGATCAGGTCTTGTTTCTTCAGCCCCGAATACTCGCTGATATCTTCCTCGCGGGCGAGATCGAGCAGTTCCTTCATCGTCATTTGCTGGAGACCGGCGATGTGAATTTCGCTCCGCTTGATCTCCTCGTATCGCTCGTCAGTTGGGAAGGCCTGCGCTTCGTCGTCAGCGACAACGGCATCGGGCTCGAGGGGAGAAGTGCTCATGAACGGTGTCTCGAAGAGCGGTCGTCGGCAGGGGTCAGTGAGGGGGCGTGGGGGGCGTGCCGTGAAGTGATTGGAGCAGTGTCAGGAGCCGGGCGCCGGCCGCGGCCAGGGGTCCGGAATTGTCGAGGCTGGTATCGGCAGCAGCCTGTTTTCTGTCCAGGGGCCACTGGCTGGCCTGGCGAGCAAGGTAGTCGGTGCGGTCCCAGTCGCGAGTCGAGGTGACTCGAGCCAGTCGTTGTGACTCGGGAACCTCCACGTACACGACGTGGTCACACAGGGTGTCCCAACCGGCTTCGAAGAGGACCGCGGCATCGACGAGAATCGCGTCGCAGTCGGCTCGTGTCCGGTGCTCCTGGATCTTGGTTTGCAGACTCCTGTGAATTCGGGGATGGATGATCGATTCAAGCTCGGCCCGCGCGGCCCGCGCGGCGGGGGTATCGCCGAAAACCAGCGTGGCCAGAATTCGACGGTCAACTTGCTGATTTCCAGGATTGCACTCCGGAAACCGGTTCAGGATCTGTTGCCTGGCTTCGTCCTCCTGTAGTGCCTGGTGTCCGAAGTGGTCGCCGTCGAGAACGACCACCGGGGCGTGCTGCGAGACCCATTCGGCCAAGGCACTCTTGCCGGAACCGATCCCACCGACCAATCCGACGACCGGGGCGCAATGATCTCTTGGCACGGAGCTCAGAAAATTGGGGAAAAAGGAAGGGTGTTGAGGAGCGTAGATTGCGTCGAAACGGAAAAGAACCAGTCCCTGGTTGTATGTTGGAGAGGGTGGAACGTGCGGATCCATCGCACGGGAGTGTTGGTGGAGAAAGGAAATCTCCGAGGTATGACTAGTTCATGGTGATCGTTGCGTTGCGGGGTGTCAATGAAAAACCGCGTGGCGGCAGCGAGGTGTCTCAGGATGCCGGAATTGGTTCCAGGTTCAGCCAGTCTGTTCCCGTGGCACAGTCCACGACCAGTGGCACGTTGAGCAACATTGCGGATTCCATCTCGTGGCGGACCAGTGTCAAGAGCGTCTCGAGTTCCGCTTCGGGAACCTCGAAGACCAGTTCGTCGTGGATCTGCAGGAGCATTCGTCCGGGATGGTTCTGTCGACGTAATGCCCCGTCCACACCAATCATCGCCTGCTTGACCAGGTCGGCTGCCGAACCCTGGATCACACTGTTGATCGCCGTGCGTTCGGGCATGTTGCGTTGGCGGTTTGGGTACGGGCGGATCCCGTGAATCGTCCGCCGTCGTCCCAGGATCGTCTCGGCATAGCCACGCTGGCGGCACTCGTCGAGCACCTTGTCGAGGTACTCGGCGACACCGTGGTAGCGAGTGAAGTAGCCGTCGATGAACTGGGCTGCCTCGGGCAGGGGGATGCCCAGTGCCGCGGCGAGTCCAAACGGACTTTGGCCGTAGACGACACCGAAGTTGACCGCCTTGGCAACACGCCGCTGGTCGCTGTCGACGTCCGCGGCCGCGATGCCGAAGACCTCCGCGGCGACGGCCGCATGGATGTCGACACCGTCACTGAAAGCTTCCCGCATTGCCTCGTCGCTGCTGAAATGGGCCAGCATGCGGAGCTCGACCTGAGAGTAGTCAGCACACAGCAGGACCATGCCCGGTTCTCCCGGAACAAAAGCCCGCCGGACCTGGCGACCCTCGCTTGTCCGGATCGGGATGTTCTGCAGGTTCGGGTGCGTGGAGCTGAGGCGACCGGTTGCCGCGGCCACCTGGCTGAACGACGTGTGCAGACGCCCGGTCCCGGGGTGAACCAGAAGCGGCAGGGCGTCGAGATAGGTGCCCTTGAGCTTGGCGAGGCGTCGGTGCTCGATCATCCGCTCGGGCAAGGGATGCAGGGGTGCCAGGCGTTCGAGCACGCTCTGGTCGGTGCTCGGCCCGGTCTTGGTACGTTTCTGGACAGGTAATCCGAGTTCCTCGAAGAGAATCTCGCGCAACTGCTTGGGGGAATCGATGTTGAACTCGCGGCCCGCCAACTCGTGGATTTCTCCAACCAGTTCGTCCAGTCGCTGGTCCACCGACGCAGCCTGACGCCCGAGCTCGTCGCAGTCGAGCCGGATACCGCGGTATTCCATCTCGGCCAGGATCGGAATCAGCGGCCGCTCGAGATCCCAGTAGAGGTCCCAGAGGTTGTCATGGCGGAGGTCCTCGGTGACCAGGTCGGCCACCTGCCACGCCACGTCGGCGTCCTCGCTGGCATACTCGGCCACTCTTTCGACCTCGATCTCGGCCATCGTCTTCTGCTGCTTGCCGCTGCCGATCAGGTCGCTGATCGGGATCATGGTGTGGTTGAGGTATTTCTCCGAGAGGGCGGTCAGCGAATGGCTGCGGCCACCGGCATCGAGCAGGAAGCTGCCGATCATCGGGTCGACCCCGATGCCCCGCAGACGCAGGCCGGCCTGTCGCAGTACCAGCATGTCGTACTTGATGTTCTGGTTGGTCTTCTCGATCCCCGGATCCTCAATCAACGGCCGCAGCGCGTCGCAGACGTTCTGTGGATCCAGCAGCCTCTCGTTCGACGGACCCCGGACCGGGAGGTACCAGCCGTGACCGGCCTCCCAGCAGAAGGCCCAGCCAACGATCTCGGCTGTCAATTCGTCGAGTCCGGTGGTTTCCAGGTCGAAACAGAACCGGGGTTGTTGTTTCAACATGGCCAGGAAACTATCGAAATCATCCGCCGTGTCGACGGTCGTCCACCGGCGGTTGCTGCGAACAAACAGCTGGCCCTGTGCTCCGCCGGCCGTGCTGGGGGCCGGGGGGGGCTTGTTCGTACCCGCCTCCCCGGGTGTGCCGGTCTGGTTGGCCAACGCTCGAACCTGGTCCGGCAACGACCGGAAACCCAGGTCGGTGAACAGGTGGCAGAGCCGATCGACGTCCGGAGGAGGGCCAAGTTGCTGGTTCTCCCAGTCGATTTCCAGGGGAAGGTCATCGTAGAGGGTGACCAGTCGGCGGCTGAGTCGGGCCTGATCGGCAAACGTGACCAGGTTCTCTTGCAGCTTCTTACCACGAGCCTGTTCGGGGTGGGCGAGCACTTCGTCGAGCGTGCCGAGTTGTTCGAGCAGGGCCTGGGCCTTTTTCGGTCCGACCAGTGGAACGCCGGGGACGTTGTCGACACTGTCGCCGACCAGTGACTGGAAATCGATGACCTGGTCTGGCCGGATTCCCCACTCCTTCATCACAAAGGCCTCGTCCTGGAACACGTCCTTGCGGGCCTGGTAGATCTGGACCTGGGGTCCGACCAGTTGGCGGGCGTCCTTGTCGCTGGTGACGATTCGTACCTGGTACCCCTTCTCGGACGCCCGCTTCGCCAGCGTCGCAAAGATGTCGTCGGCCTCCCAGCCATCGGCCTTTAGCACCGGCAGTCCAAGCCCGGTCATCACCTCCTCGATCAACGGAATCTGTGGGACCAGGTCCTCGGGCATCTCGGATCGATTCGCCTTGTACTCGGGGTACCACTCGTTACGGACGCCCGGCCCGGGTGAGTCCATGGCACAGAAGAGATGAGACGGATGGTGATCGCGGAGCAGCTTCAGGACGTCGCGGGTGAATCCAAAGACTGCATTGGTTGGCTGCCCGGCCGGCCCGGTCATCGGGGGCAGACCGTGGAACACCTGGAAAACCAGGGAAAACACGTCGAGGATATAGACCGCGTTGCTCATGGTGTTTGCCTTGATCGGCGGCGACGGTGGGCCTGACCGAAATGACCGGGAAAACCGTCAGAATGCGACCCGTGAAGGCGTCTCGGGGAGTGTATTTCTTGACTCCACTTTATCTCCCCCTAGAATTCAGAGACAGGGTGCCGGGGTTCTTCCCGGTCACCCGGAAAACCGATCCAGGGGAAAGGCCATGGCCAGCAAACCCACCGCGTTGCACTTCTCACTGATTTTCTTCGTGATGGCCACGTTGATTCTCGGTGTCCTGCTCTATGTCACTTTTGACGAGGGTACGAAGCTCCGTGCTGAAGTCGATCAAAAGACCAAGCAAGCCGGCGACGAGAAGGCGCAGGCCAGGCAGTATCTCGACAGCATCACCGACCTGAAGGACCGGATCGGTTACTCCAAGATCGCCAAGGTTGGTGCGGCCGATGATACCGGGATCGATTCGGTGATCGGCAGCATGAATGACGACATCAAGAAACTCGGTGGGCCGGAGGCCAGGGGCAATTCGTATGCTGAAACGCTGCGAGCGATGAAGACGAAGTCCGACAACCTGAACTCCGAGAATATTCATCTCAAACAAAAAACAGCGGAACTCGAGGACAAGTTCCTCAAGGCGTTGACCAAGCACTATACCGAGATTGTCAGCGAGCACGACAAGGCTCAACAGAAGGCTGAAAAAGAGCGTTCCACCGCCGTCAAGGACAAGGACAGGGAGATCGAGGTCCGGGACAACGAGAACAAGAAGTTGCAGGTTACGACGAACAATCTGCAGGGGGAGTTGAAGAAATCCCAGGATGATCACGAGGACCTCAAGAAGAAGAGTGATAAAGAGAAGACCCAGCTCGAGAGTATCAACGACTACCTGACCGACGCGGTGCGGAAGCGTGAGCGAATCACGTATGACCGACCCGATGGCCTGGTCCGTTTTGTCGACAACGACAGCGGCCTGGTCTGGATCAACATCGGTCGTGCCGACAAGCTGACAACGCGGACCCTGTTTAGCGTCTATCGCCAGACCCACCGCGGTGTCGGCCGCCCGTCTGCGCCGGCCAATACCGGGGACAACAACGAGGCCACCGACAACGCCGACGATCGATTTTCACCGGGTCTCGAGGAGATCAAGGGATCGATCGAGGTGACCCGGGTCATCGGGGCTCATCTCTCCGAAGCCAGGATTCTCAAGTACGACATCTATGATCCGCTGCAACCGGACGACCTGATCTACACGCCACTGTGGGCGCCGGGACGTCCCGCGGCATTCGCCTTTGTCGGGTTGATCGACTTCGACAAGGACGGGGCCAGCAATCGCCGCGAGCTTCACGAGATGATTGCCGGCATCGGTGGCAAGATCATCCACGAAGTACTTGACGACGGGAGCCGGGTCTTTTTCACCGAGTTCCCCGGGAAAAGCCACGAGTACGCCGAGGAGGATCCGAAGATCGACCTGGGAATCAAGTACCTGGTCATCGGTCGGATTCCCGATCTGAGTGATTCCGGGACCGACGAGGAAAAACAGGCTCACCGACAGATCATTGCCCACCACAAGGCGATGATCAGCGAGGCCCGCAAGACGGCGGTTCGTCGGATCAATCTCAGTGACTTTCTCGCTCACATCGGCTACGTTCCCCAGCGACGTTTGTACGTGCCGGGCTTGGTCGATCGGCCCTTCAACCTCAAGTCAGGAGCCACCAGCCAGTCGACTGGTGGTACCGTCGGTGAACGCAGTTCCAGTGGCAAGGTCTCGAGCCTTTTCACTCGCAGCAAGCGACTGAAGAAACAGCCGGTTTCCAGCGGCACGACCTCGAAGCGATTCCAGCCCGGCAACTAGGGGCTAGGGCGCCTGGATCACGTCGTCGGCGGTTTCGGCTGAAGCGAGATTCGCCCTGATCCGTCCGAGATCCTCGTGCAGCGAGACCAGTCGCTCGCGAGAACGGATTGTGGCCCGGCAGCCGTCTTCGAGCTCGCTGAACAAGCCGCCGGTGATGCGGTGGTGAGCGAGGTTGTCCGCCAGCTCTGCGATCGCCTGCTGCAGGCCGCGCCGCAACCGACTGGTGAATGCCATGACCAGCAGGGCCGCCCACAGCAGCAGAAATGCGGTGGCCGGGAGATAGAACTCCAACGGCAGAAACGGTTGTCCATTGATCAACGTGTCGTAAAAGAAATTGTGGCCGATTCGGTACAACAGGAAACCGACGAACGCCGTCAGCAGGAATTCATACAACAGCCGGATGGGCCAGCCTCGGCTGCGGCGGGCCTGGGTTTCGATCACCGTGTCGATCCGGGACCTCGCATCATCCAGGAAGCCCTGTTGGATCGAGGCTGCGTCCTGGCGAAGTTTCTCGACGGCCTGGACCTGGACGAGATCAGGATCCATGCCGGCTGATTCGGAAAATCCAGAGATCACCAGTTGGCTTTCATGCAATGCTGCGTCGTCGATGCCGAGGTCAGCGACTCGTTCAAATCGTTCGTCGGCATCACGACGTTGCGAACGAGACGTCAGCCAGCGGCCTCCCTGCCAGGCGCCGAGCAGTGCGAGTTGGGCTGACGAGCGGGCACGAAGCAGGCTCGCCGAGGTCAGCAGGCCTCCCAGTCCCTGCCCAAGTCTTAGCAGGCCACTGAAGGGGCTAAAGCCCCAGTCGCTGGTCACACCTTCGACCAACCGTCGTTCCCAGAGGTAACGGCTGGCATCCAGCTCCTCGGCCAACCGTGCTGCCAGGACTCCCACCAGCCGCTCGCGCTGTTGCTTCAAGGCCTCTTCGACCGCCTCGATCGCCGGCCAGGCGGCGTCGAACTCGGCCCGGCAGCTGGCCAGGCCATCTTCGAGCAGGTCGACGAGATTGGCACGTCGAATCTGAAGTCTCGCCGATGCGGCCAGGCGGGATGTCAACAGGTGTTCGAGACGCGCAAAATCCCCTCCCACTCGTCGGCCGGCCTGCTGCTGTTGGAGTGCATTTTCACTGTCGATAAGCAGGATCTCGGGACTGTCGAACTGTTCGGCGAGTTGACGTCCCCAATCGTCACGGATGTCCTCGTCGATGTGGGCGTGTGTTTGCACGAAGAAGACCCGGCAACCGGTTGCCGCGGCGGCCAGGACTTCCCCCACGCGGGCCGATCGGTATTTCTGCTGGGTTGATGTGCACAGCAGGACATCGCACAGCGGCAGAATCCGCCGCAGGCGGTCGAGTTGATCCGGTTCGATCTCGGTCTCTGTGGTATCAGGGTCGGGACAGTCGATCAGTACGATATCCTTCAACACTGGCGACTCGACACGGACGGTCTCGACATCGTCAGTGGGAATCCCGAGTGATTCCAGGTCGAGGTCGGGAGTGGTAACCACGATCGGTTGCTTGGTCGTCGGCCGCTGCCGGCCGCTGGTCGTGCACTCGTGGCCAACCAGGGCGTTGATCAGCGTGCTCTTGCCGGTGCCGCTTCCTCCGAAAACGGCTACCACCAGCGGCGATTCGATTCGCAGTCGCAGCCGGTCGATTCGGTCAAGCAACCGGCGAGTCAGAGCCCGGGCCGCGCGGGCGGGTTGCCAGGGCACCGGTGTGTCGGACCAGTCGGTCAGCCGTTCGACCAGTTCGTCGATGCTTGCCAGCAACTGCAGTTGTGCCAGTTCACGGTTGTTCATGGTGCCTTCGACATAGGGTGAAGGCCGGCAGGGGAATTGTCGAGGTCCGCGAGAGTGTTCGAGAGTGATCCGGCTGTGGCCTGGACCCGGTTGAACTCGTCGCAGGCCGGGGTATCCGCCGCGTGTTGCAGTTGGCTGGCGAGGTCGCCCAGTACGAATCGCTGGAGCTGTTGGGCCAGCCAGGTCGCACGGCGGATCGCGAAACAATCCTGGAGGTTCCGGAATCGAGACTCCAGGTAGCCAACTCCGGTTGCCGTCGAATGGCTGAGCGCCGATTCGCCAAGCGTCGCCACGACAGTACCTCCCGCGACGTCTCCCGCGACGTGCAACACGGACTGCAGGGCAGCATCCGTCACTACCGGCGCCACCGCCTGGCCGACCGGTCCGAAGCCGGCGATGAACAGGGCGACGCTGGTGGCCGGCCGCGCGACGGCCGCTAGCCGATCGATGCGGCGAAGCAGTCGGAACTTGCCGGGGTTTTCTTCCCGGAAACGTTCGAGAGCAAACGCCACGGTGTTGTCCAGCTCGGACACGAGGTCGCAGCTGTCGTGAACCTCGCGGAGTTGTCGGAGAGCCTCCTGACGGGCCCTGCCTTCCAGCAGGGGGGCCAAACGCGGGCCGAGCAATTCCCCACCGGCGTCGCGGCACCAGGCCAGGCGGTGATAGACCTGTTCCATGGCCGAGAGCATCTTGGACCATTCGTTTTCCCGGTAGGTGGCCAGTGGATCCCCGGGCGGTCCGCCTGCCGATCGTTTCAAGCGGTGAAGCGGCCAGGCCAACCCGCGACCGATGGCGTTGTAGAAGGAATGAATGCCCGACGACCATCCGCTGCGCTGTTCGCCCCACCAGCCACGGACCGCCTCGATCAGTGGCCGGGCCGGAACGGTCGGCCAATCGTCGATCGCGGTCAGTTGTTCGGCCGAGAGCAACTCGGCGAGGGATCGAAATTCTTCGCTTCGTTGCCGAATGGATTCCAGCCAGGCAGGCAAACCTGTCTCGATCGAGACTCGCAGTGAACCACGCAGTGACCGGAACTTGATTGCATCGAACCGCAAGCGAGAGAGATCCTGTTGCAGGTCGCGGGGCGGGTCATCGGCCTCGAGCGGTCGAGTGCGAAATGTCAGCTTCAGCGAATTGGCGGCATCGCGATCCAGAGGAGCGACGTAGACAAATTCCGGCGCCGTACCTGTCTCGGCAACGAACGTCGCCAGCCAGGACGGCCAGAAGGACTCGTCATCGGGCAGCTGGCACTGGTTGAAGACGACCACAACGGCAAGGTCCTCGGTTGCGGCACGTTGAAAAAACCGCTTGACGGCGGCGTCGTTGTATTTTTGTTGTGTCAGCACGGCGATCAGGACATCGGCCGTCTGCCTCAGTTTCTCGGCCCGTTCCCAGTTGACCACGGCATCGCTGTCGATGTCGGGTGAATCCAGGACCAGCAGGTTGTGCGGCAACGAATCACAGTGCCGCCAGAAGAGCCGATGATCCTGGCAATCCTGCAGCGTGTCATCGGGACGGGACCATCGACGAATGTCGAAATCCTCGAAGGTCTTTCCCAATCGGTCGGGGTCAAATTCCATCGGGATCAGACACAACGGATGCTTGGTTCCGGAGGCCAGGGGGCTGGTGCCGCTGGCCGTGTCACCGGCGATGTGGTTGAACACGACACTCTTGCCGGTATTGGTTCCGCCCACAACGGCGACGATCAGAGGATTGTCGCTGCCGAGTTGTGGAATCAACTTGCGGATCAGCAGTTCGTACCACTCGGATCCCTCGGGCCGGGGAATTCCCAGTTTCTCTAGTCGCTCGGAAAGTGCATCGACATCCCGCCGTAACCCGGCCAGCGAAGCGGCGCATTCGACAAGCGGGGAAGACATGCGAAATTCGTCCAGAAGATCCAGGGAAGATGCGAGCCGGTCCCGAGTATACCAGAGAGGTTTCGTGGCTGGTGGTGGCCCCTTGCCGGGTGTTCGCGGGATGTTCTAGAGTGTCTCCATCGGGCGATTAGCTCAGATGGCTAGAGCGCCACGTTTACACCGTGGATGTCGGGGGTTCGAGTCCCTCATCGCCCACTTTTGCCCATGACGTGACGAGCCCATGAAAACCACCATTTCATTGCTTGCCGTCCTGCCATTGCTTGGCTGGGCTGCGGAATCGGTTGCTGTTGAAGGCGACGTTGGGTCGGCCGCAGGCGAATCATCGGCGGCCCGGCAGCGAGATCGGCGTCCCGGTCCACTGGTGATTGTCGGTGGCGGTGGGACACCGGAATCGGTCCGTCTTCAATTCGCGAAACTAGCCGGTGGCAAGAAGGGACGGATCGCGGTGTTGCCCCAGGCCTCCAGTCGCGAAGACCGTGGAGTCTCCTCGGTGAAGATGTTCGATGCCTTGGCGGGCCAGGTGTACATTGTCGATTTGGAGGATCTTCAGCGAGCCCGTGAACAGATCAACTCCGCGACGGCAGTCTGGTTTCCCGGCGGCAGCCAGTTGGCGTTGTACGACGCGCTGACGAAGGCAGGACTGGCAAAACTGATTCGCCAACGTCATGCACGGGGGCTGGCCGTGGGCGGGACCAGCGCGGGGGCGGCGGTGATGTCGGAGATCATGATTTCCAGCACACCAGCGAAACCCGGTCTTCGTGCCGGCAATACCCCCAACAGTCGCGGCCTGGGTCTCGTGCCGAACTTGATCATTGACCAGCATTTCGTCCGCCGCCGTCGGCTGAACCGGCTGGTTGGCATTGTGCTCGATCAACCCGGAAGGATTGGCGTGGGAATCGGGGAGGCGACGGCCATCATCGTCAGCAACGGGGGTTTTCGCGTCATGGGCAAGAACAGCGTGGTCGTGATCGACCCCCGCGGTGCCCGAATCGAGAAGCCGGTCACCGGGGGATTGCAGTCCGCCAGGGGACTTCAAGTCCACGTGCTCAAGGCTGGACAGGAATTTCGATTCAAGCAGCAAGACTAGATTTCGGATGACGCAAAACGATCAGATGTGGCTGCCGCCGTCGGCCATCAGGACTGGTGCCGATTTGGCTTGCCCGTGTTTGAGGCTGTTGGACAGATGAACTCGACCAACGATCCGGCCGCGACCGCCCGGGTGCCGTTTGCCGTGCGTCCGGCTTCGGCGACCTGGGAATGGCTGCCATTGGACGAGTCGGGAACCAGCCACGTCTGGGCCTGGTTTCGACCACCGGTGGCACCACAGGGCGCCGTGTTTCGACCGGCCGAAGGCGACGGGTCGGAAGGCGTGGTTGGCGGGCGCGTGACGCTGGGGTCGGTTCTTTCCGCAGCGGGGATTGATGCGGCCACCGTGTCGGCGTGGATGTTGTTGGGCGTGATGTATCCGGGGCCGGCCAGCGGGGGAGCGGCGGCAATGGTCGAGCAACTGATTCCCGCTCCGGGGGAAGGGGTCGATCCGAGCATCACGGTCCAGGTGGCGGTTCCCGCCATGGGCGGGTTGATGCCGATGGCCAACGATTCCGTCTATGAGACGATCACCGCACACTGGATGGCCGTCCAGAAATCCGAGTCGAAGCTGATCTCGCTCAGGAAACAACTCGCCGGCATGATGACGCGTCTGAACACGCTCAACCGTGACCTGAACCACGAGGAAAAGTCTCACGCCTCGCGTCAGGATCGCGACGACTGGGAAGATGCCCGCCGCTGGCTCCGCAATGCCGTCTCCGGGTTGTCCCGCTACATCAAGGCTTTCGATGTTGGCGACACCAGGCTCGCCGGAAAGAAGGATTGGCTGCAGAAGATCTACGAGGATTGTGTCGTGGTACGCCAGCCAATCGATAACCCCCAGGCGGTCGAGAGCGAGTTCGAGTTTTATCGCAAGAGCTTGATGAACCTTGAGAGCCAGATGAGCGGTGCGCTCTCTCATGCCGGCCAGGAGGGCCAGACCCGCGCCCAGGGAGTTCTCGCCCAGATCGCCGCGAAGGTCCGTCGGAACCGGTCGGGCTGAGAGTGACCTAGACGGGGGGATTGGGTGGGGAGTTGGTGTCTATCCACTCGGGAAGATAGACAAACAGTTCGTCGATGATCGACGTCGGGTCGTCGACCCAGTCGTTGCCGTCGCCTTCTGCGATCGTGTCGAACCCGCCCTGGCCACGCAGTGTATCGTCCCCGTCTCCACCCAGGAGCACGTCAGCTCCTCCGCCTCCCAGGAGCCGGTCGTGACCGTCGCCGCCGAGCAGGGTATCGAGATCGGCGGCACCGATCAGCAGATCATCACCCT
This sequence comes from Planctomycetaceae bacterium, assembly GCA_002726205.1. Lineage (GTDB taxonomy): Bacteria > Planctomycetota > Planctomycetia > Planctomycetales > Planctomycetaceae. The sequence goes on along the minus strand of PBSL01000054.1, from coordinate 33,088 downwards.
GCAGTCCGACCAGTTCGTCGTTGCCCGATCCGCCATCGAGCCGATCGTCACCGTCGTCACCGGAAAGCGAATCATCACCATTGCGGCCCAGGAGCGTGTCGTCTCCGAGCCCGCCTTCGAGCAGGTCGTGCCCATGCCCTCCGACCAGAGTGTCGCTGCCGGCCTGGCCGGACAGACTGTCGTCGCCGCCACCTCCGGAGAGCGAGTCGTCGCCGGCCCCGCCCTCGAGCAGATCGTTGTCCTGGCGTCCGTAGAGGATGTCGGCCGCCGAGCCGCCGTACAGCGTGTCCTGGCCGTTGCCACCGATCAGCGTGGTTGGTCCGGAAAATGCCGAGGCATCCAACAGGTCGTCGCCACTGCCGGCCTTGATCCAGGCTTCCTCGACAGCGACCAGGTCATCGTTGCCGACACCGTGCAACTGGCTATTCGTCAGGGCAATGTCACCGTCGACCAGTTCGAATACACGGTCGGTTCCCGATCCGCCCTCGATCTGATCGTTGCCCGATCGGCCACGGAGCCGGTCGTTGCCGTCGTTGCCGAACAGGTCGTCGTTGCCGCTGCCGCCGTCGAGCCGATCATTGCCCGAGCCGGCATGCAGTTCGTCCCGGCCCGACTGTCCGAGGAGGGTGTCGGCTCCGTCACCACTGGTGATCTGGTCGTTTCCGGCGCCACCGAAGACCCGGTCATTGCCACCGCCGGTCTTCAGCGTGTCGTCTCCCCCGCCGCCGTTGAGCGTCACCGGCCAGTCGACCGCGTCGGTGTCGAGCACGTTGCTCGAAGCACCGCCGGTGAGTTGCGCCGACTCGATCCTGGTGAGCGTGTCGGTGCCGAGTCCGTGGAGGGCTGTTGGCTCCAGTTCGAAGTTGGTGTCGGCCCACTCGTAGACGAGGTCATGGCCGGCACCACCGTCGAGCGAATCAAGTCCGGGGCCGCCCTGCAACGTGTCGCCACCGCCACCCTGGCCGCGGAGGACGTCGTCGCCAAGCCAGCCTTCGAGCATGTCGGCACCGCTTCCCCCGTTGAGCGTGTCGTTGCCGTCACCGCCGAACAGGGCGTCGGAGCCGCCGTTACCATTGAGCATGTCGGGGCCCGGGCCTGCCAGCAGCGTGTCCGATCCGTGGCCTCCGCTGAGCGAGACATGGCCTGAAAAGGCGGTGGTGTCGATCCGATTGTCACCGTCGTCGCCAATCAACCTCGCGTATTCCAGCCCGGCGAGGTAATCGGTGCCGACACCGGTCATCAGGGAATCGGAGAGCGTGAAATCAGTGTCGGCTTGTTCCTGGACAATGTCGAGGTCAGCTCCGCCATCAAGCAGGTCGTCTCCCAGGCCACCGCTCAGCGAGTCGTTTCCTGAGTCCCCGCTGAGTTGGTCGTTGCCCAGGTTGCCGAAGAGCGAATCGTTTCCGAGTCCTCCCTCGATTTGATCGTTGCCATCACCGGCGACCAGCCAGTCGTTGCCGGCCCCGCCGAAAACCAGGTCGTTTCCCGCGGCGGCATCGATCGAGTCGTTGCCCCCACCACCGTCGAGCGAATCGTTGCCCGGTTCGTTGATGACCGACGGATCAGGTGGATCGCACCAGGAGCACGCGTTTGCCTGTGGGTCGGTTGCACCGTAGAGAGTGTCGTTGCCGGCCTGGCCGAGGATCATGTCGTTGTCGCGGTCACCCGAGAGGATATCGTTGCCGTCGCCCCCGTCGAGGAAATCGTCGCCGTCATCACCGAAAATTACGTCGGCGTCGCTTTCACCGTACAGCAGGTCGTTGTCGTCACCCCCGTGAAGCACGTCGTTGCCGTCACCGCCGTAGATCAGGTCGGAACCCGAGCCCGCGTTCGGCGCGTCTCCATAGAGGGTGTCGGCGCCCGCCGAACCCCAGATGGCGTCATCGCCATTGCCGCCGTAAATCGTGTCGTCAAACCAGCTGCCGACAATCGTATCGATACCACTGCCGCCGTCGATCACGATGCTGTCGACCCCGTTGGAGATCGAGGGAAAGGTGATTTCATTGACGGCTGAGAGATCGACAAGGTTGTTGTAGGGACCGGCGTCAATGCCGATCGAAACGACTGCTGTCGCGGGCAGCCCCATCGCCACTTGTCCCGCGACCTGGACCACGCCGGAAGGAGCCGAGACGACGATCGAATCGTAGTCATCAGCCCAGAAACTCAGGTGGCCGGACCCACCGTCAATATTCCAGTAGACGCTCAGGAGCGTGCGATCTTCGAGAATTTCGACGGCCGGGGCGACCGGCAGCCGATGACGGTTTCGTCGTCCACGACGCAAGCCTGTCAACCACGACGGCAACCGCATGACGAATGACTCCGGGGCCCGGTGGAGAGTTCACAGCAGATCCTGTGCTGCGCGGGCGGATGATCGGAGAATCGCCGGACCGGTGCAAGAGGAGTCTGGCGCACTCGGCGGCCTAGATCATGAAGTCGGCTTCACGGCCCAGGATCCTGTCGATCAACGGTTGAGCCAGTTCGATCGAGGTCTTGGTGTCCATGTCGAGATCGGTGGGGTTGATCCCGCAGTAGGCCTGCCACGGTCCCAGGTGCCGCCAGCGACCGGCACGGCGGGGTTCGTTCTCCACCACCGGGGTCGTGCAGCGGTTGCAGCTGACGGTGGGGTACCCCTGGGCGTGCAGCGGGTTGACGATCACGTCGTGACTGTCCAGGTATTGTGCCATGTTCGCGTCGTCGAAGTTCACCAGCGGGGCCAGTCGCAGGACGTTCATCGCGGGATCGGCGGTAAGAATTGGACAAAGCGACCGCTGGCCCTCATCGGTGCGCCTCAGGCTGCTGATCAGGCAGTCGAAGTCGTCGGCGACAGCGGCAAGCGGTTCGATTTTTCTCAGCCGACAGCATTCCTTCTGGCCGTCGGTTGTCAGGTAAATCACCCCTCGCTCGGCCGTCTGTTCTTCCATCGTCTGCTTGGGTTGCAGTGTCCTGAGGTCCAAACCATAGGAACTTGAAATTGCGTCCCGGGTTGCAAGGGTCTCGGGAAAATTGACTCCCGTGTCGACGAACAGGACCGGGATCTCCAGCTTCAACGTCCCGATCATGTGACAGATGATGGACCCGGCCTGTTGTATGGCCGAGATCGCTGCCACGCGGCCGGGAAATGTCTCGATTGCCCACTTCAGCAACTCCTGCGGCGACCGGGATTCAAATGTCCGGTTACGGTCGGCGAGATCAGCTTGAGTCAGGCGAGGCATGGTCGGCGATGATGGCGGGGAAGAAATCTTGGTTGGGCACTTCGTTGTAGGTGCGCCGGAAGCGAGCGTCAACATGGTGCGAGAATTGATGGGGCCGGTGGTCTTCACCACGACTCCAAGAAAGACGCCGGCCACTCAAAAGGCGAGTGACCGGCGACGAAGGAGATCTTCGGGTTGGAGAGGTTTGTTTACTTGATCGGCAGGTCCCACCACCAGCGGTCGCCGGCCAGGTCCCCGGGACGAGCGGCCGGGGCGACGCCATTCAGTTGCGGGTTGGCTCGGATGACCTGGCGGTTTTTCAGCAGTCCACCGATGTCGGCCCGGACACCACCGGCGACCTGGACAACAACGTCGCGGCCCCGGAACACGCGGTGGTTGACGACCGAATCAACCGTGCGAGGCACCGGGTACGCCGTGGTCTGGTAATCACCGTGTGGTCCAAAGACACCGGGATCCCAGTCGGCCTGCTCGGCCAGTCCCTGGCGATTGATCAGGGCCGCCACCAGTGCCAGGTCGAAGATGTTCTTCAGGTCGGCAAAGACGGTGTCCCTGCGGGACAGCTCGGGGTAGTGCCTCGTGAAATTCTCGGCGAATCGACGATTTGATCCTTCCGACTTGCCCGTCTGCACTCGCTGTCCGCGACCGTTGACGAACTCGTTTTCGGAGCGGCAGAGGACGGCCGAGCCGACCAGTTGGAAAGCATCGCCGGCGGCACTGTGGAGTACCTGGCGGTACTTCATCGTGAGCCACCACCGCAGCGCGTCCAGTGAACTGTCTTTTTGCTCCTCGGCGGTCAGCAGATCAAAGATCCCCGGCAGTTGCCGGCCCGCATCGAGTTGACCGATTCCGATCAGCTTCATCTTGTAGTCGGCTTCGACGAGCACCCGGGCGACACGCGAGTTGGCGGGCACGCCGGTGATGGTGATGTCCTGACGACCAAGAGCGTTCTTCAACTGGTCGGTCCAGGGCTTGACCTTGCCGGGAGTCAACTCGCCCCGGCTGTTGGAACTGGCGACGAAGTTCTTCAGCCGCTGGAGACCCTCGGGACGAGGGTCGATCGAACAACCGATGACGCCGTCACCCTCGGGATTGAATGTTCGCAGCACCGTGACCAGGTCGTCGAGTTGCAGCACGGGGTGACCGCTGGTGCCACCGATCGTGTTGCCGGCCAGGTTGGTCGTGTATCCCTCGGCCGGACCACCAATCACGATGTCATCGGAATAGACGAAGACGAAGCGGACCTGGGTGAGTCCGGCGAGATTGCGGATGTCGGTCGGCAGCGGTTCGCCGCTGGCGACCCGGCGGGCGACTTCCTGCTCGAGTCGCGTCAGCGAGACCAGCCGCAAACGGCTGGGCCTGTTGATATCGGCATTTTCCGACGCCGTCGCGGCCGCATTGCTCAGGGTGTCCAGGCGACCGGTCCGGTCGGCACGCACCAACCGGGTCAGCAGACCGCTGGGATCGACGTGGATGCCAGCCATCTGATCGGTGTCGCTGATCGAGCCACCCGAACCGTCGGCGTCTTCCCAGGGACCGGAGGTTTCCTTCTGGATCAGGTCGATCAACGATTCGAAGTCGGCCTCGGCTCCTCCGCCGAGTGACGGTCCACTCGTCAGTGGCGCCGCAGCGGCGACGATCTCGTCCACTGTCTGCACTGGCCGTCGGGGCGCCGTGGCAACCGCGGCTGGCGGCAGGGGACGATCCACCGTTTCGAGAACCTTCGCCGCGGCAGTTGCCGGGGCCGAAGCGGTGGGTGTGGTTCGGGCCATCACGGCCAACGTACCAACGACGAGTGCGAAGCTGACGGTGGCAACCCACAACGGGGCACTTCCACCGGAACGGCGACGCGTGATACGGGTGTTCTTGGGGTCGCGGCGTGACATGTTGGGCCTCCATTCGGCCGGAGGGTACATCCTGTGTGGTGGATGCGGTATTCTAGGCGATCTACACCCCAGCATTGTGCACCGTTGGCGGGTCGTCAAACAAAATTCGATCAGTCAGGGCCGGGCTGAGTGGGTCGTGGGCGTCACAGGCCGGACAGGACGACCAGTTGTCATAATTCCTCCGATTGCCGGAGGGGCTGGTTTTCCGAGGTGATCAGGAGGTTGGTGTGCCCGAGTTGCCGGAAGTCGAGACGATGGTTCGGGGAATTCGTCCCCACGTGACCGGTCGCCGGATTGTCTCGGCTCGCCGTTACCCGTGCCGCTGCAAGCCGATTGAGATCACGCCCTCGCCGTCGTCGATCCGTCGTCGTGCCGGTGGGATTCGGATCGCGGGGGTTCGTCGAATCGGCAAACGCGTTGTGCTGGATCTCGAGGGAGGGGATTCGTTCGTGATCGAACCTCGAATGACCGGACTGGTCCTCGTTTCGGATCCACCCGACCGGGGTCACCTGAGATACCAGTGGCGATTCGAATCGACCCGTTCGCACCGTGGCCTCTCCGATGGCCTCTGGTTCTGGGACCGTCGCGGGTTGGGGACGATTCGCCTGTTGACGTCCGGGGAACTGGCACAGCGCTTGAGCCCACCGCACCTGGGCGGCGACGCGCTGGAACTGACCGCCGGCGACTGGCGGAAGTTGTGTGGTCGGACCGGCCGGGCGATCAAGGTGGCCCTGCTCGACCAGAAACTGGCTGCGGGGATCGGGAACCTCTACGCGAGCGAGATCCTGTTCCGGGCGGGGATCGATCCGGCGCATCCGGCCGATCGGTTGAGTTCTCACCAGGTCGCACGATTGTCCCGTGCCGTCCGACGGGTTCTTCGCGAGGCGATCCGGCACGAGGGCTCGACGCTCGCCGACGGCACCTACCGCAATGCCTTGAACCAGGACGGCAATTACCAGAACGCTCACCGCGTCTATGACCGGGCGGGGTTGCCTTGTCCGCGGTGTTCGGTTCCGATCAGTCGAATCGTCCAGGCGCAGCGATCGACCTTCTATTGTCCCGTGTGCCAATTGTCGCAGGAAGAAGACCCGTAATGCCCGACTCGCTGGTGACACGACAGGAGGACTTTGCCGCGGTGTGCGATGCGATTCGCGAAGCCGGCATCGTGGCGATGGACACGGAATTTGTTTCGGAGAACACCTTCCAGCCGGAATTGTGCCTGCTGCAACTGGCGGTTCCGGAGCGGTTGATCGTCGTTGACACCCTGGCGGTTCCGGATCTTTCGGATTGGTGGCGGATCATGGCTGATGACCGGGTGACGATCGTTGCGCATGCGGCGCGGCAGGAGGTCCGTTTTTGCCTGGACTTCACCGGTTCGCGGCCCGGTCAATTGTGGGATGTGCAGATTGCCGAGGGGTTACGGACACGCAGTTTCCCGCTCAACCACGAACGCCTGGTCTCCCGGGTGCTGGGCACGAAGGTACCCGGCACGCAATCGCGGACCGACTGGAAGCGGCGACCGCTGACCGATCGCCAGGTGGATTACGCCCGTGATGACGTGAGGTTTCTGTTGGAGATTCACGCGAAGCAGGTCAAGAGCCTGGAGTCACAGGGGCGGCGGGAGTGGGCCACGTCCGAGTTCGCACGGATGATGGACGAGGTCGAGGCCGAACGGTCCGACGAGAGTTGGTGGCGACTCTCGGGACTCAACAAGCTCGACCGCGCCAGCCTGGCTGTCGCCCGGGCACTGCACGGCTGGCGGAATCGTTGTGCCGAGGAACTCGATCAGCCGGTCCGCCGCGTTCTCCGAGATGACCTCCTGATCGACCTGGCCAAGCGGCAGCCAAAAAGCGGCCAGGAAGTCCTGGCCACTCGTGACATGAATCGCCGCAACTTCAAGCGGCACGTCGATGCCGTGGCAGCGACGATCCGACAGGCCCTGGCATTGCCCGCCGACGAGTACCCCGAGCGGCCCAGGCGACGTGGAGAACTGCACGACGATGAGCACGTGCTGGGACAACTGCTGGCGATGGCCCTGGCAAACCGCTGTGCCGAACTTAACGTGGCAACCTCGTTGGTTGGGACCAGCGCCGAGTTGAAACGGCTGGTTCGCTGGCACGTCTACGGGGAACGCGACGAAGAGACGCCCCGCCTGTGCACCGGCTGGAGGGCGGAAATCTGCGGCAACCTGCTGACAGACGTGCTCGACGGCAGGATCTCCCTGCGGGTCAGTCGTGAGGACGGAGGGGCCCCGCTGGTCTTCGACACGGTTTCGGATCATGAAACCGACCCGGCACCCTAGAGCGGGGACGCACCGGTGGTCGATCCCGGGGGAACGTGGTCTTGTCGGCGACTGGCTATGGAACCAGTGACCCGTCGTGCAGCGCCGAGGCGACCAGCACGGAATCGACCCCGGCCCGGGCGGCGGAGACGATATCGTCGCGGTTGCGGATTCCGCCCCCGGTGATCAGGGCGACATCGGGATGCTTCTCACGGATCTGTCGACACAGCGGAAGTGTTGGCAAGCCGCTGCCGGTACCGACCCCGGCAAGGTCCAGCACGATCAGCTGCTTGACACCCGCGGCAATTGCGGAATCGGCCAGATCCAGTGGTTCCGGATCGGGCCACGCCGTCGGATCAACCATCGGCACGCCCTGTTTCAGATCGAGGCTGAAGATCAGACGGTCAGGCCCGATGGCATCGACTAGCCGCTGCAGAAGCTGAGGTCCGGGAAGCGTCTCCAGCCCCGCAATCACTGCTGTGGCCCCGTGATCGAGGAGTGCCCGGGCACGTTCGATGTCGCGAAGTCCCGCATCGACGAGAACTTGCCGTTGGTTGTCGGCGAGGCGTTCAATCATCGACAGGGAAGGGCGATCGTGTTCGATCGCATCAAGGTCGGCCACATAGAATCGGTGGAGTCCGAGTTTTTCCTGGAAAGCCCGGGCCACCCGGTCGGGTTCGGCCGAATCGACCAGCCTGCTACTGATCGGCTGATAAGTGTCGCGGTGGCCGGCCACGCCACGGACGACGACGCCTCCCATCAGGTCGAGAACCGGCAGGATTTCGGCGGTCAGCGAGGCAGAATCGCTCACGTTGTCGTCTGTGGGCGAACCGGTGCCAGTTCGCCGCGATTGGCTGTCGCCTGCTGGCTGCCGACCGGCGATGCCGGTGCTGTGGCGTCACCTGGGTCGGTGTGTTGGACCGGCAGGCGGATGGTAAACGAACTTCCCTTGCCGAACTCACTTTTGAGCATGACGGTTCCACCGAGCAGTCGGGCGAGTTCCTTGACGATCGAAAGTCCCAGCCCGGTGCCGCCGTATTCGCGGGTCATCGGATCTTCCTGGCCGGGGATCCTGCTGCCCTGGCGAAACTTCTCGAAAATCGCCTCCTGGTCGTCCAGCGGGATTCCCACGCCGTTGTCCTCGACCACCAGGTCGATCTTTCTCCGGTCGTGCCGCAGACCGTCGACCCGGATCCGTCCTCCCTCGGGCGTGAACTTGATGGCGTTGGAGAGCAGGTTGATGAGAATCTGTTCGATCTTGCCGATATCCTGGAAGAGCAGGGGGCATTCGGGATCGACCTCGAAATCCAGGTCGATGTTTTTCTTTTCCGCCAGCGGGGCCAATGAGCTGACCTGGCGTTCGACGAGATCGAGCAGGGAAAACTCGACGGCGTGAATCTGCATGCGTCCGCTCTCGATCTTGGCCAGGTCGAGAACGTCGTTGATCATCGCCAGGAGGTTCTGGCCCGAGAGCTGGATGTTGGAAACATAGCGAACCTGGCGGTCGTCGAGATTCTCGGCAGCAGCCAGCACGTCGCTGAAGCCCAGGATGCTGTTGAGCGGTGTCCGCAGTTCGTGGCTCATCGTCGCCAGGAACTCGTTCTTGAGGTTGTTCATCTCGTAGAGCTTCAGATTGACCTGGGCCAACTGGTCGATCTTGTTGTCGAGATCGTTGTTGACGTCCTTGAGTTCTTCCTGGATGGTGACGAGGTGTCTGAGCATGCGGTTGAAGGCGTGGCTGAGTTCCTCGAACTCGTCGCCGGTGCGGATGTCAGCCCGCATGTCGAGGTTACCCTGGGCGATGGCATCGCTGACCCGCTTCAGGTGCAACACCGGCTTGGTGATCACGTAGCGAACGATCAGGTAGATCGCGAGGATCGCGAGCACGACCTTGACGAATTCTGCCGAGATCACGAAGGCGAACACACGGTGGACCGCGGCCCGGGCCCGGGCCAGCGGCATGCTGATCTTGGCCACGCCAATCAGATCACCGACCTTCAGGTTCTTGCTGCGTTCCAGCGACTGGTGGCAGTCGATGCAGGATTGTTTGGCCACGATTCCCGCAAAGAACTGATACTCGCTCTGCTCCGATGCCGATTCCTCGACCTCCCGCACGATCTCCAGAGGCTCGTCAGGCGACTCGGCCAGCATCCGTCGCAATTCGCGGGCGGCGTCGTAACTCCCGGGATCGATCGGTCGGTCGGCGGCGGAGGCGGCCGAGGAGGGATCGGGGTTGAACAACTCGTACTTGAATTCGCTCAGATCGACCGGTTGCATGTCCTCGGCCATCTTCTCGATCGTTTGCGAAAACTCCTTTTTCATTTCCTCCGGCTGGTCCCATTTCCAATGGTGCGCGAGAATGATCGGGGGGATCAGCTGGCGGGCCGCCTGGCGATTTTGTTCATCAACCAACCCCGAGGTCTGCCACCAGTAAAGGGCGAAGGTGATCGTGGCCAGGACCGTCAACCCCAGGCCGAACAGCACCAGGCTCTTCAGTTCGAAGTTTGTTTCGCCGAGCAGTCGTTTCAGTGTCCGGTAGGACATGATCGGTATACTACACCATGCCGTCGGCGGCGGGGATAGTGGCTGCCGGCACCGGGGAACGAGCCAACGGGGAGAAACCATGATTGGGCGGTCGTCTTGGTGCCGGGAGTGCCTGGCGGGGGCCCTGCTGGCGATTGTTGCCGGCGGTGGTTGTGCTGACAGCGTTGTTCCTGAACCCGTCGCGGTCGAAACCCGGAGATCAGTGGCTGACGGGGTTGGCGTTGGAGGAGAGACAACGGCAGATTCGAAGGCGGCGGCTGTCGAGACCCGGATCAGCGAAACCGGTCGTCGCCAGCAACCGGCGATTGCGACGTTGAGGGAGGCGGGCTGGACGGTCGAGACCAACGGTGTGGAGGAGGCGGTGCTGGCTGCGCTGGAGGGTGCGGCTGTCGGGAAAGAGCCTGGCCGGCTGCTGGGGGAACTGCAGACACTCGAGGAGATCCGTCTGTGGGACTGTGCCGACGTCGACGACGGCCTGGTGAATCGGCTGGCCGCGCTGCCACAACTGCGGATCCTGGTGGCGCGTGGCGGAAAGCTCACCGATGGCTGCCTCGAATCGCTCTCACAAGCGCCGAAGCTCGAGTCGCTCAACCTGGGCAAGTCCGCCGCGGTGACCGGGACCGGCGTGGCGAGATTGCTGGCGGCCGGGCGGTTGAAACGTCTGTACCTGGATCACACCGGGCTGACCGACGCTGCGCTGTTGTCCTGGCCGATCGAAAATTCCCTGCAGATGATCAATCTCAACCACACGTCGCTGGGAGACCCGGCGGCGAAGGCCCTGGGCCGTTGGCATGGGCTGAAGAGTGTTTTCCTGGTGGATACCAGGATCAGTGTCGAGGCAACCGGGCGGCTGCGTTCTTCGCTGCCGAAGTGCATCGTGTTTGACGGCCGCGACGGCCCACCCTCGGCAGCCGAGACTACTCCATCACGCCCAGCTCCTCGTTGATCAGGTCAACCATTTGCCTGAGCCGGCCGATGTTGCGTCGGGTGAAGCGGAATGCCAGTCGTGGCAGATGTCTGAGGTGCCGATCATCGGCCTCGAGTCGATGCGTTTCCACCAGCTCGATCCGTCCTTTTTCGACGATATCGGAGAATTCGTCGTTGAGTCGTTCGATCAGCGCGTCGTCGGGGGCGTAGTGCAGTCGCAGGACCAGCTTGCCTCGCACGTACCGCATGCTGTTGTACACGCTGTAGAACCGCATGATTTCCTCGGTGGCTTCCTCGACGCTCTGTGTGACGAAGAACAGTGAGAGATCCTCCGGGGAGATCAATTTTCCGTCGAGCAGTTGTTCCCTGACGAAGTCGATCCAGTGGCTCCAGTAGGAGCTACCCGGGGGATCGATCAGCACGATCGGCATCAGGTCGCGTTTGCCAGTCTGGACGAGGGTGAGTGTTTCGAAGCCCTCGTCCTGCGTACCGAAGCCGCCCGGGAAGAGGACCACCGCGTGGACCTCCTTGATGAACATCAGTTTCCGCGTGAAGAAGTACTTGAAATTGGCGAGCTTGCGGTCACCGGCGATCACCGGGTTGGCGTCCTGCTCGAAGGGCAACATGATGTTGACGCCCATCGCCCGGGTGCGACCGCAGCCGACGTGGGCCCCTTCCATGATCCCGCCCCCGGCTCCGGTCAGCACCATCCAGCCTTCCTCGGCCATCCGGCGACCAAACTTGATGGACTGCCGGTAGGCCGGTTCGTCATCGCCGGTGCGGGCGCTGCCGAAGACCGAGACTTTTCGCTGGCGGCGGAAGGGAGCGAAGATCTTGAAGGCGTAACGCAGCTCGCGGAGGGCGCGGCTGAGAATTTTCAGGTCACCGCGGGACGCTCCGTCGCTCTTGAGTCGATCGGCGGTCTGCTTGATCTCCTCGATCAGCGTTGGATGACGCGTGAGGACCGAGTCGTGCTCGGTGGGCATCACGTCCGATTCGGAGAGATCGGGCGCGGCGCGTCGTCGTCGTTCTGCCATGGATCCTCTAACCGGCCAACGCCTCGATCGCCTCCTCGCGGGTCCCGTAGATCGCCCACAGCGTGTCCAGGGCCGTGACCCGCAGCAACTCGTCGGCCATTTCACTCGCCCCGCACAGTACCAGTTCCCCTCCCCTGGGCTTGACCGCCTTGTGGCATCGAAGCATCAGGGAGAGAAAAACGCTGCCGAAGTAATCGACCTGGCTCAGGTCAAAGATCACCAGCGGGACATCGGTACCCTTGAGGGGTTCCAGCACGACTTCGGCCGCCGATTCGATCAGGTCCCAGTTCATCGACTCGATGTCGCCGCCGGGAGTGACGATCAACGTGTCATCGTTCCACTCGATCTGAAAGTTCTGCTGGTCGTCGCTCATGTCGTCGTGTCCGAACGTTGCGGGGTCGGTGTCCTGAAATCTCCGTTGCCTGGTCAATCCTTGCCGGTCAGTTTTCGCCAGAGCCACAGCACCGGATCATAGTAGCGATCGACAAGCCGTTCCTTCATCGGGATGATCGCATTGTCGGTGATCGTGATCCCCTCGGGACAGGCTTCGGTACAACACTTGGTGATATTGCAGTAGCCGATCCCGAACTCGTCCTTGACCTGCTCGAGCCGGTCGGCGTCGTCGACCGGGTGCATTTCCAGGGATGCCAGCCGGACCAGAAATCTGGGGCCGATGAATTCTTCCTTGCGGTCATGATCCCGGAGTACGTGGCAGACGTTCTGGCACAGGAAGCACTCGATACACTTGCGGAACTCCTGCACGCGATCGGCCTCGCGTTGAGTGAACTGCCAGTCGGTGTCAGCGCGGGGCTGAAGTGTCTGGATCTTCGCGTTCCTTTCGAAGTTCCAGGAAACGTCGCAGGTGATATCCTTGACGATCGGAAAGGTCTTCATCGGTCGCACCGTGATCGTTTCGCCCGCCTCGTAGTTGTCGAGCCGATCCATGCACATCAACTTCGGGTGGCCGTTGACCTCGCCACTGCACGAGCCGCACTTGCCCGCCTTGCAGTTCCAGCGGCAGGCCAGGTCGCCGGCGTGTTGGGCCTGGACGGCGTGGATGGCGTCGAGCACCACCATGCCTTCCTGCACCTCGACGGTGTACTCGACCATCTCGCCGCCGTCATCATCGCCGCGGAAGATTTCGAGCGTGACGTCCTGTGTCGTTGGCTGGTTCATCGGTCAGTCCTTGATCAGCTCCTTGAGTTCCGGAGGCATCTCCGGCAGCGACTCGACTTGCACCTCCACGCCCGATTCGGTCTGGCAGGTCACCAGGTTCTGTTGCCCCCAGGTCTGCTCGTCGGAATCGGGAAAATCCTCGCGGGTGTGAGCTCCGCGGCTTTCCGTCCGCATCAAAGCACTACGGGCGACGGCTTCGGAGATGTCGAGCATGTTGTCGAGGTCGAGTGCGAGGTGCCAACCGGGGTTGTACTGGATGTTGCCCCCGACTTTTACACCCGCCGCCCGGGTGCGAAGGGATGCGATCGCCTCGATCGCGCTCACCAGATCCTCCTCGGTTCGGACAATGCCGACCTTGTCCTGCATCATGTTCCTCAGATCCTCGTGTACCGTGTAAGGATTCTCGCCGCCCTCGCGACCGAACGGCTCCAGCATCGCGGCGGCCCGTTCTTCGACCTCGGTCTCGTTGATCGCCGTCAGATCGGCGCGATCGGCCGCATGCCGTGCAGCGAATTCCCCGGCCCGCTTGCCGAAGACCAGCAGGTCCGAGAGCGAGTTGCCCCCCAGGCGGTTGGCTCCGTGCATGCCGCCGGCCACCTCCCCGGCTGCAAACATTCCCGGCACGCGGGTTTCCTGGCTCTCGGGGTCCACCCGGACACCACCCATCGTGTAGTGACAGGTCGGCCCGACTTCCATCGGGTCGGTCGTGATGTCGACGTTGGCCAGTTCCTTGAACTGGTGATACATGCTCGGCAACTTCCGCTTGATCGCCTCGGCACTGCGTTTGCTGGCGATGTCGAGGAAGACGCCGCCGTGGGGTGAACCCCGGCCGGCACGGACTTCGCGTCGGATGGCCCGGGCGACCACGTCGCGGGTGAGCAGTTCGGGAGGGCGGCGGGCGTCGGGGCGGCGGTCGGCGACAACCGCCTCGACCCAGCGGGTCGCCTCTTCCTCGGTCTCGGCATACTCTCCCTGAAACATCTCGGGGATGTTATCGAACATGAAGCGTTCGCCGTCGATGTTCTTCAGTACACCTCCCTCGCCGCGGACACCCTCGGTGATCAGTGTCCCCTTGACGCTGGGAGGCCAGACCATTCCGGTCGGGTGGAACTGAACGAATTCACTGTCGATCAACTCGGCACCGGCCCACAGTGCCAGCGCGTGACCGTCGGCGGTGTATTCCCAGCTGTTGGAGGTGATGTCCCAGCAACGGCCGATTCCACCAGTCGCCAGTACGATCGACTTGGCGTGGAAGACGACGAAGCGGCCGCTTTCCCGCCAGTAGCCCAGGCAGCCGGAGACGTGGCCGTCGGGGTCCTTGAGAATCGTGCGGATCGTGCATTCCATGTAGACATCGATGCCCTGGTGCACGCCCCGGTCCTGCAGTGTGCGAATGATCTCCAGGCCGGTGCGGTCGCCGACGTGGGCCAGCCGCGGATAGGTGTGGCCCCCGAAGTTCCGCTGGTTGATCCCTCCCTCGCGGGTCCGGTCAAACACGGCGCCCCATTCCTGCAACTCCCGCACGCGATCGGGAGATTCCTGGGCATGCAACTGGGCCATCCGCCACTGGTTGAGATACTTGCCGCCCTTGATCGTGTCGCGGTAGTGAGTTTCCCAGTTGTCGCGGGTATCGGCACTGGCCAGCGACGCGGCCACGCCGCCCTCGGCCATTACCGTGTGTGCCTTGCCCAGCAGGGACTTGCAGACCAGCGCCGTCTTGACGCCCGCGGCGGACGACTCGATTGCCGCTCGCAGGCCGGCCCCGCCGGCCCCGATCACCACCACGTCGTACTCGTGTGTTTCGTACTTGTCCATCGCTGTCGGTCTATGAGAAAAATGGGGAGTCGGTGAACCTACCCGAGGCCACCATCCAGACGTAGAAATCGGCAAAGCCCACCATGAACAGGCTCAGCCAGGCAAACAGCATGTGTCTCTTGTTGAGGATCGAGACGATTGACCAGAGGCGATACCGCAGGTTGCCGGTGGCCGTTTCCGGGTAACAGTTCAGCCTGCCGCCGATCAGGTGACGGATCGAGTGGCACGAGAAGGTGTACAATGCCAACAGCGTGGTCGTGACGAACAGGACCAGCGAACCGAGGCTGGCGTTGAACTCGTGACCGGTCACGGCCCCGGAGTCATCCAGGACCGGCCAGGTGCACGAGTAAATCACGTCCAGGTACAGCAACACGATGAAGGCCACGGCCACGTACATGAAGTAACGATGCAGGTTCTGGAAAACCAGCAGACGGGTTTCTCCCTGGTAGTTTCGGCCCCGCTTGAAACCGCACAGGCCCGATGGCTCGCCAACCGCACAAGCGGCTGGGTCCAGGAAGAAGGCCCGGTAATAGGCCTTGCGGTAGTAGTAACACGTCAGGCGGAAACCGCCCGGTGCCCAGAGGATCAGGAAGGCTGGTGAGACCCATGCCAGCGAACCGCCGAGGATGATCGTCGGGGAGTAGAACGGGCTGAGCAGGTGAGCATGCCTGGAGATTTCTCCGGTTGGCTGCCTGGCCTGTTCGAGAACGTGTAACAACTGGCTGGCTTCTCCGAAGTCATAGTCGGCGTTGTAGAACGCCCGGAAGGTGGAGTAGATGATGAATCCGCCCAGCCCCAGGGCCGTGGCGATTGGACCGGTCCACCAGGCGTCGGTACGCCCGGTCTGGCCCAACGAGTCGAGTGAGCGTTGGCTGGGGGCGGTGGACACGTCGGCCTGCGCCATGACTGCGATCCGTTGCGAAAAAACTGATCGAATGACCGCGACCCGGCTACATGCGAACGGGCTGCGAGGTACGGATTACCTGTTCCCCATCAGAATGTCAACGTAGGCCCGAGGCCGAGATTTCTGGCTTGCACCCGCTGGTTGATTTCAGGCGATCAAAGCAACGTCAAAGGATTGGCACGGGTTTTCAGCGGCAGCGGAACCGGCTTGCCCAGCCGGTGCGATTCAAAGCAGCCGGCGATCATCTCGACCACTCCGGTCGCCTCGTACATCCCGCATTTCGGCTCGCGACCGGTCTCGATGGCATCGAGCAGGTCGACGATGCCCAGCGTGTGGCGGGCCTTGTACTGCGGTCCCCGCAGCGGTTCTGGTTTGCCGATTCCAGCCGACGAGACCTGCTGCCAGCTGGCACCGCTTCGGCCCGGCGACCAGGAAGGGTCGGCGAGAAGTTGCACCGTCGGCAATGTCCCCTCGATCAATTCCATCACCCCGCGTGACCCGAAGATCTGCAACCCGTAGCGGCGCGGGTTGCCCGCCTGGTTGCGGACGCTGGAGAAGTAGGTGGTCACGCCGTTCTTCATACCGTAGACGGCATGCACCGCGTCTCCGGCCAATGGCCCCAGGCCTTCGGGGCCGTCGAACACATCTTTCCCGGTCACCGGATGGCCCTGCCAGGAGACGGTCGCATAGCACGATTGAGGGGCTCCACCAATCGCGCGGATCATGTCCATGATATGCGCTCCGAGGACCCAGAGGTCCTCGCCTCCTCCGCGACGGTCTTCCTTGCCCCGGCCACGAAATTCCAGCAAAGTACCGATTGCCCCGTCGGCGATCAGCGATCGGATCGTGTCGATCATCGGGCTGAATCGTGTCGGGTGCGCGACCTGGACCTTCGCGTGTGTTTTCTCGCACACGCGAATGATCGCATCGGCTTCCTCGAGGGTCCGGCAGAAGGGCTTCTCCATGTAGACGTGGACGCCCCGTTGTGCCGCCGCCAACACCATCTCGGCATGCTGGTCGACCCAGCGAGGGCAGATCGCCACGATGTCGGGTTTGGCTTCGTCAAGCAACTTGCGGTAATCAGGGTAGGCCTTGTTGACTCGCAGCTTTCGGGCCGCGGTGGCCAGCCCACTCTTGTTGTCATCGGCAACGGCAACCACCCGGGTCCGCGGCACGGCCGACCAGGCCGTATCCAACGCGTGCCCGTATCCTCCCCTGCCGGTGCGACCAATCACACCGACCCGGTAGACCTTCTTCTTGTCTGCGGTCATCGTTTTCGCCTCTCCAGCTAGCACTCAACGAGATCGTTGCATTCTAACCAGCCCACCAAAAAAACTCCCACCGGCCGCCGGAGCAGTCGGTGGGAGCGATGTGCGTGCCGTGGGGATCACGAAAAAGCCGGCAGATCGATTCCCAGATCAGCACACGAAAAAACTTGTCCCGCTTCGATCTTGCAGGAATGCCGAATTCAAGTCAAAGCAGATGGAATCGGATCAATCAGAATTCATGTCACCGGGGTCCTGGTCCTCCCCGATCAATTTCGCTTCCGCCTCATCCCACAGTGGTCCGTAGGTCTCCTTGTCGAAGGGGGGGCAACCGGTCGGGTATTGTCCCAGGGGATGGTCCTTGGCCCGCATCAGGTTGGTGCAGATGCTGAAGGTGCGGCAGATCTGCCGCCGGGTCAGTTGACCGGTGTGTTGGAGCGTCCGGGCGAAGTCGGGGTGTGACAGCGCGCCGCGGCCCAGCCCGACCAGGGCCACAGAGCCGTCGGCCACGTTGGCAGCGGCCACCTGCATCGCGAAGTCCTGCAGCCAGCTGTATCCGCTGCCGACGACCGGGACATCCGGAACGGCCTGCTGGATGGCGCGTGCGATCCGGAGATGTCGGGCGACTCCGACCAGTGGGTGCTCGGGAGCGTGGTAGCCGTCGACCGGGGGGAACTCGGCGGGACGCACGACGTGGGGGTTGGCGTAGGGGTTGCCGGCCGAGACGTTGATCATCGCGACACCGAGGTCGACCAGCATCTTGGCCACCGCGATTGGCTCGGCGAGGTCTTCCCGGAGAGGATCCAGTGGATCGGTTCCGAAGGCGGTCGTCAGCGGCAATTCGTGCGGACAGGGGATCCCCACGAAGTTCTCGCCCTCGCCCTCGCCTCGATACGGGATGCCGTCGTAGGCATTCAACCGCGTGGCAATCGTCAACTCGGGCAATTCGTCACGGATGCGGCCGACGACATTGCGAATCAGGCGGGTGCGATTTTCCAGTGATCCACCGTAGGGACCGGGACGATTTCGGGCGGCAAGCAATTCGCTGAGCAGGTAGCGGTGGCATTGTTTGAGGTCGATGAAATCGACACCGATTGATGCGGCCCGGTGGGCGGCGAGAACGTACTGGTCTTCGATCTGCTTGAGTTGATCATCGCTGAGCAGTGGCCAGTCGGCGGTGACGGCTCGACCACTCGAGCGATCGATGGTCAGGGGATCCAGCAGCGGATCGTGGACGGCCAGTTGAGGCTCGCGGTAGCTGTATCGTCCCGAGTGAGTCAACTGCAGCCCGATGACCAGGCCGTCGACGCTCCCGTTGGCGTCACGATGTGCCCGTCGGCATCCGGCCAGCATCTCCCCGATCGCTGCCTGGGTGTGTTCGGCCAGCCACAACTGCCGCGGGTTCATCCGGCCGTTTTCGGCGATTGCGGTGGCCTCGCCCCAGACGACCGCCGCGCCGCCGTCGCCGAATCGCTGGTAGCGGCGAAGGGTCAATTCTCCCGGCAGTCCGTCCAGGGATCCGTCACATCCTTCCATCGGCTGCACGACCAACCGGTTCCTGGCAACGTGGTGTCCGATCGACCGGGGCTCGAACAGCGGGGCCATATCGGCGGCTGCCGAGATCGACACCCCCCGGTCCCGGGCGTCGGACTCCAGTTCGTCGGCGCTGCGGTACTTGAAATAACGGGCCATGATGCTGCGGATGTTGTCGGGAGGTCGTGTGCGTGGAGGGTGGGTGGGGACTTGAGCTAGTATAGGCTTTCTCGTCCGGCACTCTATCGAACACCCCGCGGACGTCCATCTCATGCAGCTTGGTCACTTCACGATCGAGACGATTTCCGGCGGGACATTCAAGACCGACGGTGGCACGATGTTCGGTGTGGTGCCCCGCGCGCTGTGGGAGGGAGTCTACCCGCCCGACGAGAACCACCTGATCGCCCAGGCGACCAACTGCCTGTTGGTCCGCAGTGAGGAAGAATTGATCCTGGTTGACACCGGTTACGGGTCACGGTTGGACGAAAAGCACCGGCGACGGCTGCAGGCTGAATCGGGCGACCCGTTGTTGAGGAGTCTCGCGGCGGCGGGGGTGGCTGCCGAGGACATCGGGACGGTGATCCTGACGCACCTGCACTTTGATCATGTCGGTGGAGTACTCAGCGAGGACGAGCAGGGGCAGGTCGTCACGACCTTCCCGAATGCGGCTCACGTGGTCCAGGCTGGCGAGTTCCAACGGGCCACGTCAGGGCGAGACGAACTGCGGGCCGCGTATTCGGCCGAATGGGTCACACCGTTGGCCGATGCGGGCCAGTTGGAGCTGGTCGAGGGCGATGTTGAACTCAGGCCGGGGATCCATGCCATCGTGACGGGCGGTCACACGCGGTTTCAGCAGGCGCTGGTGTTGGACAGCGATGGCCAACAGGCGTTTTACGCCGCCGACATGTGTCCGACGACACGTCACCTGCACAGCCTGTGGTGCCTGGCCTATGACGAGGAAGTACTGGAGACCCGGCGACGGAAGCCGGAACTGCTCGGCCGGGCGGTCGATGAGGACTGGTGGGTCCTGTTTGATCACGATCCGGACACGGCTGCCGCCCGGCTGGTCCGGGAGCCGCGACGCGAGTTCACGGTTGCAGAGGCACTGGCGTCGCTGTAAACCGAAGGCCTGCCCGGACCCGTTCCGAGTCGCTGCAGTTCCACACAGTTGATCGACAAACGATGAGGAGACGACCATGAGTCAGTTGCGGCATCTCAGGCAGTGGTTGGTCATTACCGGGCTGGCCGTGTTGACGGCTGGTGACGAAACGGCCGTTGCACAGAAAATCGACCGTGTGGATGCCGGTCCGGCAGGGCTGCCGCTGTTGTTCTTCGATGATTTCGAGTCGGGCAAGGCCGGCCACTGGGCTCCAAGCGATGCCAAGGCGTGGCGGGTTGCCCGGGTCGGGGGCAACGCCGTCTACAACCAGTTTCGCCAGAGCAAGGTGAAGACGCCGGTCCGGTCGCCGTTCAACCGATCGATGATCAAGGACATCGTCGTCGGCAGCTTCGCGATGGACGTCAAGCTGCAATCGACCATCAAGGATTACGGTCACCGCGACCTCTGCCTGTTCTTCGGTTACCAGGACCCGGCACATCTCTACTACGTTCACCTCGGCAAGAAGATGGACGCGCATGCCAATAACATCTTCATCGTCAACAACAAGCCGCGAACCAAGATCTCCCGGACAACGACAAAAGGGACCAACTGGGACGACAACTGGCACCACGCCCGTGTCGTTCGCGACGTGGCCAGTGGATCGATTTCGGTTTACTTCGACGACATGGCCAAGCCGGTAATGACCGCCGTCGACAGCACTTTCAGCTGGGGACAGGTCGGCGTGGGATCGTTCGATGACACGGGTAACTTCGACGAGATTTATCTGTTCGGCGATGCGGTCCGTCCGGGCAAGGTTGGAGAGAAAAACGGCGGTGATATCGCATTTGTCGACAACAAGTCGCCCAACGGCTTCACCGCCACCTTCAACGGAAAGAACCTCTCGGGATGGAAAGGCCTGCTGAAGGGGGCTAACGGCAACCCGGCGAAGCGGGCCACGCTGGACGCGGCAGCGTTGAAGACAGCCCAGGCCGAGGCCGATGCCGATATGCGGGCCCACTGGCAGGTCATCGACGGTGCCCTGGTCTTTGATGGCAAGGGACGGTCGCTGTGCACGGCACGAGACTACGGTGATTTCGAGATGCTTGTTGACTGGAAGATCAAGGAAAAGGGCGACAGCGGGATCTATCTGCGTGGCAGTCCCCAGGTCCAGATCTGGGACCCCAAGCTTCGCAACATCGGCTCCGGGGGTCTCTACAACAACCAGAAGAACCCGTCGAAACCGCCTGTCATCGCCGACAAGCCGGTCGGACAGTGGAATTCGTTCCGGATCAAGATGATCGGTGAAAAGGTCTGGGTCTGGCTCAACGGGGTGCTGGTTGCCGACAACGTCACGTTGGAGAATTACTGGGACCGCAAGCGTCCGATCTTTTCGACCGGGCAGATCGAATTGCAGAACCACGGCAACACGCTGTACTTCAAGAACGTGTTCCTGCGGGCGATTCCTCGCAAGTAGCCACATGACCACATTTGTCCTACAACTCTCGGACCTGCACGTCTTTGCCGAGACTGGAGCGGCGGTGCGGGGTGTCCCGACCCGCGCGTCGTTGATCGAGGTCCTCGAAAAGGTCCGTGAGACAGGCCTGAGTTTTGACCGGGTCGTTGTCAGCGGCGACCTGACGCACGACGAGCAGCCGGAGTCCTACCGGGTCGTTGCTGAATTGCTCGAGGAATGGCTGGACCGCTGCCACGTGATTCCGGGCAACCACGACGACCGGGCACTGCTCCGTGAAGTTCTGGTCGACCAGACCGACGGCAGCGATGACGGAATTCGTTTTTCGGTTGCTACCGGAGGCTGGCGGCTGATTGGGATCGATACGCACGTGCCCGGCGAAGTGTCGGGCCGGGTCGCTCCGGCCATGCTCGAATGGCTGGAGTCGGAACTGGAGCGTCATCCCGGGGAGCCGACGATTCTCTTTGCCCACCATCCACCGATCCCCGTTGGTTCGGCCTGGCTTGATGGCCTCGGGCTGCTTGATCCGGAGCCGTTGCGCGAATTGATCTGCCGATCGCGGCAGGTCCGCGTTGTCAGTTGCGGGCACGTGCACCAGGAGTTCTGCGGTCGATTGGGAGAGGCGGTCGTGATGACGGTGCCGTCGACGGGCGTCCAGTTCATTCCGCTGGAGGCCACGAGTCGTGTGGATGCGATCGCTCCGGGATTCCGCGTGTTTGCGCTGGAGAATTTCGACACTGCCGGCGACGCCACTGTTGAGCAAGACCCCGCCTGGACAAGTCGCGTGGTCCGGTTGGCCGGGGTGACCTACCCGGCGGTTGACGAGTAACCGACGGACCCGGCGTTCAGTTCCTCGATTGCAGGACTTTCAACGCGTTGGGCAACGGGAAGTGCACGTGCTCTTCGGAGACGGTGACCTGCTCGACGGTGGCGTCGTGGGTGGCTCGCAGGTAGTCCAGGAATTCCTGCACGACATCCTCGGGAGCGCTGGCACCGGCGGTGATCACGACCTGTTCGACGCCCTCGTCCCAGCCCTCGGGCAACTCGTGGACGGAATCGACCAGGAATGCCTTTCCCGCTTCGATCTGTCCCAGTTCGGCCAGCCGCTGGCTGTTGGAACTGTTCTGGCTGCCCAGCACCACGACCACATCGGTTCCGTCGGCGAGGACCCGGATTGCCTCCTGTCGGTTGGTCGTGGCGTAGCAGATGTCCTCCTTGGCCGGTGAAGCGATGCCGGGGTAGCGTTCGACCAGCCTCGAGATGATGGCCCCGGCTTCGCTGACCGAGAGCGTGGTTTGTGTCAGGTAGGCGATCTTCGAGTCGGCCGGGAACGGCAGTTGATCGACGTCTCCGGGAGACTCGACCAGGGTGATGCTCTCGGGTGCCTCACCCATCGTTCCCACCACCTCGTCGTGTCCCTGGTGTCCAATCAGGACGATGTGAAAGCCATCGCGGGCAAAACGCAGGGCTTCCAGGTGCACCTTGGTGACCAGTGGACAGGTGGCGTCGATCGTCTGCAGGCGTAGCCTGCGGGCCGTCTCCCGGATCTGCGGAGAAACGCCATGAGCACTAAACAGCAGGATCGCTTCTTCGGGAACATCCTCGATTGCATCGACGAACGTCACGCCCTGGCCGGTAAATCGTTTGACGACGTGTTGATTGTGGACGATCTCGTGGAAGACGTAGATCCCGGTTCCGAAGAAGCGGATCGCCTCGTCCAGGCACTCGATCGCCATGTTCACTCCCGCACAGAAACCGCGGGGACTGGCCAGGATGACCTTCATGGGATCCGATCGGCTGGACAAAGAGGGGCAGCAACACGGTGCGGGCCGACGCCCGCCAGTCGGTGTTGTACACGGTTGATTCGCGACAATGCCAGAGCAGCGGTGCGGCTTGTCAGCGTCTGCTGATCAGTCGGCGACGGTATTCGGAGAACTTGACCCGCTTGAGTGTCTCCGAGAGCAGCAGGGATTCCCAGTGTCGAATGTCGTCGCGGTCTTTTCCGGTCAGTTGCCAGTGGAACTGGTGTTCGGCTCGCAGGTGAAAGTCGTCGGCGGCGTGGGCCCGCAGTTCGACGGTCAGCGGCAGCAGCTTTCGGGATCGCAGCGAGTTGTTCAGGACAACCCGGGGCGCGGGAAACAACGCCCGGGGGTGTAGCAGGTAATTCAGTCTCGCGATCCAGTCGGCGTATTCGAGATAACGTTGGCGAGCCGATCCAAAGGCCATTCGATCGACCCCCGGCGTGCTCGGCGTGGCGGTGCAGCCGACGCGGTACTGGAAGGCACGGCCGGGGAGAATCAGGATTGACGAGGCCCGGTCGTACTGTTCGCTGAAGCCGGGGTCGAGTTGGGCCTGCAGGGGACCGACGGCGGCCAGCGAATCGGGATCACCATTTCGCCGGAGCTGGGCCACGTACTCCCGCGTGGCCGATTCGGCCTTTTGCAGCGAGTTCTTGATCTCGCTGAAGCTGACCTCGGTGGCCAGGCGGCGCGGGCCGTTGAGGATCACGAAGCGGCGACGGGCCGGTTCGAATACGGTCACCTCGCCGGCCGAATGGATCGAGTCGTAAGCCTTGCCCGAGCGAAACAGCGTCAGGCTGCGAACGATGATCCGCGGGGGGGCCTTGGGCTTGGAACCGGCAAGATTGAACACCCTGGTGTAAACCCCGAATTCCTGGGCCGACACGATGCCGGAAAGTCCCGGTAGCAGCGTGATCAGAATGGTCAGCAGGAGTCGTGAGAGAGCAAGTTGCATCGGTCGTCCGGCGGAAGAACGAGGAGCAGTCAACGGGGCAGGTCAACCGGGTGTCCGTCCCGGTTTTCACTGGCCAGGGCAGATTCGATGAAGGCGATGATCTCGAGCGTGACTTCCGATGCCACCGGCGGCGGGGTGTCTCCGGAAAGCGTGCTGACGATGTGTCGGCAGAGATTGTGATAGGCAAAACGGGTCGACGTGTCCTGGCGAATGACGGCTCGCTCGCACCAGCCAACGAAACCATAGGCGGTGGCTCCGGTGCGTCCGCCCCGCACGACACCCAATCGTCCGTCATCCCACGTGCCGATCACGACGTCGGTCGAATCGGTGTGGTGGGTCGAGACGGTTCGGCACCCGGGACCCATCAGGGCAAAAAGCACTTCGACGGGGTGGATTCCGTAGTGGAACAGTCCCGGATTGCCCTCCGCCCGCCACGCCGGGCCGTAACTGGTTGCCCCGTGCACCGGGCCAAAACGCTCCGATTGATCCTGCACAAACTCGACCACCTCGTTGCAGAACCTCATCGCCGAGCACGAGAAGAAAGGGACGTCGGCTCCGGCGGCCAGTGTGAACATCTCGTGGGCGTCGTCCTGACCGCAGGCCATCGGCTTGTCGACAAACGCCGGCAGGCCGGCTTCGAGAAACGGACGAACCCGCTCCAGATGCGGGGTGCCCGAGAGTGACAGGACCAGGACGGCGTCGACCTGGTCGATCAATTCCAGGGGAGAATCCACCATGCTGACCCCGCACGCCTGCATTTCGGGTGTGAAACCGCCGATCCGTTCGGGTGCCATCTCCGACGTTCCCGGCCAACCGGCGACCACGCGGGCACCCTCGACCCACTGATCGGCCGGTACGCCAACCTGGTTGATCCGCTTGGTGAACTCGACGCAGTGCGAGCTGTCGAAATCGATGATGCCCAGCCGGAGCATGGTGACGGGCCGTTTCGAGAAGACGGATGGAGGGCGAGCCGTCGGTGGCGTGGACGGGCCCCGACCGGCGATTGCTGGCTGATGGTGTTGGGAGTTGGAGAGTCTGAGTGAGACGTGTGAGAAGCGGGGGGAAAGATAGTTCGCGGGTTCGACCGATGCAACGGCAATGCACGGTTGGCACCGCGGAGACGGACCGGTAGAACTGTCGGCACGATGAAGGCCATTCGATTTGCAGAATTCGGCGAGCCGACCGATGTGTTGACGGTCGAGGAGGTGGCGGTGCCCGAGCCGGGACGCGGCGAGGTGCTGGTACGGATGCTGGCAAGCCCGGTGAACCCCTCGGACCTGATGACGATCCGTGGCACTTATGGCAAGCGGCCGTCGTTGCCGTTCACGCCGGGCTACGAGGGGGTTGGTGTGGTCGAGCAGAGCGGAGGAGGTCTGTTGGCCAACCTTCGCCGCAACCGCCGCGTCGTCGTGTTGAATTCCCTCACCGGCAACTGGGCCCAGCGGGCCGTGGTGCCGGCCCAGCAGGTGGTGCCGGTGCCGGCCGATCTGCCGGTCGAGCAGGCCGCCACGTTCTTCATCAATCCGGTCACCGCCTGGGTGATGCTGAAAAAAGTCCTGGCGATCCCGGCCGGTGGTTGGCTGCTGCAGACTGCCGCCGGCAGCCAACTGGGACGGATGGTGATCCGGCTCGGACAGGAGCTGGGGATCCGCACGATCAACGTTGTCCGCCATGACGCCCAGGTCGATGAACTGACCCGCCTGGGAGGTGATGCCGTGCTGGCGTTCCAGGCAGACCAGCAACCGTGCTCGGAACTGGTTCGGATGGTTCGAGAGATTACCGGGGCCGAGGGAGTGCGATGGGCGATCGACCCGGTTGGCGGGCCGTTGGCCTCGGCGGTGGTTGAATGCCTGGCACCCGGGGGGCGGATGCTGTGCTACGGGACCCTCGACGATCGGCCGCTGTCGTTCTCACCGAGATCGCTGATGACCGGGGGTGCGCGAGTCGAGGGATTCTGGCTGGGCCGTTGGCTGGCCGGCCAGGGTCTGCTGGCAAAGCTCAGGACGATCAAGACCGTCAGCGGGCTGGTCGGTCGAGGCGTACTGACTTCGCAGATCGGCGAGAGCTTCGGCCTGGACCAGGTGGTCGAGGCGGTCGCCGCCTCGGAAAGGCCGGGCCGCGAGGGCAAGGTATTGCTGAAAATCAGCGAGTCGGACGGTTAGGCCGAACCCGGGTCACAGGTTCCCCGGCGGACCGGGCCGCCCAGAACGCCGACTTCGGGGCTGGACGCGGTGGCGTAGAGTTTCCTGGGGATGCGGCCGGCCAGGAATGCCTGGCGGCCGGCGTGGCAGGCGTGACGCATTGCGTGGGCCATCAGCAGTGGGTCCCCGGCAGCGGCGATGCCCGTGTTGAGCAGCACGCCGTCACAGCCCAGTTCCATGGCGACGGCCACGTCGCTGGCCGTGCCGACCCCGGCATCGACGATCACCGGGTAGTCCGGGTCGTCTTCCTTGAGGTACTCCAGGCAGATCCGGATGTTGTTCGGATTCAACAGCCCCTGGCCGCTGCCGATCGGGCTGCCGGCCGGCATGACCGACGTCGCGCCGGCTTCCTTGAGTCGCCTGGCCGTGATCGGGTCGTCGGAAGTGTAGCACAGGACCTGGAATCCCTCGGCAACCAGTTGCCGGGTGGCCTCGAGCGTGGCCACCGGATCCGGCAGCAGTGTCCGCGTGTCGCCGAGAACCTCGAGCTTGACCCAGTCGGCACCGGGATTCTCCAACCCCTCCAGGATCTCGCGACCCAGTCGAGCCACCCGCACGGCGTCCTCGGCCGAGAAACAACCGGCCGTGTTGGGCAGGATCGTGTAGCGGGAGAGGTCGATGAAGTCGAGGATGTTGCGGCCGTCGGCATCAACCAGTCGCTCCCGCCGCACGGCGACGGTGATCACTTCCGCACCACTGGCTTCCAGGCACTCCTGCATCAGGTCGTAGCCGGCGTACTTGCCGGTTCCCACGACCAGGCGGTGTTTCAACTCGTGGGTGCCAAGGACCAGGGGCACGTCGAGGGTCGGGTCGAGTTGCTGTGTCAGTTGTCCCCGGTCGGGATCGGGAGTACTCATCCGGCTCGTCCCTTTTCGTGTTGCGTTAGCCACCACCGACCAGCGTGACAATCTCCAGCCGATCTCCTTCGCCCAGCACGCAGTCGGAGTGTTCGCGACGAGGTACCAGTGTCCGGTTGCGTTCGACCGCCAGGTAACGGGGTTCCAGTCCCAGTTGGGTGATCAAATCGGCCACGGTTGCTCCGGGTTTCACCTCGCGCGATTCCTCGTTGACTTGGATCTGCATGCTGCCGAGGAGTGTACGGATGGTCTGGCGACAGCGTCAAGGAAGTGGCCGAATCAGGGGGCCGTGGCAGCGACTGCCATGGCATTGTCTCTCGCATTCTGCACAATAGGCGCCGCGCCCTGGGAGAGGCCGAGGATGACGCGACGTCTGAAAATTGCCGTGGTGATTCTGGCTGTTCCGGCCCTGGTGAGGGCCGGGGCCCCGTTTCCGCCTCCGCCGCCCTTGCCGCACGACGTGCGGGTCGTCGTGCGACCGTTGCCGACGTTGATCGCGGACCTGGATGCCCGCAGCTACCGGCAGCGGCAGCGGGCGACCAGGGAACTGTTTCGGGCCGGTGCCGATGCTGCCGGGCCCCTGGGTGAGGCGGCACGCACCCAAAGTCTGGAGGTGGCCGCGCGGGCGATCGCCGTCCTCGAACGCATGTACACCGCCGGTGAAATTGTCATGGCCACCGCCAGCGAGGAAGTGCTCGAGGGTCTGGTGACGAAGGGACCCCGCCGCGTGTCGCGGCGGGCACGCGCCGTGCTGACCGCGCACACCGAGCTGAGACAACAGCGGGCGGTCGAGCAGATCCGCCGGCTGGGCGGTGTGTTCAAGGATGCCGACGACAACATCGTCGATCCCAACAGCCAGAGCCTGCTGGGGCGGCCGATCATGACGCTGCAACTGGGGAAGGGCTGGGTCGGTGGTGACCGGGGGCTGAGGTTCGTCAGACGGCTGACCCAGTTGCAGTCGTTGTTGATCATCCAGGGAGTCAAGGCCTCCAGCGAGGAACTCGACGGCCTCAACGCCGCCCTGCCGATGCTGCGGATCGTCCGCCGTGGCCAGGCGTTGCTGGGTGTGAGGTCTTTTTCGATGCCGTGCCAGATCCAGGAAGTCCGGCCGGGGCTGGCGGCTGCCAGGGCGGGTGTTCGCGTCGGAGATGTCGTGAAGACCTTCGCCGGCAAGAAAATCACCGACTTTGAACAACTCGTGAACCTGATCAAGACATTCAAGCCCGGTGACAAGGTGTCGATGACGGTCATTCGCACCGTCGATGGCAGCAAGCAGGACCTCGAGTTGCAGATCACGCTCGACTCGTGGGATGCCGCGGCACGCAAGGCCCGGCCGGCCGTCCCCCTGCCGAAAAAGAAACGTTGACCGGAAGCTTCAGTCGCGGTCGTCGTCGGCGAGTTCCCGGCACAACGCCCGGGCCGCGGCCTCGGGATCTTCGGCCGCGCAGACGGCTGCACTGACGGCGATTCTCGATGCGCCCGCGGCAATCACCTCGGAGAGATTCTCGCTGGTGATCCCGCCGATCGCGTACCAGGGCAGTGAGATTTCTTCGGCGACAGCGCGGACGTAGTCGAGTCCCGCGAAGTTGTCGAAGGACTTGGTGGCGGAGGGAAAAACCGGCCCGACGCCCAGGTAGTCGGCCCCGTCGAGTACCGCCTGGCGTGCCTGCTCGATCGAGTGGGTCGAGACGCCGACCAGGCGATCGGGGCCGATGATCCGTCGGACCGAACGGACGTCGAGTTCGTCCTGTCCGACGTGGACACCGTCGGCTCCGGCGATGACTGCCAGGTCAGCCCGGTCGTTGATCACGAACAATGTGCCCGCCTCACGCGTCCAACGGCGAACACGATGTGCCAACGACAACAGCTGACGGTCGCCGACGGATTTCTCTCGCAACTGCACGACCCCGGCTCCTCCCAGTGCGGCGGCCCGGATCGCCGGTCCGATCCCAGCATGGCAGCTGTCCTCGGTGGCCAACACGTAGAGGGTTCGACCGTCGAGGCGACGACGGGCTTCGAATGTTCCGGCCAGGGCCTTGTGCAGGGTGTAGAGATCGTAGCGAGCGCTCTGGAAACGCGCGGCCGGTGTGATTGCCGTACCGGAGGATCCGTCGTCGAGCAGCTTGGCGAACTCCTCGAGCGTTCTCAGGGACTCCTGGGCACGTCCGAGGTTGGCGTCCAGGACATCACGCAACGTCCCGCGGTCGAACTCACGATCGGTTGTGGCCGTGGTGCCCACGTCGCCGAGGGTGTCGCGGGCGGTGAGCAGCCTCCCCGAATCCAACGGTTCCAGCGCCGTGACCAGATCGTGACGAAGTTGCTTGAGTAGCCCGGTCAGGTGCGGGTCTTCGAGGATGAACCGCGAGATGTCCTCGACCACCCGCAGGCCCTCGCGGGCACGATTGGCCGTGGCGTCGACGAGCCGGAGAATGTCCGTTTCGTTGTCCGCTGCCGGTGCCAGTGTTTCGTCGGTTTCCAGGGGAGTCGTTTCTGCCCCGGCGGCCGCTTCGACTGCCGGCACCAGTGATTTCGCCTGCAGGCCGTGCTCGGCCAGCAATCCACCGATCGTCTCGTCAGCCTGGGCCAGGCCCCACAACAAGTGCTCGGTTCCGATCTGGCTTCCGCGACCCGCACGGCCGGCCAAGCGACCGGCTTCCAGCAGGACGGCGTCCAAAGCGGCGTCGGCAGGCTCGTCGATGGTCTGCGCGTCGTCGCTGGGGCGAGGAATGCAGGCGGCGATCGTGGGGATGTCGAGACCTCCGCTGGCAAGGATCTCGCTGGCACGGGATTCCTGATCCAGTAGTGCCCAGAGGAGGTCGTGGGGGTGAACCGACCGGGTGTCGTGTGTGACCGTGGTGATGGCTCGTGATGCAGCTTCGGTCAAATCTCCCGGAATCATGGAAATTTCTCCTGAGTCACTCAGGCGGGAGTGGCTGCGAATCTTGTCACCGACGAGCACGAGAACTAGAATCCCGGTGCATTGTAGCGGTTGTGTCGGTCGGCAAGGAACTCGGGAACGGATCTCTCGAGGCCGGCAGATGTCCGCCGCCTTCAATCGTGACCTAGACTTGTCGGGATGCAGCGTGTGCCCCGCGAATATTAATCCGGGTCGGTGATTCCACCGATCCGCGTGCCAGGGATGATTGCTGGGAGAAACAGATGTACGAGCGATTCACCGATCGGGCCCGCAAGGTAATGCAACTGGCCAACCAGGAAGCCCAGCGGTTCAACCACGAGTACATTGGGACCGAACATGTCCTGCTGGGGCTCGTCAAGGAGGGCTCCGGTGTTGCTGCCAACGTCCTGAAGAACCTCGACGTTGATCTCCGCAAGATCCGGCTCGAAGTCGAGAAGATCGTTCAGTCGGGGCCCGACATGGTCACGATGGGTAAGTTGCCCCAGACGCCCCGGGCCAAGAAGGTGATCGAATACGCGCTGGAAGAAGCCAAGAACCTCAACCACAACTACGTTGGAACCGAGCACCTGCTGCTGGGGTTGTTGCGCGAGCAGGAGGGGGTTGCTGCCCAGGTCCTGATGAACCTCGGCCTGAAACTCGAGGACGTTCGCGAGGAAGTCCTCAACCTGCTTGGCCACGGTCTGGAAGGAGCGGAGGCGGGCGAGCGGACTTCGGGTTCGTCGAAGTCCAGCAAGAGCAAGACGCCCGCCCTGGACAGTTTCGGTCGTGACCTGACCGAGTTGGCACGGCAGAAGAAACTCGACCCAGTGATCGGTCGTTCCGATGAGATCGAACGCGTGATCCAGATTCTCAGCCGACGCCAGAAGAACAACCCGGTGTTGCTGGGCGAAGCCGGTGTCGGCAAGACCGCGATCGTGGAGGGATTTGCCCAGATGGTGATCGAGGGCAACGTACCCGAGCTGCTCAGAGAACGTCGGATTGTCGTGCTCGACCTGGCCATGATGGTCGCCGGAACCAAGTACCGCGGGCAGTTCGAGGAACGGATCAAGGCGGTGATGAACGAGGTTCGCCGCGCCAAGAACACGATTTTGTTCATCGACGAACTCCACACGCTCGTCGGTGCTGGCGGTGCCGAGGGAGCCATCGATGCTTCCAACGTGCTCAAGCCGGCACTCTCACGCGGCGAACTGCAGTGCATCGGGGCGACCACGCTTGACGAGTTTCGCAAGTACATCGAGAAGGACGGGGCGCTGGAGCGACGTTTCCAGACCGTTATGGTCGAACCGCCCTCGGACAAGCAGACCGTCGAGATCCTCAAGGGACTGCGGGATCGCTACGAGGAACATCACCGTGTGCAGATCACCGACGATGCCCTCGAGTCGGCCGTCGAACTCGCCAATCGCTATATCACCGGTCGCTGCCTGCCGGACAAGGCGATCGACGTGATCGACGAGTCCGGTGCCCGCATCCGTCTGAAGTCGATGGTCCGGCCACCAGATCTGAAGGAGCTCGAGGAAGAAACCGAGCGGCTCAACCAGGCCAAGGAGGAGGCGGTTGCCAACCAGGACTTCGAGAAGGCTGCCAGCCTGCGGGACCAGGCCGACAAGCTGAAGAAGAAACGGGAACAGTTGACGCAGGAGTGGCGAGAGAAGAGCGAACAGACTGACGGCGTGGTCGATGCCGAGGTCGTTGCCGAGGTCGTCGCCAAGATGACCGGGATCCCGCTGACACGGCTCTCAAGCGAGGATGCCGTGCGACTGCTGCAGATGGAAGACGAAATGCACGTTCGCGTGATCAGCCAGGACGAACCGATCAAGCAGGTGTCGAAGGCGGTTCGCCGCAGCCGCAGCGGACTGAAAGACCCCAAGCGACCCACCGGCGTGTTCCTCTTCGCCGGTCCGACCGGCGTCGGCAAGACCCTGCTCGCCAAGACGCTCGCCGAGTTCATGTTCGGGGACGAGGATGCTCTGATCCAGATCGACATGAGCGAGTACATGGAGAAGCACAACATCAGCCGGCTGATTGGTGCGCCGCCGGGGTATGTCGGCTACGAGGAAGGCGGGCAGTTGACCGAGAAGATCCGTCGTCGGCCCTATGCCGTCGTGTTACTCGACGAGATCGAGAAAGCTCATACCGATGTCTACAACATGCTGTTGCAGATCATGGAAGAAGGACACCTGACCGATAGCTTCGGTCGAAAGGTCGATTTCAAGAACGTCATCCTGATCATGACGACCAATGCCGGTGCCAACACGATCCTGGCCGAACCGTTCGGGTTCGGGAAAAAAGACGAGGACACCAGTTACGATCGAATGAAGGAACGGCTCACTCAGGAAATCGAACGCTTCTTCAAGCCCGAGTTCCTGGGACGGCTCGACGAGGTCGTTGTCTTCCGGCAGTTGACCCGGGAGGACCTCAAGCAGATCGTCGACATCGAACTGGCCAAGGTCCGCGAACGGCTCGGCGAACGGGGCCTTTCGCTGGACTTGACCGACGACGCCCGCGAATTCCTGATCGACAAGGGTGACGACCTCGACTACGGAGCCCGGCCTCTCCGCCGTAGCATCGAGGCCTACATCGAAGATCCGCTCTCCGAAGAACTCCTCCGCGGTGCATTCGAAGGCGAGAACCTGATCACCGTCACGGTCAAGGAAGTCGGTGACCAGAAACAGCTCAATTTCGATGGCAAGCTCGTCAAGGAAGAATCCGCCGACGCCGACGCCGACGCCGCCGACGACGAGGAACTTGCTGCCGTCGGCTCCGGCGAGGAGTCCGCCGAGGACGGTGACGAGTAGCCCCCGGTTCGATATGCTGCCCAGGACGCTCGAACCAGAACTGATGGACTCCGTCGAGGACGCCGTCGGTTACGATCGGATGGACCACTCGACCGTCAACCGTGTCTTTGTCGATGATCTGCTTGCGGCCTGGGACAACGGGCAGCCGACGGCCGATCCGAAGCCACTTGCCGCGTGCCGACTGCTCGATGTCGGGACCGGCACCGCGCAGATTCCCGTGGAATTGGCCAGCCGGGTCACCGACTGCCGCGTGGTGGCAATCGACCTGGCCGACGAGATGCTGAGGCTGGCGCGGCGGAACGTCTCCACGGCGGGATTCGACGAGCGGATCAGCGTTGAACACGGCGATGCCAAGGCCATGCCGTTTGCAGACGACCGCTTCGATGGTGTCATCTCCAACTCCATCGTTCACCATAT
>PBSL01000053.1 GCA_002726205.1 Planctomycetaceae bacterium | reverse complement strand
TCTCGGCCTTCTCGGTCGTCTCGGCCTTCTCGGTCGTCTCGGCCTTCTCGGTCGTCTCGGCCTTCTCGGTCGTCTCGGCCTTCGGTGGTGTTTCCTCGGCGGTCGAGTCACCGCTGATGGCTGCCACCAGGCGGTCCCACATCACCTCGGGATGTCGAATCACCAGATGTCGCAGGACCAGTTCGCTTAGCTTGACCTGGCGGGTGATTTCGGTATTCGCATTACCATCGCCCTGGAACAACACCAGGAAGTGAACGCCGCGACGACGTCCCTCGACCGGGTAGGCAAGCTTGCCGTCCATCCAGACGCGGTCCTCGCGGATCGTGGCACCAGTCTTGGTCAGCAGTTCCCGGATGTGGTTCATCACTCCGTCGGGATCGTTGGCGAACTTGCTGCTGTCGACCAAGAACATGCCTTCGTAGTGGTTCTGCGCCACGGATTCGATCCTCAACTGGTGCCGGTTCTGGATGGGTGGAAGAGGGGAGAGTTGCGAGTGCTCCGGAAACTCCGTTCTATCGTCTCGGCCATGATTTGCAACGGTCAGATCACGCAATTCCCGTCAACATGTTCATTCGCCCGTGGGGTTGGCCGGTTCTTCGCCGGTGGCGGGGTTCAACCGGTTCATCGCGGCCTCGGGTCCGTGTTCGGCCCAGAGCATCGCGCCGTCGCCGGCCTCGACGACTGTTGAAGTGATCGCGTCCTGTTCGTCGGCGCGAAAACGGCTCAGCACGAAATCCGAGGCGTCCATCCGTCCCGGTGGCTGGCCGATCCCGATTCTCAGGCGGGGGACGTTCTCGGTGCCGAGTCGACGCAGGATGTCGGCCAGTCCTTTCTGACCACCCGCCGACCCGCGCTCGCGAAGTCTCAGTCGTCCCAGCGGGAGATTGAGATCATCACAGACGACCAGGATGTCGCTGGGGTCGAGCTTGTAGAACGCGACCAGCGGTGCCACCGATTGCCCGCTGTTGTTCATGAATGTCTGGGGGGCGAGCAGCACCAGTCGGATTTCGCCCAGCGTCGCTTCGCTGACCTCGGCGTCAAACCGTGATCGCGTCGAGGCGTTGTCGCACCGGTGGGCGATTTCTGCGACGACTTCGAAGCCGATGTTGTGTCGGGTCTTTCGGTAACGTGGGCCGGGATTGCCCAGTCCCACGATGACCTTCATGACCGGCTACTCGTCGTCGTCGTTTTCTTCGTCTTCGTCGTCGGACGCGCGACCGATGACTTCCGGCTCGGCCGCTTCCATTTCGAGTCCGTCCTCGGCGACTTCGTCTTCTTCTTCACGCACTTCGACAACGCGAGCGATCACCGCGTCGGGGTCGGTCAGAAGTCGGGCATTGCCGGCGAGTTCCAGTTCACCGGCGGTCACCGCGTCGTCGATTTCCAGGTGATTGATCCGGATGGTCAGTCGCTCGGGAACCTCCACGGCCAGGCAGTCGATCATCACGCCGTGGAGTGGTTGTTCGAGTTGTCCGCCGCTGCTGGTACCCGGCGCGGTCCCCCGCAATTCGATCTGCACCTCGATCTCGATACGTTGATCGGGATTGATTCGCAACAGGTCAAAGTGATTCACATAGATCCCGAAAGTGTCCCATTGCACTTCGCGGAACATTGCCTTCTGGGTTTCACCGTTCAAGGTGACGTCCAGGACCCGGATCCCGCGATCGATCAGCGGTTTGAGAGAGTCTGTCGCCGTGGAGATCAGTTCGGTTTCGATCTGGTTGCCATAGATCACGCCCGGCGTCTGCCCCTTTTCACGGAGTCGCTGGCAGGCCACGGTCCCGACTTCGGTCTCGGTACGATTGTTCAATTCGATTAGCAGATCAGTGGCCATGGCTGTCGCGCCCGAAGTAGAAGACCGGAGTGGATCGCGGAAAAATTCGCTCGAACATCAAGAGGATTTGATCTGTTCGATTCCGAAAGTCCGGCGTGGTTGTTACCATTGCAAGCCCGTCAAGATAGCTGCTGGACGCAGAAACTTCAACGGACACTGAAGCCGGTCGCGACGCGGAAGACAGGGATGCCGGGGAAAACTTGGGACGAGAATGAAATCGAACGTTTGCGGGAGCTCCTGGCGCAGGGGCTTTCCGCGAGCGAGATGCAGATCGGTTCGCGCACTCCCGCGGCGATCCAGAACAAGGCCGCCCGACTGAACTTTGTCGGCGACGGGATTTCTCGCAAGCCCTGGTCCCGGGATGACAGGGGGTTGCTGAGACGACTTGTTCGTGAAGGACAGACAGCCGCGCAGATCGCATCCGCTCCGAACCTGCTGCTGGGGTATTCCCGGAACTCGATCCAGAAGAAACTCGGCCGCATGAGCCTCGCTGATCGGGTGCGTTCGCGGCGGGCTCGCGGCGTGATCCGGTTGACCACGCAGCAGTTGGAGCGGTTCCACACGTTTCTGCTGGCGCATGCGGCCCGTTGCACGCCCGAGCAGATTGCCCTGCTCTGGTCCCAGGACAACCTTCCCCCGGTCTCCCGTCGCCGGGTCGTCTACCATCTGCAGAAACTCGAGGTCAAGCGATCGTGGGCCGAGGTAATGCAGATGCCCTATTCCAAGGCGAAACAGCGTCGGGTGTCGAAAAAAGCGACCTCGTCACGTCAACGGCGATGGGCCGCCTACCGGAAGAACCAGGAGGATGGCCTGAAAGACCTGGCGCGTCGCCGTCGCCGGGCGTCGCGTTCCCGTGGCAAGTCCTTGTCCGAACGTGTTTGTCGTGATTGCCACAGTCGCTGGCCGGCCACCGAGCCGTTCTTTGTGATCTACTCGAAGGTGACATCGTCGGGCCAGCACCGCTACGTGGGACGAATCTGTCGGATGTGCCGGAACCGCCGTCGCCGGGAAAGCAAGGCCCGTCGAGGGCCGGTGACGGTCTAGTTCTTCTTCGGCAGCTTCCCGGCCCGCTCAGCCGAGGTCGTCGGCCCATTCGTCGAAGGCGAAGACACACTGGTCGATTTCCTCCGGTTGACCGACAACGATGTCGTTGTCGGTCCCGCACAACCGGTCGTCGCCGGACTGGCCGTACACGGTGTCGGTTCCCTCGTCTCCGTTTGCACGGTCAGCGCCACTGCCGCCACGGATCATGTCGTTGCCGGGACCTCCGGAAAGCGTATCGTCTCCACGTTCTCCGTTGAGCGTGTCTTGACCGTGGCCTCCGATGATCAGGTCATCGTCGAATTGACCGCGAAGGAAGTCGTTGCCCTGGCCACCTTCGATTCGATCCCGGCCGTAACCACCAAACAGTCGGTCGTTTCCGCCGTGACCTTCGAGCGAGTCATCTCCGAAACCGGCCACCAGGCGATCGGACGCCGGGCCGCCCCGCAACAGGTCGTTCCCGTCGCCGCCGTAGAGGACCACCGAGCCGGGGAAGGCGAACGCGTCGAGGGTGTTATTGCCGGCGCCCCCGGTCAGGCGGCCCCGCTCGATGGAGATCAACGTGTCGTTGCCCTGTCCGCTCAGTGACGTGGCCGTCAGGACGAAACTGACATCACCGACCTCGTAGATCTCGTCGCTGGACGACCCGCCATCGAGCAGGTCGTTGCCGGCAGAGCCCTGGAGAGTATCGGTGTTGCCCTGTCCGAATTGACGATCTCCCCCGGCACCCCCGATCAGCCAGTCGCGACCTCCGCCGCCACGGAGAACATCGTTGCCGTTGCCACCGTAGGCGGTGTCGTTGCCGCTGCTGCCGTTGAGCAGGTCGTGGCCGTCGTCTCCGTTGATGCGATCGTGGCCGGCGTCACCGAACAGGCGGTCGTTGGCGGTGCCGCCCTTGAGCGTGTCGTCGTCAGCGCCACCACGAAGCTCGTCCTCACCGCCCTGGCCGACGAGAAAGTCGGCCTGTTCGCCGCCCCGCAGGGTGTCGCGACCACCCCCGCCGTAGAGTCGATCGCTGCCGCCGCCGCCGACAAGCAGGTCGTCGGCACCGCCCCCATTGAGAATATCTCCGGCGGCGCCTCCGGTGAGAGTATCCTTTCCGGATTGCCCGAAGAGTCGCAACGGATGATCGGTTCCGGAGGCGTCGACTCGGTCGTGTCCGTCTCCGGCGACCACACGGATCTCACCGGAAACAATCCCCAGCGGGACCTCGACACTGTGGGGGCCATCGCTGGTTCCCACGGTTGCGGCCAGGACATGGCCGGGAGTGTCGATGATCACCATCCCGTTCTCGGTTCGGATCCTCACGTCGTCGTCCTGTCCGAACTCAGACGTGTCGGTGATGACGAGGTTTCCGTCGTTGTCGAGATCAACGGCGACGGTGGCCGTTGATGGAGCAAAATGCAGCGAGTAGGCGGATGCGGTCGTTCCTCCAGCGACACGCAGCGTCAGTCGTTCTCCGCTCCCGCTGGCAAGATAGGTCAGCGACAGCAGGCCATCC
The DNA here is from genome assembly GCA_002726205.1 of Planctomycetaceae bacterium. Lineage (GTDB taxonomy): Bacteria > Planctomycetota > Planctomycetia > Planctomycetales > Planctomycetaceae. Next base: position 32,393 of record PBSL01000053.1, on the reverse strand, counting down.
CCGTTGGCCTGGTCGAGGAGGTTGTCGCCGGAGTCTCGCAACTCGAATGAAACCGGTTGCCCCTGTGGTGTCGAGAGATCCAGGGTGAAACGCGCCGCCCCGACACGGCGGGGGGTATCGAAAGTGAACCAGTCGTCGCTTCCGCCGGCAACGCCGAGTCCACTGAAGACCGTGTTGGCTCCGATCGTTCCCAGGTGGAAGGCCTTCGGTTGCGTGCTGTTGTCTCCGGCCCAGTCATCAGTCGCGTCGCCATCGGGTGCATCGATCGTCAGGTCATATCCGCTGACGGCGGTCGCCGGAGGTGAGTCGATTCGGATGAGGTAGTTGCCGGCCGCCAGGCCGTCGAGGCTGACCTGCTGGGGGCCGGGGCCGTTGTCAGAGGAATCCAGGGTCGAGACGCCCGTCGAGTCGAACAGGACCAGTTGCAGGACCTCGGCCGCGTCCCCGTTGGGCGTGACCGTGATGGAATCACTGCTGGAACCGGTTGCGGAAATCGTCAGGCGGAACCAGTCGATGTCGGTGGTGTTGTGCAGGTTGAGCGAGTTGAACGTGTGGCCGGAACCGACGAGCGTGTTGAGATCACGGGCCGTAGCCATCACGTCGTTTTGTTCACTCCAGTCGGGCCCGGTGATCGAGCGGCCGCCGCTGTTGCTGCTGCTGCTGGTACTCCCACCGCCCATCGCGGTGATCAGGTTCGACCACCCGGTGGTGGAATCGAAGTTCGAGTAGGGGGTCGTGTACCACGAACCGGCCGTTGTCGCGTTGTCGGGCAGAAAGACCGACAGCCCCACGCTGTCCCGGGAGTCCTCGGATCGCGCCAGGACCATCCCGTCGATGGCCGTTTCGACCGTCCCGGCAGCATCCCGCAGCAGGGGGGAGGTCGCGTTGTTCTCTGCTACGGCGTTGATGAAACTGCCCAGGTCCCTGAGAAAGGAAATGTCATAGGTGATCGCGTCGGAGCGGGCATCGCGAAGAACCTGCATGTCGTCGTCGGTTCCGGCGATCGCCGCGTCGACGAAACCCGCCAGGGCCGAAAGCAACGGCTCGTAGCCGTCGGTGGCGATTGCTGACTGCGTGTCCCAGCCCCAGAAGTCCCCCGCGTACTGGTCCTCGTAGCTGGAGACGAACCCGGTCGCCAGGGCCTGTGCGTTGATCGTTTCAGGGGCCTGCTCGAGCGGTTCAAACAGCGTGGTGTAGTCGTGTCCGTCGGCACCGACGACCTCCTGTGAGGCGACGAACACGTCGGTCAGCCCCGACAGGCTGTGGCCGACTTCGGTCATCGCCATCAGGCAGGCGTCGAAGGCGATCACATCGATGTAGGGTCGGCCGGGGGCCTCGAGCACCGAAACCAGTTCGGCGGTTGTCATGTTGTCGCTGCTGCCGCCATCGCTGTCGTCGTAATTGAACCCCTGCAGACCGCTGCCGTGATCCCAGAGAATCAACGCGTAGTGATCGGCGGGCGCTTCGATCGACGACCAGTCGATGAAGGCTCCCAGCGTGGCGGGATCGCCGGTGTTTTGCTCACCGAGCAACTCGAACTCAGTGGCGACGACCTGAGAATTGGTGTCGGCTGAGACGAAGGCCCGACCGGTGGTCCCCCAGGCCGATTGGGCACCTCCTCCGCTGGCAAATGTCTGCCCCGCGGCGCTCTGGTCCCAGAGCACAGCCAGGTTGACTGATCCGGGCAACGACGCGGCTGCGGCTTCCATCTCGTTGATGTCGGAGAAAGCAAAACTCTCGAGATTGCTGGCGGTTATGTAGACCATCACGGTCCAGGCGTCGGCGCCTGGTGTTCCCGGCTCGTTCTCGACCGGCGGTGTATCGAAGACCAGGTCATAGACGTTCGTGGCCTCGTCGAAGCCGCTGACCCGGGCGATCCAGGTGCCGGCTTCCAGGCTGTCGAGAGAAACCGCCGCGTATCCATCGGCTCCGGTGACCGTCTCGATGACTGTCCCGTCGTCGGCGAGGATCTCGAGAACGAGATCGCCGTCGCCATTGCGGTAGCCGATCGAAAGCCCATGCGCGGAGGTGGCGGTGGCAACGGTCGTGAAGCGAAACAGGTCGACATCGGTCGACGAGTGAATCGAGAGATCGGCAAGAGTCTCTGATCCGGCCAGCGTGCCGGAAGTGGCGTCGCTGCGGACCAGGACGGCGGTCTCGAGCGTATCGTTGCTCTCGTAGCGGTCCGGCTCGGGGGTGGTCTGTACCGGCGTCTCGAAGGTCAACGTGAATTCGGGGTTGGTCTGTCCCGAGTAGCCGAAGATCTCGATCCAGTACGTGGCCGGTGGCAACCCCGCAAGACTGATCTCCTCGGCATCACCGACTGAATCGGAGTGTCCGATTTCTCCTGCCGTGTCATGGAGCACGATGTCGAGATCACCCAGGTCATGTTCGAATGCAATCCGCACGGCGTGCCCGGCGGTCCCGGCCATCGTGGTGTTGAAACGAAACCAGTCGCTGTCAGCCGAGGAGTGGATCGAGAGATCCTCGAGCACGGTCTGGCCCTCGATCGTCCGCAGATCGATGGCATCGTCTTTCGCGTTATTGGGCTCGTGGGCATCCGGCGGGAGATTCTCTTCCCCGTGCTGCTCCTGGTAATCCGGAGCCGCGATCGCAAGCGTGTATCCGGGATTGGTTGCCCCGTCGTAGCCGGTCACCTGAAGCAGGTAGCCGCCGGCGGGCCAACCGGCCAGCGAGATCTCCTCTCCATCGCTGACTCCGGTGGATTCGGCCAGCAGCGTTCCGGACGGATCAAAGAGTGCGAGGTCGAGATCGCCTTCCTGCTGGAAGAAGTCGATGCCGGCGTAGTGATGGACAGTTGCTTCGGAAAGCAACGAGAACTCGAACCAGTCGCTGTCGCTGGCGGAGTGGATCGAGAGGTTGTTCCAGCTGTCGAATCCTTCGATTACCCGCAGTGGAGTGGCCTCGAGCAACGTATCGTTGACCTCGGCCCAGTCGGGCTGAAACTCTCCGATCCCCTGGTTCTCGTGAGGTGCCTCGATCCACACCCCGTAATCCGAAACCGTTGACCCTTCATAACCGATGACCTGCAGGAAGTAAGTCCCCTCGGCGAACCCGTGCAACGAGATTTCCTCGCCGTTGTCGATGCCCGAGGAGGAATCCCGCAGGATCCCGTTGGCGTCGTAGATCGAGAGGTCGAGATCTCCGGCGGCGTGGTAGAAATCAATGCCGACGGCGTGTGCCCAGCTCGCCTCGCCGACCAGATCAAAAGAGAACCAGTCCTGGTCGTTGGCATCGTGGATCGAGAACCCGTCCCAGCTGACGAATTCGCTGACATCCCGGAGCTCGAAGGCGGTCTCCCTGGTGTCGTTTTCCTCGGCATGATCCGGTTCGAGTGCCCGCGGCGCGGTGATTGCCAGGGCATAGTCCGGGTGGACTGCCCCGTCGTAACCGAGAACCTGTATCCGGTAGGTTCCCGCCGGCATGCTCTCGAGACTGATGTGTTCGAAGTTCCAGATGCTCGCCGAGCTCGCCAGCAGGGTTCCCTGGGCGTTGTAGAGTGACATGTCGAGGTCGCCGAGTTCATGATCGAACTCGATGCTGACGGCGTCGGAGGCCGAGCCGCTGGCGATGGTGGTGAAGCTGAACCAGTCCTCGTTGCCCGGCACGTGGATCGACAATCCGTCCCAGGAACTGTCGTGTTCGATTGTCCTGAGATCGTAGGCCGTCTGGCTGGTGTCGTTGGGTTCGGCGAAGTCCGCATCACCGCCGGAGACGGGTTCCTGCGGCGCGACAATCGCCAATTGGTACTCGGGATTTGTGGCGTCCGCGAATCCCCAGACCGCAGCGTAATATTCACCGGCCGGCAGTCCGGCGAGGCTGACGAACTCCTGATCATCGACACTTTCGGACGACTCGATCATCTCCCCCCCGGCGTCGTAGACGGCCAGGTCGAGATCTCCGAGTTCATCGAAGAAGCCAATCGAGACATTGTGCCAGTGGGTCGCCGTGTCGAGAGTCTCGAATCGAAACCAGTCGACATCGCCGGGCACGTCGATCGACAGGCCGTCGAGCATTTCCAGTTCTTCGACAGCCCGCAGATCGTAGGCCTCCTCGATCACGTTGTTGGGTTCAGCAAAGTCGGCCGCCAGCGCTTCGGGCGCGTTGACCGTCAACCAGTAGTCGGGATTGGTGGCGTTTGCGAAACCACTGACCCGCAGGAAATACTCGTCCCCGGCCAGTCCCACGAGTTCGACCCGCTCGAGGTTCCCGATTCCCCCGGCCGCCTGGATCAACCCGCCCTCGGCGTCGAAGAGTTCCAGGTCGAGATCACCTTCCTCGTTCCAGAACGCGATGGTCGCTCCGTCCCAGGTCGTACTGGTTGCGGCGGTCTCAAACCGGAACCAGTCCTCGTCGCCGGGTTCGTGGATCGAGAGCGGGCCAAGTTCCTGGAACCCGGTCAGCAGGCCCAGATCGTGGGCTGTCTCGAGCGTGTCGTTGGACTCGGCCAGATCCGGGGAAAAGGTCCCGTTCTCGTGGTCCGCCTCGTGCGGCGCCTCGATCGTCAGCGAGAAGTCGGGGTTCTCTGCTCCGGCGAAACCGTAGACCTCCAGGAAATAGGTCCCCGACGGTAGATCGTCGAGCCAGATCGTCTCGAAGTCGTCGGTACTGGCGGAATAATCCAGTTCCTCTCCATCGGCGTTGTAGAGAGCGATGTCGAGGTCGCCGTCGTCGTGGTCGAAGGAGATGGAGGCGAAGTGGATCGAGTCGGCTTCTTCGACAAGTTCGAACTCGAACCAGTCGTCATTGCCGGACTCGTGGATCGAGAACTCATCCCAGTAGGAGAAGCCTTCAAGTTCTCCGAGCGAAAAGGACTCGTCGATCGAATCGTTTGGCTCGAGAAAATCTCCGGCACCTGTCGGGGCGTTGTAGCGGACGTTGTAGTCAGGATTGATCGCCCCGTTGTAGCCGAATACCCGCAGGTACCATTCGCCGGCGGCCAGGCCAGCCACCCCAATTTCCTCGCTGTCGCCTACTCCGGCCGATTCGGCAAAGAACACCCCGTTGGTATCGAAGAGTTCCAGGTCGAGATCCCCCTGTGAGTGATCGAACTCGATGGCGATGTAGTGACCCGGGCCGGTCGGAGCCGACAGGTCGAAGCGGAGCCAGTCCTCGTCACCGGACTCGTGGATCGACAACGTCACGTTGTTGATTTCTCCGTGGCCACTGACGGTTCCCAGGTCGGTGGCCGTGCCCAGCGTGTCGTTTGGCTCGAGCAGATCAGCGGCACTCAACAGTGTCCGATCCTCCAACTGTTCGATCGTTGCTGACGCCGGCGACGATTTGCGACGTGTCGATCGTGGTCGAAAGCCACGCTTGCTCGGCAGGGACCGGGAAATAGCCCGGAGAAAAAACAGTTGCGAGTCAAACAACATGGTTCGTGTCTCCTCGTCTGCCGGTCGTCGGTTGTGCTGCGGACCCCTTCGGGTTCCAACGGTACCCCAAAACGGTCCTGGACGTGAAGGCAGTCGGTACCCCCTCCGCGGTGAACCGCAGTGGCTTGCGGGCGTCAATTCGGCAGTCGACCATCGAGGCCTCCCGTCCCGGGGGACTCTGTCGGGAAGAACACCGGCTCAGAATTTCCAAGCCACTGATTTCCCAACCCAGTAAAATGGTCCGCCTGTTTCCGCAGCAGCACCCTGAGACTACCGGGCAAAACTGAAAATGAGGATACCAGTTCGAATCGTTTTTCAGAGATTTCCGGAAAAAGTCCTTCGACGTTTCATTCGACATGAGACACCCGCGAGCCCCTCGCCTGGGTGGCGATTCACGGCGAAAAACGAGGAATTGCCGATCGGGCTGGCTTCCAGTGGTGGGACTGTCTGTAGCGGGCGAGTATACTGAGCGGACGTCGAGCAAACTGACCGGTCGGCGAATCGGCAGTTGGTCGCACGACTCCAGACGATGGTATTCATGTCCCGTCTCGACAACTTCTTCCCGCGGTTCGTGTCGTTGACGGTTCTGGCGGTCTTGTTGGCCGGGAGCGTTTCGAAGTCGGGCCGTGCGCAGACCCGCAAGGCTGCGGCGGGGAAGGGCGTTACCACGAAGAAGGTGGTCCAGAAGAAAACCGCGACGAAGGCGGCAAGCGGCAAGAAGAATGCAGCGGCGAAACCGGTCGCTGGAAACAGGCAAGGCCAACCACCGATAACGGCCGAGAGTGTTCGCCAGGCGGTGCAGCAGGTACTCGGCCGTATTCTCGGTCGCGGCGTGGTTCCGGCAAAGGGCCCGGCAAAGGGCCCGGCAGGCAACGGTGTCCCGGCCAAAGCCGGCGTGGACGCAAAAAACAAGAAACCGCAGGGCAATGGTGATCCCAATGCCCGCGACCGAATCGATCTGCTGGCCCCCCAGGATCCTCGGCAGGCCAAGCTGCTTCGCCAGGCGGGGGAGTTGGCCGGCAAGGGGCAGTACTCACGTGTGCTGGATGCGGTTTCGATTCTGCTGGATCCTCCGGCCGATGTCGGTTTCGAGGTGGATTCGTTGTTTCGTCGCAAGGACGGGCGGTGGGTCACGGTTCGTGACGAGGCGAATCGTCTGCTTGGTCAATTGCCCGAGTCGTTCCTTGAGACGTTTCGGACCCGGTTCAGTGCCGAAGCCGATCGGCGTTTCAAGGAGGCCGTCGCCGCCGGTCGCGAAGCCGATCTCGTCGATGTTGCCGACAGGTTTTTTCACACGCCCGCGGGGCGGCAGGCCGCCAACCGACTCGGGTCGCGACACGTCGACCGCGGTCGTCTTGGTCTGGCGGCATTTTGGTTCGGACGCCTGTTGGACGCCAGCGACGATGTCACACGAACTCCCGCCTGGCGAGTGAAGGCCGCCTGGGTGTTTCATCGTGTGGGACAGGCCGCACGGACGGGTGAACTGCTCGACGGGTTATTGACCAATGGCCGGCTGACCTTGCCGGGAGGCCGAGACGTTTCCCGCGACGAATGGTTGGGTGCGGCACGACCGGCGATTCTGCCCGAGCCGATCCTGGCGGATTGGCCGATTTTTTACGGCAGTGCCAGTCGACGGGGCCGATCCGACGGTTCAACGCCGCTGCTGCTGTCTCGCTGGCGGCGTCCGCTGACACATCGCCACGCGGTCGACAAGATCGTCCGCGAACTCGTCAAGGATCTCGACGACATGGGACGGGCGATGATCCCGGCCTACGTGCCCCTGGTGGTCGGCAAGCGGGCGATCTACCGTACATTGCGCGGGATCGAGGTTGTTGACATCGATACCGGTCGCGTGTTGTGGGAGACACGTCCGGAGGTCGCCGTCGAGTCACTGATGAGCGGTTCGGCACGGGTTTCGGCAGTCACCCGTTTCGGTGGCAACGTGGTCGTCAACCGGGTTGGTGTTGCGATGGGCGGCCGGGCCGCCTTTGGGCCGGTCAGTGGTCCGGCCGAGAACCATCCGCTGACCGGGCTGCTCTTTCAGCATGCCCTTCACGGGATTCCTGCCAGCGATGGTCGGCGGGTGTTCCTGGTCGAGGAACGAAACCTGTTGGCCGTTCCGTCTCCGTTCAACCGCTTCGGTGGCTTCAACCCGTTCGCCCCGGGTGGCCGCAACAACCGCCGGGGGACCTGGAACACGCTGGCTGCCTACGACCTGGAAACCGGTCGGCCGGTGTGGGAGGCCGGTGGAGCGAAGATGGACGAACCGTTCGACCTGCCCCTGGCGGGAACCCGCTTCCTGGGCGCCCCAACCCCGCTTGACGGGCGTCTGTACGTGGTCGGGGAACGCGACAACGAAGTCCGATTGCACGTGATCGACGCTGCGACCGGCAAAGCGGACTGGTCACGGCGGATCGCCTATGTCGACGGCCCGGCGCTGGCTGACTTCAACCGTCGCTGGGCATCCTCTCATGTGGCCGTTTCAGACGGCGTGGCCATCTGTCCCACGACGGTGGGCTGGCTGGTGGGAGTCGAGTGCTCCAGTCACCGGCTACTCTGGGCACACCGCTACGCCCGCCCGCAGCCGCAGGACACGTCACCTCGCAGAGGCATGGTCGCCGTACGTCCGGGCGGTTCGACGGTTTCGAGTATCAACGGCCGTTGGGCCGCTGCGCCTCCGATCATCTGCGGTGATCGCGTGGTCTTCACACCCCACGCCGAATCGGTCCTGCTGTGCCTGGATCTGTTCACCGGCAAGATGCTGTGGAAGAAGAAGCGAGGATCGTTCCTCTACGTGGCCGGAGGGTTCGGTGACCGCCTGATCCTGGTCGGTACGAATTCCGTCGCCGCGCTGGAACTTGCCGATGGATCGACCGCCTGGACGCATGCCTGCCAGCCGGCCGAGGGACGAACGTGCGGTCGCGGTGTCACCACCGATGGAATTTTTCACCTGCCGCTTTCCTCGGGACAGATCTGCTCGATTCGACTGGCCGACGGCCAGGTGTCGGGTCGGACCTATCTCCCCGAGTCGGCCAGGGAGACGATACTGGGCAACCTTGTCATGGCCGGAGGGATGTTGCTGGCACTGGGGCCGTCGGGGATGGTGGGATTTGAGCAGCGGGATGCCCTGATGACCCGCATCGAGTCGGCTTTGAAGAAGAACCCGGCTGATGAATGGGCCACGCTGAAACAGGCGGAACTGGCGTTGCTGGGGCGAGACCACGCGGCAGCGCTGCAGCACCTGGGTCGGTTGGTTGCCACGAAACTCGACCCGGCGCTGACACCCCGGTACCAGGTCGCGATGAGATCCGCGTTGAAGGCAGCGGTGCGAGCGGACCTGAAAGCCGGTGGCCGGGAGATCGAAAGACTGACCGCTCTGGCCGATTCGCCCGACCGGGTCCTCGACGTGATGAGGTTGCGGGCCGAGCAGGCGGTGGCCCGCGGGGATCTGTCACAGGCCGTGGAGGACCTTCGGGAGTTTGCCGACCGGTTCCGCTCGCGTTTGATCGGGCAGACCGCCAACGGGGCGGTACGGGTGAGGGCGGATCGGTGGGTGGCCGGGCAACTGGCCGACCTCTGGCCTCGACTGCCGGCAACGACCAGGAACGCGCTGGACACCAGGCTCGCCGTCGACGCCAGGGCGGTGCTCGAGGAATCTTCAGCCAGGCAACGGGAGTTCATCGAGGTTTTCGATTTCCACCCGGTCTCACGGGCGGTGAAGTTCCACGTCGCTGAGATGGCCGCGAGAGCCGGGCGGGTGGCGGTGGCCGAGTTGACCTGGTTGCGTCTGGCCGCCGACGCCGAACCGAAGGTGGCCGCGCGGGCCCGCGCGGCACTGGATGCTTTTCGCAGGAAACGGGGCCTGGTGAAGCCGGCACCGGTGGTGAACTGGCCGCGGGGTGTTTCGATCGTGCGTGCCGCCGGAACGTCGCAGTCGGTGCGGCGGCAGGACGTCGAGTTGAACCGGCAGGGCCTGCCCTGGTACGACTCGCACCGGGCCGTTTTCGACAGCGGACAACGTCGCCTGGTGATCGAGCGGATCGGAGACGGCCGCATCGCCTGGTCGGTGCCGTTGCAACAGGCGTCCCGCAGCAGCAGCTCGATGAATCTTCCGGTCCGCGCGATCGGGCATCAACTGGTGATTTATCATCAGGGCGTGATCCAGGCCCTTTCGCCGACCACGCGGAAATTGCTGTGGTCGTATCCTGTCGAGGGAGGAGGCCGTGGCGTCGCGATTCCCTCCCGGCCACGGGCGCCGAGCCTGGTCCGCGGCGAGACATCGGTTGTATCGTTCAACCTGGCGGCACGGACCTTGCGGCGTGGCCCGTTGTGCGTGACGAATCCGCGAATCGTCTGTGTGCGAGAGCGGCGCCGGCTGTCGGTACTGGAAACGCGAACCGGCAAGACACTCTGGCAACGAGACCGCATTCCCACGGGGGCGGTTGTTTTCGGCAGTGATTCGATCGTCTACCTGCAGCACGGACGGGTCTCGAAAACCCTGTTCTCTTCGGTGTCCAGCAGTCAACCCGCCGTCCGGCCTCCGGAGGCTTTGCGGGCCAGTGACGGTCGGCGGCTCGAGATTCCCGGGCTGGTCCAGAAACTTGGTGGGGCGCTCTGGTTGGACAAGTCGAAGATCACCTGGATCCGTAACGGGGGTTCGGTCAGCCTGTTGGGCTTGAAGTGGACGCAGTTGTTCGTGCAGCAGGATGACGTGCTCTCCGGGAAGACTCTCTGGCAACACAAGCTCGACAGGAACCTGGCCCTGGGAATGCTCGGTGAGAGTCGCCTGGTGATGCTGGCCGACCAGGGACAATTTGACATTCTCGATCTTCGCACCGGCCAGGTCACGACCGTCGGTCGACTGACGCCGGCGGACATGAAGGGGTCGTCGTCGTTCTATGCGTTCGAGGACTCCGAGAATCTCTACGTGGCGGTCAACAAGCCGCTCAAAGGCACCTACTACTCGATCAACCTGCACTCGGTCCGTGTCAATGGCGTGCTGTGTGCCTTTGACAGGCAGGCGGCCGGCGTGGCACCGCGATGGAGAAAAGAGGTCAAGGGGATGAACCTGATCCTGGACAAGTCGCGGCACGCCCCGTTGCTGGTGCTGGCCTCACGGGAATACAAGCGCGAGGGGGCCCTGCGGTACTACCTGCTGCGACTGGCAGCGGTCGACAAGCGGACCGGCCAGGATCGCGTGTCGATGGAGACGCCGTCAAACTACTGGAGTTTCAACGGCCTGCGGCTTAACCTCGCCGAGCGGTATCTCGAGCTGGGATCCTACAACCAGCGGATCCGGCTGGTTGCCGCCGGGAAGGAGCGGGTTTCGATCGAACCCAAGCCGAAGCCGGCGGTGGAGTCGTCTGACGAAAAGTCGGCAAAGCCGTAACGCCGGCGAGTTTTCAGGCCATCCGGTTCCGCTGGCAACAGGCTGTCGGCCAGCTTGCTTGAAGCGGGTCGGTCTCGCCGGTACTCTGTGAACGCCCCGCGGAAGGGACTGGTCTGCCGGTCCCGCTCGTGCGAGAAAACGGCCGCGCGGCGTGCTCCATCAACAGGCACCTGCTGACGGGAAACCCGAAGAGATGCGCGATTACGAATACGAGGCTCCGGCGTCGCTGGAAGAGGCGGTGGCACTGCTGGCTGAACATCCGGTGGCGGCCCGACCGCTGGCCGGGGGAACCGACCTGATCGACCACATCCGCGCCCAGCGGCTCGAACCGGACCTGGTCGTCGACATCAAGAAGATCCCGGACCTGAACGTCCTGGAGCTCGGAGACGACGGCCTGCGGTTGGGAGCGGCGGTTCCCTGCTACAGGATCTACGGTGACGCCGCGATCGCGAACAGCTTTGCGGCACTGGCCGACAGTTGCCGCATTATCGGTGGGATCCAGATCCAAAGCCGCGCCAGTGTCGGGGGCAACCTGTGCAACAGCGGGCCGGCGGCGGATTCGATTCCCTCGCTGATCGCCCTGGGGGCGCGGGTCGTGATTGCCGGGCCGGGAGGTCGACGCGAGGTGGCCGTCGAGGACTTCTGCACGGCACCGCGGTGCAATGTCCTGGAGGCCGGTGAACTGGTCGTGGAGATATTGCTGCCCGCCCGTCCGGCCGTCGGTGGCTCGCACTATCGCCGATTCATTCCCCGCAACGAGATGGATATCGCCGTGGTCGGAGTTGCCGCGGCGGTCGAACTGGACGAGTCGGGCGAGAACTTTGTCTCGGCACGTGTCGCCCTGGGCGCCGTGGCGCCGACACCGCTGTTTGTCGAGTCGGCGGGTGCGGCGTTGGCCGGTCAGCCGGTTGGTGATGAGGCGATTGCCGCGGCCGCGACCGCGGCCCGGGAGGCAGCGACTCCGATCAACGACATGCGGGGCACCATCGAATTCCGAAAACATCTCTCCGGCGTGCTCACCGAACGAGTGGTTCGAGAGGCGGTGGCCCGGGCTCGTGGCGAAGAAACCGGTTACTGCATTGGTCGCTGACCGGTTCGCGTGCTCGAGACGGAAAACCAGGACAAGACGACAACAAAGACAGACGCGGACAGCAAGGACACGGACAGGCACTCATGGCAAAACAACGCATCGTATCGGCGACGATCAACGGGGATATCGTCGAGTTTCTCGCCGCCCCGCGACAGACGCTCCTGGACGTGCTCCGGGATACCCTCGACTTGATCGGCACCAAGGAAGGTTGCTCCAACGGCAACTGCGGGGCCTGCACGGTGATCTTCAACGGCCACCCGGTGAACGGTTGCCTGGTACTGGCCGTCGAGGCCGAGGGGGCTGAGATCGAGACGATCGAGGGCCTGGCACCGACCGACGGGCTGCACGGAATCCAGCAGACCTTCCTGGAACAGGCCGCGCTGCAGTGTGGCATCTGCACGCCCGGGTTCATCATGTCGGCCAAGGCCCTGCTCGATGAGAACCCGGCCCCGTCCGAGGAGGAGATTCGCTTTCACCTGGCCGGAAATCTCTGCCGCTGTACCGGTTATGACAAGATTGTTCGGGCCGTCCAGAAGGCGGCCCAGGGAGTGGAGAGCTGATGGCAACCGTCGAAGATCGCCAGTTTCGCATCGAGCCGTTTCCCGGAGGGAGCGACGGCAACCTGCGGTTGGTCGAGGTGGGCAACGAGCGTGAGTTCCACGTGGTGGGGACCAGGCCGATCCGTCACGATGGCACCGACAAGGTGACCGGGCGGGCCCGTTATGGTGCCGACATCAAGCTGTCGGGACTCCTGCACGGGGCGGTGCTTCGCAGCCCTCACGCGCACGCCCGGATTCTCTCGATCGATACCTCGAAGGCCGAGGCTTTGCCGGGGGTCCACGCGGTCGTCACCAATGCCGATTTGGCCGATGCCACGCCCGGGGTCACCGATCTGGGCGAGGGCGGCGCCGATCGCTATCACCTCAACCAGAACATCCTTGCCAAGAACAAGGTGCTGTACACGGGGCATCCCGTCGCGGCCGTGGCAGCCGACACGGTGCATCTCGCCGAGGAAGCGGCCGCCTTGATCGAGGTCGAGTACGAGGTGTTGACGCCGGTGATGGATGTCCGCGAGGCACGTCTCCCCGACGCACCCGTTCTCAACGAGGACGTGCGGACCGAGCTTCAGCCGGCCGGTGAAACCAGCGAACCGGACAAACCCACAAACGTCGCGAAGCACTTCGTCTATGAAATCGGCGACGTCGATACGGCCTTTGCCGAAGCCGCGCTGGTGGTTGAGCGGGAGTTCACGACCGCGACCGTTCACCAGGGTTACATCGAACCCCACACGGCGACCGCTGTCTGGTCGGCTGACGGGAAGATCACCATCTGGACCAGCACCCAGGGGTCGTTTCTGGCCCGATCACAGGTCTCCGACCTGGTCGGTGTTCCGGTGTCCCGGATCAAGGTCGTGCCGATGGAGATCGGCGGGGGATTTGGTGGCAAGGTCGCCGTCTACCTGCCACCGGTTGCTGCGATTCTCGCGAAGAAATCCGGACGCGCCGTCAAGCTGACCATGGATCGGTCCAGTGTCTTCGAATCGACTGGCCCGACGCCGGGTTCCTACATGAAGGTCAAGGTTGGTGTTGATGCCGACGGGATGATCACAGCCGGCGATGCCGAACTGCTCTTTGAAGCGGGAGGATTTCCCGGTTCGCCGATCGCCCCCGGCTGTTGGTGTGTTTTTACCTGTTACGACGTGCCCAACGGGCGGGTCAATGGGTACGACATCTGTGTCAACAAGCCCCGTTCCAATGCTTACCGTGCCCCGGGTTCGACACAGGTCGCTTTCGCGATGGAAACGATCGTTGACGAGATCTGCGAGAAGCTGGGCATGTGCCCGATCGCCTTCCGCAAGCAGAACGCCGCGAAAGAGGGGACTCGTCGGATCGACGGGCCGACCCACCCGCGGATCGGCATGTGGGAGACGATGCACGCGGCGGAACTCAGTGATCACTGGCAGACGCCGCTGGAAGGTCCCCACCGCGGTCGGGGAATCGCCTCGGGCTTCTGGTTCAACGCCGGACTGAACTCGGCGGTGACCGCGACAGTCAATGAGGATGGCATGGTGTCGCTGATAGAGGGGTCAACCGACATTGGCGGCAGCCGCGCAGCAATCGCGATGCAGTTGGCCGAGGTTCTCGGGATCGCTGCCGAGGACGTGATACCGACGGTCGTTGACACCGAGAGCATCGGTTACACCGATGTGACCGGGGGCAGCCGGACCACTCACGCCACCGGGCTGGCGGCCATCAAGGCGGCCGAGGACATCCGTGACCAGTTGTGCGAGCGGGCGGCACTGCTGTGGGACGTTGATGCCGCGACAGTTGTTTATGGCGAGAACGCAACGATCACCGGTCCCGACGACCAATCGATCTCGTTCAAGGACCTCGCCGGCAAGCTGCTGGAGACAGGGGGCCCGGTCCTCGGCCGTGGCGCCGTCAATGCCGACAAGCCGGGAGGGGCTTACGGGACCCACATCGCCGATGTCGAAGTTGATCCGGACACCGGCAAGGTGCAAGTCCTGCGTTACACGGTGATCCAGGATGTCGGGACGGCGATTCACCCCGCCTACGTCGAAGGCCAGTTGCAGGGGGGAGCGGTCCAGGGGATCGGCTGGGCGTTGAACGAGGAGTACTTCTACGATGACGAGGGCCGGATGCATAACGCCAGCTTCCTGGATTACCGGATTCCGACCAGCTGCGACGTGCCGATGATCGAGACGATCATTGTCGAGGTACCCAACCCGGGTCACGATTTCGGTGTGCGGGGGGTCGGCGAGGTGCCGATTGTTCCGCCGCCGGGAGCCTTGGCCAACGCGATCTTCCACGCCACCGGTGTCCGGATGCGGAGCCTGCCGATGTCACCGCCGAAGCTGCTGCCCGAGATCCTGGCCGGCCAGTAATCGCCAGCCTCCCGACATCAGTCGATTCGAGGCCACCAGATGCCCCGCGTGTTCATTCCCGCTCCGGCCCGCGATTTGACCGGTGGCCTGGTGGAACTGGATGTCGAGGCCGTGAGTGTTCGGCGGTTGATTGAATCACTCGAGACGCGGTTTCCCGGCTTTCGTGATCGGGTGCTCGAGGAGGGCGATTTGAAGCCGGGGCTGCGAATTGCCATCGACGGCCACATCAGCGCGATGGGTCTTCTGTCCCGCCTCGAGCCGGAAAGCGAAGTGCATTTCCTGACGGCTGTCGGGGGCGGGTAGAGAGGCCGTGAGAACCGGTTGAGCCTAGGTGTGGTCGGTGTCGGCCGATTCCAGCAGCTCGGCAGCAATCTCCAGGAGTGTGTCGACATCAAACGGTTTGCGGAGAAACACGTTTGCGCCCTGCTCCTTGGCGAACTGCTCGTAACGCGGGTCGGTGTTGGCCGTGACGATGATGATCGGTGGATGGCTGGCATGTCGTTGCCGGAGCCGGTCGAGCACGGCGAAACCGCTGCGGCGGGGCATGACCAGGTCGAGGACGACCAGGTCGGGTGCATCCCGTTCGGCCCGAACCAGGGCCTCGGACCCGTCACGGGCCACCAGGACCTGGTGTCCGCTGCGACGAAATGCGGCTTCGATCACCTCGAGAATCGACTCGTCATCGTCGACGAGTAAGACGCGGTGTCCAGCCTGTTGCATGGCGTGTTTCGCCTCGCTCCCCAATCGCAATGTGATCGGGTACACTAGGCGAGAATTATGAGGCGAACAAGGCCAGAGTGAACCGATGGGATGAGTCGTTCCGTCGGCGTCGAGTCGCCTGTCGCGACTGAACCAGGTACCAACTGACGGGATCGTTACGCCGTGTCCGCCACGTCTGTGATTGGTCTGCAGTGGGGCGACGAAGCCAAGGGCAAAATCGTCGACCTGCTGACCGAAGACCATGACATCGTCGTTCGCTACCAGGGCGGCAATAATGCAGGTCACACCGTCAAGTTTGACGGGCAGACCTACAAGCTGTCGTTGTTGCCGGCGGGGATCTTGCGACCGGGAGTCGATTCGGTCGTCACCGGGGGTGTCGTGATCAACCCGCGGGCGTTCCTTGAAGAACTCGAGGGGATCACCGATCGCAACGGGGGGATCGACGGCGATCTGTTGATCAGCAGTCGTGCTCACGTGGTCTTCCCGTGGCACATTGCCGAGGAAGCGGTACTCGAACGAGGGTTGGGCGGCGAGAAAATTGGAACCACGATGCGGGGGATCGGCACCTGCTATCGCGACAAGGCGGGGCGGGCCCACGCGATTCGCATGGGTGACCTGGTCCAGTTGGATACCCTGCGATCGCGGGTCGGGTCGATCACCGAGCACAAGAACCGGGTGCTGGCGGCACTCGACCCCGACGCGGTGCCGCTGGATGCCGAGAAGATCTTCGAAGAGTACCGGGGGTATGCCGAACGCCTGGTGCCCTACGTCACCGATACGACCACGCATCTCCACAAGGCGCTGGCTGCTGGTCGGCGGGTGCTGTTTGAGGGGGCGCAGGGGTCATTGCTCGACATCGATCATGGGACCTTTCCCTTCGTGACGTCGTCGAACAGTTCCGGGGCCGGGATTCACTCCGGCAGTGGTGTCCCCGAACGGGCCATCGACCGCATGATTGGTGTGGTCAAGGCCTACACCACCCGCGTTGGCGGTGGGCCGTTCCCGACCGAGCTCGACAACGAGGTTGGGCAGCACATTCGTGATGAGGGGAACGAATACGGCACGGTCACCGGGCGACCTCGTCGCTGCGGTTGGTTCGATGCCGTGGCCACCGGTTACGGCGCCAGGATCTCGGGCGTCGATTGTCTGGCCGTGATGCTGCTGGATGTGCTCAGCAAGCTGGATGAGTTGCAGGTCTGCGAGGCGTATGAGATCGACGGAGAACGGACAACCGATTTTCCCGGCCAGCTCGAGGAACTCGCCGCGGCCCGCCCGGTGTTGCGGACTCTGCCGGGTTGGAACGTCGACATCACCGGGGTACGGCGTCTCGAGGACCTGCCGTCGCAGGCTCGGGCATATCTTGACGTGGTGGCCGAACTGATCGGGTCGCCCATCGACATCGTTTCGGTCGGCCCCGATCGCGAACAGACCATCATGGTATCTCGTGGGTGAGGTTCGCCCACGGCTCGCATCCGCACATGACCTATTGACCGGACAACGGGGCAGGACATGAAGATTCACGAATACCAGGGCAAGCAACTCCTCCGCGCTGCCGGTGTGAGTGTTCCGCGTGGCCTGGTCGTCAAGTCGGCCGATGATGCGGCGACGGCCTTCGAAGAACTCGGCGGCGAAGTGGCCATCATCAAGTCACAGATCCACGCCGGTGGCCGAGGCAAGGGGCGGTTCCGGGAAGCCCCCGACCAGTCGGGCGTGGTGTTGTTGCGGTCGGCCGAGGAGGCCCGTGAGAACGCGTCGCGGATGTTGGGAAACACGCTGGTGACGGTTCAGACCGGTGAAGAAGGGAAAACCGTGAAGACACTGTTCCTCGAGGAGGGACTCGACATTGCCCGTGAACTTTATCTGGGCATCGTCATCGATCGGGAAACCTGCAGCCCGGTGCTGATTGCTTCCACCGAGGGAGGGATGGCGATCGAGGAAGTGGCGGCCGAGACTCCCGAGAAGATCTTTCGTGAGGCCGTCGATATTTCCACCGGCCTGACCGACCAGCAGGCACGCGCGATCGCTGAGAAACTCGACCTCGCCGGGACGGCGTTGGAGAATGCCGTCGAGTTGTTTCCGACGCTGTGCCGGTTCTTTGTCGAGAGCGATTGCAGCCTGACCGAGATCAACCCGCTGGTCGTGACCGGGGATGGCCGGTTGATGTGCCTGGATGCGAAGGTCAGTTTTGACGACAACGCGATGTTTCGGCACGAGGACTTCGAGACGTTGCGTGATCTGGACGAGGAAGATCCCGCCGAGGTCCGGGCTGCAGAGGCGGGGCTGAGCTACGTCAACCTCGACGGCAACATCGGCTGCCTGGTCAACGGGGCCGGCCTGGCGATGAGCACGATGGACCTGATCAAGCTGCATGGTGGCGAACCGGCAAATTTTCTGGATGTCGGAGGAGGGGCTGATGTCGATGCGGTGACCGAAGCGTTTCGGATCATCCTCGAGGATGACAACGTCAAGGCGATCCTGGTCAACATCTTCGGCGGGATCATGAAATGCGACACGATCGTCGAGGCTCTGCTTGGCGCCTACGAGAACGTCGGGATCACGATCCCGTTGATCGTTCGCCTGGAAGGGACCAACGTCGAGTTGGCGCGTGAAATGCTCGAGTCCTCCGGACGCGAGATCGTCACCGCCACCGACCTGACCGACGCGGCCCAGAAGGTCGTTGCCACACTGGAGGCCTGACGGTCAGGAAACGGCAATGCGAATCGCGACACTCAACCTGCACGAATCGGCAATCTCATGAGTATTCTTGTCAACGAATCGACCAAGGTCATCTGCCAGGGAATCACCGGCCGCGCCGGCCTGTTTCACAGCCAGCAGTGCCGCGAATACGGCACGCCGCTGGTGGCCGGCGTTACGCCGGGCAAGGGGGGCACCGAGGTTGACGGGTTTCCCGTGTACGACACGGTTGCTGAGGCGGTCGAGGTCACCGGGGCCAATACTTCGATGGTGTTCGTGCCACCGCGGTTTTGTGCGGCGGCGATCATCGAGGCTGCCGACGCGGGGATCGAACTGATCATCGCGATCACCGAGGGCGTCCCCGTACTGGACATGGTCCGGGTCAGGCGAGAGTTGCTCGGGAAGAACTGCCGGCTGGTGGGTCCGAATTGTCCAGGCGTGATCACGCCCGGTGTCGCCAAGATCGGCATCATGCCTGGCTACATCCACAGCCCCGGCCCGGTCGGACTGGTCAGTCGCAGCGGGACGTTGACCTACGAGGCGGCCTGGCAACTGGGCAACGTCGGCCTGGGGCAATCGACCTGCGTCGGCATCGGCGGCGACCCGGTCAATGGGACGAATTTCATTGATGTTCTCGAGCTGTTTCAGGCCGATCCGGCCACCGAGTCGGTCCTGATGATCGGCGAGATCGGGGGCAATGCCGAGGAACAGGCGGCCGACTACATCACCGCGAACATGACCAAGCCGGTCGCGGCCTTCATTGCCGGGCGGACGGCACCCCCGGGAAAGCGGATGGGACACGCCGGCGCGATCATTTCCGGCGGGAGCGGAACGGCGGTCGAGAAGATTGCCTCGCTTGAGGCCGCCGGAGTCGAGGTTGCCCAGAGCCCGGCCGACATGGGCACCGCCCTGAAACGCGCCATCGAAAAGGCCGCCTCGGCCTGATGGATGACAGCCCGACGGGTCACTTTTCGTCGTCGGCGCAGACCCACGGTTCCAGGGTCGGTTCGTAGTGGCACAGTTCCTCGTCGGCGAAGTAGATTCCGATTTCACGTGACGCGGCCTCCGGGCCGTCGCTCCCGTGGATCAGGTTCATCTGCCGACTGGCTCCGAAGTCGCCGCGGATCGTACCCGGAGCCGCTTCGCGACCGTTGGTTGGCCCCATCAGGTTCCGCATCACCGAAATCGCCTCGGGACCCTCCACGACCAGCGCGATCACCGGTCCGGCAGTGATGAATTCCTCGAGAAGAGGATAAAACGGTTTGTCGACGTGTTCGGCGTAGTGCCGCCCCGCCAGTTCCTCGGTGACCTGCAGCATCTTCATGCCGATGAGTTTCATCCCCTTGTCCTCGATCCGCGTCAGCAGCTGTCCTGCGAGCCGACGTTGGACACAGTCGGGCTTGAACAGAATCAGGGAACGTTCGGTCGCCATCGCGAGATCCTTCAATGAGGGGGTGCAACAGGGGTCGCCGTCGCCGGGACTGCTCCGGCGGGCGGCTACTCTAGCGGCCCGCCGCTAACCAAGCAACATCTTCCGGAAGTCACCGAAAAGGTAGTGACTGTCGTGCGGACCGGCCGATGCCTCGGGGTGGTACTGGACACCAACTGCCCCGAGCTTCTCGTGGCGAATGCCCTCGATGGTCTGGTCGTTGAGATTGATGTGTGTCACTTCGACACCCTCAGCGAGGCTCTGCGGATCCAGTGCGAAACCGTGATTCTGAGTCGTGATTTCCACGCGGCCGCTGGCCTTGTTCAACACCGGCTGGTTGGCACCACGATGGCCGAACTTCAGCTTGTAGATTTCCGCGTCCAGCGCCAATCCGAGCAACTGGTGGCCCAGGCAGATGCCGAAGATCGGCAACTGGCCGAGCAGGCCGCGGATCGTCTCGATCGCATAATCCAATGGTCGTGGGTCACCGGGACCATTGGAGAGAAACACACCGTCGGGTGACAGGGCCAACACCTCGGCAGCTGTCGAGGTTCCGGGCATCACCGTGACACGGCAGCCCAGTTGGCGAAGGTGTCGGAGGATGTTCCACTTCATCCCGAAGTCGATTGCGACCACGTGTGGGCCATCGGTCGGTCCGACGATGTGGTCATGCAGCCCGTCGTAGCCCGGTGTGACCGCAGCTTGGACCAGTTCATCCAGCGATTCGGTCCACTCCGACGACGACTCGGGGATCACCTCGCGGACCAGGTCCCGACCGACCAGTCCTGGACTCGATTCGGCCTTGGCCACCAGCGAATCGTCATCCAGATCGGTGGTTGACAGGATGCCGGTCATGGCACCGTGGACGCGGATTCGGCGAGTCAGCGAGCGGGTGTCGATGCCCTCGATGCCGATCACGTTGTGGTGTTCGAGATACTCCTCCAGTGTCCACGCCAGTCGATGGTTGCTCGGGTGTCGACACAATTCGCGGACAACAAAGCCCTGCAATGCCAGCCGGCTGCTCTCGACGTCCGCCGGATTGGCACCGTAGTTGCCAATCAACGGGAAGGTCATCGTCACGATCTGACCGCAGTAGGACGGATCGGTCAGGATCTCCTGGTAGCCGGTCATGCTCGTGTTGAACACAACCTCCCCGAAGACTTCACCCTCGGCACCAAAACCGTGGCCGGTGTAGACGGTTCCATCGGCCAGGGCCAACTTGGCGATACGTCCGGCCATGTGTGTCGCGAGGCAGGGGGAACTGGGGGCTGGTGAAAATTCCGTGGCCCCTGTTTACCAGATCGAGCAAGCAAATTGAAGAGCCCGCCGTGGCAAACGGCGGGCTCACTGACACTTCCGGGCGACCGGCCGTTTCTCCGGCTAGCCATCGTAGGACAGGACAAACTCGTCGAACCGAATTTCGTCCTTGTCCGGGTCCGAGATCGACTTGAACAACTCTTCCATGACCGAGTGGAAGTGGCCTCGCTTCAGCGAGTAGTAGTTGTGCTTGCCGTCACGACGTGGTTCGATCAGGTTGGCGACCCGCAGCAACGCAAGATGGTGGCTGACGGCCGGCTGGCTTTGCCCGAGCTTCTCGCACAAGGCCGTCACGTGCAACTCCTGCTCACGTCCCAGATACAACAGGATCCGCAACCGGGTTTCATCGGCCAGCAGCTTGAAGATCCGCAGCAACTCGTTTTCCAGTTGGTCGGAAAGATCCAGGCCACGACACTGTTGTTGAGGTCGTTCCATCAAGTTCGTGTTCATCGTTTCACCTGTCGTTTCGTGGGAGGATTCACTTTCGGAGCCATCCGACGGGCAAGTGTCCTCGGGTTCTCTGAATGCGGAACTCTTTTCGTTCACCGTCATCGATCCTTGACTGTTGATGGAAGAGATGGTGCCAATTCTTTTGGCGCCACCTGTCGGAAACCAATCGATTCCGCTCGAACAGCCCCGGTCGGGAGACCGGTCCCGCTTTCGAGATCCGTCTCGGCTCGCGTTCAACCTGGACAAAACAATCCGGGATTAAATGCGGCGACCGAGCTGTCGAGTTGAACAGCTTGGGGTGTTTGGGGGTTTTCTCTTGCCTGGAAATGGTCCGTCTCGTCTCCGGCAACGGTGACGTGCCCGAATGGGTCGCAGAACTGAATCGAAGAGGGGATTTGCGTAAGACAGGAAGTCCAACGTCTATTGCCGGCTCCAACCGATCGGCACGAGAACCGGGCCTTTTCGGTCAGATGGCGTCATTATGGAGGTGGCACAGAATCTCGTCAATGAGTTGAATGGGAATTTTCCGGAACTGTGAGACAATCGGGTTGGCCAGGAAGTCGACAGGAGTAGCAGCAGCGATGGCGTTGGAACGGCAAAGCGAGACTGACGGGTTTGGCCGTCTCGAGGGGATCGGGGCGGTTGTCACGGGAGCGTCGACTGGCTTGGGACGGGCGATCGCACTGGAGTTGGCTCGCGCAGGGGCGCGGCTGGTTGTTCACTGTCGTCAGTCGCGGGAGGAAGTCCAGGAGCTAGTCGAGTTGATCCGACGAGCCGGTGGCCGCGCCGATGCGTGTTTGGCGGACTTGTCGGATCCGGGTGCGGTCGCGACGTTGCTGGCTCGCAGCGAGGAGTTCCTGGGAAGGGTCGACGTGTGGGTGAACAACGCCGGTGTCGATCTCCTGACCGGTTCCGCAGCCAACCGGTCATTTGCAGAGAAACTCGAGCAGCTGTGGTCGGTTGATGTTCGCGCGACGATTCAACTCTCGCGATTGGTTGGACAGCAGATGCGTGAGGCCGGTGGTGGCGTGATCCTCAACATCGGTTGGGATCAGGCCGAGCGGGGAATGGCAGGTGACAGCGGGGAACTGTTCGCAGCCGCCAAGGGGGCCGTCATGTCGTTCACGCGTTCCCTGGCCCTCAGTCTTGCACCGACCGTCCGCGTCAACTGTATTGCCGCGGGCTGGATTCGAACGGCCTGGGGCGAATCGGCTTCGGAGGAATGGCAACAACGTGTTCTTCGGGAAACACCACTGCAACGCTGGGGCGAGCCGGAGGACATTGCCCGTTTGGCGAGGTTCCTGGTGAGCAGCGAGGCGGATTACCTGACCGGTCAGGTAATTTATGCCAACGGTGGTGCTGAACGATAGTTGGGCAACCGCCCGGAAACCGGCAACCACGGAATCACTCGAAGCGATGGGCGAGAACGAGCGAATCCTGTTCGTGACAGGTCGACTGGCCGAGTCGCCCCTGCGCGGGGTGTTGGCCACGGCCGCCGCGGGCGGCGACTTTTCCTACGACGTGGCCGTGCTGGGGGTCAGCGTGGCGGCCTTGCTGCACACCAAGCTGGTCGCCCGGCGACTCGAGCCACCCCGTGGCTTCGATCGCCTGGTCCTGCCGGGCTGGTGCCAGGGTGACCTCGACTCGCTCGGCCAGGAACTGGGTCTGTCCGTCGAGCGTGGACCGAAGGATCTCTTTGATCTGCCCGAGTTTCTTGGGCGGGGCGTTCGTTCACCGGTCACGCTGGAAGAATACACGATCGAGATTCTCGCGGAGATCAACCACGCGCCACGTCTTGACGATGAAGGGTTGCTGCTCGAGGCGGAGAGGCTCCGCGAGGCGGGAGCCGACGTGATTGACCTGGGCATGGTGCCCGGCGAGAGTTGGGGCGGCGTGGGGGCCGCAACGCGACGGCTGGTCGAGGCCGGCTTCCGGGTTTCGATTGACAGTTTTGATCGGCTCGAGGTCGAAAGCTCGGTTGCCGCCGGGGCGGAACTGGTCCTCAGTTGCAGCCAGGCCAACCTCGACTGGGCTGCATCACTGGCCGCCGAATCGGGAATCGGCCTCGTGGCGATCCCCACCGATCCCGTGAAGCTGGAGACGCTCGAGCCGGTCATCGAACGACTCGAAGCCGCGGGCGTCAATTACCGGGTCGATCCGATTCTGGAACCGATCGGGTTCGGGTTTGCCGCGTCGCTGGAACGATTCGCCCAGGCCCGTCGACGATGGCCGTCGGCGGAGATGATGATGGGGACGGGCAACCTGACGGAACTTTCCGCAGTCGACAGTGCGGGCGTAAATTTTCTGTTGGCGGCGGTTTGCGAGGAACTGGGCATCCGCAGCGTGTTGACGACCGAGGTCGTCAACTGGTGTCGTTCGTCGGTTCCGGAACTGGACCTCGCCCGCCGGCTGGTTCATCACAGTGTCGAGAACGGTGTCCTGCCCAAGCACGTCGATTCACGGTTGCTGATGCTGCGCGATGCCGCCAGCCGGGGCGAAGCGTCCGGGGATCTGGCACGACTGGCCGGGGAACTGACGGACTCGAGTTTTCGGGTTTTTGTTGAGCACCGCGATGGTGGTGTGGGATGCCTGCACGTGATGAATCGTGATGGCCACTGGCAGCATGCCGATCCATTCCAACTGTTCGACACGGTCATCGCCGAGACGCAAGCCGTTCTCACAGCCGAGCACGCCTTCTATCTCGGTTATGAACTGTCGAAGGCACGAACCGCGCTGACGCTCGGCAAGCGGTATGTCCAGGACGAGGCCTTGTCCTGGGGATTTCTGACCCGGCCGGAAACCAGTGCGATTCACCGCAGGTTGCAGGCCGGGATCGATTCGCAACGATCGGCCAGGGAGGACGGGACGTGAACCAGTCGCTGCCGTCAGGGCCGGTCGTGGTGGAACTCTCAAACGTGCCCGATGTCCTCGCGGCGCTGGATGCCGTTGCCGATCTTCCTGATGTGGTGTTGCTGGAGAGCCGGATCGATCGGGAGGAAGTCAGCCGGTTCTCGTTCTTGGTTGCCGATCCGTTTGAGTTCATCACGTGTGGTCGTCCCGGTTACGGGGAGGACCCTTTTGCTCGACTGCGAGAACTCACCGACCGCGACGTGGTTGGCCGCGTCGCCGGATTGCCGCCGTTCCAGGGAGGGGCGGTCGGGGTCCTGGGATATGAACTGGGGGCGGCCTGGGAACACGTGCCCCGGTCGGGACGCGACGAGTTCGCCCTGCCGGCTCTTGCGGTGGGTATGTATGACTGGGTTGTCGCCTGGGACCACGTCCTCGGGCGGGCCTGGATCATCTCGCAAGGATTCCCCGAGCGTAACCCACAGAGCCGGCGGCAACGCGCCGAAATTCGGGCGGCCGAGATTCTCGAGCGACTGGCATCCTTTGATCCGGCCACCAGCATCGACGGTCCGTCACGCACGGGGTTGACACCTGATCAGTTGGCTCCGCTGGAGCGTGTCGATGGTCACGAGGGGCTTTTCAGTGATTTTTCACGAGAGGCCTATCTCGACGCCGTTGCCCGTGTGATCGACTACATTCACGCCGGCGAGATTTTCCAGGCCAATCTCTCGCAACGACTGCTGGCTCGGCAGCCGGTCCCGGCGCGTGAACTCTATGCCCGGCTGCGCAGTCGCAATCCGGCACCATTTGCCGGCTACATGGCCCATGACGACTGGGAGATCGTCAGTGCCTCGCCGGAGCGTTTCGTCTCGTTGCGAGAAGGGATGGTTGAAACGCGGCCGATCAAGGGAACCAGGCGACGGTTGGGAAACTCCGAGGTTGGACTGTTCGTGACGGGGGAACTTCGGGAGAGCGAGAAGGACCGGGCGGAAAACGTGATGATCGTCGACCTGCTCCGCAATGATCTCTCTCGCGTCTGTCGCCCGGGGACGGTCAGTGTGCCGTTGCTGTGCGGTGTGGAAATGTACGAGACGGTCCTGCACCTGGTCTCGGAAATCCGGGGTGTATTGCGGTCGGACCAGACTGCCTGGGATTTACTGGCGGCCGTCTTTCCCGGCGGATCGATCACCGGTGCCCCCAAGGTCCGGGCGATGGAAGTGATCGCCGAGATCGAACCCACCGTTCGTGGTCCGTATTGTGGCAGCCTGTTTTACGTCGGTTACGACGGCTCGATGGACAGCAGTATCCTGATCCGCTCGTTTGTTGTTCGCCACGGTTGGATTCAGTGTTCGGTTGGTGGTGGTATTGTCGCGCAGTCGGATCCGGTGGCGGAGTTCGACGAGACAATGATCAAGGCTGTCGGCATGCTGAGGGCTTTGGTGTGACCGTGTCGAGTCGAACCGCTGGACAGGTCGGTCAACCAGCCTCTATCGTGCCGGAGGGGGGGGCTTGAGCCGATGATCCTGTTGATCGACAATTACGACAGCTTTGTCTACAACCTCGCGCACTATCTGCAGGAACTCGGCGTCGAGGTTGCTGTGGTTCGCAACGACGCGCTGACGGTTGATGAGATCGTCGAACGGTCACCGTCGGCGGTTGTTCTGTCGCCGGGCCCGGGGACTCCGATCGAGGCCGGGATCTCGATCGAACTTGTCTCGCGTCTCATCGGGCGGGTTCCCCTGCTGGGCGTCTGCCTGGGTCACCAGGCGCTGGCCGCAGCGACCGGAGGTCGTGTTGTCCGGGCACCGCGACCGGTTCACGGGCAGGTGACCCTGGTCGAACACGACGGGACCGGACTCTTCGAAGGATTGCCGGAACCGTTGACCGCGACCCGCTACCATTCGCTGATCGCCGATCCGGATTCACTCGAGCCTGCCTGGCAGATCACGGCCCGGGCCGACAGCGGCCTGGTGATGGCGATGGCGCACCGAGAGCATCTTGCCCTTGGAGTTCAATTCCATCCCGAGAGTGTCCTCACCGAGTCGGGCCACCGCCTGCTCTGGAACTTTCTGAGAATGTCGGGTGTGACACGCGGTGAGTGCCCGGTCAGTGTCAGCCCGGTCCCGAGCGTCCGGGAATGCCATTCCCTTCACGGCTACCGTGGCGAGTCGGTGTTTCCCGATCCGGAAACGCCGTCATCGTCCAGGGTGCTGCACTGGTAAACCCAGTTGGCAGAACCGCTGCAGTCGTCATCTTCGGACGTGTCGCCAGTGGCAACGTGACCGTCGCGTTCGGGCGGATCGAGACCGCGATTGACGCTTGTCGGGGATCGCCTCGGATTGGCAGCATCCGCGGACAGCCAAGTCGCCGATAAGCGGCGAGGTTCTCGTCGACGATCAGTTGTCGACAGCGTGTCCGTCGCGGAGGCACTCTCGATGCGGATTGTCCAGTTTCTGGCCCTGTGGCTCGTGTGCGTTTCCCCGTGGCTTGCCCACGCGGCTGGTCCCCGCACGAAGGTCGTTGCCCGCGGCGTCCTCTCCTGGTCTGACGATTTTGCCAAGGCGGAGGCCGAGTCCCGTCGGCGAGGCCTGCCGCTGCTTGTGCACTTTCACGCCAGTTGGTGTGGGCCGTGCCGACGAATGGAACGCGATGTGCTGGACACGCGGTCACTGCAGACACGGCTGGGGTCGCACGTGATCGCCGTTAGAGTCGACACCGATCGTGATCCGGCGGTGACCGCTCGTTTCCGTGTCAAGCTCCTGCCGACCGATCTGGTCGTCGCTCCCGACGGCCGGCAGTTGGCTCGAAGCCAGGGGTACCAGGGATTGAGAGCGTACCTGGGGCGGATGGGAGCGGCTGTCGACCGTTACCGCGCGGCTCACCCGCCCAGGGCCTCATCCGCGTCGAAGCCGGTTGCACCGCGTAGTTCGAGGTTGGGTTTGCGGGGCTTTTCACCGGTGACGCTCTGGAAGCAGACACGCTGGCAACGCGGGGACAAGAGATTTGCCTGTCGCGTGGGAAATGTCGTCTACCACCTGGCTTCAGCCGAAGAGCTCAAGCAGTTCCGGGGGGACCCGCTTCGTTATGTGCCCCGCCGGTCCGGTCTCGACGTTGTCCAGCTCATGGAAACCAAGCGGTCGGTGATCGGAGATGTCCGCTACGCGGTGTTCTACGACGGCGGGCTGTACCTGTTCGGCGATACCGCATCGCTGGCGAAGTTCCGCAGATCACCCCGGCGGTATGCACCATCGCAACGGCCGTCCTCGACGACTGCCGATTGACCGCCGTCTCGAAATCGACTGGCGGCCCTAGCGGCTGTCGGGTTTCAGTCGTCGCCGGTACCGCTTGTAGAAGCGGGTCTGCCGGCTCTCGGGACGGAAGGGACGCCCGGCGATGAAGACACCTTTGACCTGGGAGGTGACCTGCAAGGGTGACCCGTCGAGGATCACGAGGTTGGCGATCTTGCCGGTTTCGAGCGATCCGATCTGCTTGTCGACTCCTAGGATCTGTGCGGCTGACAGCGTAATGCTCCGCAGCGCCACTTCTTCGGGCAGCCCGTGGGCAACGGCCATGGCCGCTTCAAAGGGGGCGTTTCGGCTGTTCGCGGCATTGTCACTGCGGATGCAGAACTTCACGCCGGCTTCGAAAAGCCGTCCCGGGTTGGCATAGGGAGCGTCGGAGGGATCCCAGTCATTGATCGGCCGACGCATGACCGGTCCGACGATGACCGGGATCCGTCGCTTCCGCAGTGATTCGGCCACCTTCCAGGCGTTGGTGCCGCCGGTGATGACGAGTTTCAGTTTTTCGGTCTCGGCAAACAGGATGGCTTCGACAATCTGCGAACGCGTGTGCGCTTCGATCAAGACCGGTCGTTCGGCGGTGACGTAGGGGCCCAGTGCCTCGAGACGGGGGTCCCCGATGGGTCCGGGACGCTTGGCAGCCTTGGCCCTGGCGACAAGCTCACGGTAGGTGCGGGCTTCCTTGAGCAGGGCTCGAAACTCGTCGACACGTTTTCGCCGCTGCGCGTCGTTGGAAATCGTCGGCCAGTGAACCCGCAGTGCGGCCTGGTAATCGAGGACCATCTCGGGCGCGGTCCAGCCTCCCAGTTGGACCAGCGAGGCCTGGCCGGCGACCAGTCCGCCGTCGGGGTGGACCAGTGCCGTGGTGATTCCACCGGCCCGCGCCACCGGGAACAGTTCGCTGTCGGGATTGATCGCGACGCCGGCGCGAAGGTCCGGTTGCAGGCCGCCGCCCTCGCTGAAATCGAGGGTCTCGCGGACTTTCTTGATTTCAGCCAGGCCCAGCGTTGTTCCCGCGTCGATCAACCCCGGGTAGACATGCAGCCCGCTGATGTCGATTCGGTGCGCGGCCGGCGGCGGGGTCGTACCCGGACCCAGCCCGATGATTCGGCCGTTGCCGATGACAAGCGTACCGGTCGTCGGCGGCCCCGAGACCGGATGCAGCGTACCGCCGACCATCGCGTAGGTGCCGGTACCGTCGTCGGCCTCGGGAAGGGCGAGGTCGCCGCGGCGGGCGTCGGCGGTCGGTATGATGAACGGCCCTGGTGATCGGGTTCGCTGGCGCGCGGCCGGCGACATGGCGGTAGGATGTGCGTCCCGCAGGAAAAACACTTCTCCCTCGATCAGGGTCATCTCGCAACGGGCAAACGAGTTCAAAGGGTGCGCGTTGAAAATGGCCAGGTCGGCATCCTTTCCGGGTGCGATCGATCCGATCCGGTCTTGCAGGCCCAACTGGCGAGCGGCGTTGTGAGTGATCGTCGACAGGGCGAGTTCCGAGGGCATGTTGCCGTAACGGATTGGCTTGGCCGCCTCCTGGTAGAGATGCCGGATCAGTTCCCGGTCGTCACTCTTGATCACGACGTCGGCCCCGGCCTCTTGCAACAGTGCCGCGTTGTAGGGTGTCGCATCGTAGGCTTCGACCTTGTAGGCCCACCAATCGGCGAACGTGCTGCAACTGGCACCGTGAGCGGCGATCTCGGGCGCGATCTTGTAGCCCTCCAGGACGTGCTGCAACGACCAGACACGGATGCCCAGGCTGCTTGCCACCCGCAGCAGCATCAGGATCTCGTCGGAGCGGTAGCAGTGGCTGTGGATGAACTTCTTGTGATTGACGAGATCGGCCAGGGCTTCGAGACGGAGATCGCGCCGGGGCGGCAGCAGTGTTGCACCGCGGGTGGATTGTTGGGCCTTGGTGTACTGTTGCCAGCGGCGTCGATAATCGATTGCCTCGAGGAAGGCCCGGTTCAATGTGGCCTCGACGCCCATTCGTGTGTTGGGGAAGCGGGTGGTACGGAACTTGACGTTTTCGCCCAGCGCGAATTTCACGCCCTGGGGAGCATCATGCAGGATCTGCTCGGAGGCGGTCTTGCCGTACTTCAACTTCACGACCGCGTCCTGGCCGCCGACGACGTTGGCTGAACCGTGCAGCAAACGTGCCGTGGTCACGCCACCGGCCAGCGCGCGAAACTCGCCGACATCGGCCGTGTTGACCACGTCCTTGATACGGACTTCCGGAACGATCGAGAGAGTCGACTCGTTGATTCCCTGGGTGATCTTGATGTGGCTGTGCGTGTCGATGATCCCCGGCATCACGAATCGGCCGGTGGCGTCGATCACGGTCATCCCCGGGTCGGGTTTCAGGTTCGCGCCGATGGCGATGATCTTGCCCTGGCGAACCAGGATCGAGTGGCCGGGATGAGTTTTCCCGGTACCCGTCAGCACGGTGGCGTTGCGGACGAAGACATTTCCGTCGGTCTGGATCGAACGGGTTCGACGATCGCTTTCCAGTTCACTGGGCAGGTGGTCAGCGGCGATCTGCCTTGGCAGTGGTGGTACCGGAGGTGGTTGATTGTCGAGCAGTGGCGAGAGGTTCTTTGGAGCAGTTGTCCCGGGAGATTCTCCACTGGCGGGTTGTTTCACCGGTCGTGGCTTGGCGGTGTGGTTGTATTCGAACAGGATGCCATCGACGAGAACGAACCGGACCTTGCTCTTGGCGTCTTCGAAGCGTCCGGTCCAGAGGACGACGTGTCCGAGCCGGCCAGGGTCGAGTGTGCCGAGCCGGGTACCCACGCCGGTGATGCGGGCGGCGTGGGTCGTCAGCGTGGCCAGCGCGGCTGTCGCCGACCATCCCTGGGCGATGGCCTGGCGGACTGCCGTCAGAAGTGCGGCGCGGTTTTTCAGTCCGCGGGAACCGACGGCCAGGGTCAGCCCCCTCCGTTGCAGACGGCCGATTGCCGCCACGCGATCCCGCCAGCGGTCCAGGAGATCCTTCTGGACTCGAACCGGGCTGGGCCGGGAGGCTTTCAGGTCCTGGCCGGCCAGCGGAGCCTGAATTTTCGGTGTCGAACCAAATTGCATGGACATCAACAAGTCGACGTGTTGATCAGCCAATTCCTCGAGGCAGTCGTTGGCTTCAGCGACACCGAGCAGAACCGGTTTGATCTTTTGTTCCCGGCAAAATGTCAGGGCGCGGTGGATGTCATCCCGGGTGCTGACCCGGAACGCGGCGCGACGCCGTCCTTCCAGGACGGTGACCAGGGCGCTGAGGACATCGTCGGCGGGAGGCCGAGGAACGCCGTTGGTGGACTTGGCGTAGAGTTGCCGATGGACGGCGAAACGACGCGCGTCGAGCAGGGCCTGTCGCAGGTGTGCGTGGGCTCCCATCAGCGTTCTCGGATAACCGTTGCCGTTGGGAGGAGCCAGGGCAAAAGCTGCAATTGTCGGTGCGGCCACGAGTGATTCCCGAGGTGGAACTCCCGCGGTCGAGACCAGCGCGGCGGTACCGCTGGCAATTCGTCCAGAGGGAACGACGTGGACGCTCGTGAATCCGTCACGACGAATGGCCGTCAGGCGGGCCGCGTCGAGTTTCAGAGCCTTCTCGGCGGCGAATTGCGGCGTGAGGCTCTTGCGATTGTCCGGTCGTGTTGCGGCCAGAACGTAACGGGAAAAATCGACGGGGCGACCCGGTGGTGTCGGCAGGACGGGGGAGGGGGTGAGTAGATCGTCGGCATCGCCGTCGATGAAGCCCGCGTAGGCAACCAGCCCGGATCCATCGACTTGAACCGCATCAGCGGGGATCGCAACCTTGGCCCCGGCCGCAACGATCAGTCCGTCACGTACGACCAGTGTCCCCCGGGGCAGTTCGCGGCCGGGAGCCATGACCAGCCTGGCTCCGGTGATCGCGTAGACCCTTGGCTGAAACCCGCCGACACGTCCGGTGGGATCCTGGGCCTGAAGATCGGGCGAGCAGACAAGAAGTGTGACCAGGGCCGGGAACAGAAAACCAAGGAGAGTCGAAAGCTGAGCAGATCGTTGAACGTGTCGCATCGGAGACACTCGCGAAAGAACCAAAAAAAGGACGTTCGCCCAGACTACCATCGTGCCCGGGTTGGGTGCCACCGGCGCAGACAGTCTGGAATTGACATGTCTGCGCCAAGGCGTATGATAAAGGCAGTCTGAGAGCAGATAGAGCGAGTTTTTCATCTCTGCTGTCGACCTCGGAATGGTTTTGACCGCCGGGTGGCGACGAGAGACAGGTTCGAAGGCTGGCTCAATTCCCTACACGGGACCCCTCTTCTCCGAGCATTGGCTCGGGTTCTCTTTCGGGGACTGGATCGATCCAGCCCCGGCGTGGCCTTGGCTTGGCTCGGGATGGGTTCTGATCTGTCGTGCGGGGTGGTTCCTACGCGATGGGCAATCAGACGGGCGGGCAGGGATACCTGGTGTTCCCCTGGTTTTGGCCCGCCTGTTGGCAAACACTGCAGTTTCGTGGATAAGGCTTCATGGTTGACCAAGACAACGCGCCCGACGAATCGCAAGAGACGAATTCCGAACCGGTGGTTGAGACACCTCCGGTCGAGGCGTCGCAGGACGAACCAACACCGGTTCCCGACCTTCCCCTGCCAGAGGGGGCCGTCGCGTTAGGCGAAGAGGATGGGGACTACCCCGATCGCAACGACAGCGGTGACGGTGGGCAACCGACGCGTCGACGTCGACGTCGTCGTCGTCGTCGTGGTGGCGGTGGCGGTGGCGGTGGCGGTGGCGGTGGCGGCCGCGGTGGCGGTGGCGGTGGCGGTGGCGGTGGCGGTGGCGGTGGCGGTGGACGAGGACGTGGCGGTGGCGGTGGCGGTGGCGGTG
>PBSL01000052.1 GCA_002726205.1 Planctomycetaceae bacterium | reverse complement strand
CTCGGTATTCCGCAATTCAGCGGAGCCGGCGATGTTACCGACGACGGATACGATGACATCCTGTTCGTCATCGAGACGTCCGATCACGATTCGGATTCGCAGAGCGATAAAAGGGGCACGACCGTCGGTCTCTACGTTCTTCCGGGAAACCCGTGCCCCGAGCGATACCAGGACATCACCGATGCCACGCTTCTCCGTTCGGTTTCACT
Organism: Planctomycetaceae bacterium; assembly: GCA_002726205.1. GTDB lineage: Bacteria > Planctomycetota > Planctomycetia > Planctomycetales > Planctomycetaceae. The sequence continues at coordinate 27,639 of PBSL01000052.1, read as the reverse complement.
GGGGCAAGTCACGTTGAACAGCCTGCGGGTGGACCAGGTCGACTCACTGACACAGAGTGGATGGGTCCAGATCCTGGCAACCGAATCCAATGATTCCCCGTTGGGCCTTGTCTATTCGCGAGAGGACCTGGCTGACACATTCAAGGATCCAGGTGTCACACCACCCGTATCACTGACGCTGTCTGCAAGCGGTGGAGTCGCGTTGGCCGGCTTCATTACCGCGGACGTGAATTCCAACGGGGAAGACGACCTGGTCTACCTGTTCAACGGGACCGCGGAAGGCGACTCTGTCGCGTCGGGCCATATCCAGGCCGTCGATCCGACCATCGCGATCGAGAACATCGGACTGGATCCCTCCAAGAGCCAGTACCTGTTGAAAACCGACGCCGTGGAATTGGCGTCGTTGCACGCCGTGGGCGACCTCAACCGGGACGGCTACGACGACCTGGCCGTCACTCGCCGGTCGGCCAGCGGAGGCGAGGCCGACGCGTTGGTCTTCTACACCAAGGGGATGACCACCGGTTTCGGAATCGATGACGCCGACATCGGGCTGCACCTCTTCGATCCGGAATTTCTCAGCGCGGGTACCCTGCATTCGGCAGAATTCGACATCACCGGCGGTGATTTCGACAACGACGGGTACCGCGACATCGCCGTCACCCAGTCAAACACATCACTACTGGTCCAGACCGCCGGCAATGGTCCGCAGGAGCTGACGTCATCCCGGCGTGGCCACATGCACGTCGTCTGGCATCCCGCGGCCCTGGGTTCCTCGATCATGCTGGCGGAAACTCCCACCGACATCGATGGCGATGGCCTCCAGGACGTCGTGGTGGTCGAAGCCGCGATGGACAACGACGGTTTCAACCCGTTGCCCGAGTCGGTCGCCATCGACCTGGATCACGACGGATACGACGACCTGGTGGTCGCCGCACCCGAAGCGGATGCACTCGACGATTCCCTGCTCGAACAGGCCGGTGGCCTGTACCTGGTCTCGGGAACACCGCGACGACTGGCACTGCCTGATGGCACCGAGGTCGAGATCCGCGGCCTGAACAATCTGGCGTTCACCGGTGCCGGCGATGCGATCGTCGATACCGCGACCGGTCGACCGTACACGGCCACCTTCGACCGGGACGGGGACGGCATCGTCAGTTTCGACCCCGAGCACCCGACCGAGTACTTCGACAACGATGACTACATTCTCGAGGTCGACGAAGCCGACCGCTGGTACCGTTTCACACTGGTCGGTGACGGGCAACCCGGAGACATGATCCGTGTCCTGCCTCCGGCCTACGACGATCAGCAACTGCTCATCTCCGGAGAAGGTGGTTTCGTCGATGTGCATGGTGCCCTGACGACCACAGGCAACATCACCGTCGGTGGGCTGTCACCTCACCAGGGAGCCCTCGAATTCGATCTCGGATCGTTGACCGAAGCCATCCACGCGCCCGAGGCGATCGACCAGGTCCTGTTGACCCTCGAAGGAACCGTCGATGCACCCTGGTTCCAGACGGCGGAGAACCTGGTCGCCACAGCAAGTGGCCTGTTCTTCACGGCCGGCCATCCGCTCATTGGCAGAGAATTGTGGATCAGTGACGGAACCAGCGGACGAACAGGCGACACCCGGATGGTGATCGACCTGGTTGACGGTCCCACCGGATCCGATCCGCAATCGCTGGTCGCGAACTCCCTTGACATGCTCTTCTTCACGGCCCTCAACAACGCGGGAGACCGGGTTGTCCATCTCAGCAGCAACGGCAAAGCCGATGGAACTGTTCCCCTTGTGGGTGAGGAAGCCCGGGCCGCCTCGCAACTCACGGTCAAGGACAAGGACCTGTTCTTCGTCGCCACCGACAGGAGCGGAACCCGGCAATTGTTCGTCGCTCGCGCTGACAACCAGTTCAAGATTGAACAACTCTCGACGTTCAACACGACAGATGCTCCCGAATTCGACCGCCTGGCGGTTTCCGGCGATTTTGTCTACTCGGCCATCCGCATGGGGGGCAGTTCAACCGAATCCACCCTCTACAGCTGGAATGATGGCTCCGGCCAACTGAAGAAACTCGAGCATTTCAGCGACAACCAATTCGATGTGGACTCCGATGACCTGTTGAAGCAGCACGCCGCCCTCAACGGTCGACTGGTGTTCTCTGCACGGGATACTGGTGGCACGTTCGGCAACGAACTCTGGGGCACCGATGGAGAATCGGTCTGGCTGATCAAGGACCTGGCCGGTGGCAGCAGCGACAGCGGCCCCACGGCGTTTGCCGTCAGTGATGATGGGCGACTCTATTTCCTGGCGACCATTTCTGATGGAACGGGACCGAAAGTCCGCTTGTTCCTCACCGACAGCAATCCGGGATCTGTCAGCGAGCCGGTTGCCGCACCGGTGCTGTCGGTTTCGGCAGACCCGGTCAACCTCGACAATTTCCAGGGTCTTCTTTCCGGCTCGAACTACTTCATGGTGGTGGACGACTTCAGTGGTGCGGCGGATGCACTGAAACTCATGGCCTTCGACGGTGCATCCGTCAGTGAACTGACGACGGTTGATCCCAGTGGTGGCGGCCGGTTGGATCAACTGACCGAACTCGACAGCCAGATCGGCACCGTGGCCTTTCATGTTCGCCAGAGTGGTTCCGGTTCGGAAATTTACGTCTCCGACGGAACCGCCGGCCGAACCCTCTCGCTCCACCAGCACAGTCCCTTCTCAGGATCTGCGACCAACCTGGTCACGCTGGGCAGCGACCTGTTCTTCCTCGGCCCTCACGCAGACGGTGGCGGATCGGACCTGTGGTACACCGACACGACCGAGAACACCGTCGAGCGAGTCCTGGATCGAGAGCCGATCCCGGGTACGCTCGAGGTCAGCATCCGCACCGATGAAGGTGATGGCCTGCTCACCGGCCTGGACTTCACGGCGAGTGCCCAGCTGGCTGCCCCGATCCCCTCGGCCGCGAACGTCACCACGTCACCGGACAGCCAGACGATCGAGATCGACATCACCGAGGGCATCCGCGAGGCACTGCGAAACCAGCTTCGCCAGGTGACCGTCCGGCTCGACAGTTCGGACCTGGCGATTGACATCGATCCACTCGACAGCAACACCGGCCTGGCGATCACGTGGCGTCACGGCGTTCGTGCGGACATCATTGACGCCAACGGGGGAGTCATCGAGCAGGGAATCGCGGCGATTGACATCCGCGAGGTTCCCGCGGGTGACTACTACCTTCGTGTCTTCAATCCCCACGCGGATTCGCAGGACGAGCCACTGGGCTTTACCGTCGAGGTGATGGCGCCGATCCAGGGCGAGTTTGACTCGTCGCAGGACCAGGACCTGGTCCGCGGTGGAGAAAACGCCGACATCCTGATCGGAAACGAGCACATCGATCGACTGTTCGGCAACAGTGGCGACGACGTGTTCGTGGCAGAAAAGGTGGAGCCACGCGATCTCGAGCACGACGAACTGCGATTGCCCGTCGAGAATGACGAACGCCTGATCAGTACCACCTATCACGACGACAACGCAGCGCTGGCCCCGGTCTTCGACAGCGCACCGTGTGAAACCGATGTCGCGGTCGCGATCACACCGATGATGTGTTTCCCGGATGGGTTACTGCGAGCCTGGGTCGCCGACGAACTGGATATCCCGACATTCACGTCGTTCGATGGCGACCTGACCTACGACATCCCGGTCCGTCCCACGGACATGTCCAGGCTCTGGCAAGCCGATCTGAGTTCGGCGGTCCCGGGATTGGGACAACTCGACGGTCTCCAATACGCGACCAACCTGTTGTCGTTGAACCTGGCCGACATGCCGGGACTGGGATCAATCGAGATCCTGACACCGTCGCGAACCAACGACCTTTATGCCCACCAGACCGGGCTGACCCACCTCCACCGCCTGATTCTCGACGACAACCCGCAGTTGTTCGTTGGAGCCACGTCATCCGAGACATGGTCGACAATCGCCGAACTGACGTTCCTCGAGGTCCTCAGTACCAGGAATTCTCTGGTCTCGAGCCTGCCGTCGCTGGACGCTCTCGGGGAATTGAGTTTCCTGGACCTCTCCAACAATTCGCTCGACGGTGTCCTGTCGCTGGATGGTCTCGAGTCACTTGAAGTTCTCGACCTCTCCAACAACGCGATCACCAGTATCGCCCCTCTTTCCGGAACGTTTCTCCAGGACGACGGGCTCGAAAACGCCTACTGGTCATCGACGGGCCCCTGGCAGCAGCCGATCGAACTCCACGAAGATTCTCGTGATTCCGACTATCACTTCCTGCCCGATGGTGTCAGCACCGCGGCACTGTCCTGGTGGACGTTCCGCTCGCTGCCGGACGGCGAATACGCCGTGCTGGCCAACTGGCCTGCTGATGATCAGCAGTCGACCGAGGCAATCTATGCGATCAACCCGGGTGCCAGCGACGATGCCGACAAGATTCTCGACATCACGACCGATCAGTCTCTGTCGCTGGTTAACGGGGAGTGGAACTCATCGTCCTGGGCGCCCTCGGCCCTGTCCGATCTGGGCGACTGGGAGTTGCTGACCGAATCGGCGGTTCCCTACCTCGTCACGTACTCCGGCACCAGCCTGGTCTTCGGCCGCGCTTCGATCGCTCCGTCCGAGCAGCTCGTCGTCAGCGTCAGCAACGCTTTGGCGGATGGCACGGTCTCAGGGAGCGGGACACTGATCGCCGATGCCGTGGCGGTGGTCAATACCGACACGCTGCTGCCCGATCTCGAGTGGATCGATCTCCGCAGCAACCCCCTGGGAAACAACGCCTTTGACCTGGGAATCCCGACATTGCTGGAGCGGCACGAGAATCTCGATGTCCTCTACTACGACAACCAGGCCCCGCGATGGAACCAGGCGCTGGGTGTGCAGACGGCCACCGGAAACGACGTCGACGGCTACGTCTACACCTCTGCGGTGCCACTGCACAAGCTGGTGGAGGATCCGGACGGAGCGTGGACGCTGGTCGGAACGGGTGCCTCCAGCGAGATCCTGCGGCTGCAAGGTCCCGCCGATTCCGTTCCCGGCGAACTCGAACAGATCCTGATCCAGACCGATGGCGAAGCTGTTGCCCAACCCCCGGAATTGACCGCCGGCGTATTCAATGGCGATTCGAAGTTCTTCGTCGCCGACCGGGCCAACGACCGCGTCATCAGTTACGACGTGGGCAGCGGAAGCCAGTTGCGTTCCAAGACCATCACCAGTCTCAAGCCACTCGACCTGGTCCTGGCCGGAAATCCTGCCAACGTGCTGGTCGCCAGCGAGCAACTTGCCCAGGTCGTGGTGCTGCGATCCGACACGCTCGCACAAATCGACTCCCACGCCTATCCCAGCGAGTTGACCGGCGCCACCCTGGCCAGCCTCTCGCTGGCTCTCGGTCCGGACGATGATTCTCCCAACGGAAACGATGCCTTCCTGGCCGCGGTGAAGAACGACGGAACAATCGCCGACCCGGATCTTTCCGGAGCCGTGTATCGACTCGATTCAAGCGGTGCGTCCGAGGGCCAGACCTTGATCCCGGGCTCCGACCCCGAGCTCACCGCCCCCCTGGACATCGCCTTCGATGCTTCCGGTCGAGTCTATGTCATCGACATGGCCGCCGATGGCCAAACTTACCGGCTGCTCCGCTACCTGGTTGGTGGCAGTGGAACGGCCTCTTTCGAATCGGAGTTGATCTCCCCTCGGTCGCATGAATGGGCCCCCAGTGGTGGTCGCGTGCGAATCCAGTTCTTCAAGGAACCGGCCGACGAGACCGGTGCCCAGTGGTTGCAGTTGACCGATCCTCATGCGGGGACCGTCGAAACCTACGTCATCCCCGACACCGGGGCCAGCCAGGTAACCCTGGTTGAAAGTGGCGATATCGAGATCCGTCACCCGGCCTTCGCCGAGACAACCCACGAGCGTTATACCTTCGAGATCACCACCAGCAACCCCGCCGTCACTGCCACGGTTCTTCCCTCGGGCAAGCTCGAAATCCAGGCCAGCTCCAGCTTCAGTGGAATCGCCAGGATTTCTGTCACCGCCATCGACGGTGCGGGACTGGCCGGTGACTTTCGAGGACGATCAGCCAGCATGGCTTTCGATCTCGTCGTCGCAGCCGATGTCGCCACGGGATCGAAGTTCGAGGACCTTGACGGCAATGGGCTTCGACATCCCAACGAGCCCGGCCTGGCCCACTGGACCATCTTCCGCGACGACGACCTCGATGGAGCAATCGATGTCGACGAACCTTTCGTCGTCACCGATGCCCACGGGGATTACCTGTTCACCGAACTGGAGACCGGTCCCAACTTCCTCAGAGAAGTCAACTCCGAGGCGATGGTCCAGACCGTCCCGTCCACGGCATCAACACTGACCGATGTCGCCATCCTGTGTGCCGATTTCAGCGCCGAGTCCGCAGAACTGTCGTCGCTCGACGGATTCACTGCTTCGGCAGCATCAGGTGCTGCCGGGATTCAATGGCATGCCTCCTCGCACCGTTTCGGATCGACCTCTGACTATTCCGCCTACTTCGGCAACGACGCAACGCACTCGTACTTCTCGGACTCGGGCACGGTCGCCCCCAATCCAGAAGTCGTCTCGGGAACGTTCACCTCACCGGACATCGATCTGACCCACGCCTCGGCGGCGACACTCAAGTTCCGCTCGTTCCTCGAAGTCGATGACACCACCGACGTCGCCCGGGTCACGGTCAACGATACGGACGGGAATGCACTGGGAGTGGTTGCCGCGACAAGGACGGTACCGGACAACCTGGCGAACCAGGGACTCTGGGAAACCGTCGAACTGGGCCTGGACAGTTACCTCGGCCAGACCGTTCAGCTGGTCTTTGAATTCGACACTGCTGACGCTCTCGATAACAGCTACGAGGGATGGTTCGTCGACGACATCCAGGTCCTGGCAGACTTCGACGTCGTCGGTGTCAACGTGGTTTCAGCCTGCGATCACGATGCCGCTGCGGTTGTCGGCGGCGAAGCCCACTTCGGCAACCGCGAAGCCATCGCGATCTCGGTTGACGAGTCGTCCTTCGTGAATGGTCGCGTCCCCGAAGGAACAGCGGTCTCGATCGAATCGGTCACGGCCGCCGGTATCGTTGCCACATCCTATGACTGGAACATCAACGGTCCCAGGGGCGTAGAACTCTTCGTGGCCAAGGACATCTCGTTCACTCCGCCGATCCAGGGCCGGTACCGTGTGAAACTGGAAGTCACCGACGACAACGGCAATATCTACCGGGCCACCAGATATGTCGTCGCCATCGACGTGGCTCCACAACTGGATCTCGGGCCCGACCTGGTCGTCGGCGAACGTGAACCGCTGGACCGGGACCTGCAGGTCGTCGATCCCGGCGAAGACGATGACTGGATTGTCACCCTCGATTACGGTGACGGATCGGCGGCGGTTGTCCACACGCTCAGTTCCCACGATTTCTCGCTCGACCACGTTTACCAGAAGCCCGGCAGCTACACGATCACCGGAACTGTCCAGAATCCCGAGGGCCAGTACCAGGACACGTTGCTGGTGACCGTCGTCGGGGTGGCTCCGAGCGTCGCCGTGTCCATCGCCGGGCCACTCGACGAGGGCGGACTGGCAACGGCAACGGTGACGATCACCGATCCACAATCCCTGACCGATCCCACGTGGTGGAATCCGGCCTCCCTGAAAGACTGGAAATTCCAGGCGACCTGGAGCGATGGCACCAGCAAGAGCTTCCTGCCCGATTCGTTTGCCAACGACGTCGCCACCGCCACGCTGAAACATCACCTGCTTGACCGGGGAGGCGATGACGGTGGCATCGAGGTCACCGTTGTTGACCGGGATGGTGACGTTGCCGATCTCGCCTTCGACACCGTCTCGTTGAACAACAAGTACCCCGAGAATCTCACGGTCTCACTGCCCGGGACGATCGGGGAGGGTGAGTTGTTCACGGCCAACGTGTCGTCGGTTGACGCAGGCGACGATTCCCTGGCCTACGAATGGGACTTCGGTGACGGCAGTTCTCCGCAAGCGGGACAATCCATCCGGTACGCGTTCGGTGACAACGGTGATTTCGACGTGACCGTTGCCGTCACCGATGCCGACGGCGCAAAGACCGAGACGACCCAGGCCATCGCCGTCACCAACTCGGCGCCGACAATCGAACTGGTGGACGACCTTGCCGTCGAGGAGGGTGTCCTGCTGAGCGGAACGACTCTCTCCTACACCGACTCCGGCCGCATAACCTACCTGTCGGAAACCGAGACGTTCACCTACGAGATCGACTTTGGTGACGGTAGTGACATCCAGTCCGGTTCGGTCACCGACGTGACGGATGGATCGCAGGGCCAGGCCAGCAGCGGCCGGTTGCCGTTCTCACACGTCTACGCTGACAACGGAAGCTACCAGGCAACGGTGACCATCACCGACGACGATGGTGATTCCGACAGCACCACCATCGACGTGGTCGTGGCCAACAAGGTCCCGACACTGGTGGCAGAATCGACCTTGCCGGCCATCGACGAGGGCCAGGCCCTCTCCTCGATCGAACTCCTCTCTTTTGCCGACAGCGGATTCAGCGGCTACCAGGGGAATTCCGCCGAGACCTTCGGCTATGTCATCGACTGGGGTGATGGCCAGAAGGAATCCGGACAGGTGACCGGGGTCATCGACGGGTCGGATGGACAGGCAACCACGGGATCCGTTTCCGGCAGTCACGGCTATACCGATTCGGGACTGCACAAGATCAACGTGACCGTCACCGACGACGACGGTGGCCAACTGACCAGGACACTGCCGCTGGTGGTCAACAACGTCGCACCGTCGCTGGATTCGATGGAATCCACGGTCATTCCCGCCGGCGGACGGCTCTACCTGGACACCTCATTCACCGACCCGGGAGCCGACGACTGGGATATTCGCGTCGACTGGAATCGTGAAGGAGAGAAACGCAAGACGGTTGACCACACTGCCAAGCGTGTGCAGCTCAACGAACGCTACACAACTCCGGGTGAGTACAACGTTCGCGTGACGGTCACCGACGACGACTTCGGTACCGCCCATCAATTGAAGAACGTGCTCGTCACCAGTGTCTGGGTCTCCCTGGACGACGACCCGGCCGGAGCGGGTAAGGATCTCGTCATCCGTGACGTGGTCGCCGATGGCAACACCGATACCTTGCTGCTGACGACAGAAACCCGCGACATCGACAGCGTCCCCACAGCCGGGCTGACGGTGAGCAGTGGAGCGACCAATCGCAACGGCGTCGATCCCGCTGACCTGGTTGGTTCTGACATCGGTTCCTCCGAGAGTTCCGAGGACAGCACCGAGGTGTTCATCCCGATCACCGAAATCGATGGTGACACGATCCTGATCGACCTCGGGGCCGGCGACGACACCCTGATCATTGCGGACATTCCCGACACGGTCGGCAAGACCATTGTCGTGCTCGCCGGTGCCGGCGATGACCACATCGATGCCACCGGTGTCGAGAGCCCGGTCTCGATCATGGGCGGTGATGGCAACGACATCATCATCGGCGGTAATGCCAACGACACGGTGGACGCGGGAGCCGGCGATGACTGCGTGGTCGGAAATTCCGGCGACGATTTGATCATCGATGGTCCCGGCAATGACATCTACGAAGCCGGAGCCGGCACCGATCATCTCGAGGCGACCGGCGATGTCGACATGCTGCTGACCGACGTCTCGTTGACCGGACTCGGAACCAACACGATCTCCGGGTTCGAGTCGGGCACGCTGGTCGGCGGAATCTCGGCCAACGACCTCTCGGCCGTCACCTTTTCGGGACTGATCACGATCGAGGGCGGATCCGGAAACGACACGATCACCGGCAGCATCGCCGGAGGATTGCTCAGGGGGGGACCCGGCGATGACCGCCTGACTGGTGGAGTCAATGATGACATCATCCACGGGGGCAACGGCGACGATTTCATCAACGCCCGCAATGGCGACGATGTTCTTTACGGTGGAACCGGTAACGACAACATGAACGGCGGCACCGGCGCTGATTACCTCGACGGTGGCATCGGCAACGACTTCGTGAAAGGCCAGGGTAGCACCGGCGACACGGTCACGGGCGGACTGGGCAACGACATTATCGACGGTGGCGATGGAACCGACGTCCTCTACGAGACCGGCAACGTCAACTTCACGTTGACAACCACTTCGCTGACTGGCATGGGCCTCGATAAGCTCGTCGGAATCGAAAACGCCAGCCTCGAAACAGGAAAAGCAGCCAACCGGATCGATACCTCGGACTTCCCGGGCAATGTCACGGTCAATGCCTCCGGGGGCAACGACCTCGTGATCACCGGACCCGGCCACGATCGTGTCTATGGCGGAGGCGGCAACGACACCATCGATACCGGCGACGGCAACGACCTGATCCGCGGTCACGGAGGCCACGACGTAATCAACGGGGGCAATGGCAACGACAAGATCTCCGGCGATGCCAGCAATGACGTGATTGATGGTGGCAACGGCAATGACCTGTTCGTTATCGGCAGTGGTACCGACAACCTCAGTGGCGGGGAAGGCATCGACGGGATCTGGGTCAAGAAGAACGCCAACATGACTCTCGACGACACCCAGATCGTCGCCAATGGCACCGACTCGCTGGACAGCATCGAAACCGCCTTCCTCAAGGACGGCAACTCCGCCCACGTACTCGACACCTCCGGTTTCACCGGGGAAAGCACCGTCTACGGCTTGAACGGAGACGACACGATCACAACCGGCGACAGCGATGACTTCGTCGACGCCGGAGACGGTGACGATGTCGTCGATGTCGGTAACGGCAGAAACACGGTCCGTGGCCGCGACGGCAACGACAACATCGTCGGTGGTGACGGTGACGATGATCTCGCCGGGAACAATGACAACGACGTGATCGACGGTGGGGCCGGTAACGACGTGATCGCCGGTGGCGAAGGAAACAACACGCTTTCCGCCGGAGCCGGCGACGACCTGATCACTTCCGGCAGCGGATCCGACATCATCAACGGTGGCGACGGCGACGACGTGATCACCGCCGGTACCGGCAACGACGTGATTGACGGCGGGGGTGGCTCCGACGGACTGATCGAGTCGGCAATCGCCGGGGATGTCACGATCACCGACGTCGCGATCAACGGGGCCGACTCGGACACGATCACGTCGATCGAGACAATCGAACTGACCGGGGACGACAGTCCCCACTTCTTTGACGCCCGCGGCTACACCAGCGGCAACGTGATCCTCCGCGGCGGTGCCGCCGCCGACATCCTCGCCGGCGGAAGCGGCAACGACAAGTTGTACGGCTATGGAGGCAACGACATCCTCGCCGGGCTCGCCGGGGACGACACTTTCAACGGCAGCAGCGGCAACGACAGCATCCTTGGCGGCGACGGGGCTGACAATCTCTCCGGCGGCGGCGGCGACGACCAGATGGTCGGCCAGGGTGGTGACGACGTGCTCAACGGCCAGGGCGGCACCGACAGGATGGCCGGTGGCAGCGGCGGCGGAGCGGACTCCGGCGACGTGCTGGTCGGCAGCTCGGGGGAAATCGACGAGGCCTTCGTGCTGGACCTCGACGACCTGCTCGACGGCGCCTAGGCCCGCTGTACTCGATCGGACCGGCAACCGGCAGATCCCTGTCGACCGGGGCGGACAATTCGAAGAGAATCCCTGCCCCGGAGGCCGGATGGGGGTCTTCGAATTGATCAGCAGTTGCCCCGCCGTCGATGCAGGACCGGAACCGGAACCGGATGATGGCCGACATCCCCGTTACCCGCTGGCTTCACAGTGACGCGTTTGCGGAACTGCCCTCGGCCGCAATTCTCCTGCTGGAGAAGTGCACGCGGGAACGGAGTTTCAGCAGGGGTGAACACCTGATCCGGCAGGGGGAAATCGGCGAGGAGATGTTCTTCGTGACCTCCGGTCAGGTTGCCGTGGTGACCGAGGATCTCGATGGACACCAGCACATCATCGCCCATACCGGACCCGGAGAGATCCTCGGCGAGATGGCCCTGCTTGCCCGCGAACCCCGCACGGCCCATGCGATCGCCGAAGAATCCGTCGTGGCCCGGGTTCTTGCCGTCGCGGATTTCCACACGCTGGTGGCCCGGCATCCGGAATTCAGCCAGTTTCTTACCCAGCTTGTTGCGACCCGCGTGGGCGGATCCGATCGCGACGTGCTGGTCGGTCGGAACATGGAAGGCTACCGCATCGTCCGTCGCCTGGGCCGTGGCGGCATGGCCGTCGTCTACGAGGCGGTCGACGAGCACGACCGGCAGGTGGCACTGAAGATGATGAGCCACCGGCTGGTCTTTGACGAAGGCAGCAGGGATCTCTTCCAGCAGGAAGCTGACATCATCGCGTCCTTTGACCACCCCCACATCGTCAGGATGCTTGGCCGGTTCTCGATGTTCTACACCTATTTCATCGTCGTCGAGTTCATCGACGGGCTGTCGCTGCACGATCTGCTGCAGCGAAAACGGGGCCTGCCACACGCGATGGTCCGCAGGATTCTCGGGCAACTGGTCCAGGCGCTGGGTTATGCCCACGACTCGGGCATCATCCACCGGGACATCAAGCCCGGCAACGTGATGATCACCCGGGAAGGACGGGTCAAGCTGATGGACTTCGGGCTGGCCAAGCCGGTCGGTGCCCGCACGGCGGGCAACCGGCTGTTGGTCGGGACCCCCGGTTACATGGCCCCCGAACAGTTCGAACAGGCCAGCCTCCAGCCGGCCACCGACGTTTTCTCTCTTGGTTGCCTGGCCGTGGAGCTGTTGACTGGAAAAAAACTCTTCGATCAATCCAGCATCAACAAGCTCCTCGAAGCCGTCACGGCCTGGCCGGGTTGGGATCCCTCGTCGCTGCCGGTCCAGCTCGATAGCGACCTTGCCGACGTGCTGGCCGGTTGGCTGTCGCCGGACCCGGCCGACCGATTTGCGAGATTCGAGGAGGTCGCCGACTGGGCGGGACCGGTCGATGCGTCCGCCGTGATCAAACCCCTGGAAGCCGAAGACCCGGACGTGACCCGGATCGAGGATCCCGGGCTCGACAGCACGATCGAAAACTGAGCGACGTCGCCCCGGCGATCGGCCTCTGCCGATCCGACGCGGGCTAGAGCAACTCGGGAACCGGTCGGCCGTTCTCGGTCACGATCGGAATCGGCCGCCCCTGCTGGTTGACCCAGTGTGTTCCCAGGTCGATTCCCAGGTGCCGGAACGTCGTGGCGGCCAGGTCCTGGGGTCGGACAACGCCGGATTTCAGGTCGGCCCCGTGTGCGTTACTGGAACCGATCACCTGCCCGGCCGGCATTCCGCCGCCGGCAACCGCCATCGACATCACTTTCGTCCAGTGGTGCCGGCCGGCCTTCTCGTTGATCTTCGGTGTACGACCGAACTCGCCCATCATCATCACGAAGGTGTCATCGAGCAGGCCACGGTCTTCCAGGTCGGTGACCAGTGTCGCCAGCGCCTGGTCGATCCGCGGGCACAACGGCTTCAGTCCCTTTTCGATCCCGCCCCAGCGAACGTCGTCGCCGTGATGATCAAAGTAGCCCCACGCACCGCTGACCAGCACGTAGGTCACCCCGTGTTCAACCAGCCGCCGTGCCATCAGCGCTTTTTCGCCCACGCTGCAGCGGCCGTAGGCGTCGCGGGTCGCATCCGACTCCTTGGCCATGTCAAAGGCCTGTTGGACCTTGCCCGAGAGCACCATCTGGTAGGCCTGCCGCTGGAACCCGTCGAGCGAATCCAGCGCCTGCCTCTGGTCGATGCCCCGTCGCAGACGGTCAAATTGCCCCCGCAACCGATCGCGGTCCGCCAGCCGGGGTGCTTCGATTCCCTTGGGCAGGTTGAACTTGCCTGTCAATTCCAGGCCCTTGACCGGTTCGTAACCGACACCCAGCTTACCGGCCCCGTAAACGTCGGAGGTCCAGCTTCGGGCCAGCCCGACAAAGCCGGGCATGTCGGGATCGTTTCCACCACGGTATCGGGCCACGATCGATCCCATCGATGGGAAACCGCCGCCGTCCTTGCCGTCGTTGGTTCGTCGTGCCAGCGGATTGCCCGCCTGCATCGTGATCGGTGTATGGTTGCTCGAGCGGCAATCGATCGCCCTCAGGATCGACAGCTTGTCGGCAATCGCCGCCTGCCGCGGCAGGTGCTCGCCGAATCGCACGCCGGGAATCGCCGTGGGAATTGTCCCGAAAGGTCCACGGACTTCCCGCGGCGCATCGGGCTTGGGATCCCACAGGTCCAGCTGGCTTGGTCCACCCGACAGCCAGAAAAGAATGACGGCTTTCTTGTTCTTCGGCGGGGCCACTGAACCGTTTCCCGATTTCGCAGCAGCCTGGGCGGCCAACATCTCGGCCAATGTCAGTCCACCAAGTCCTCCCACACCGGTCTGCAAAAACCACCGTCGCGAACCCACCCGGATCGTATCCGTCGCGGCCGGCGCGAACGGCGATCGCAGGGACTGGGTGGCGTGATGGAGGTCGTGCCCGTGTCCGTGACTGGATGAATTCATCACTTGCAGGAACCTCGTGGAAAACTGCGGTCGTTGGACTGGCTACTATTTCTACAAATCGGTCGTCTTACGATTGAACCTCAAATCGTCTTCATGGATTGTATAAGCCAAGGCTGATCAGACGCAATCTCGTCCTTTTCCCTGAGGCCGCACCAATGATGTTCCGCAACCCTCTGCCGGTGATCCTGTCGCTGCTGTTTGCCTGTTCAACTCTGCCGGCCGCCAAGCCGATCACGGCCCCAGCGGGGCTGTTCAAGGATGTCGACGACTCGACCGTCGGCGACGCCATCCTGTTGAGAGGAACCGGGCTGTTCATCGACACGCGGCTGATCGAGTCGCTCGACGGGGCCCACCGCCGGCTGAACCGGCCGGTCAAGCACAAGAAGAACCCGGTGATGGTCAAGACCAGGCCGTGGGAAGAGAATTCCCCCGGCTACGGAACGGTGCATTACGACGCCGGGGCCAAACTCTTCAAGATGTGGTACCAGACCTGGAAGAAGGTCGAGGGCATCTCGGAGGGCAACCTCGGTTTTGCCACATCCAGGGACGGTGTGACCTGGACCAAGCCGGTGGTCAACAAGAAGACCGGGACCAACTTGGTGGCCGCCCCGACAATTCCGGGCTTCCAGTGTCCAGGGATCTTCCATGACCGGTCCGACCCGGATCCCCAGCGCCGCTACAAGATGCTCTTCAGTTGCGCGCCCGACGGCACCTCGAGCAGCTGGATGACCAGCGCGGCATTTTCGCCCGATGGAATCCACTGGACTCCTTCGAAGCAGACCCCGCTGATTCCTTTCAGCGACACGCAGATCTGTCCGTTCTGGGATCAACGCAGCCGGCGCTACGTGGCGATCCTGCGTTTTGGCCCTCCCAACACGAGGCTGATCAGCCGGACCGAGAGCGAGGACTTCCAACACTGGTCGCCAAAGATCACGGTGCTGCGTCGCACCCGCCGCGATGCCGTCCAGGAAACCCAGTTCTACCAGATGGCGCCCATGCCCTACGCGAACGGGTACATCGGGATCATCGGGGCCTACCACCGGGAGTCGCTCGCCCCGATCCCTCCCGACAAACCCTGGACCGATCGTCAGGACCTGCAACTGGCCTACAGCCGTGACTCGGTCACCTGGTCGCGTGTCGGTGGCCGGGGTGCCGAGTCGCACGCGTCGTTGAACCGCAAACGCGACTGGACCCGCGAGGCGCGTGAGGCGACCTTCCTGCCCTACGGCAAAATGAACAAGGAATGGGACTGGGGCTACATCGCGCCCTACTACACGCCCGAACCGATCATCGTCAACGATCGCATTCACTTCTTCTACGTGGGAGCTGACGCCAAGCACTGGTGGACCTGGACCGGGGATCCTCCGAAGAAGGATCCCAACGCCAAGCCACCGAAAAAGGGCATCGGCCTGGCCACACTGCGACGGGATGGGTTCGTCTCGGTCGAAGCCGGCCCCAAGGGCGGGACGATGACCACGCGAACACTGGCGTTCCTGGGAGACACCCTGCTGGTCAACGCCGACGCCTCCAAGGGATCGCTGACCGTCGAGGCACTCGATACGAACGGAAAACCGATCAAGGGCTTCGGCCTGGATGCCTCGGTGCCGTTGACCACTGACGCCATCCGTCACCGCCTCGCCTGGAAGGGACACAAGGACCTGCACCAGTTGCAGGGACGACCACTCCGCCTGCGATTCCACCTGAAGAACGCCCGCCTGTTCTCGGTCACGCCGTCGACGCGGCACATGCACTACATCCGTTCGTACCCATGACGGTTGACCTTCTTTTCGCCTCCTGCAGGAGCCTTCTGTGATGACCGCTTCACGACGCGAGTTCCCGGCCTCCGGCCTTGCCGGCGTCGGAACCGCGTCCGACGCCGATGACGAACCCGCCACGGTTGAATGCCTCGACTACGGCCGCTCGTTCATCTGCAACACGTCGGACCACAACGCCGTGAGGTTCTGGGTCGAGAGCCGCACGATCCTCTTTGACGACCAGGCCGGCACGCAGGACGTGATCTACCAGTGCGGCTCGTGCAAGAGCGAGAACACGTTCGCCAAGCAGAACCTGCTGATGGAGGACAACTACGACTTCATGCCGATCTACGGCGGCGAGGACCTGCTGATCCTGCGGCGACACGCCGATGCTCGCGACCGCTACCGCGAGTTGCGGAAGGTCAAGCAGGTCTGGGGGGAACCGGTCCTGCGGCTGCACCACGGCAAGACGGTCAGCGAGTTGAAGACATTCGAGGAGATCCGCGACGTCACGGCCACCGACACACCGCTGGTGGCACAGACGGAGATCACCAACGCCAAGACCCAGCTGCGGTGCCTGATGGAGTATCCGGTCAAGACGATGAACATCGACCGCAACAACAGCATCTGGCAGGTCGATACCGGCCCGGTCGCCTTCCCCGACCTGACCAGGCGGTTTGACCCGTTCGTCGACAGCGTCCGGCTGGCCTTTGCCGTCTTCAACGCCGCGGACTTCTGCGACTTCGTGATCGAACAACCCACGCCGATCAAGCGAGACGACCAGGAAGTCGCCCAGGTCTACCACTATTCCAACCCGGTCAGTTTTCCTGCGCGGAACCGGGTGCTGTCGGTTTCAGACAAGTAAAGCGAGGCTGTCATGTTACGCCCGATGATCCTGCTGCTGGCGCTGTCGACCCTGGGACTCACGGAAATCCCGGCCGCCGACAAGACCACTCGACCGCCCAAACGTTACCGGGTGATTTTCAACAGCGACGGCCACGGTGTCTTCAAGGACGCCAAGGGAGATCTCGGCCAGTGGATCAACAACCTCTTCGGACCACTCGAAAACAGCCAGGTGGATGCCCTGTTCTGGTGCGACGGTGCCGGCGGAAACACGGCCAACTACGACAGCCAGGTCCTGGAACGCAACGGCGCCCGGTCGGGGAAGATCGACCCGGCCCTGGCGAAACTGATTGCCGAGGGCAACGATCCTCCCCGGGTCGTGGTCCGGGAAGCCCGCAAGCGAAAGCTCGACGTCTTCTACTCGTTCCGGGTCAACGACATCCACGACGCCTTCCTGACCGAGGAGCGGCCCACCTTCAAGGTCAAGCATCCCGAGTGGTTGATCGGCAAGAAAAAGTACGGCAACGTCACCAGCTACGAGACCGCGTTGAATTTCGCCGTCAAGGAAGTCCGTGACCTCAAGTTCCGTGTCGTCGAGGAGATCTTCGCCAAGTACGAATTCGACGGTCTCGAACTCGACCTGCTCCGCAGCGCCCCTTATTTCCTGCCGGGAACCGAGCAGAAAAACGCCGCGTTGATGACCGGCTGGATCAGCCGCATCCGCAAACACCTCCAGCAACGGGCCCGTCAGCGCAAGCGGCCTATCCGGCTGGCCATCCGGGTCGATGAAAGCCTCGCGGCCTGCCAGAGCAACGGCTTCGACATACCCGCCTGGCTCGCAGGGGGCCTGACCGACTATCTCGTGCTGGGAAGCGGCGTGATCGACATCGAGATCGGAGAATTCAAGCGGCTGGCAGCTCCCCGCGGCGTTCCCGTCTATCCCTGCCTTTACGGCTGGCCCAGCCGCTACTCGCCAATCTCGCGCCCACTGGCCGCCGCCACCGCGCTGACCTACTGGCACCAGGGAGCCGACGGAATCTACCTGTTCAACTGGTTTCCCCACACCAAGAACAACAGCGAGAACAACGGCGCGTGGATGGCCGGGATGCTTGACCGCCTGGGCGACCCCGCCCTGCTGCGGACAGCCGAGCCGCGACTGATGTTTGCCGTCGATCGGGGCCGACCCTCCGGCGAGTATCCCTACAACTGGCTGCACTGCGTGCTGCCCGAAACGCTGGTCCCCAACACGCCGCTTGCGCTAAGATTGCGGATCGGCGAGGACCTGGCCACTTCGGCGGCGGCCACCACGATCACGATCCAGGTGCAGGTCGACCATCTCCAGGCCGGCGACCGGATCGCGGTCTCGATCGGCAACAAACCACTCACCGGCTGGAAACCCGCGGGCAAGGATCGCCTGCAGGCCGACGTGGATGCCGGCCTGCTCCGGCAGGGGGACAACCGCGTGTCGCTGGCGTTGACACGCCGGGCCGACTCGTCCGGGAAGCCGAGAATCGCTCGGGCCGTAGAACTGCATGTCCGTCGCAGGAAATGAAAACACCATGAAACTCTCGATCGCCCTGGCCACGATCCTGGCACTGACCACGTCCCAGGCCATCGCAGCCGCCCCGCGTGCAGTCGGCACCCGCCCGCAGTTGCTGCTGGACAGCCGGGTGGTCGACGGCACCAAGAACATCCGCATGACAATGCACTCGCCACGACGGGACGGTCGCGTGCTGTTGACCAACGACCGGCCCTGGGAGAATCGTGACAGCAGCCTCGTCGCGGTCTACTCGAGCATTCTCCACGACCAGGGCAAGTTCCGGATCTGGTACGACCTGGGAGATCGCAAGGAACGCAACCGGCGGGTGGTCGCCTATGCCGAATCGACCGACGGGATCCATTTCACCAAGCCGCTGCTGGGCCTGGTCGACTACGGCGGCACAAAACAGAACAACGTGGTGATGCCGGCCGAGATCGGCGGCTGCAGCGTCTGGATCGATCCAACCGCACCGCCGCAACACCGCTACAAGTCGCAGCAGAAGGTCTATCCCAGCAGCCAGTTCCACATGTACAGTTCGCCTGACGGCATCCACTGGAAGATGTTCCGTCGGATCAGGATCGGAGCCGGGGGCTGGGACACCCAGTCGATCATCTACCGCGACCCCGAACTGGACCGGTACCTGATGTTCACCCGGTTCTGGCGAGCGGCACGACACGGCACCGGCAAGGCACCCGACAATTACCGTTGCGTCCGGCGGCTCGAATCGACCGACCTGGTCAACTGGACCAACCAGTCGATCGTGATGGCGCCGAATGCCGCCGACAAAGCGCTGCACTCGACACCCCCGGGCCAGCCGGCCGTCGACTACTACGGAGCGGCCGTCTTCCGTTACGGCGACGTGACGATCATGCTGGCCCAGGCCTTCTGGCACTGGAAACCGCGGGCTGCCGGAAAAAAAGGTCTGGCACCCGCGTCGTTTGACGTCCGGCTGGCTGTCAGCGAGGACAGCCGCGGCTTTCGACGACTGGGCAACTGGCGTCCGTTCATGGCCAATGGCCCCGACGGCAGCTTTGATTCCCGTTACGTGTGGGTGATGCCCAACCCGATCACCGTCGGTGACGAGCTGTGGATCTACTACGTCGGATCCAACCGCGACCACGACAACGTGATCGATCCGGCCGCGGCCGGCAAGCGCAAGAGCGGTATCGGCCGGGCCGTGCTCCGTCGTGACGGCTGGGTCTCGGCCGACGCCGGCCTCGGCGGGGGCCAGTTGACCACCGCCCCGTTGACCTTCTCCGGGAAACGACTCGAGCTGAATGCCAGGACCGGCGGTGGCGGTGTGGTCTATGTCGAGTTGCTCGACGCGCAGGGGACTCCCCTGCCGGGTTTCTCTCGCGAACAGGCCCTGCCGGTTACCGGCAACTCGGTGCGACTGCCCGTGTCCTGGAAACCGGGCAGCCGCCTGGACAGCCTGGCCGGCCGCGTGGTCCGTCTCCGCTTCCACCTGACCGATTGCCAGCTGTACGCATTCCGGTTCCGCGACTAGGTTTTGCCCGGCCCGGTGCCTAGCCCCGTCGTCCGCCGCCGGATTCGTAGCCCTCGGCCGCCTGGGCACGCAGCCAGCCGGGGGTGCCCCCGGCATTCATCGCCATGTTGCCGCCGTCCATCGGAATCAGGGCCCCGGTGATCCAGCTGCCCGCATCGGATCCCAGCAGCAGGGCCAGGCCACGGATGTCGTCGGGCACGCCCATGCGACCGGCGGGGATCCCACCGAGAAACATCGACTCGAGATGAGGGTCGGTGGCCATGCGTTTTTCCAGTCCCGGGTTGATGACCTGGGCCGGAAGAATGGCGTTGACCCGTACCCCCCGACCACTCCACTCGGTCGACAACTCCCGGGTCATCTGCACCACGGCCCCCATCGACATCGAATAGGCCAGGTGGCGTCTGCCGAGGGCCGAGAGGCTGGCGAGCGAACCGATGTTGATGATGCTGCCCTTGCCGGCCGCGAGCATTCGACGCCCCGCTTCCCGACAGGAAACGAAGCGGCCAACGACCAGGCCCCCCAGTGCCTCGAGCAACTCTTCGCGGGTCAGGTCCTCGGGTTCGGCCAGCACACCCTCGCCGGCCACGTTGCCAACGACGTCGATTCGTCCGAACTCGTCGTCGATCGTGCGGTACAGGGCCTCGATCGCATCACAGTCCCCGACGTTGCAGGTGACCGGCAACGCCCGCCGCCCCAGGGCCTCGACAGCGGCAGCGGTCTGGCGGTTGGACTCCTCGTCGAGATCGACCAGCACGATGTCGGCACCGGCCCCGGCAAACGCGAGAGCCATCGCGCGGCCCATGCCACGACCGGTCCCCGAGACCATGGCAACGCGGTCGGTCATGTCGAACAAGTCGGAGGTGGACATCAAGAGTCTCCCGTGATTGGCCACGGGCTGAAAACTCCCGTCTGGCGGAATGCCGATTGTCGTTCCGCCTTCACCCGGTTGCAACGCAACGATCGCTCGATATTGATATCATCGCGGCTCGTTTGTATTTCTCGAGGATCCCGCCCATGCGAATCGCCGCCTGCCTGTTGCTGATGTCGCTCTCGTCGGCCTCGGCCGAGAACTGGCCCCAGTTTCGTGGAATCAACAGCAGTGGACTGGCCCAATCGACCGGTGCGCTGCCGACCAAGATTGGCCCCGATTCAAAGAACATCGCCTGGAAAGTCGCGTTGCCGCCGGGACACTCCTCACCGGTCATCCACGGCGACCGCATCTTTCTCACGGCGGTTCGCGGCAAGACGCTGGCGACACTGGCGATCTCCAGGACCAGCGGCAAGATCCTCTGGGAGCAGGCTGCACCATACAAGAAGCTGGAAGAAATCCACGCGATCGGCAGCCATGCCCAGCCCAGCCCCGCGACCGATGGATCCCGTGTCGTCAGCCTGTTCGGGTCCAGTGGCATGTACTGCCACGACAACAACGGCAAGCTGCTCTGGAAGCAGGCGATGGGACCGTTCAACAACGACTTTGGTGCGGGAACCTCTCCGATCATCGTCGAGGACCGCGTGATCATCGTCCAGGACCATGACACGGGAAGTTTCCTGGCCTGCTTCGACAAGCACACGGGCAAGCAGGTCTGGAGAACCGATCGCTCCGAGTTTCCGAGAAACTACTGTTCACCGATCACCTGGACCGTCGACGGCAAGACACAGATCATCGTCGCCGCCACGCTGCGGGTGGTTGGCTACGATCTTGCCAGCGGCAAGGAACTCTGGACGGTCCGAGGCCTGTCGCGGGCCGTCTGCAGTACTCCGGTCATCGGTGGTGACGGCAAGTTGTACGTGGCCGGTTGGGCACGCGGCGGCGACCTCGATGAGCGAATCCGTGTCGAGCCGTTCGACAAGATCGCGGCCGCCCGGGACACCAACAAGAACGGAACCCTCGAACGCAAGGAGCTCGAAAAAGGCCACGCGATCGAACGGCGATTTCCGCAGGTGGACCGGGACAAGACCGGCACGATCACCCGCAAGGAATACGAGTACTACCGCGAACTCTTCGACGTGGCCCGCAATGTCGTGATCGCCATTCGACCGGGAGCCCGAGGCGAGGCGACCACGACACACGTCGCCTGGGAATTCCGTCGCTACATCCCGTTTTGTGCATCGCCGTTGTTCTACAACAAGACGATCTTCACGGTGAAGGACGGCGGGATCCTCACCAGCCTCGACGCGAAGACCGGCAAGCAGCAGAAAACGCGTCGCGTTCCCGGAACGGGCAATTACTACAGTTCCCCCGTGGCCGGCGACGGCAAGATCTTCCTGATCGACCAGAAGGGTCGACTGAGTGTCGTCAGCGGCCGGGGCAAGTGGGAAGTCCTGCACCGCGCCGATTTCGGCGAGGAAGTTTACGCGACGCCGGCGCTGGTCGATGGTCGCATCTACCTGCGGACTGCCGCTCACCTGTACTGCTTTGCCAAGTGAAGCGGCAA
This sequence comes from Planctomycetaceae bacterium, assembly GCA_002726205.1. Taxonomy (GTDB): domain Bacteria; phylum Planctomycetota; class Planctomycetia; order Planctomycetales; family Planctomycetaceae. Next base: position 5,027 of record PBSL01000052.1, on the reverse strand, counting down.
GCGGTTGAAAACGAAGCAGGGAGCCGGACCCCAGCGGTTCCGACTCCCTGCTCTCTTTCACACCGGTCGCCTGACCCAGCGACAGATATTGCCGTGATCTTGATTGGTTGGCCTTGAATCGGCAAGAGCCGACTTGCCCGTCAGTGTGCCAATCCCGTCAGTTGACTGTGGCTCAGGAAGCCGACCAACCGGGCGCGGCGGCGAGGATCCTGAAGTTTGTCGAACGCCTTGGCCTCGATCTGCCGCACCCGCTCGCGGGTCACGCCAAAGATCAGGCCGACCTGTTCCAGCGTGTAGGGATAGCCGTCACCGATGCCGTAGCGCAGCTTCAGGATTTCCCGTTCACGATAGGTCAGCGTCCCCAGCACCTCGTCGACCTCGCTGCTGAGCATCTTGTTGCTCGCGACTTCGGCCGGACGGTCCGAATCGTCGTCCTCGACAAAATCTCCCAGGTCGGTGTCGTCGGTGTCGGAGATCGGTCGATCGAGACTGGCCGGCGAACGGGCGACGGCAAGCATCGCCCGGGCCTCGTCCAGCGGCACGCCCGAGGTCTCGGCAAGTTCCTCGGTCGTCGGCTCGCGGTAATGCTCGTGCAGGAACTGGTTGCGGGCCTGGTTGAGTGCCCACATCGACGAGGTCATGTGCACCGGCAACCGGATCGTGCGCCCCGAGTCGGCGATGGCACGCGTGATGGCCTGCCGGACCCACCAGGTCGCGTAGGTCGAGAACTTGTGGCCGCGAAGGTACTCGTACTTCTCGACCGCCCGCATCAACCCCGAGTTGCCCTCCTGGATCAGGTCCAGGAAACTCAGGCCCCGCTTGCGGTACTTCTTGGCAATCGAAACGACCAGCCGCAGGTTGCCGTTGGCAAGGTCCTGCTTGGCCTGTTCGTATTCCTCGTGTCCCACGGCAATCCGCTTCATCCGCTCCGCGAGTGACTGGGGCGTCTCGAGCGTCAATTCGATCAATTGCTGCAGCTCCGCTTCGACCTCGGACAGGCGATCCGCGGACCCGTCGCGGTTGGAGAGCCGCTTCCGCTGCCTCTCGAGTTCTTTCATCCGCTCACAGATCTGCTCGAGCTTCTCGAGGAAGGGCTTGAGCTTCTGTTCACGCAGTCCCAGTTCCTCGAGCAACGCGACCAGCCGCCCTCGACAAACCTCGATCGACGTCGCCGCCGCGTCCCGGGCCTTCTGCGAAGCCCGTCGCCGGGTCAGCACCTCGAAATCCTCGACGATCTGCTGGCGAAGCGTGGCGATCGTGGCCAGGTTGGGGCCGAGGCGGCCCTGGACCTTCTGCTTCTCGCGGCCCTCGGTCACGCAGACCTCGATCGTGCGGTCAAATGGCAGGTCGCCGTTGTGGACGCGGGCCAACAGATCGACAGCCTGATCATAGATGAACATCGCCCCCAGGACCTGGCGACGAAACTGCTTGCGGGTCACGTCGATCCGCTTGGAAACGGAAATTTCCTGTCCCCGATCAAGCATCGGCAGACGGCCCATCTGCCGGAGGTACATCCGGATCGAATCGGCCGTCACGCCCTGACTGGACTCGCCGGAACGCTCGGACCTCTGCGGCCGAGGCGCCAGGGCGGCAACAATGTCACCGCAGGCCGACCGGTTGGCTCGTACCCGCAACCCGCGATCCTGCAGAGCCTCGAGCAACAAGTCGAGCTTGTCACAGGACTCCGCCTTGTTCGGCAGATAGTCGCACATCTCGACAAAATCCAACCCGTTGTTGGCTTCCGCGGTCGCCACCAATTCTGCCAGTTTCTCGTCAAATCCGTACACTTTTCCGTCCCTCACTCTTCGGCAACTGTCTGTGGATGTCTGTCGTCTGTGGATGTCTGTCGTCTGTGGGTGTCTCGTGGTGCTGGAAACCGATCAATCGGGGTTCGCCTGGTCGGCCTCATCCAGTACGTCGTGAATGGCATCGCAAGTTTGCGCCTGGATCAGAAACTCGCGAAATAGTTCCTCCTGCAGATGCTTGGAAATCCTCTCGAGTGCCTGCAGATGATCCTGGGGAGCATCCGGAGGCGATATCAACAGAAAGAAAACACGGGTTGGTCGAGAATCGAGGCTGCCAAAGTCAATCCCCTGGTCGCTGACGCCAACGGTCGCCACCACCTGTTTGACCGCCGGATGCTTGGCATGTGGGATCGCAACACCGTGACCGATCCCCGTCGTTCCAAGTTCCTCCCGGGCAATCGTCGCGGCGAGAACGCTGTTGCGATGATCGGTCGACACGGCCCCGGCCGCGACGAGTGCATCGACCAACTCGCCGATGACACCATCACGATCCGACGACGCCATCCCGGTCGTCACCGCATCGCGACACACGAATTCCGCAAACTTCATGATGATCGATTTCCTCGTCGGGCAGAGTTTTGCAGTGGTCCGGGGCAATCCCGGCACGCCGTCAGATCTCCAGGCTCCCAACCGACCAGTTGTCGGACTCGTTCAACGCCGCGGCCGAAAGAGCTTTCGCAGGTTGCCGCGGACCGTGGTCGGAGCTGTCCCGCTTGTCCCACAGGGGAACTCCGGCCGCGTAACGTGCCTGCAGCATCATCACCTTCTCCATCGACCCCGGGGCCGCCACCGTCGGCGTATCCGGATTCAAGGCCAGCTCGTCTTCGGCCAACCCACTCCAGGCCGCCTGCGACTTCGTGTCACCGCCGGTCGCCACGTCGGCAAGATCCCGGTTTCTTCGTTTCAACTGCTCCATCTTCACTTCTCCGTTCCTTCCAATCTTCTCTGTCCCTGGCACAACTTCCAGGAGCCACTCGGACGGGACGCTCCAAGACAATCCCGCCCCTTCTTTTCTACTTTCTGTTTCCGGCGAAAATCGACAAATATTTCTTCCGTCTCACCTCGAACAGCTCTTATTCCTCCCGATGATTCGGCTCGCGGGTTCTGGATAAACTGCGAGTCCGTCCGACGAATGTTTCAACGGGGCAACACCACGTGGCCAAGTTCCTGGGGTCTCTCTTGAATTCTCAGCCCACAGCCGTGTTGATCACCCCACGCGGGGAACCAAACGACACGTGATTTATGCATTAAAGTGCATCGATCCTGGGATCCCGAAAAGCGTCACCGTGGCATTACGACCGGAGATGTCGTGTGGTCAGGTTGGTTGGACCACGGTGGGCTGGGGTGGGACGGAGCCGCCTGGGGGAGGACTCCGCGAGTCTCAGGTGGGTTAGTATGTTCTCTCGGTACCCGGATCGGTCAAACAAGTCATTCTCAGTCTCTTGCTCTCGCAAAGTCAACCCCCCGGATGGTGTTTTGACTCGTTTTTCTTCGAGTAAAAGTCTCGTGATCTGTCCGGTTGTGCACCCGACAGTTGGCGTCTGCCGACCTGCTCTGATAACGTGACGCGGTTCTCTTCTCCCCGACCCTGCTTCTGACGAGCTGCACACATGGCCAGCGACGATCCCAGCGGCCCCACCTGGAAGGCACCCCCCCGAAGCCTGGGACGAATGTTGCTGGCGATTGGCCCGGCGATCGTCGTCAGTGGCTCGGTGATCGGGTCCGGCGAGTTGATCAACGTCCCGGTGCAGGCGGCCAAGTTCGGCTTCGTCCTCTTCTGGGCGGTGATCCTCAGTTGCGTCATCAAGTACTTCCTGCAGGTGGAACTGGGTCGGCACTGCCTGGTGCACAACCGCTCGACCATCCAGGCTCTCAACACCGTCCCTGGTCCGAAGTTTCGCGGTACGGGTTGGATCGGCATCCTCTACATCGTCGGCTACACGCTCTCGGTCGTCACCGTCGGTGGCATCATGGCCGCGACGGCCGGGCTGTTCACCAGCGTGTTTCCGCTCGCCGCAAACGAGAATCACTCGACGATCGCCTGGGGGGTGATCATCTTCGCCATCGTCGGCGGAATTCTCTGGTTCAGCATCTACGAGGCCCTGGAGAAACTGATCGCGCTGCTGGTCTGCGGTTTCAGTCTCTCGGTGGTCATCGCCTTGTTGCTGCTGATCTTCAGTCCCAATCCCGAATATCCGCTGGAATTCTCCGATGTCCTGTCAGGAATGACATTTTCCCTGGGTGACCCCTCCGAGCGCAAGCTCGTACTGTTTGCGGTTATCAGCCTGCTGGGCGCCCTGGGCACGACGGCCAACGAGATGTTCATGTACCCGTACTGGATTCTCGAAAAGGGCTACGCGAGCAATGTTGGCGACGAAAACGAGGAGGGCTGGGTCGAACGGGCTCGCGGCTGGATCCGCGTACTACAACTCGACGCGGGCGTGGCCACGCTGCTGGCCACGGTGATCACCGCGGCCTATTTCCTGGTCGGCTGTGCCATCCTGCACAAGAAGGGCGAGGTTCCCAGCGGGATGAAGGTCGTCGAGCAACTCTCGCAGATCTACACCGAGACCTACGGGGCGTGGTCCTATGGCGTCTTCATGTTCGGCGGGTTCTGCACCCTGTTTTCCACGATCGTCGTCGTCGTTGCAGCCTCGGGGCGAATGTGGACCGACCTGCTCTCGAGCATGGGCACTCTCGACTACGGCGATCCCATCGCCCGCGTTCGCTACAACCGCATTTTCCAGAACCTGTACCTGCTCGCCTTCCTGGGCATCACGCTGTACTCGGCGCTGACCGGCGCGAAACCCGAGCAACTGGTGATCCTCGGCCAGTTCATCAACGGTCTGGTCAACACCCCGTTGCTGATGATCGGCATCCTCTACCTGGCCTTTACGACCGACAAGCGACTACGGATGTCCTCGATCACCGCGTTGCTGCTGATCGCAACGGCCGTCGCCATCATTGGCTGTATCGTGATGACTCTCTTAGGTTCCGGGGGACACTAGTCCCTGCGGCTTCTACCAGCCCCGCTGGTAGCGGGTGTTGAACCTGCGATGCAACCGATCGCGCACGGCCGACGGCCGGCCGGTCCCGGGCAGCGGTCCCACCGTCTGGCCATCGCCGGTGTAGAGATCCATGTCCTTGCACCAGCCGACGGTTTCCAACACCAGCCGCCGGGTCCAGCCCTCGGGGACCACCTTGCCGGACGCCGCGAACTCG
>PBSL01000051.1 GCA_002726205.1 Planctomycetaceae bacterium | reverse complement strand
TTGATTTCCACCGCGCTGGTAAGACCGTGCGGGTCATCGTCGCGGTCTTCCGGAATTCCTGAGCGGCTGCTTTCGGCCCGCTCAACGCGATGCTCCGGTCCATCTCGAACAGCCGTGAGCAACAGCCCGTCGATGGCTGGGCATCGATCACCTGGGACTGACTTTCCGGTACCAGGGACGAGACTTTCGACTGACTGACATCGGCGGAAAGGTGATCCAGGACATCCTGGCTTGAGGACACCGATGCGGCCAATTCACACGAGCCGGACCGATCCGGGGAACAAGCAGACGATAGTTCAAACCCTCGTCGACACGTATCGACACGCCGCAATCAAACGACCTAAACTACCGCCGACGGTCACCCGCGGATGGGATTGATTGTTTTTCCTACCGGTTTCCTTGGCCTTCTTTTTTGCCTTTCTTCCTGTTTCATTTTATCTTCCCGGTGAAAGCCGCACTGCAATTGCGGTCGTGACCGTAAGATGACACACCGCAACCCCCCATCAGGAATCATCCGGTTCCAGTTCGACGGACAGCCGGTGACGGCCCAACCGGGTCAAAGCGTGGCAGCCGCGCTCTGGACCTGCGACGAACGAGTCCTGCGAACGACCCGCGTCGACGGTGCCCCCCGCGGCCTCTTCTGCGGGATGGGCGTCTGCTTCGATTGCCTGGTGACAATCGACGGCCGTGCGAATCGCCAGGCCTGCCTGATCCCGGCCGCTGAAGGAATGGTGGTCACCCGCCAGCACGGCAACGGTTCGGAGGGTTCCGAACGATGAGTTCCGACAGCGCCCCGCGTCTTGTCATCATCGGTGCCGGTCCGGCCGGGATGACCGCAGCGATCACGCTGGCCGAACAGGGGCTCCCCGTCACGTTGGTGGATCAGAATCCTCGCCCGGGTGGACAGATTTACCGGTTCCCGGCCGTGCCACCCATGGTGCCGCGTCCGCCCGACCGCGGGGCCTTGCTGCGGAAACGTCTGCTGGAATTGCCCGATCGCATCACCGTCCTGGCCAACCACGATGTGGTGGGTTGCTTCCCCAACCGCCGCCTGACGGTTTGCGGTCCCGAGGGCTTCCGGATGCTCGAAGCCGATCACCTGATTCTCGCTCCCGGTGCCTACGAATACGTTCCACCATTTCCCGGCTGGACGCTCCCCGGCGTGATGACTCCCGGGGCGGCCCAGCAACTGCTCAAGTCACAGGGCGTGATCCCCGGGCGGCGAATACTGCTGGCCGGCACCGGCCCGTTCCTGCTGGTCGTGGCGCTGGCCTTGTACGGAGCGGGGGTGGAGGTGGTAGGCATCTGCGAAACTCTCCGTCGCCGCGATGTCTTCTGGAATCTCCCGGGGTTACTGACCGACGGTGACCTTCGCCGCCAGGGCTTTGGACTTCTCAAGCGGATCCGGCAGGCGGGAATTCCCCTGTTGATCGGGCAGATCGTCACACGTGCCGAGGGTTCCGAGCGGCTCGAGAGGGTCCTGGTCGCTCCCTGCGACGGCGACTGGATCCCCGACCACGGTCGGGCCCGTCCGATTGCCGTCGATTCCCTCTGTGTCGGCTACGGATTTGTCCCCAGGCTGGGCCTGGCGCAGCAGGCCGGTTGCCAGCTGATCTGTGGCGACCAACCCGGAGGCTGGATTCCCCAGGTCGATGCCTGGGGTCAGACGACGGTCCCGGGAGTCTGGGCTGCCGGAGACGGAGCGGGCGTGGCCGGATCCCTCGTGGCCGAATTGGCAGGCCGACTGGTCGGGCTGGGCATCGCCGCGAATTGCGGGGCCATCACTGCCCCGCAGGCCGAACAACTGGCAGACCCGGTCCGTCACCGCCTGACCCGCCTGGGAAGATTTCGCCGCGCGGTGGATGCGCTCGGCCGACTCCGGCCGGGCCTCTCGACACTCGCCGACGAACAGACACTGGTCTGCCGCTGCGAGGAGATCCGTCGCCACGAGATCGACACGGCGGTCTCGACCGGCAGTGTCACGCTGCGGAGCCTGAAGGTCGCCACGCGGCTGGGCATGGGCCCCTGCCAGGGCCGGATGTGCCAGCCGGCCGCAGCACGGCGTCTGGCCGATCTCGGTTCCTGTCCGCTGGAACGCAGCGGACCTCCGACCTTCCGACCACCACTGGTGCCGGTCACCCTGGGTGACCTGGCCGGCACGGTTGCTGCGGCCGGGGAGGACACCCGGCCATGACGCACAGCATCGACGTGGTCATCGCCGGAGGTGGTGTGATGGGCAACGCCACCGCCTGGGAACTGTCTCGCCGTGGCGTCGACGTCCTGATCGTCGATCGGCAGCAACCCGGCCGAGCCACGTCGGCTTCGGCCGGAGGTCTCTGGCCGATCGGCGAGGCCGTTGGCCTGGGTTGCGGCGTGATCTACCAGGCCACCCGTTCCGGCAAGGACTCGACCGATGCGGTCCCCGAGATGCTGCCGGAGGTGTTTCGTGACTTCCTGGTCGAGAGCAACTCGCGGTTTCCGGAACTGGCCGGCACGTTGCAGGACCGCACCGGCCTGGACATCGAACTCGGTGACGGTCCCGGACTGCTGTTCCTGATGAACTCGGTCCAGCAACAGGCCGTCGTCGACAACATCGCCCGCGGCCTGCCCGACGGATTCATCCTCGAACTGCTCTCCACGACCGACGTTGCCGAACTCGAACCGGCCGTGACGACCGACATTGTCGGCGGGGCACTGCTGCCGGGAGAATTTCAGGTCAACCCGATGATGCTGGCCGAGGCCTTCAAGCGGGCGGCCCTGGCCGAAGGGGCCCGGCTGCAGCACGACGAGCTTGTCTCGGCGATTCACCGCAGCGGTGACCGGGTCACCGGTGTCACGCTCGGCGAAGACCGCATCGACTGCGGGACGGTCGTCAACGCCGCGGGCGCCTGGGCCGGACGGTTGGCTGCCACGGCCGGCATCGAGTTGCCCATCGAGCCCATCCGTGGCCAGGTCGTTCTCACCGAAGCCCTGCCGCCGCTGATCTCGACGTGTATTTCCACCTCGTCCTGCTACCTCGTCCAGAAACACCACGGGGAGGTGCTGATCGGCAGCACGACTGAAAACGCCGGCTTCGATTCGTCGGTGACGGAGGTGGGAATCCGCGACCTGTGTCGTGGTGCGGTGACGACCGTTCCCGTGCTGACCGATATCTGCATCAAGCGGATGTGGGCCGGGTTGAGGCCGGGAACGCCCGATGAACTGCCGGTACTCGGACCGGTGAGCGGACTCGAGGGATACGCAAATGCCACGGGAGGATTTCGGACCGGGATCGTCGCGGCACCGTTGATGGCAAGGGTGGTGGCCCAGTCGGTCGTCGGCGAAACGACTGACGTGGCGATCGAACCGTACCTGGCCGGGCGGTTCGGCGGATAGAAGGACCCGCCGGCCAGCGCACTCCGCCCGAACCTCGAACTCCCCGACTCCCGTCGACATCGCGGTCGCAGGCCGATGACAACGATGCTGGAGTTTCACCCGAGACTGGTCACGGCCTACAATGCACGCCGATACTAGATGGAGCATGTTCGAAGCTGCGGAACGTCTCACGGCGAGAGGATGACCGATGCTGAAGATCCAGGGGCAGCTTGACCGCTACTGCGACGGGGTGCCGCGTCGCCACTTTCTACAGATCGGTGGCCTGGCCCTGGGCGGTCTTTCGATGCCGGCGATCCTGCGGGCGGAGGCAAAAGCCAAGGCGGCCGGTCGAGAGGTCAAGACCGGCGGATTGGGTCACAAGGCCGTGATCATGATCTACCTTTCCGGGGGCCCGTCGCACCAGGACATGTACGATCTGAAGATGAAGGCGCCCAAGGAAATCCGCGGCTCGTTTCGTCCGATCGAGACCAGCGTGCCGGGCATCCAGATCTGCGAGCACATGCCGCTGCTGGCACGCTCGATGGAGAAATTCACGATCATCCGCTCGCTGTACGGTTCACCCGACCAGCACTGTTCGGACACGTGCCTGTCGGGCTTCCCGATCGGGCCCAGGGGACGACAAAGTGGTCGGCCCTCGCTGGGTTCGGCCATCGCTCGCCTGCAGGGTCCCGTCGAACCGTCGGTGCCTCCCTTCGTCGGGCTGACCACACCAACCCGCCACTCGCCGTACTCCAATCCCGGTTATCCCGGATTTCTCGGCCAGGCCTACTCGGCCTTTCAGCCCTCCGGTGAAACGATGGCGAACATGAAGCTCAACGGGATCACCCTGGATCGGCTCGGGGATCGCAGGAGCCTGCTGGCCGGCATCGACCGGTTCCGGCGTTTCACTGACCGGTCGGAAATCTACGAGGGGGCCGACGCGTTCACTCGCCAGGCCTTCGACGTGCTTTCCTCGAACCGGCTGATCCAGGCAATGAATCTCGACAAGGAAGACAAGGGCCTGCGAGACCGCTACGGCCGCGGCAGTTCGGCACCAGCCTTCGGTGAGGATGCCGGCCCGCACTGGATGGACCAGTTCCTGTTGGCCCGCCGGCTGGTCGAAGCGGGAGTCCGCTGCGTCACGCTGTCATTCGGCAGCTGGGACCGCCATGGGGCCAACTTCACCCGACTCCCAATCCAACTGCCCAAGCTCGACCAGGCCGTGACCGCCCTGGTCGAAGACCTGCACCGCCGCGGGCTCGACCAGGATGTCAGCGTGATCGCCTGGGGCGAATTCGGGCGGACCCCACGAATCAACAAGGGCGGCGGCCGCGACCACTGGCCGCAGGCCTCCTGTGCCCTGCTGGCCGGTGGTGGCATGAAGGTCGGCCAGGTGATCGGTTCAACCAATCGCCTGGGCGAAATACCTCACGAGCGGCCGGTGCACTACCAGGACGTCTTCGCCACGCTCTATCGCCAACTGGGCATCGATCCGATGACCGCAACGATCCAGGACCAGGCCGGGCGGCCACAGTACGTGATCGATCGCCGCGAGCCGGTCGCCGAACTGTTGTAGAGACGGTGTGCCGGTGTCGGTGGTCACGAGAAAAACGGCGATGTTTCGTCACCCCGCCCCGACACTCTACAATCAATCCATGCAGGGCATTCGCACGCTTATTGTCCCGGCCTTGCTGCTACTGGTTGCCCGACCGGCGGCGGCCCAGCAGGAGGAGATCCTGGCATGAACAACGAAACAGCCAACGCGAGTCTTTACGAGCGTCTCGGTGGCGTCTTTGCCATCGCCACCGTCGTCGACGATTTCATCGACCGCGTGATGGCCGACCAGAGGCTCAATGCCAACCCGAAGGTCGACGAGGCCCACCACAAGGTGCCCCCGGCCGGTTTCAAGTACCTGGTCACCGAGCAGGTCTGCTGGGCCAGCGGAGGCCCTCAGACCTACACGGGCCGCTCGATGCACGATTCGCACGCGGAGCTGGAAATCACCGAGGAAGAGTGGCAGGCCTTCCTGGACGACTTCCGCCAGACGCTCGACAAGTTCGAGGTCCCCGCCCAGGAGCAGTCAGAGCTCTTTGCAATCGTTGAGAGTACCAAGGAAGATATCGTGGTGGACGGCTGATCGGGATCCAGCTTTGACCGGTTTCTGGCCGACTGGTACAAACAGGCATCAGCCGATTCTTGTCGGTTTGGCCTCTTTCTCCCCCTGCGTGAGTTCGGAATGCTCAACATTCAGGGTCGGACGCTGAATTTCTGCGAGGGTCATCCACGGCGGGATTTCCTGCGGGTCGGAGCCCTGAGTTCGCTGGGACTCTCGTTGCCGTCGCTGCTGCGGCTGCAGTCGCAGGCTCACGCCGCCGGGCATCAGACCTTCGGGCGGGCCAAGCGATGTATTCTGATGCATCTCTGGGGCGCGTCACCTCACCAGGATACGTTCGACCTCAAACCTGACGCTCCTGTCGAGGTCCGCGGTCCGTTCCTGCCGATCCCGACCAACGTGCCGGGAATCGAGATCGGCGACCACCTGCCGCTGCTGTCACGGCAGGCCGAGAAGTTCACGATCGTGCGGTCGGTCAATCACCGCGAGAGCGATCACCAGGCGGCATTTCACGACATGATGACCGCCAATCGCTACCAGTGGCTCGACAAGCGCAACGCCGCTAAGCCGACCGACAATCCCAACATCGGCGCCGTCCTGGCCCACGTGAAGCCCCGTGGCAACGGCCTGCCCGAGTATGTCCAGTTGCCCAGCCTGCTGCAGACCAACTCGGGCAAGATCGTTCCCGGCCAAAACGCCGGTTTCCTGGGCAAGACGTTTGACCCGTTCCTGGTCAAGGCGGTGGACAATTACGCCCCCGCTCACGATCCCGGCTTCACGGATTTCACACCGCCGGCCTTTCGCGATGCGGGGGGCGTGCTGACCGGACTGAGAATCGACCGGCGACGACGACTGCTGGAACAGGTCGAACAAGGATTCCACAAGGCCGAGCGAGGCAAGCGGCTGGCCGGTTTTGACAATTTTTACCAGCAGGCTTTCTCACTGGTCAGTTCAACCACCGCGCGACAGGCTTTTGACCTGGGAGCCGAGCAGCATGCCGTGAGGGCCCGTTACGGATTCACTCCCTTCGGCCAGAGTTGCCTGCTGGCTCGACGGCTGGTCGAAGTGGGCGTGCCACTGGTCAATGTCTACTGGCGCAACGGCCGCCGCCGCACCGACATCGGCTGGGACAATCACATCAACAACTTTGCCAATCTCAAGAACTGGCAGTTGCCGCCGACCGACCAAGCCGTATCAGCGCTGCTCGAGGAACTCTTCGAGCGAGGGCTGCTCGAAGAGACACTGGTCGTGCTGATGGGAGAGTTTGGTCGAACGCCGGGCATCAGCGCCGAGGGTGGCCGGCAACACTGGCCGTTTTGTTACTCGGTCGTGATGGCCGGGGCGGGTCTTCGCGGCGGAGAAATTTACGGGGCCTCTGACAGCCGGGCCGCCTATCCCGCCGAGAATCCGGTTTCGCCGTTTGATATTGGGGCGACGATCTTCCACCTGCTGGGAATCGATGTGTCGCAGGTCTTCCATGACTTTCTTGGTCGACCACACCGGATCTGCAAAGGATCGGCGATCCGGGAGCTGGTGGGATCATGAAACCAACCCTGGTCACCTCCGCCCGCCACGTCCTGCGAGGCCACACCAGCTGGGTCTACACGCTGGCGTTCTCCCCCGACGGGCAGACCCTGGCCTCGGGAGGCTGGGATGAATGGATCCGGCTGTGGGACGTCAAGACTGGTCGCCAGCTGGCGGTTCTCGAGGGCCACAAGTCCGAGGTGTACAGCCTGGCCTTCTCCCCCGACGGCAAGACCCTGGCCTCCGGCAGTGCCAACAACAACAGCGTGGTGCGGCTCTGGGATGTGAACACGGCTACCGAGAAAAACGAATTGACCGGCCATGGCAATGTCGTGCATGCGGTTGCCTGGTCACCCGACGGCCGCTGGCTGGCCAGCGGGGGATATGATCGGGCGGTCAGGATCTGGGATATCGACGGCGACCCGACCACCGCCCGGTTGCAGACCACGTTGTCCGGCTACAAGCACAAGCTCTACTCGGTACGATTCTCGGCCGATGCCGCCAAGCTCTACACCGTCCAGGCCGACAAGGCCGTCAAGATCTGGGAGCAGTCTTCCGCTTCCTGGCAGAATGGCCAGGCGACCGACCCGCCCGGAGAAACCGCCTGGGTCCACGCCACAGCGCTGTCACCGGACTCGCGGTTGCTCGCCGCCGGATACGGAAAACACCAGCCCGACCGAACAGTCATCGGTCACGTGGAGATCCGTGACGTCGCCAGCGGCCGGATGGTCGGCGAACTGCTCGGCCACGAAAACTGGATTCACTCGCTGGCTTTCAATTCCGACGGGTCACAGTTGGCAACCGGTGGCTGGGACGGCCAGGTGCGGATCTGGAACGTGGCCACCGGCGACGAACTGGCGCGAATTTCCGGTCACGAGGGCGCGGTCCTGGCGGTCTCGTTTTCTCCTGACGGCGGCAGGCTGGCTTCGACCGGTTATGATCAGACGATCCGTACCTGGGTTCTTTCCTGACACACACTCCTGACGGTAACGCGTGCGATAATGCTCAGCATTCTCGGTCCCAGATCCCGGTACTGCGATGGTCTGTCACGCCGCAGCTTTCTCTCGATCGGCGGCCTGGCCATGGGAGGCCTGGGCCTGCGGCAGGTCCTGGCCGCCGAGGCGGCCGCGAAGAGTTCGCAGCCGCACAAGGCCGTGATCATGATCCTGCTGCCCGGCGGCCCACCTCACCAGGACATGGTCGACCTGAAACCGACCGCACCGTCGGAAATCCGCGGCCCATTCCAGCCGATTCGCACCAGCGTGCCCGGGATTGACATCGGCGAGATGATGCCGCGAACGGCAGCGATCATGGACAAGATGGCAATTGTCCGCTCGCTGCACGGCGGGCTCAACGACCACAACGTCCACATCAACCTGACCGGCTGGGAGACGCACCCGCAGATGGGCGACAGCCCGTTTCGACCGGGCTTCCCGGCGGGAGGCTGGCCATCGTTGGGCGCGGTGGTCTCGAAGGTGCAAGGCCACGTCCATCCCTCGCTGCCCCCATTCATAAGTCTCTCGCCTCCCAACGCCGAATCCACCACGCGGGCCAGTCTGAACCAGTCGGGTTTCCTGGGGATCGGGCACGCCGGATTCGAAACGAACCGGAAGAAACGCGACGAGATCGTCTACAAGTCGGGGGTCTCCAGGGAACAGGTGCAAAGCGATGCCGAGAGTTCCGCTGACATCGTGCTGAAGAACATCACGCTTGATCGACTCGGCGACCGCAAGCGACTCCTGGCCTCGTTTGACCGCTTCCGCCGCGACGCCGACGCCCGCGGCGTGATGGACGGAATGGACACGATCACCAGGCAGGCCTTCGGGATCCTGACCTCCAGCCGGCTGGCCAATGCGCTGGACTTTCGCGAGGAACCAGCCGAGTTGTTGCGTCGTTACGGTATTTCCAACGCTGTGCCGCCGGTTCACGGGGGCCCCGAGTTGCTCAAACAGTTCCTGGTCGCCACCCGGCTGGTCGAGGCCGGGGCCCGCTGCGTGACGCTGGCTTTCAGCCAATGGCCGCTGGAGCGGATGAGCCGGGGCGGATTCAACTGGGACTGGCACAAGGAGAATTTCCTCAACGTGAGAGCCACCGTCCCGATGCTCGATATCGGGCTCTCGGCGATGGTCGAAGACCTGCACGCCCGGGGACTGTCCGACGACGTGTCGGTGGTCGTCTGGGGCGAGTTCGGCCGCACGCCCAAGATCAACGGCAACGCCGGTCGCGACCACTGGCCCAATGCCAACATGTGCCTGCTGGCCGGCGGTGGCATGCGAACCGGGCAGGTGGTGGGATCGACCAACCGGCTGGGCGAAGTGCCCGAGGACCGACCCGTGCACTACCGCGAGGTCTTTGCAACGCTCTACCACAACCTCGACATCAACGCCCGCCTGCTGACGCTGCAGGACTTGCGGGGTCGACCGCAGTACATCGTCGATCAGCGTGAAGTGATCCGCGAGCTGCTCTAGAGCCAGGGTGACACGTTCGCCACGCTCGACGGGCTCCGAGGCAAGCGGCGACTCTGCCAACCGCCCGGCAAACGATCAGTTCGATCGACTGGCCTTGCGAACCCAGGCATCGAACTCCAGCTTGCCCACCGGAAACCCCTCGTTGCCCGCCAGGAACCGATCGACTTTTTCGGCGGCCTCGCGGGAAGTCTCGACGTCCGGCAGGACCAGTTCGGCGTCACCGGCACCCGCCGCCACCTGGATCTCACAGGCCCGCTGCAACCGGAACATCAGGATGAACGCCTCCTCAAGCGTTGTGCCAGCCGTCAGCAAACCGTGGTTCCGGAGAATCAGTACCTTGTGGTTTCCCAGTGACGCAACCAGCCGGACGTTCTCCTCGACATCGAGGCTGGGACCCTCGTAGTCGTGGTAGCCGATCCGCTCGAAGAAACCACTGGCATGGATGCTGATCGGCAACAACCCCGCCGCCTGGGCAGCCACGGCCATGCCGGCGGTCGTGTGCGTATGAAAGACACAGGTCACATCATCACGAGCCGCGTGCACGGCGCTGTGGATCACGTAGCCGGCGATGTTGACCGGGTGAGTGACCGGGCCGATCGGCTGCCCCTCGAGATCAATCTTCACCAGGTTCTCGGCCGTGATCTCGTCGTAGCACAACCCGTAGGGATTGATCAGAAAATGGGGCTTGAGCGGGTCATCGGAAGGCACCTTCAGCGTAATGTGCCCGTAGATCGACTCGCTCCAGCCCAGGTGCTCGACAACCTGGTAGGCCGCGGCCAGGCGTTGCCGAAGATTCCACTCGACGTCTCCGATTCCCGCGGCAGCAAGCGATTCGGGAATCGGTTCTGTGGCGAGACTCATTTTCAAGCGCCTCCCGGTTCCATGATCGAGAAACTCCAGCTTCGGTTCGATCGCGATCCCGATTCTAGCAGTCGCGAACCGCGGAGCACCACGTTGTAGCGGTTGCAGCGGCAGTGCCAGAAAAATCGGCGATCTCGCTGGATTAACGAAGGGTCGCGGCGCTTGCCATGAACTGACGATTCGCCGTGTTCCGATGGCAATACAGAGGGTCATCGCGGTCTTCACGCCCGGCGGTGGCCTCGCTCCCAAGAATCCTCACAGACCAATTAACGGCTGCGCCTGACCATGATCCACCACCTGACTTCACTGGCTACGACCTTCGTTGTCCTGTTAACTCTTGGCGTTGCCCCACTCACGGCTCCCACTGCGTCGGCGGCCGACCTGGTGAGATTGTCGACGCCGGTGGTGCCCGGCACCGGTGTCAAGCTCAGCGAGATGAGTGACAATTTCGAGGATGCCGAGTGGAAGTGGGTTGTCAACGGCCCCAAGGCCAGCCGCAATCTCGACCGCAGAGAACGATTGCCCGCCGGGGGCAGTACCAACGGGCTGTGGTTCGAGAGCACCTACCGTGGCCAGCCGGACATGATCAGGCGTGTAGGCACTCCCCGGGGAGGCCTGCCGGGCAGCAGTGGATCACTGTTGCTGCGTTCACTGAACACGGGAATTCCCGGCCGGACCAGTCGAACCAGCCAGCAGGATGACCTGATCTTCGGCGGGGGATCCCGCTTCGGAACTCACATCGACGCCAGGCATCGCCCCAACTTCAAGGTCCACGTCTACCTGCCACCGTTCAAGTACTGGGACGCCATTACCGACACGTCGCTGGGAATTCGCTGCGATGTCGAGGGACGAACCTGGAAAACACTGACGCGGAAGTACTTCTTCAAACCGGTGGCCACCGAGACCAAGACCTACTGGCCGGGGTTCTTCATCCAGTTCAACAGTCCCCACGACGCACGTTACGACTTCAAGACGCCCTCGGCACTGATCATCATGCGAGCCGACGAACGCGGCGAAGACGTGGTAGGTCCGAAGATCACACAGATCGGCTGGTGGACATTTGGCATGTCGTTCACACCCGATGGGCGTGTGCACTACTACGCCTCACCCGGCGTCGACCCCCTGACCTCCAGGGACCGCATCGGATCGTTCTTTCCCTACAGTTGCCGGGTCCGCAAGTTCAACTCGTTCTTCTTCAACATCGTCAGCCGAAACGACCGGATGCACTGGTCGACACCGTGGATCATCGATGATCCCTGCGTCAACGTCGTGACCCGGTCCTCGCTGGCGAGAAAATAATCTCCCGCCGACTGCAGCCGACGCCGGCAGGAATTCGCGGTCACGCTCAACCGGTCCCGCGTCCCGCCCCGGCAACAAAACGGGACAGCGGCCTTGATCCGGGCCGATCGATTTGCTCACCGTGCCCGTGTAGACTAGGCTGCAATTGGCCCGAGTGACGCTCCAGGGTCGCGGCATTCACCAGGCCGAAAGCCCGGTCGATCTTCGGCCGGATGGAGAGTTCCTTCGCGAGTCCCCAGGCACGACGAGGCTCCAATGCGCGGCGTGATTGTGGCAGGCTTGCTCTTCGCTGTTGCTTGCGGTTGCGGGAGTGATGCCCCGGCACCGCCACCACCGGTCGTCGTCAGGAACCAGGACGAGTCCGCTTCCCCACCGGTGGAAGTTCCCGCTGTCGATCCCCAGGCCGCGGTGAAGTTGCTAGAGAAGATCGCGACGGTCGCCAAGGACACAAGCGGCGCCGTGGAGAGCATCACCTGTTACCGCAACAAGCAGTTCACCGATGCAGATCTCGCCAACGTCGCTGCCCTGGGTTCACTCCGGGCACTCGACATTCGCGATACGTCGATCACCGACGCGGGACTGAAATCCCTTGCCGATCTCGACGGACTCGAAGCTCTTTACCTGGGCGGCAACCAGATCACCGCCAACGGACTTGCGCACCTGACCGGCCTCACAAGTCTCAAGATTCTCAACCTTCGTGAACTTCCCGTCGATGCAGCGTCGTTCACCCGGCACCTCGGTCAACTCGCCGACATTTCGCGACTCAATCTCGGTGGAACCCGATTCGACGACGATGATCTCGCGGCCCTGGCCAACCTCAAGAACCTGCAAGCCCTGGTCTTGCCTGGGTTGATCACTGACACGGGACTGGCCCAACTCACCGGATTCGAGCAGCTCGAGATCCTGGTTCTCGACCAGACCGGCATTTCCGACGAAGGCCTGTCGTCGCTGTCAGCCCTGAAAGCGTTGAAACGCATTTCCCTGAGAGGCACGAAGGTCAGCTCACCGGGAGTCTGGCAGTTCGCCGCCTCGCGAACCACGCTCGACGTCGAATTCAACCGGGGATCGCTGACCCACGATCAACTGGTTCTCTTCCAAGACGCCAACAACGACGATCTCGCCGGACTCTCGAAACTCAACCATCTGAAGATCCTCAAGCTCAACGGCACCACCGTGACCGATGACGGACTGACGCACGTCTCGAAGATGTTCAACCTCGAGGAGATCATCCTGCCGCGATCGATTACCGACGCCGGCCTGGTACACCTGGCCAACCTCTCGCGGTTGAAACGACTGGCGATCATCGGCCGTGGAGTCACCGGGGCGGGACTCCAGTCGATCCGACGATTGACCGGACTGGAGGTGCTCTCGCTGGATGGCACCCGGGTCGATGACCCGGGCCTGGCCCATCTTCAGAGACTCGGCGATCTTCAACGACTCAGTTGCCGTCGCACCCGGATCACCGACAAGGGCCTGGCACACCTGGCCAACCTCTCCCGCTTGCAGACCCTCCGCCTGGGCTACAACCAGATTACCGACAGTGGTCTTGCGTCCCTCGCCAGCCTTTCCAGCCTCCGCCAGTTGTCACTTGTCAGAACACAGGTCACCGGAACCGGCCTTGAGTCGCTCCGGCGTTTGTCTCGACTGGAACTGCTTGACCTGGAAAACACCTCGGTCAGTGCCACCGACGTCGCTGACCTCAAGCGAGCGTTACCCGACTGCGAGATTCGCTTTCCCGTCGACCCTCTTGTCTCGGCCCTGGCAGCCAACGGCAACAAGCTCATCCCCGCCCTGGAACGGGTCGGTTCGGTCAAACGAGATCCCCAGGGGCGAGTCACCGCGATCAACATCCGCAAACGCCGGTTTTCCGATGCCGGGCTCGCCAGGATCAAGGGGCTCAAACATGTCCAGCAGATCAGCCTCCGGGGGACCAAGATCACCGGAGACGGACTTGCCTTGCTGGCCGGTTTCAGCCGCCTCCGTGAAGTCTGGATTGACCAGACGCAGGTCGATGACACCGGGCTGAAGAACCTCGGCCGACTCAGGTCTCTCAGAAAGATCCTGGCAAGAAAATGCCGTGTCACGCTCCCGGGAATCGTGGCACTTTCGCAGACGGTACCACGAGTGGAGGTCTTTTTTAGCGGTGGTCGTCTGCAGGCGGGTCGACTCGAACTCGATCCGCCACTGGTCGAGGCCGACATCGCCAGCCTCAGAGGGGCAAGCAATATCCGCGTACTTGATCTCGCCGGCCTGAGTGTCGGTGATACGGCGCTGACAATTCTCAAGGACCTGCCGGCACTCTCCGAACTGGTCCTCTCGAACAGTCGAATCACCAACACGGGACTGAGGCGGATCAGCGAGCTGGCAGGACTGCAGGCACTGGATCTTTCCGGTACGCGATTGACCGATTCCGGCCTCGCACCCCTCGCAAAGCTCACCAATCTCAAGAGCCTCAAACTGGCCCGGATCCCACTGACCAACGCCGGCGTAGTGCACCTGAGTGGACTCACTGGCCTCCATCGACTCTCGCTGGCTGGAACGCAGATCGGAGGCAACGCGTTGAGACACCTGTCCCGTTTGACCTCGCTCACCATCCTGGATCTCTCCGACACACCGGTCACCAACAACACACTGCAGAGGTATATCACCCCCCGCACCGATTTGAAGGCCCTGGGTCTGCGGGGAACACTGGTAACCGGCGGTGGAATGAGACACCTGCGGCCACTCGTGAATCTCGAAACCCTCTGGCTGTCGCGGACGGCCGTATCCAATGTCGGACTGACGCAACTGGCCTCGATAAAGTCGCTTCACTCACTGGATCTCAGCAGCACACGAATCGACGACTCCGCCGTGACACCGTTACAGGAACTGGGAACGCTGAAATCACTGAACCTCGTCGACACGCTGATCACCTCTCCGGCTGCCGTGCAACTGGCCCAATCGCTGCCCAACTGCACGCTCAAGCACACACCCGATCCACTGGTCGACGCCGTGGCCAAGGTCGGCGGCAACGTCCCGGCGGCGTTGAAGACCGTGTGCCAGGTCCGCACCGGGACCGACGGCACGATCACCGGCCTCAGTGCCTGGACTCAACCACTGACCGACGCCGGACTCCACCACCTCGTCTCGATCAAGAACCTCAAGACGCTCTCGCTTGCCGGTGCAAAAGTCACCGACCAGGGTGTCGAACGGCTGGGAAAACTGTCCGGGCTGACCGAGTTGTATCTTTCCGAAACCGCCGTGGGCGATGCTGCCCTGCGTGCCGTGGGAACGATGAAGAACCTGGAAGGGCTGGGACTCGCCAAGACTCAAGTCACTGACAAGGGACTCTCATACCTCTCGGGACTCAAGAAACTCAGCGGCCTGAATCTCAATCACACCCGCATCGGCGACGCGGGACTCGAACATCTCAAGCAACTCACGGCAATCCGTCATCTCGGACTCAAGGAAACCCGGATCAGTGACAAAGGTCTCCGGCACCTCTCCAGCTGTACGGGACTCAATGTCCTCTGGCTCGACAAGACCAGCATCACCGATGAGGGGCTCAGGGAAGTCCACCGGCTGCCGGTATTGCAGCGGCTGTATCTCAGCGACACCGCCATCACCGACGTGGGCCTGCGTTACCTGAAAGCCACATCCACCTGCCGGGGACTGGAACTCAGCAACACCCGGATAACCAACGCGGGACTCAAGCACCTCCACTCGCTCAAGGAGCTTATCGGCGTTAACGTCGCCGGAACGAAAGTCACCCCAACCGGCGTGCAGGCACTCCGGCAGGCACTGCCGAAGTGCCGTGTGACACTCTAGTCATCTCAATCCAGTCACCTGCCCGCAAAGTAACCCCTCTCGTGCGGACACTGCTTGACAGTTCTCAAGAAAGATAGTGAAGTGGGGCTACTGGCACATTGATGCGGGCCACGTCAGCCAGCTGCAAGCAATCGATTCAGACACGACGGCACGGAGATCTGGCCATGCGGAAGTTCTTCAACCATTTCGCCTGCAGTTGGATTCTGGCGGTCATGACCGTCGGCCCGCTCCTCGGACAGGGAATTCCCGGGTTTGATAATCCTGGCTCTGGTACGCCGGGAGCGGGTTCGCCCGGCGGTGGAATCCCCGGATTTGATGACCCGGGCGGGAACCCCGGAGGTGATCCGGGTGGATTCCCTGATGGCGATCCAGGTGGATTCCCCGGTGGCGATCCAGGCGGGAACCCCGGTGGCGATCCAGGCGGAAACCCCGGTGGTGATCCGGATGGAAACCCCGGTGGTGATCCGGATGGAAACCCCGGTGGTGATCCGGATGGAA